>QKYL01000154.1 GCA_003255745.1 Paracoccus saliphilus
AACCTCATATCACCTCGCGCGCGAAAAAAGCTGTTGCTTTCTTCAGGATGTCACGCTCCGCCCGGAGCCGGACGACCTCTTTCTTCAGGGCTGCAATCTCGGCCGGATCGGCACGTATCTGCCCGTTCCCGGGAAAGGCCGCAGCAGGGGTTGCGGTCAGTTCCCTCATCCAGCGGCGCAACACACTCTCTGCCACATCAAGGTCACGGGCGGCCTGCGCCACCGCAACTCCCCGATCCGTCACCAGCCTGACAGCCTCTGTCGTGAACTCACGGCTGAACTTCCGTCTCGTCATATCCACTCTCCAGTTCCTCGGTCACGATCTTGTCTTCGTGTCCACCAACCCAGCAGCAGCTCAGTCCGCCGGACTGTTTCCTGATCCTCCTCGATCCGCTTGGGGATCAGGATTTCGTTTTAAGGACGGTGAGGGCGGCAATCTGGCCGACCTTGTATTCGGCTCATGGCAGAGACCGTTTCTTGACGGCGGAGCCGGCTTGGGCAAACATCTTCAGGGCATTTGATCGCTCTAATGCCCCGTGACCTGACGCCTTATGGGCTCGTTCGCTCCTGACATACGACGTTGTCCGGCCCTGATGGCCATGGGCTTGCCGTAGATCCGCACCAGCGCATTCAGTTCGCGCACCACCCTGGCGCCTGAGATGCTGGTGCGGAGATTAGGGCGAGGCATTCCCGGGTGCAGTCATCGACAACGGTCACCACGCGGAAGCGGCGGCCATCCGTCAGCTGGTCGGAGACGAAGTCCAGCGACCAGCGCTGGTTGAGCATCAACGGCAGCACCATTGGAGCCCGTGCTCCGATGTCCCGTTTGCGCCCGCCGCGACGGCGGACATGCAACCACTCCTCGCGGTAGATGCGGAACGGGCGCTTGTGGTTTACCTCATGGCCTTTGCGCCGCAGGACCACGTGCAGCCGCCGGTAGCCGAACCTGCGGCGCAACCTTGCCGGTTCCTTCAGCCGTTCGCGCAGCACCGGGTCATCCTGCCGGACAACCTCGTAGCGCATGGTCATCCGGCAACAGCCGATGACCCGGCACGCCCTCCGTTTGCTCATCCCGTGACTTGCAACCAGATGCGCGACCGCTTGCGGCTTCGCGGCAGGCGCTACCAATTTGTCCGAGCAGGTCTTTCAAAGCCAAATCAGCTAACATGGCGTCGGCGAGCAGCTTCTTCAGCCTGCCGTTCTCGTCCTCAAGCGCCTTCATTCGCTTGGCCTCGCTGACATCCATTCCGCCCTATTTGGCCTTCCATTTATAAAAGGTCGCATCGCTGACGCCCTGCTTGCGGCACAGATCGGCGACGGAAATCCTTGCATCGTGCTCTTTCAGAATGCCGATGATCTGGTCTTCGGTGAACCTGCTGCGCTTCATCTCTGGTCCTTTCGATTGGGCCAGAATCTATCTCAAATTGGATTAGGCGGAGGGGGCAACGTCACAGGAACCTTTATCGGGCTGACCATTACCGCGATCGACACATCGCTTCCAAAATAGCGACGTCGCTGGTTGCGGCCTTCTGCCGCCGGTCCGAGGTCGGCATCGGCAATATTGTCGGCTCGAACATCTTCAACGTGATGGACAACTGGGCGTCACCACACTGATCTCGCCCAGCTTGTTGGCTTGACAGTTACTCGTTTGGGTCTGCCGGTGATAAGCTTGGCCTTGACCGTATTTGCAGGTCTGCTGTTCTGCTGCCCCGCATCGGACGTGCGACTGACTTGTGCTGCTGTTGGGTTGCACGGCTTGCCCAGGGCAGCACAGGGTTAAACCGGACCCGCGCCTGAGGCATGCCTAATCTTGCAGCACCCAAAAGAAGATGACCCTCCGACGGGCCTATTCCAGAAGTCCCAATGCACCGATGCCGGTTGAGGATAGGGCAACCTGATCGGACATTCGGACCCGCCATCGGTGCATCTGGTCCAGCGGCTTGGACAGGCGCCCGTCTTGGAACTCAGGCGCTTGTATCCGCGTCTAGTAGAGGACCCCGGTTTTGACACCATCAAAGAGGAAATTCACGATGCGTATGATTGCCACCAGCCTTCTCGGCGCAATGCTTCTGGTTTCGGCTTGTGGAAACACTGTCAGTGAACGTGCGGCCACCGGCGGCGTTGGCGGTGCCGCGATGGCAGGGCCGGTGGGCGCGGTGGTCGGCGGAACCGTCGGGGCGGTCAGCGCCGTTAACTGATCGGTGCGATTCTGGGAAACGGCCGCGCTCATCGGGCGCGGCCGTTCTGCTTGGCCTTGCGACGCGGCTGGCCATCGCCTACATCTGTGTGGAGCGACAAGAGGATAACTTCATGGCGATGGAAGCGCATGATATCGAAGCCCTTATCAGGGCAGCCTTTCCCGATGCGCGTATCACGATCACCGATCTTGCGGGCGACGGCAATCATTATGCGGCCGAAGTCGTTGACGAAAGCTTTCGGGGCCAGAATCGTGTCCAGCAGCAGCGTGCCGTCTATGCGGCGCTTCAGGGCAGGATGGACGGACCCTCGGGTGCTCTGCATGCGCTTGCACTGACGACCAAGGCACCGGATTGACCCAAGGCAGCCCTGCCCTTCGACCTTCAAGGCCCGTCACCGGGTCTGCGACCAAAAGGACTTCTTCATGAGCGACGTCACCACCCGGATTCAGGACCTAATCGACCGCAACGACGTCGTGCTGTTCATGAAGGGTACCCGCGACATGCCACAATGCGGCTTTTCCAGCCGGGTTGCGGGCGTGCTGAACTACATGGCCATTCCCTATGAGGATGTGAACGTGCTGGCCGATGCCGACATTCGCCAAGGCATCAAGGATTTCTCGGACTGGCCCACGATCCCGCAGCTTTATGTGAAGGGCGAATTTGTCGGCGGATGCGACATCATCACCGAGATGACCTTGTCCGGAGAGTTGGACCAGCTGCTTGACCAGAAGGGCATCACCTTCGACAAGGCCGCAGCTGAAAAAATCCGAGAAGCAAATGCCTGACCTGTCCGCTTAAAAACCTGTCGCCATCGCACCTTTTTGCAGGAGCGGTGGCGAATTGATTTAAATTTGCTTGATTCACTCATCCACGGGTGGAACTCTGGTCCAGACATGACGCACCAGAGCTTCACCTTTGTTGTCCTTGAAAAGGACCATTTCGTGGCACAGGACATGTGCGCCGGATTGGTGGAAGCAGCCCCGGACAGTCAATTCCTGCATCTTGCCGACGGCCGCATCCCGGAAGACCTGCTGCCCCGGCTTCAGGAATGCGACAGATTGCCGGTTCTTGTCGCCAAGTCCCATATCGACGAAATGGACGCCTGTGCTGCGGTGCGGGCTTGGAAAAAACATGGGTGGCCGATCGTGCTGCGGCTTGGGATCGACCCGGTTGAGAGCATTCGCACCCGCGGCTGGTATCCCTTGGCCGCGCCGTTCACCCGAGACGATCTTGACGACCTTGTCCTCCGCCTGACGCTTGGCGAAAAGGATAGACGGCTGGCCTAAGAAGAAAGGGTGCCCATGGCACCCTTCCTGCGATCATCACATTAGGTCATCAGGATCCAAGTCACGGTCTCGCCTGCGGCTTTCCTGAAGCTTTGCGGCCAAGGTGATCCCGACAGCAAGAATACCGATCATCTTTGTCATGTCACCTGCATTACCGGGCGCGGGCCTGACCTGAGGCTGCCCTTCGGAAAAGACCGGGTGCGTGGATCGCGGCACTTGGCTTGACAGGCCCACCGCACGCGCAGTCTCACGCACGGAACCCAAGACCTTACGCTCCGCGTCGCTCGCAAGCTTGGTTGCGCGAAAACTGGCCTGGTCCATCAGCGCATGCGCCTTGGTTTCGGCCATGTCCATAACGCGTGCAGCTTCGCTGCGGGCCTTGGCGGCGGCTGCGTCCGCAGCCAGTGTGGCCCGCGCCTCGACTTCGCGCTTCAGGTCGTCGGTGCTTGGCATTTCGTGCTTGCGGCGCGACCCCAGGGCGATCAGCACCGCCGCGATGACTGCCAACAAAACGGCGATGGCAAGCGAGGCCAAGGCCGATCCCCAGCCAAGTTCTGTTGCCAGAAAGGACCACAGCGCCGCCAACAGAAACCCGCCGGCGATCAGACCCAGCACTCCGGCACCTGCCTTCAATGCCGCCCGCCTTGCCGTGTCGCCAAGAGCCAGCTTTACCTTCCGCGCAAAGTCGAACATGCTGCCACCCCTCAGCGGCGCGCGATCAGCAGGCCGACCAGAAAGCCGATGCCGGCCGCGATGCCCAAGGCTTGTGCCGGATTGCGCCGCACCATTTCCGAAACTTCGTCATACCGCTCTTCGGCATACTGGGCCACGTCCTGTGCCCGCTGCTGCCCGGCCTCGTACAGCCGTTCGGCCTCGACACGCGCACGATCCGCATATTCGCGGCCGGCTTCCGCGGCATTGCTGGCCATGGCTGCGCCACGCTCGCCAAGGCGCTGCGCCGATTCGTTGTCTGCAAGGCTGCGCGCGGTTTCGCGGGCATCTTCGGCCAACTTGTCGGATCCCTCGCGCAGATCGCGTTTGGCTTGGTTGGCAGCGGCGCTGGCGTCGCGTTTCATGTCGTCAGCGGTGGGGTTCTGTGCCATGCTAAGTCCTTTCACAGGTGCAATATCACCTTCTGGGACCAAACCATCAGGTGATGATGATCGTTCCCTGATGATACAGATTCTTTGAAAGAAATCAGCAAAAGCCGTGAAAGAGCGTGGTAGGGGCGGCCGGACTCGAACCGGCACTCATTGCTGAAACGGATTTTGAATCCGTCGCGTCTACCATTCCGCCACGCCCCCGAAAACCGGCGCTCTTTCGGCATGGCCCTGTGGGCCTGACTGATCGGTAAATCCAGCCGCAGGAATTTGCAAGAGGCAGACGCATCTGCCCCCTGCCCCTTTTTGTCAGCCGCTCAGGCGCGGGCCAGTTTGGCCAGACGCGCATCGCGCAGCCGGCTGAAATCGTCCCCGGCATGATAAGAAGATCGTGTCAGGGGGGTGGCCGACACCATCAGGAAGCCCTTGCCATAGGCGGCCTTTTCATAGCCCGCAAATTCATCCGGCGTCACAAAGCGGTCCACCCGGTGATGCTTGGGACTGGGCTGCAGGTATTGGCCGATGGTGATGAAGTCGATATCGGCCGCGCGCATGTCGTCCATGACTTGCAGCACGCCCTGCCGATCTTCGCCCAGACCGACCATGATCCCCGACTTAGTGAACATAGCCGGGTCCAGTTCCTTGACGCGCTGCAGCAGCCGCAGCGAATGAAAGTAACGGGCGCCGGGCCGGACCGACGGATAAAGGCCGGGAACCGTTTCCAGATTGTGGTTGAAGACGTCCGGCCGCGCCTCGACCACGGTTTCCAGGGCGCCGGGTGCGGACTTCAGGAAGTCCGGGGTCAGCACCTCGATGGTGGACTGGGGCGAACGGTGGCGGATCGCACGGATGGTCTGGGCGAAATGCTCGGCCCCGCCATCGTCAAGGTCGTCTCGATCGACGCTGGTGATGACGACGTGGTTCAGCCCCAGCTTCTGCACGGCATGGGCCACCCGACCGGGTTCGAATGTGTCCAGCGACTGCGGCTTGCCAGTGGCGACATTGCAGAAGGTGCAGCCGCGGGTACAGATCTCGCCCATGATCATCATGGTAGCGTGGCCCTGGCTCCAACATTCGCCGACATTGGGACAGCCTGCCTCCTCGCAGACGGTGGACAAGCGGTTTTCGCGCAACAGGTCGCGCGTCTGCTTGTAACCGGCCGAGGTCGGCGCCTTGACCCGGATCCAGTCCGGCTTCTTGGGCTGGGCCTGGTCGGGGCGGTGCGCCTTTTCCGGGTGACGCTGGTCCGGGAGCCTGAGGTCGCGCAAGGTCATGGTCCTTTCGGTCGCGGTTGTTGCAGAAATACAGACATTTCTTTTGCTTGGCAACGCGCGGAGGACGCCTGCGACCGCATGGCAGCCATGACTATCCGGTTTTGCCGCAACGCCGCATTGCTCTTGCCGCGCTGCGGCGTTAGCTCTGCGCGCGACGGGGCGGCCTATCCGCTGCCTCCGCGACGCCCGACGACAGACAGGAGCCACCATGAAACCCGGATCGAAACTGCCCGACGTAACCTTCCGCACCCGCGTTCGCGACGAAGCCGTGGGCGGTCCGAACCCCTATCGCTGGCAGGACATGACCACTGCCGATTATTTTGCAGGCAAACGGGTCGTCCTGTTCTCGCTGCCCGGCGCGTTCACACCCACCTGTTCGACCTACCAGCTGCCGGGCTTTGAAAAGGCCTATGCGCAGCTCAAGGACCTTGGGGTTGATGCGATCTATTGCATGTCGGTCAATGACAGCTTTGTCATGAACCAATGGGCCAAGGCGCAGAACCTGCAAAACGTGACGGTGATCCCGGACGGTTCGGGCGAATTCACCGAAAAGGCCGGCATGCTGGTCCGCAAGGACAACCTTGGCTTTGGCCCGCGCAGCTGGCGTTATGCTGCCGTGGTCAATGACGGGATCGTCGAGGCATGGTTCGAAGAACCCGGCCGTTGCGACGACTGTGCCGAAGATCCCTATGGCGAGACTTCGCCCGAGGCGGTTGTGGCCTGGGTCCAGAACGCCCGGGTGTCCGAGGACGCCTGAGCCACGGACCAGAGCCAAGAACCAGGGGCCGGCCATTCACGTGGCCGGCACTTTCTTTTTCGACGGCAGAACGCTTGAGCAAAGCCTCGTGGTGGGTCCAGAGAAACCGGTACTGCCGCAGAGAGTTTTGACTGCACGCCATGCCGGTCAGGATCAGGGGAAGCCATCATGCAGTCTTGGGCACGCCGCCAGATCCTGCGCACAGGAACGGATGTTCTGCACCGTCGCCTGGACGACCAGCTAGGGGACTTGACGCGGGTGCAGGATTACATCCGCTATCTGGCGGGCACCTTTGCCTTTCGCTGCGCACTTGAGCCTGCCCTGACAACGGCGCTGGCCGATGCCGGGCAGGCGTGGCGCATTCTTCCCTTGTCGGCCGCGCTGAGGGCGGACATGCGCGACATCGGCCACCCCCTGCCCGTCTTGCCCGCTGTGCCCGACCTGACACAGCGGGCCGGCCTTGCAGGGGCGCTCTATGTGGTTGAAGGCTCTGCCTTGGGCGCGCGGTTGATCGCGTCCCGTGCAGCCGCCCTGGGCTTTGGCACCGACCATGCCGCCCGCCACCTGGCACAGCAGACGGCAGACAAAAGCCGTTGGCGATCCTTCCTGACCTGGCTGGAGGAGGCGCCCTTCGACCCCCACATCAGCGTCCAGACCGCACAGGCGGTCTTTCACATGGCCATTGAGGCGCATGGCCCGTCGCAGGCTGCTGCCGCGGACACCGCCAATGGCCACGGCGGCTGATCCTGCAGTGCCATGTCATTGCCGCAACTCGGCGGAATCTGGCCGATACGATGGCATATCCGCGTGATCGATATGCCCCCGAACTGGTGTAGTGCCATATACCGCAGGATATAATGTCTTTTTGTTCAACGGCGCTTCATTTCATGGATCAGAAGAAATCCGACAGTTTTTCCGAAGTTGACGATTGCGACATCGAGCCGATCCATGTTCCGGGCTCGATCCAGTCCTATGGACATATGCTGATCGCGCGCCGCAGCGACCTGATCGTGGTCGGTGCAGCAGGGCTGCAGGACGGTTGGTCGCGCAAGGCCATGGGCCAGAATCTGGCCAGCCTGTTCGACGGCGGCTTTGCTGACCTTGATCCGACGCATCTGACAGGGGGTCGGCCCAAGGTCCTGAACCCGGTCCGGCACCAGGGCGAAAGCTACGATGCCATTGCCTATCTCAGCGGGGATCATGTCGTGATCGAGATGGCCCCGCGTCCAGACGGAGCCACTCTTGACGCGGGCTTCCTGTCCCAGCTGGAAATGTCGGGCGCCGCGATGGAACGTTCGTCGACCCTGGCTGACCTTTATCGCAAGGCGGCGCGTCTGTTTCGCGACCTGACCGGCTTTGACCGGGTCATGATCTATCGCTTTGGCGACGACGCGTCCGGCGTGGTTGTCGGGGAAAGCTGCGCACCCCATCTCTCCGGCTTCATGAACCATCACTTTCCGGCCACCGACATCCCGCGCCAGGCCCGCACGCTTTATGTTCGCAACCGGGTTCGGGTCATTGCGGATGTGGACGCACCCGTGGCCCCCATCGCCGGGACCGAACCCGCAATCGCCGATATCGATCTTAGCGACTCGATGCTGCGCAGTGTTTCACCGATTCATCTGCAGTATCTTCGGAATATGCAGGTTGCAGCATCGGCATCGATGTCGATCGTCAAGGATGGGCAGCTGTGGGGCCTGGTGGCCTGCCATCACGCACAGCCCCATGTGCTGTCGCTGACGACGCGCCTGGCCTGCCAGGCCCTGGCGGACAGCCTGTCCCGCCAGATCAAGCTGCGCGAGGAAACCGAGCTTTACCGCGAACGCATCCGCCTGCGCGCGCACGAGGACATGGTGCTGGGGCGTCTGGGTCCCGATGAATCCTTGGCGCAATTCTTTGCCCATTCGGGGGCCGAACTTGCCGAACTGGTTTCGGCCGACGGCTTTGCCGCCGTTCAGGGCCAGGATCTGTTCACCTTCGGCAGCTGTCCGCAGGAAGATGACCTAAGGGCCCTTGCCGACCATGTCTGCCATCCCGGCTCGCTCAAAGCCTATCACAGCAGTTGCCTTGGCCGCGATCATCCGCCCGCGCAAACCTACAGCGACCGGGCCAGCGGTCTGCTGGCAGTCACCATGTCGACCGAGGTGCCGACGATCCTGATGTGGTTCCGCGCCGAAAAGCTGCAGGTCGTGACTTGGGCCGGCAATCCGCACAAGGACGTACCCGCCACGCCCGGCGCGGTGCTGGAGCCGCGCGCGTCGTTCGAGGCATGGTCGCAGCAGGTTCGCGGCTGCTCTCGCGAATGGACCGCAGCCGAAACCGAGTCTGTTACCCGATTGGTCAAGCTGATGCTGAGCGCACGCAACAACCAACGCATCCGTCAACTGAACGCCGAGCTGCGGACGACGCTGCGGGAAAACGAAAGCTTGATCCGGCAAAAGGAATTCCTGCTGCGCGAGGTCAACCACCGCGTCCAGAACAGCCTGGCGCTGGTCGCCTCGTTCCTGCGCATGCAGGGCCGGTCGGCCGAGCCTTCGGTGCGCGCCCAGCTGGAAGAGGCGCAGAACCGCCTGACCGCCGTCAGTCTGGTCCATCGGCGCCTGTACCAGGACGACAGCTCCGAAATCGTGGACCTGTCAATCTATCTTGCCGAACTGATGAAAGAGCTGAAATCGTCGCTGGACGGGGGCTGGAACCCGCTGATCGAGACGGATTTCGCGCCCATTCTGGTGTCCACCGACAAGGCCATCAGCATTGGCCTGCTGCTGAACGAACTGATCGCGAATGCCGCGAAATACGCCTATGCGGGCCAGCCCGGCCCCGTGTCGGTGTCCCTGCGCCAGACCCGCAACCTGCTGCGGCTGGAGGTTTCGGACCAGGGCGTGGGCGCGGACGGAACCACCAAGGGCACGGGCTTTGGAATGCGCATGGTGGCGGCTCTGGTCGACCGCCTGGAGGGAGAACTTTCGACCGAGGACAATGCCCCCGGCCTTTGTGTCATCGTCACGGCACCGACGGGATAAGGGTCACACCCTCAGCGCCGCCAGTGCGGGTGCGGTGACAAGGCTTCCGGGCGCGGCAGGCGCCGGGCCCACCTTGTGCATCACCCGTTCAAGATAGGTCAGCGCAGCCGTAACGCCGAGGGAGGTGAAGGGCTTTGCGATCAGTCCGTGCGCGCCTTCAAAGTCCTCGGGGATTTTCTTGGGATTGGCGGTCACGAAGACGACAACGGTTCCCGGCCAGCGTTCCCGGATCAGCGCGTTGACCTGCAGCCCGGTCGTGTCGCGCGCCAGTTGCATGTCGACAAGGGCAAGATCGGGCCTGTTGTCCTGTGGCAGCGCCTCGACATCTTGCAACGACGCGGCACTGGCGATGACACGGTGTCCCGCGTCCTCGATGATCATGCCAAGATCCATGGCGATCAGGAATTCGTCCTCGACGACAAGGACGTCCAGCGGGCTGATGGGCTGTGTCATGTGGACTCTCTGGTTGCGGCGATGTGCAGCCTTGTGCCGGTCTGGGTGGCGTTCCAGCCAACCCTGCAGCGGGCCTGCGCCGCCAGCCGCGCAATGATCAGCGCCCCCAGGCCCGAGGGAGCAGCGTCGCGGTTGCCGTCGACATCGATGGTCAACTGCGCCTCCTGCCCCTCGGTCGTGGCGGTGATCGTGACAACCGCCTCCGCGTGCTGGCCTTCGGGCGGGGCAACGGTCTGCGTCAAAATTTCGTTTATGATCAGCCCGATGGCCGAGGCCTGTCCCGCTGGCACCTCGGCCCGGCTCAGATCGGCCCGGATGCGGATGTTGCTGTCGGGATGGGCTTGTCCCAGATCCTGCGCCAGATTGACCGCATAGGTCCCGATGTCGAACCGGGTGATGTCTTCGGACTGGTAAAGGCTTCTGTGAACTGCGGCCAGCGCATCGACCCGGGCCATCATCGCGCGCAGCAACGCCTTGGTGCGCGGGTCGTCGGCCTCGCGCATCTGCAGCCGCAGGATGGAGCCGATCATGGTCATGTTGTTCTTGACCCTATGATCCACCTCGTGAAGCAGCAGCTGCTGGGCCTCGAGCGAGTTCTGCAGCTGCGCCATCCGGCGGCCGACCTCGGCTTCGACGCGCGCCTTTTCCTGCGCGATCCGCGACTGGTCGTCGATGCGCGCAGTGACGTCCATCTGCGAGGCGAAGAAGAACTTGATCCGCCCTTCGTCGTCTCGGACCGAACTGACAAAGAGGGCGTTCCAGAACCTGCTGCCGTCCTTGCGATAGTTCAGCAGGTCCACCGAGACGTCGTGCCCCTTGGCGATCGCTTCGCCCAGCCTGGCTACGGTGCGGCGGTCCGTGTCGCCGCCCTGCAGGAAACGGCAGTTGCGCCCCATCACCTCGTGGCGCTCGTAACCGGTCAGTTGCTGGAAGGCCCTGTTGGCAAAGACGATCGGATTGTCCGGCAGGTTCGGGTCGGTGATGATCATGGCCATCCGCGTCGACCGAACCGCCGCCGCGAAGGGATCTCCCCGTCCGTGGTCATAGTCCAGCGCCTCCGTGAGGGTCCAGTCCAAGCGCTGTTCCAACCGGCAACTCCCTGATCAGGCACATGGCCCCTTGCTGCGATGAATGAACCCTAGCTCGGCGATGACGGTTCCGTATCCCATACCAAAGCGTCGCGAAACTCTGCCAATGTGTAGTGCGGGCAACGCAGTGGCAGAATGGGATGCATATCGCGCAAGTGGTAGTTGACGTAAATACTAAAGATTAATATGCCTGCCATGCCAGCATCAGCCAGCCTCTCTCTGTCCCAACCGGCCCCCGCGGCCGCCACGACCCGAGGCGCTGATGACCCTGCCCAACCTGTCCGAAACGATCGATCCCCTTGAATGCGGTGACCCGGACCGCATTGCGGACCTGGCCAGCCTGCGTGCCCTTCTGGCTTGCGACCGGCTGGAACTGGGCGGGGGACGCGACCTGGTTCCCGTTGCCGGCGGCTGGATCGAGCCGCGCTTCCGCTGGCCGATGCGAACCGGGCAGCCGCGGCTGCAGCAGCTGATCCGTCACGGGGCCGAGGGGGCCCATTCCATCAACGCCTCAAAGGCGCTGGCGCTGATACTGGATCGCATCGCGTGTGATCACGGGGACTCGGGTGCCAATCTGGTCCGCCGGGTGCGCGCCAGCCGTCAGCGCATCGCCGAACTGGCCGCCCACCGGCTGTCGGAACCCGATGGCGCGCCGGATTTCCTGACCGCCGAACAGGCGCTGATCTTTGGTCACTGGATGCACCCCTGCCCCAAGGCCCTGTCGGGGATGACCCTGCCCGAGGAACGCGCGATGACCCCCGACTGGCGCGGCGCGTTGCGCCTGCACGTGCTGTCGGTCCGGGCCGACCTGGTCGAGACGACCGGACCGGACCTGGCAACCGACCTTCCCGGCATGAACCTTGAGGCGGGGGCGGGACGGACGATCCTGCCTGCCCATCCCTTGACATGGGACCGCGCCTGGCGGGACCCGCAGATTGCCGCGCTGGTCCGCTCGGGCGATATCGTGGACCTGGGACCGGCGGGTCCGGGCTGGTGGGCAACCTCGTCGGTCAGGACCCTTTGGCGCGGGGACAGCCCCTGGCAGCTCAAGGTCTCGTTGCCGGTCACGGTGACCAATTCCCGACGGGTCAACAAGCGGCACGAACTGTTGGCGGGCGCCGCGATGGCGCAGCGGTTATGCAACCTGAACGGCCGCTTCGGTCCCTTGCGGATCGTGACGGACCCGCACTGGATGACCCTGCGCCTGCCCGGCCGCGCCGAAAGCGGGCTAGAGCTGATCCTGCGCCAGAACCCGTGGCGCGGCGCGCGCGGCGGCAAGGTGATGCAGGTGGCGGGCCTGGTCGCGGAACCCTTGCCGGGCCGTGCCTCGATCCTGTCGCAGATGGTGGCGGGGCACGATCCTGCCGCCTGGTTCGAAACCTATCTGGACTGCGCCGTAGCGCCGCTGCTGCGGCTTTACGACGCCACCGGCATCGCCGTCGAGGCGCATCAGCAGAACGCCCTGCTGGACCTGTCGCGCGGCCTGCCCTGCCGCTGCGACATCCGCGACAACCAGGGCTTCTACATCGCTGATGACATGGCCGATGCCACCCTGCGGGCCATCCCGCAGCTGGTCTATCCGCGGTCCGACTGCGAGGACGCGCTGGCTTATACGCTGATCGTCAACCAGGTATTCTCGGTCATCCACCGCATGGCGCTGGACGGGCTGCTGTCCGAGGATCGTGCATTGGCGCGGCTGGCGTCCCACCTGACACGACTGGCGGTCCTGCCGGGCCATGGCGGTGCCTTGGCGCGGCGCTGGCTGACAGCCACCCATCTGCCGGCCAAGGGAAATTTGCTGACGCAACTGGGTGGCGTGGACGAACTGCTGATCCCCGGCGAACGCGCGCCGATGATCCGTGTGCCGAACCCGCTGCCGGCCCACGCCGCAGGAAGGGTGCTGGCCGATGTCGCCTGAAGCCCCCGAAAGCCGCAGCCTGCGCCAGGCCATCGAGGCCCTGGCCTTCGAGGGCATCTTGAACCCCGTCAGGGGCGGCTGGGTCGTCGGCGACCTGACCATCCGTACGCCTCACCGCCTGCAGGCCACGGGCCGGGTCCGCCTGCTGGCCGTACCCTTGGATGACGCAGGCCGTCCGGTGACGATCGGCGCCCTGGGCCGGGGCCTGAAGGCGGCTGGTCATGATCCGCACATCCTGCTGCGTGCGATCCGGCGCAGCGGACATTTCCTGCGCGCGGCCGGTCCCGTCGCGCCCGGACGGCTGCACCTGCAGGGACTTGCACTGGAAGCCGCGCTGATCGAGGGCCACCCGTATCATCCGGGCTTCAAGTCCCGCATCGGCTTCAGCGACGCCGACAACGCCGCCTATGGCCCCGAGGCTGCGGCGCCGGTTGCGCCGCTGTGGCTGCACGTGGACCCGGACCTTGCAACGCGGACCGGCACCGACGTTGCGGCAGGTTTCGCCCAAAGGGGCGCGGTGCCGGTCCATCCGTGGCAGTGGCGCCACCTGCAGGCGGACCCGCTGATCCGCGCATGGCAGGCCGCAGGGCGACTGCGCCTGCTGGATGACCGCGGTCCCGCAATGCAGGCGACATCATCCCTGCGAACGCTGGCACCGCTGGACGGGCGCGATCATCTCAAGCTGTCGCTTGGCGTCGGGGTGACCAGTTCGATCCGCGATCTGGTGCCTTGGTCGGTGGCCGTGGCGCCCGCGATTTCGGACTGGCTTGCGCAGTTAGTTGCGACGGATCCCGGGCTGACAGACCTGACAGTTCTGCGCGAACATGGCGCAGTCATTGTCGGGCGGGCGGGATTGGGTGGCCGCCTGGCCGCGATCCGCCGCACGGCCCCGCCGCAGGACGCGGTGCCGGTGTCGGCGCTGTCCCTGACCGAACCCGACGGCGCCCCCCTGATCGCGCCTTGGCTTGCGCGTCGCGGCACGCGGGCATGGGTGGCGCGGCTGCTGGCGGTGTTGCGCCCCGTCTGGCGCCTGATGACCCATCATGGCATCGCGTTGGAGGCGCATGGCCAGAACCTGCTGATCCGGCATCAGGACGGCTGGCCCGTCGGGCTGATCGCCCGCGATTTCAGCGAAAGCCTGGAATACGTGCAGGGGCACCTTGCCCGCCCCGACCTGCGCCCGGATCTGGCCCGGATCGAACCCGGCTATGACGCCGCGCCTGACGGCACCCACCACCGGATGGCCGCGGCGACCGACCTGCGCGACCTGGTGATGGATTGCCTGGTCACGCACGTCCTGTCGGATCTGGCCGACCTGCTGCATCGCCGTCACCTGCTGCCCGAACCCGCCTTTTGGGTCATGGCGCGTGCCGCCTTCCCGCCCGCGCCAAGCTTTCACACCGACGCACCCGCCTATCCGGCCGAAAGCCTCGCCGCCGGCCTTCTGGGCCGCGCTGGCTGCCACATGGCCCCCAACCCCCTGAGGACCCCGCCCCCGATGAGTGATCAATTCCGTCTGAACGACCGTCTTGTGGACCCTGTGGCGCTGGACCTGCCCGACCTGCTGGCCGGCCGCGACCCCGACCGCACCCGCGTTGCCCTGCACCTGACCGACCGCGCCGCCTGCCTTGCCCAGATCTTGCGCCTGAGGGCGGCCGGCGCCTCGTGCTATCCGATCCACCCCGAGACACCCGCCCAGCAGGCGCGCGATCTGGCCTGCCGTGCCGGCTGCGATCTTCTGGCCCACGACCGCGGGCAAGAGGAGCTGTTGTCCTTGGATCCGCCCCGGCCCGGGGGCGTCCTGATCCAGATGAGCTCGGGCACCACCGGCACGCCGAAGGTCATTGCCCGCAGCTGGGCCGCCATCCAGACCGAGATCGACGCCTATATCCGCGCCTTCCCCCAGGCGCGGGACATGACCCCGGTCATCGCCGCACCCATCACCCATTCCTATGGCCTGATCGCTGGCGTCCTGGTGGGGCAGGCCCGCGGACATGTGCCGGTGGTCCTGGACAGTGCGAACCCCCGAACCATCCTGCGGCAGCTGGCGGGTGTCCGGGACCCGCTGCTCTATGCGGCGCCGCCGCTTCTGCATGTGCTGGCGCGCTTGGCGGGACCGGGCGGGATGCATGCCGTGATGTCGTCGGGGACGGTGCTGCCGCAGCCCTGGTTCGATGCGATCCGGGGCGCCAGCCGGCACCTGTTCCAGCAATACGGCTGTTCCGAGGCAGGTTGCCTGGCAATCGCCGTTGATCCCCGCACGCCTGACGACATGGGTGCTCCGCTGCCGCATGTGCGGCTGACAGCGGGCAACGCCGCGCCGGGACCAGTGGTGGTGCAGGACGCGGGGGCAGAGGTGCAGACCGGCGATCTGGGCGTGATGGATCCGCGCGGGCACCTGATCTTTGCCGGACGCGCCGCCGAGGTGATCGATGTCGCGGGCCTGAACGTTTATCCCGCCCAGATCGAGGCCGCGGCCATGGCCCTGCCCGGCATCCACGACGCCGTGGCCTTTGCCATGCCTGACCCTGCGGCCACGCAGCGCCCAGCCCTGGCCTATGCGGGCGAGATGTCCGAGGCGGCCCTGGACGCGCATCTGGCCCGGCTGCTGTCGCCGCGCCAACGCCCGGCCCGCCTGATCCGCCTGCCTGCCCTGCCACGTGGCGCGAATGGCAAGATTGCGCGGCGAGAGTTGGCCGATACCCTGCTGGAGGACGCACGATGACCAACCCTTGCCCCATTGCTTCGCCCGATGCGATCCTGACCGCAATCCGCCAGATCCTTGCCGGTCCGATGGCATGCCCCCGGATCGAGGCGTTTGGCCCGCAGGCGCGGCTTGGACATGACCTTGGCTTGGATTCCGTGGCCCTGATGACGCTGATGCTGCATCTGGACGAACAGGGGATCGAGATGGCCGAGGATACCTTCGACCAGGCCCCCGGCCTGACCGTCGGCGCCCTGGCGCTGGCCCTGGCGGGGGCCACGCCTGCCCCCGCCGACGAACCCGTGGACATAAAGGTTCATTGCGTCGTCAGCTGCATCTGCCAAGCCCTGAAGGATCATGGCGGCATCGACCATCGGCCGATGTATCTGGGCCTGTGGGACGGCGAGGTGGTCGTCGACGACCGCATGCGGCTGTCCTATCACGCCGAAGCCATCGACCACGACTTCTACCGGAACTGGGCGCAGCGCCTGTTCGGGCTGACGGTGACGCGTTGGTACGATCCGGCCGCGCCCAAGTCTGAAAACCTGAACCGGCTGCACGCCCTGCTGTTGGACTGGCGGCCCGGCTGTTACGTGATGCCGATGATCGACATGTTCCTGCTGCCGCAGCGGGACAACAAGTTCGCGCAAGATCCGTTTCCGCATTACGCGCTGATCCAGCCCACGGATGATCCGGACAACTGGCTGATGCGCGATCCCGATTTTCGATGGGAAGGCACGCTGCCGGCCCGCGATCTGCGCGCGGCCTTCCTGCGTGACACCGTCGCCGGCGGCTTTGCCTTTGACACGTCCAAGGCGCGTCCCGCCGCGCGGCAGGACATTGCCGCGATGCATCACGCCACCTTCGATCCTCATGCCACACCGCTGATCGACGCGCTGCGCCGCATCATCCTTGCGCATTCCGTGGACCTGCCGCGCAAAGACCTGGAATGCGCATTGCGCGAGTTGCCGGTCATCGCCATCCGCAAATATGCCTATGAACACGCGCTGGCGGTCTTTGGCGACATCGACGGCGCGGATGGTGACGCTTTCGAAGAATGCTGCGACCGTATCGCGGCGCTGACCTCGGGCCTGAATGCCGTGCATCGCCGCGCTGTGGCCTTTGCCCGGGGCGGGGATGACGACGACCTTTCGCGCGCCCTGTCGGACCTTGACGCGCTGGCCGACCAGGAGCGGGGCATCAAAGCCACTGTCTCTGCCTGGTTCAACAATTGGCAGGAGGCCGGAGCATGAGGGTCCATGCCTGTTCCGTGGCGTTCCGTCATCTGGACGTCACTGCCGCCGATCTGGCCCGCTATGTCACGCGCGAAGGATTTGACGGGCTGGAAATCTGGGCACCCCATGCCCGCGCGGCGCTGGCCGACTGGCGGGCGCTGGCCCAGCGCCCGCGCGTTCCGATGCTGGCGGGATATCTGCCGCTTGGCACGCCCGACTTTGAACGGCCCGAGGCGCAGGCGCTGGTTGACCTGACAATTGCCTGGAACGCGCCAAAGCTGCGGCTGTTCGCGGGGGGGCTGGGATGGGACGGGGCCGATGCTGGGGCTCGCGCTGCCATCACGCGCGACCTGCGACTGGTGGCGGACATGGCTCGCGATGCCGGCCTGCGCATCGCGGTCGAGACGCATCCCGATACCCTGGCCGACAGCCTGCCTGCCACAATGGCCTTGCTGGACGGACTGGATCATCCGGCCGTGGGGATCAATTTCGATGTGCTGCATGTCTGGGAGGGCGGCGCCGAGCCGCTGGAGGCGCAGGCCCTGCTGGCACCGCACATCCTGCACTATCACTTGAAGTCGGTAACGGCCCGCGACAGGCTGGACGTGTTCCGCCCTGGCAATGTCCACGATCCCCGCGGCCACCGCACGGGCATGTGCGGACTTTTTCATGGGGTTCTGGATTATCGGCGCATCCTGCGGGGGCTGCCGGACACGGCCGAGGGGTCGCTGGAATGGTTCGGACCCAAGCCCGCAGCCACGATGATCGGCGATCTGCGCCAGATGCGGGAACTGAAGGTGAGCGAAGCCGCCTGAAGCCTGCGGAGAAGGTTCGGCCCGGCATGAACTGCCGGGCCGTGTCGGCATCAGAACCGCAGGTTGGCCGTCACGGCGACGCTGCGCCCCGGTTCCTGCTGGCCGATAACGCTGGTGAAGTCGCCGCCATAGCTGGCGCGGTCCACATAGGCCCGGTCAAAGAGGTTGTTCACCTCGGCCCGCAGGGTCAGGTTGCGGTAGGCCGCCGGTTCGTACTCTGCGAAAACGTCGACCACGGTATAGCTCGCGAAATCGGCGTCGGTCCCTGCCCCACCGGAAGTTTCATCCAGCGCGTGCTGCACGACGCTGCCAAGGCTCAGGCCGGCCATCACCTCGTGACGGGCCTCCAGCGTCAGGATGCGGCCCGGAACGGTGCCCAGTTCGCGCAGGTCGAAGGTCGAGGCGGCTTCGCCATCCACCTCCACGGAAACGTCGCTGTATCGCAGGACCGCGAAACCGCCTGCCCAATCCTGGCGGGCGGACAGGTGATAACCCTCGCTTTCGACGTCGCGTGCCTCCAGCCCCTTGCGGGCGTGGCCCAACTTGGTGCGGAACAGATCAGCGCCCAGGGTGGTGCCGCCCAGGGTCCATTCCAAGCCCAGTATCGCGTTCTGCGCGCGCGTCGGCCGCAAATCGTCATAGGCGCCGTCCAGTTCGTAGGGCGCGTCCAGTTCATAGACGGATGCCAGCTGCGTGCCGCCAAAGACGCTGGAATACCCCGCGTTGACCGACAGCGCGTCCGTGGCATGCCACGTGACCGAGCCGTTCACGCTGGCGCCATCGGTGTCGATCTGCTGCCCGCCGGCTCCGGTGAAGCGGCTCCAGTCATAGCGCAGGCCGGTGCTGTAGTCGAACCGCCCATGCGTTCCGCGCGCCTGCGCGAAGACGCCGGTGTTGGTGCGATCCTCTCGGAAGGCTGCTGTCACGCCGCGGAACTGGCCGGAGTAGAGGGCGCGGCTGCGGTTGTTGTCCAGGCCCGCCGTGATCGTGGCCCCGCCCAGCTGAAAGTGGTTTTGCGCCACAGCCGAAACCGTGTCGGCGGTGCCGTTGTTGTAATCGGGATCGGTGATGTCCGCCGTTGCCAGATCGGCAGTGTTCAGGATGCTTTCCGACCGTGAGATCCGAAGCTCGGGGTCGATCAGGCCATCCGCCTGGCTGCGGCGCACGCTGAGGGTCTGGGTTTCCTGATCCAAAAGGTAACGACGTGTCTCCGGGGTCGGCCGGACGCCGATCACGCCGCCCAGGTTGGCGCGATAAGGGCGCAGCGCGTCATCCTCGACCTTTGTCGCCCCCAGCTCTGCCCGCCAATCGCCCATCTGCGCGCCCAGCTTCAGCATATAGCTGTTCATGTCGGCGCCGGTGTAACGCACCGTTTCTCCGTCGCCGTCTTCGTAGTCGTCGCCCGTGGCGCGCTTGCCATAGATCACGGCATCAACCGGCCCTTGGCGGCCATACAGCGTCAGGGCGCCCGTTGCGGTCTTGCCGTTGCCCTCATAGCCGATCGTGACCTTGCCGCCGTAATCCTTGCCGTCTTCCAGCAGGTCCAGTGCCGATTTGGTCTCATAGGCGATGCTGCCGGCCAGGGCGCCAAAGCCCGCATCCGCCGGCGCCACGCCCGCATCGACGCGCACCGCCTTCAGCAGGCCGGGATCGATCACGTTCGTGCCGGTGTGGTGGAAGACGCGGTTGTTCTGGGCGGCACCGTCCACAGTCACCGCCAGCTGCTGCTGGTCGATGCCGTTGACAAAGACGCGCTCGGTCATCGCGATGCCGCCGCCGACGATCACACTGGGTTCGGCGCGGAACAGCGTGTCCAGGCTGCCGGTCTGGGCATCCTCGATCTGTTCGGGGGTGACGTCGATCTGGCCGGCGCCCTGCTCCTGCTCGGCAGTCAGGACGATCGGGTCAAGCACCACCGTCTGCGACAGCGCGACGGCAGGAAAAACGGCAGAGCCAAGCAGCAGTGCTGCCAGGGGAAGTCGTGGCATGGGTCATCTCCATCGGTCCATGTATGGCTTGCGATGGCGAAGACCCGCCCGGCTGGCTCGGCGCGGTTGTATGCGCAATTGCGGCAAGTGTTAAGGGCTTTCGCGGCATGGACCGGCAAAGAGCAGCACCTGTTTTTCCTGCCAAGGCTGGGGCGGTCCGATCATGCGGGCCTTGGACGACATTGAAGACGCCGAGCCCGGCAGGTGCAAAGCTGACGCTGCACCGGGAACAAGGTGGGGGCTGGCGCGGTTCGACCCGGGAAAGGAGACTACCATGACTCAATCCCACACGACCCGCGACCATGAGACCATCCGGAAATGGGCCGAGGCCCGTGACGGGCATCCTGCCAAGGTCGACACTGGCGGCACGGGAGGCATCCTGCGCATCGACTTTGGAGAGCCCGAGGAGTCCCTGACCCAGATCGAATGGGACGAGTTCTTCCAGATCTTTGACGAAAACGACCTGGACTTCCTGTATCAGGACAAGACTGCCGATGGCGGCACCAGCCGCTTCAACAAGTTCGTCTCGGGCAGCTAAGGCTCAGGCCGGGCCATCGGTCAGCAGGGGGGCGGCCGCAGTTGACAGGATCTGCGCCAGCTCCTGGAACCACCCGTCGCCCGCGGTGGTGGCCCGGCGCATCAGCATCACCTGCCGCGACGGCTGCGGCCCCGGAAACCGGATTGTCGCCAGACCAGGCGCGGCCGCCAGTTCCTGTCGCCGGGCGATCTCAGGCAGGAATGTCAGCCCCATGTCCTGTGCCGCAAGCCGGCATAATGTGGCCAGCGAGGCTGCGCCAAGATCCAGCCGGCTGCTGCGGCGTCCAAAACCGCAAACCTCCAGCGCCTGGTCGCCCAGGCAATGCCCTTCGTCCAGCAACAGCAATTGCCCAGGGTCCAAGGACCGCGGCTGGATCGCGCCCGCATCCAGTCCGGCGATCCGCTTCGTGTTGCCCGCCAGAAGGAAGGGATCGGTAAACAACGCCACCGCTTCCAGCGAGCTGTCGGGCGGCGGAGTTGCCACGACAATCGCGTCCAGCCGGCCCGCCGTCAGTTCCTCGACAAGCTGATCGGTCTGAGCTTCGCGCAAGTGAAGGTCTTGGCCGATCTCGCACCCGCGCAGGATTGGCAGCGCTTCGGGCAGCAGGTATGGCGCCACCGTCGGGATCATGCCCAGCATCAGCCGGCCGCCCTGCCCCGGCTGACGCAGGGCCTGTTCAAGATCCGTCATCGCCGCCAGCACCCGGACAGCATGGCTTTGCAGCGCCCGTCCCTGCGGTGTCAGCACAACGCCCGCTTGCGTGCGTTCCACCACCTGGGCGCCAACGATGTCCTCAAGCGCACGGATCTGCATGGACAGGGCTGGTTGGGTGACGTGGATCGCATCGGCCGCGCGGGTAAAGCTGCCGTGCTGGGCCAAGGCCAGGAAATAACGCAAGTGACGCAAGGCAATGTTCATAAGAAACCCTGATCATCATCAACATAAAATCCAATTTCCAATTATTCCGCATCCGCTTCATCTTTCAAGCAGCAAAAGTCGAAGCAAGGGACACCACCATGAGCCAGCATCCCCTGTCGGGCCGCCCGCAGATGACAACCACAGCCGGCGCCCCTATCGCGTCGAACCAGAACAGCGAAACCGCCGGGCCGCGCGGTCCGCTGTTGATGCAGGATTATCAACTGCTTGAAAAACTGGCCCACCAGAACCGCGAGCGGATCCCCGAGCGTGTGGTCCATGCCAAGGGCTGGGGTGCCTTTGGCACCTTCACCGTCACCAACGACATCACGCAGTTCAGCTGCGCCTCGATCTTTTCGCAGGTTGGCAAGACGACCGAGATGCTGGCCCGCTTTTCGACCGTGGCGGGCGAGAACGGCGCCGCCGACCACGAGCGCGACGTCCGCGGCTTTGCGCTGAAGTTCTACACCGACGAGGGCAACTGGGACGTGGTGGGCAACAACACGCCCGTCTTCTTTGTCCGCGACCCGCTGAAGTTCCCCGACTTCATCCATACGCAAAAGCGCCACCCGCGCACCAACCTGCGCAGCGCGACCGCGATGTGGGATTTCTGGGGCCAGCATCCCGAATCGCTGCACCAGGTCACGATCCTGATGTCGGACCGCGGCTTGCCGCAGGACCCGACCTTCATGAACGGCTATGGCAGCCACACCTATTCCTTCTGGAACAAGGACGGTGCGCGGTTCTGGGTCAAGTTCCACTTCAAGACCCAGCAGGGCCACCGTTTCTATACCAATGGCGAGGCCGCCGAGATCATCGGCCACACACGTGAGGGTTACCAGGAGGCACTGTTCGGCAAGATCGAAGAAGACCAGTTCCCGCGCTGGAAGATGTTCGTGCAGGTCATGCCGGAACTGGATGCCGAAAAGACGCCCTATGACCCGTTCGACCTGACCAAGGTCTGGCCGCATGGCGACTATCCCCTGATCGAAGTGGGCGAATTCGAACTGAACCGCAACGCCGATAACTACTTTGCCCAGATCGAGCAGGCAGCCTTCAGCCCCTCGAACAAGGTGCGGGGCATCGGCTATTCGCCCGACAAGATGCTGCAGGCCCGCGTCTTCAGCTATGCCGACGCGCACCGCTATCGTCTTGGCACGCATTACGAACACCTGCCCGTCAACGCGCCGAAGTGCCCTGTGCATCATTACCACAAGGACGGGCAGATGAACTTCTTTGGCCATCGCATGGAAAACCCGGATGCCTACTATGAGCCGAACAGCTTCGGCGGCGCCGTCGAGGATCCCGCCTTCGCCGAGCCTCCGCTGCGGATCTCGGGCGAGGCCGGGCGCTACGCGCACCAGCAGCAACTGGACGATTACGCCCAGCCGCGCGCGCTGCACGACACCGTATTGACCGAGGATGAACGGGGCCGCCTCTACAAGAACCTGGCGGCCGCAATGGAAGGCGCGGACGAGGCGATTGTCCAGCGTGCGCTGGAGCATTTCGACCGCATCAGTCCCGCCTATGGCGCAGGCATCCGCGCCGCACGCGCCGAGTTGGCGCACAAGCACCAGCACGCCGCGGAATAGCAGTGAACGGGGCGCCCTTGTGGGGCGCCCCTTTTCTCAACTCAGCCGATCAGGGGCGCACCTTTGCCATAGGTTTCGGCATAGTGCCGCTCCAGCCGCATCAGCGCCAGGCGCAGCACGATCTTGCCCGACCGGGCGGACCAGCCCAAGCGTCGTTCGGTCAGCTCGATCCCTTCCAGAAAGCAGCAGACCCGCAGGACGATGTCGCCCATCCCCGGCCCCAGGTCGCGCAGCGCCACGGCCACCCGGTCGCGGGCGGATTCCGATCCGCCGCGATACCCCGCCCCCCCGCGCGACACCTCGATCCCCGAGGTCATGAAACCGTCCCAGTTCTGCGTGATCCGGGGACCCATCTGGGCAAGTTCGAAATCCTCGCGCAGACGTTCGCCTGCTGCGACCATTCCGGGGGTCAGGAAGAACTGCCCCAGATGATCGCGTCGCCGCGCCAGGATCAACAGCGGGCTTTCGGCGATGTTCACCCGCACCGGACGTTTCCGGCCGTCCTCAGGGTCCTCGACGACCCGCTCCTCCCAGATCCGGTGGCGGTCGGCATGATCAAACCCCGCCTGGGCCTCGGCCATTCCGGCGGGTTCCTCTGCGAGATGAACCCTTTCGGCATCGGCGAATGAGGAACTGCCCAGCAGGGCGCTGCGCTGCCGAGGTGAACGCAGCATGGCGCGCAGCGCATCCCGGCCGCCCGGCGCGATGACATAGCGCTGCAGGCGCCCTGACTGGCGCGACTGCACGACCCAGCCTTTCAGGGCCATCATCTCGGCCAGGGCGCGGTCCAGCACGGCCGTCCGGATATCGTCGCGGGTCACGATCGCCTTGTCCATCCCCGGCGCCGAGGCCATGACAGCCCCCGGCTCGGCCAGGCGGCGCAGCACGCGCAGGGCCTCACGCTCGTCCAGGGGCTGGGCGGCGGACGGCTTTGGCGACAGGGCGGCATCCACCAGGGGATCGTCGCGGCGCGCCTCGAACCGTCGGATCCGTCGCAGGATGGTCGAGGCATGGCATCCCGCCTCGCGCGCCAGGGCCCGGATCGACTGTCCCTGTTCGACATGCCGCAGATAAAGCTGCGCGTCCTCGGTCAGATCATCACGGGCAGCTGATTTCTGCTCCTGGAAACGGTGTTCCGCCACGCCAGAGTCGAAAGCGAAGTCACCGGCCAAAATTGTCATGGGTCAGGTCCCTTGTCGTCCTGGAGCAGTCCGGCAGATGACCACCCTGGGTTGATGTATGTTCTGTGGTTAACAGATTGTTTCTGCACATAGCCGCAACATTCCCTAACAATTCCTAAAGAAACCTTGCTGCTGCGCGCGGTGCCTGCGGGCTTTGGGCAACACATGTTAAGGTTGTGTGATGGTGTTCCTGTCGCCTGATCCAAGGACCTGAGCCATGACCGCATTCTCGAACGTCATCATCTTCCGCCCCCGTCCCGTCAATCACGGGCTGCGCCGCCCCTGCACACTGATCCGCGCTGCCCGAGAGGGGCAGCGCGGCTGGAAGCGAGAACGAGACCTGGTGCAGTTGCTGCGGGCCGACCGCTGTCCTGCGCCGGGTTCGGCGCTGTCGCGACTGCGCGCGGAGGAAGAGATCCTGAACGACCAGCGGGTCTGCCGTGCCGCCGAATACAACCTTCAGCGCCACGTCCTGCTGATGATCGCGATCCTGGCCGAGATGCGGGCCGCCGTCGCCGCGGCCCCGTTGCCGATGATTGCGGCCGAATAAGCCTCTCGCTTGTCCAAAAAGCGAGTCTAACCCGCCCCGGACCAGCGCCTGCCCGGTCCGGGTGCCCAGTTGCCGCGCCAGGCTTTTGCCAAACACCTTGACGACGCTGCCGGACCGGCGGCCTGTCTGGGCGGTCGTCGGGCATGGCGCAGGGTGTCCTATGACCCACTGGCAACCCGAACAGGTTGGCGTTGAAAGCACCCGTCGCCGCATGCATGCGCCACGACCGCGTTTCATGGCCTGAAGCACGTTTCAGCCGGCGGTCATACTTTGCCCAATGGCGAGGCGTCGACGATCCTCGCCTTCTTGCGGGCATTATGTGACCCGACAGGCTGAAGGGCGGACGGATCAACGCGCGCTGTGCGATATTGGGTATGCTCTTGCCATCTAAAACAAGGTTCCGGCTTCGCCCGTCCCGACCCAGTATATGGCATCTGCAATGCTGGTTTATGGGTTAGGACAATTATTCTGGGTCGCCCGCCCAAATGTCTTCTGATCTTTGACCGTGAATGCCCGCAGCGCATGCTGGACCCGGTTGCCCAGTTGCCCCAGCACGGCATCGGAAAATTGGCTGAACTCTGGCTGACGAACCACAGGCTAACGCCCTTCGAGCGGATCAGGCGGCCCACCTGCCCCAGCTTGTCAACCAGCGCCTTGGGCGCATCGAAAAGACAAAGGCGGGTCGAGATCGCTCCTAATCCCCAATTTTGGGCAGTTGTTCGAACAGCAGCCACAGCAGGAACGATGCGTAAAAAAGACGCGGCGCAGTCATCAGTTTTTCGGCCGAGCCGATGCTCACCTCCCCCCAGCCATTGGTGTCGTGGCAGATGGTGTCGGACAGAGCCAGCGCAGGCTTTCAGAGAACACGTTCGTCTCCCTCCGTCCCCAGCACCAGTGACGCGCGCTGGATGGTCCCACGCTGGCCGCGCTGACATTCCCATCGCGAGGCGAAAGGCCGCGCAGTTCTGGCCCGGACAGACCAGCAGCGACCGCATTGTCTGTCGGTTAGGTGGAAGGCAGAGTTCATCACTTCTTCCTGGGGGAAGTCAGGTCCAACACCCGCGACAGAAGCAGTGGGCGGATTGCGGCCGCGGTTGTGCGCACAGGATGTCCAGATGACGACGTGGAACGGCTGTTAGGCAAGATCAATGCCGATCCGCTGCACGGCATGCGGAAGCGTCGTGCAGCTTTCCCTCTGCCACGCCGGACTGAACCCTGCCGTTTGGTGACAAAAAAGGACCGGAACGCCCGCAATGGAAAATCTTCCGGCTAATGTTTGCAGCGTCACCGTCTTGCCGGTCCCGTCGTGTGCGTGATCAGGTTGTGCCGGTTGGCTTGGTGCAGCAGCAGCCTTTTCGGGTTCCCACTCGCCCGCGCCACCCAAGAAGATGGCGCCCTGATTTAAGATGGCCGAAACGCATACCTGCGACGCAACGCGCACGTCGACAAGACAATCTTAACCTGTTTATGGCAGGTTGATCATGCCCGGGTCGCTTATCCGGCCCGGATCCTCCTCCCTGTTGGACTGCCGCGCCTTCGGGCGCGGCATTTTTTGTAAGGGCGGCCAGCTACGTGGACAGTTGACGGATCACGGCGGCGCGACTAGCGTGCGACACAATGATGACCGGCCAGTCCGGCAGGGAGAAGACGCAACGCGTCAGAGGCCGTGGCGAAAGCTGCGGCCTTTTGCTGTCCGGGCGCGGTCTTGGTTAGTGATGAACCCTTTGGGCGGTTCCCTGCGCAACGATCTGGCCACCTTGGTCAAGTCAAGCCATGGTGAAGCCGGTCGGGCCTGACAAGCCGCGCAGGCCGTGCTAGTTGCGGCTCAATGCTTTGAGCAAAGGGAAGAAACCAAGATGTCTTTGAAACCATCGCATGTGCTGCTGACAGCCCTGGCCCTGGTCGCCGGCCCGGCTTTCGCTCAGGATGCCGCCCCCGCCGAAACCCCCGCCGCCGAGCAGCCGGCCGAAGCCCCCGCCGCGCCCGCTGACGCCCCGGCCGCAGCAACAGATGAGGCCGCTGCGGCGACTGCGACTCCGGAGGAGGCAGCCCCCGCAGACGCGGCCACCGCCGATGCCGAACGTCCGGGGTCCTATTACCCCAAATCCGAGCATGGCGACTGGACCATCCGCTGCATCCGCGCAGGCGAGGGAAAAGACCCTTGCGAGATGTACAAGCTGCTGACGGATGAGGACGACAACGCGGTCGCGGAACTGACCCTGATCCCGCTTTCGAACGGCAATGTCGCGGCTGGCGCCACCGTTGTTGCGCCCTTGGAAACCGACCTGATCGAGGGCCTGGGCTTTCAGGTGAACGGCGGCGAGATGCGTGGCTATCCCTTCAGCTTCTGCGCGCCGGTCGGCTGCGTGTCGCGCCTTGGCTTCACAGAGGCCGAACTGAACGGGCTGAAGCGGGGCCGCGAGGCAACCGTCCAGCTGCTGCCGTTTGGCGGAGATCCCAACAAGCCTGTCCGCCTGGTCATGTCGCTGACAGGCTTCACGGCGGCCTTTGACGAACTGACTGCCTATGCCGCAAAACCCGGCGCTGACAATGGCTCCGAAGCAGACGCCGAAGAAGCCGCACCGGCGGAATAAGACACCTGACATCACAAAAACCGCGCCCTGGAGCGCGGTTTTTTCACGACAGGACGTCAGGCCCGCCGCAGGGCGATAACAGCGTTCAGCCCGCCAAAGGCGAAGGCGTTGGACAGGACCGCATCGACGCGCGCCTCGCGCGCCTCGTTCGGCACCACGTCCAGACCACATTCCGGGTCCGGCTCCTGATAACCGATGGTGGGCGCGATCACGCCGTCCCGCAGCGCCATGATACAAGCCAGCAACTCGACCGCGCCGGTCCCGCCGATCAGGTGGCCGTGCATCGATTTGGTCGACGACATCATCAACCGGTCCGCATGATGCCCGAAGGCATGGGCGACGGCGGCGCATTCGGTCTTGTCATTGGCCGCCGTGCCGGTGCCATGGGCGTTGATGTAGCCGATTTGGTCCAGGTTCAGACCGGCATCCACGATGGCGCCGGTGATGGCGCGCTCGGCCCCCTGGGCCGAAGGCATCACGATGTCCTGCGCGTCCGAAGACATGGCAAAGCCCACCACTTCGGCCAGGATCTGCGCACCGCGCGCACGCGCATGTTCGTATTCCTCAAAGACGAAGACGCCCGCGCCTTCGCCCTGCACCATGCCGTTACGGTTGGCGCTGAAGGGGCGGCAGGCATCCTTGGACATGACGCGCAGCCCCTCCCATGCCTTGACGCCGCCAAAGCACAGCATCGCCTCGGACCCGCCCGACAGCATCACGTCAGCCGCGCCCGCGCGCACCATCTGGAAGGCCAGCCCCATCGCGTGGTTCGAACTGGCGCAGGCGGTGGCCACGGTAAAGGCCGGGCCGCGCAGGCCGAACTCCATGCTGACATGGCTGGCGGCTGCGTTGTTCATCAGCTTGGGCACGACAAAGGGGTGAACGCGGTTCTTTCCTTCCTCATAGACGGCGCGATAATTCTCGTCCCAGGTGTTCAGCCCGCCGCCCGCCGTGCCCAGGATGACGCCTGCCCGCAGGCCAAGCGCGCCTTCGAAATGCAGGCCCGATTCCGCGACGGCCTGCTTGGCGGCCAGCAGTGTGAACTGGGTAAACTTGTCGTAAAGCAGGATCTGCTGCCGGTTGAAGTAGGTTTCCGGCGTCCAGTCATGGATCTGCGCACCGATCTGGATTGACAGGCGTTCGACGTCCCGGAAATCCAGCTGGGTGATGCCGCAGCGACCTTCGCGGAAGGCCTCCAGCGTGCTGGACACGTCGTGGCCAAGCGCATTGATGGTTCCCGCGCCCGTGATGACGACGCGGCGCAGCCCCCCACGGCTCGACAGATCGCCGGCGGCCGAAACCGCGGGTGCCGCGATGCCGGCATCGACCAGCGCTTCGGCCGGCAGGCCGCCGGCCTTTGGTGTGTTGCTCATCCGTCCTTTTCCGCCACCAGCCGCTGGACCGCAGCGATGATCGTGCCCATGTTCGAGATGTCGAAGTCCGATTTTTCAGGCTCGTTGGCGTTGAAGGGGACGGTGATGTCGAATTCCTCCTCAATCGCAAAGATCGATTCGACCAGCCCAAGGCTGTCGATGCCCAGCTGCTGGGGGGTAGCCTCGTCGGTCACCTGATCGGGGTCCAGCATCGCCTGTTCGGCAATGATGGAACGGATACGCTGTCTGATGTCGTCGGTCATGTGGCCTCCTGTTCAGCCCTTTTCCAACAGGCGTGTAACGGTTTCCTGAAGCTTGGATAGCTGTTGCGCAAAGCGCGGCAGCCGGCGCATGGCCTTCTGGATCTCCATCTGGGTTTCCATCTTGACCGCCGGGTTGCCCAGGATCACCCGCCCGGCAGGAACGCGGGTGAAAATCTTGGTCGCACCGCCCGCGATCACGTCGTCGCCGATTTCGATATTGTCCGAAACCCCGACCTGACCCGCCAGCACCACGCGGTCGCCCACGCGCGACGAACCGGCAATGGCAGCCTGACCGCACAACAGGCAATCGCGGCCGACCACGACGTTGTGGCCCAGATGCACAAGATTGTCGATCTTGGTGCCCGAACCCACCTGCGTTGCCCGAATGGTGCCGCGGTCGATGGTCGAATTGGCGCCGATCTCGACATCGTCGCCCAGTTCGACCCCGCCAAGCGAGTGGATGCGCGTCCAGTGCTGTGCCTTGATCTGCGACCGGCTGCCCAAGGTGCGGCGGATTTCCTCAATGCCCGATTCTTCGGGTGTGACAAAGGAAAACCCGTCGCTGCCGATCACTGCGTTGGACTGCACGATCAGGCGGTCCCCCGCCATGATGCCATGCCCGATCCGGACGCCGGAATGCAGCAACGCGTCGGCCCCGATGCAGGTCTCACGGCCGATGCTGACATGAGAGCCGATACGGGCACGGGGGCCGATGCGGACGTCGGCGCCGATGACAACAAAGGCACCGACCGACGCCCCCTCGCCCAGTTCCGCCGAGGGATCGACGATGGCCGTCGGATGGATACCTTCCGCGATGTCGGGACCCCGATCAAAGGCCCGCGTCAGCCCGGCCATCACCAGCCGGGGCCGCGGCGCAAAGATCGCGGCCTTCAGCCCATAGGCTTCGGGATCCATCCCTTCGGCCAGGATCGCGATGCAGCCGGGACGCAGCGCTCCGGCATATCGGGGGGACATGGCCAAGGCGATCTGCCCGCCCTGCGGCCCGACCGGGGCCACGGTGGCGGGCTCTCCGGCCCCCGTGACACGAATCGTCAGGTCACCCCAGCTGCGCGCCTCCAGAGCGCGCGCAAGCTCATCCATCGTCACGGCCATGGTGCCCCCTTTCGGACAGGGACTTAGCCTGTTTGCACCAGTCGTTCCAGTCCAAGCGGCTGTGCGCATGTCGCAGGCCGCCGCACTGTCACGTCAACTGGCCGGCGCGGCCCCTTCCGCCTGCAGGGCCTGCCAGACGCGCGCGTCGCGGCCATAGATGTCGTCCAGCACCCGCACCCGGCCCGAGGCATCCGGCCATGCCGTGAAATAGACCAGATGCACCGGCACGGCGGGGCGCAGCTTCAGCCAGGTTTCGCGGCCGCTGTCGCGGGCGCGGGTATACACGCCAGCGGGATCGTCGGTCTGGCGCGACAGCAGCGCATGGGCCAGATCGACCGGATCGCCGATGCGGATGCAGCCGTTGGAATAGGCGCGGATGGCATTGCCGAACAGGTGCTTGGTCGGCGTATCGTGCAGATAGATGTTCCAGGGGTTCGGGAAGATGAACTTGACTGCGCCCAAGGCATTGTCTTCGCTGGGCTTCTGGCGCAGCCGGAACGGAAAGCTGGCGGCAGTGTACTGCGAAAAATCCAGACTGTCGCGCGACAGGACCCGCCCGCCGCTGCCCACAACGTCCAGATGCGGGACCGCATAACGGTCGGCCTTCAGCTTTGGCAGGTAATCCCGCACCGTGATCGAGCGCGGGACGTTCCAGCTGGGATTGACCACCAGGTTCGACATCATCTCACTAAACTCGGGCGTGCGCATGTCCGGGGTGTCCTTGCCCACAACGCTGCGCGAGCGGAAGACCTCCTGCCCGTTCTCGACGATGGTGGTGGAAAATTCCGGGATGTTCACCCAGACATGCCGCGCGTCCAGATCCTCGCCCGCCATCCAGCGCAGACGCTCCAGCGCGACGGTGATTGCGCGCTGCCGCAGCCCTTGGACCGAGGGACCGTCGCCATTCAGCATGGCGATGGTGCGCGGCCCGGCGACGCCGTCATCGGGAAGGCCCGCCGCCCGCTGATAGGCTGCCACGGCGCCGGACAGTGCCTCGTCATATCGTGTCGGATCCTGGGCCGGGGCCTCGAAGCCGATGGCCTTCAGACGGGCGCGCAGCGGCAGCACGCCCTGCCCCTGCATGCCGACGCGCCACAAGGCTTCGGGCGCGCGGGCGACGCCTGGGGGCACCACCAGGTCCGCGTGTGCGGCCAGCGCCTCCTGAAGCGCAACATAGGCGGGATGGCGGGGGGCGGCCGCGGCAAAGACGGTGGCCGGGGCAGATGCCGACTGAAGGCGCGCCAGCAGGTCGGGGATTGACGGGCGGCGCGGCACCCGCTTGATCTCTGGATCGACGCGCGACGGTGTCAGCACGCCACCGGTCAGGTCGCGCAGCAGCTTTGCTGCCTGCCGGGCATAGGCCACTTCGTCGGCCAGAACGGCGGGCCGGTCGGACAGGGTTTCGGGCGCATAGCGCGCGGAAGGAATGCCGTGCCGAGGCATGAAGCCGATCGCGGCCTTCAGGGCGGCGCGACGCGGCGCGTTTTCCGACCCCAGGAACAGCGGACTCAGTCCGTTGGCGCCATAGAAGGCCGCCAGATCCGGGTCATCTGCGACAGCGCGCGCCAGTTCCATCTGCGGGGCACTGAAATTCAAGCGTGGCGCAGATGCAACGCCCATCGAACCGGCACGGGCCTGCGCGTATCCGGGCGCCGGCTCTGCGGCAGCCACAACCCCTAGTAGAATCGAAAGAAAAACCCCGGACGGCACTCTGACCATGTCCCACCTCTTAAACCGCACGCCAAATGTGCCATATTCTATCAACACCCACCACATCATATCCCCTTGAAGATACGGCGGATTTTATTTCGTTGCCCGCGCGCCACAGCGGCGGCACCCATTTGTCACAACTGCGGCATTTCGGCGAAAAGCTGCCGAGCCGGGCGCTGCTTCAACGTCAATGAACAGAATCTGTTTCTAGCCACACAACCTTTTGACATAATGTTAGCAAGTCGGGGATAAACCTCGACATGCCGCGACGCGTCGCGGGCTTTAAAAAAACGAAGCAGGACAGGCGATCTGACATGACAATGGACCTTATCTCCCGTCGCGGCATTCTGGGTGTCTTTGCGGCTACCTCGGTTGTGGCGGCTCCGGTGATGGCCAATGCCTTCGGGTTTCTTCGCGGCGCAGGCGATATGCGGCGGGTCCGGATGTATTCCGGCCGGACAGGCGAAAGCCTGGATACCGTTTATTGGGTGAATGGCAAATATATCCGCGAATCATTAAACGAAATCAACATATTCATGCGCGACTGGCGCACGGGCGAGGTGATCGGCATTGATCCCCGCACCATCGACGTCGCTGCGGCCTCTGCCCGGCTGCTGCAAACCAATGAACCCTACATGATGCTGTCGGGCTACCGCTCGCCGCGCACCAACGCGATGCTGCGCCGCCAGTCGGGCGGGGTCGCGCAGAACTCGCTGCACATGACCGGCAAGGCGGCCGACCTGCGGCTCAAGTCGCGCTCGGTCGCGCAGATGTACCAGGCGGCCGTGGCCTGCCGCGCCGGCGGCGTGGGCCGCTACAGCCGCTCGAACTTCGTGCATATGGACTGCGGCGCCGTCCGCACCTGGGGCAGCTGATCCGTCACGCACAGGCTGGCGCCACAAAAACGCTTTCTGCCTTGCGGTGGATGGCGTTTTTTGCTTGTCAGGCAGGCGCTGTGCGGGCTTGTGCCGGCAAGCTGCAGCCGACATCCACTTCTTTTGAACGCCCTCTCAAGATCGGAATTGCATGAGCCTATTCCAAACGCGTCGTTTCAAGACCGCGAAGAAGATCCAGGCTGCCGCCGTGGAACTTGCGGTCCGGGATGGACTGGCCAATGTAACGACCGAAGCGATCGCGCGGCACGCCGAAATCAGCACCCGCACCTTCTTTAACTACTATCCCTACAAGGAAGCGGCCCTGATGGGTCCGCCCCCGGATTACCCGCCCGATGCCTCGGAAGTTTTCGTCATGGGCAAGGGCCGGCTGATCGACGATCTGTCGACGCTGATCGAGGCGCACCTGACCCGCTTTCTGGACGAACGCGAGATGATCGGCCACATGCTGGCCCTGAGCAAGAGCGACCCCAAGCTGGAGGCGCTGCTCAACAGCACGATGCTGGCCCGTCGGGCGCAGATGCGCGCGCTGCTGCATCGCCGCCTGCCCGGATCGGACGAGCGCCTGATCGAGATCCTGGCCGCCGCCATTGTCGCCGCGACGAATGCCGCCACCAAGGATTGGGTCGCGGGCACGCGTGCGGACTTCATCATCGCGGCTCGCGAGAACATCGCCCTGATCCTGACCGCCGCAGAATTGCTGGACAAGCCCGCCCCCTAGGGCGTCAGCAGCTTGCGATAAAGCGCGTCCAGAAAGGCCGCGCCTTCCTGGACCGGGTCGCGCCCAGGCCCCAGAACAGCGCGGACCTGGATCTCGAAATCGGCATAGTGCTGGGTCATCGCCCAGATGGAAAAGATCAGATGCCGGGGATCGGTCCGCGCCAGCTGCCCCTTGTCCATCCAGTCCTCCAGCACGGCAACGGCCCGATCGACGATGTCGCGCAGGCCACCGCCCAGGATCTGGGTCAGGTGTGGGGCGCCTTGCAGGATCTCATACGCGAACAACCGGCTTTCCCGCGGAAAGTCCCGCGACATCTGCATCTTGGCCTGCACATAGCCCAGAACCTCGGTCAATGGTTCGCCTTGGGCGTTGATCTGCTGCATTGGTGCAAGCCACATGTCCAGAAGCGTCGTCAGCAGCGTCTTGTGGATGTCGTCCTTGGAGGCAAAATAATAAAGCACGTTCGGCTTAGAGAGCCCCGCCAAGCGGGCAATCTGGTCAATGGTTGCGCCCCGGAACCCGTTGGCCGAAAACGCTTCCAACGCGCTTTGCAGGATCAGGTCGCGATTTTTCTGCTGAATTCGCGTCATGGGGGGCACCGTGGCGTCCGTCATCGCCGCTCCTGCTGTGGCTTGATCCGAATTTGGGCAGTTCCGTGGGATTTGTCACGCGCCGTATCAGGATGCTTGACTGACAACTGCCCCGTGCTAGCGTCATCCTGACCATTTGGTCAATAATGCCAAAGGGCGGCCCTGAGCGGGCATAGGTTCCGCCGCCCAGCCCTGCCGGACACAGGATGCGGTCCCACAGCCGGCGCAACCGATCAAGCCTATCCTGCGACAGAACGGGAAGGCCAGACAGGAAGGACGAAGGATGAGCGACGAAGGCGCCGCGATGGTGGCTGCAAACATGACGGTTGACGGTGACCGGCTTTGGGACAGCCTGATGGAGATGGCCCAGATCGGCCCCGGCATTGCGGGCGGTTGCAACCGGCAGACACTGACCGATGCCGACGCCCAAGGTCGCGACCTGTTCCGGCGCTGGTGCCAAGAGGCTGGAATGTCGATGGGCCTGGACCGGATGGGCAACATGTTCATGCGCCACGAAGGCGTCGAACCCGACCTGGACCCCGTCTATATCGGCAGCCACCTGGACACGCAGCCCACCGGCGGGAAATACGACGGCGTGTTGGGGGTGCTGGCGGGACTTGAGGTGATCCGTTCGATCCGCGGCATGGGCATCAGGACACGCCGTCCCATCGTGGTGACGAACTGGACCAACGAGGAAGGGGCGCGTTTTGCCCCGGCCATGTTGGCTTCAGGTGTCTTTGCCGGGGTTCTGACCGAGGATTACGCCAACAGCCGCACCGACGCCCAAGGCAAGGGGTTCGGGGAAGAACTGGACCGGATCGGCTGGCGCGGAGACGAGGCGCCGGGAGATCGCAAGATCCACGCGATGTTCGAATATCACATCGAGCAAGGCCCCATCCTGGAAGCCGAAGGCAAGCAGATCGGCGTTGTGACGCACGGTCAGGGGCTGTGGTGGCTGCAGGTGACCCTGACCGGCAAGGACGCCCATACCGGCAGCACGCCGATGGACATGCGCGTCAATGCGGGCCTGGGCATGGCGCGGATCATCGAAGCGGTGCATCGCATCGCCATGGATCATCAACCCAATGCGGTGGGCGCCGTTGGACAGGCGAACGTTTATCCCAACAGCCGCAACGTAATCCCCGGAAAGGCGGTGTTCTGCATCGATTTCCGCTCTCCCGATCTTGGCAAACTGACATCGATGCGTTCCAGATTGGAGGCCGAGGCCGCTGATATCGCGGCGGAACTTGGCTTGGGCATCAACATTGAGCCGGTTGGACATTTCGACCCGGTGACCTTTGATGCGGATCTGGTGGGCCTGGTTCGCGACGCGGCAGAGAGGCTGGGCTATAGCCACATGGATATTGTGTCGGGGGCCGGACACGATGCCTGCTGGATCGCAAATGTTGCGCCGACGGTGATGATCATGTGCCCCTGCGAGGGCGGGCTGAGCCACAACGAGGCGGAGGCGATCACGCCCGAATGGGCGCGTGCCGGCTGCGACGTGCTGCTGCACGCCGTTCTGGACGCGGCCGAGATCGTCCGCTGACGCGGAGCGTGACCAAGGGTATTTGGACAACGAAGAAGAGGGAAGCCATGAGCACGGTCATCAGGGGCGGAACCATCGTCACGGCGGATCTGAGCTATGCAGCGGATGTGTTGGTCGAGGGCGGCCGGATCACGGCGATCGGCCAGGGTCTGATGGGCGACCAGGTGCTGGATGCCTCGGGCTGCTATGTGATGCCGGGGGGGATTGATCCGCACACCCACCTGGAGATGCCCTTCATGGGCACCTATTCCGCCGACGATTTTGAAAGCGGGACGCGGGCGGCGCTGGCGGGGGGAACCACGATGGTGGTCGATTTTGCCCTGCCCTCGCCCGGTCAAGGGCTGCTGGACGCGCTGCAGATGTGGGACAACAAGTCGGGCCGGGCGCATTGCGATTACAGCTATCACATGGCAGTGACCTGGTGGGGCCAGCAGGTCTTTGACGAAATGCAGGCGGTGGTGGATCGCGGCATCACCAGCTTCAAGCATTTCATGGCCTACAAGGGCGCGCTGATGGTGAACGACGATGAGTTGTTCGCGTCGTTCCGCCGGGTGGGCGACCTGGGCGGCATTGCAATGGTTCATGCTGAAAACGGTGACGTGGTGGCCGAACTGTCGGCGCGGCTGCTGGCCGAAGGAAACACCGGCCCCGAGGCGCATGCCTATTCCCGCCCGCCCCAGGTCGAGGGCGAGGCCACGAACCGCGCAATCATGGTGGCCGACATGGCGGGCGTGCCGCTGTACGTGGTCCATGTCAGCTGCGAGGACAGCCACGAGGCGATCCGCCGCGCGCGCGCCCAGGGCAAGCGCGTCTGGGGCGAGCCGCTGATCCAGCACCTGACCCTGGACGAATCCGAATACTTCAACGCCGACTGGGACCACGCCGCGCGGCGCGTGATGTCGCCGCCCTTCCGCAACAAGATGCACCAGAACAGTCTCTGGGCAGGGTTGCAGTCGGGCAGCCTGTCGGTGGTGGCGACCGATCACTGCGCCTTTACCACCGACCAGAAACGCACCGGCATCGGCGATTTCACCAAGATCCCCAATGGCACCGGAGGCCTGGAGGACCGCATGCCGATGCTGTGGACGCATGGCGTGGGCACGGGGCGGCTGACGCCGAACGAGTTTGTGGCCGTCACATCGACGAACATCGCCAAGATCCTGGGGATGTATCCGAAAAAGGGCGCCGTGCTGGTCGGTTCCGATGCCGACCTGGTGGTCTGGGACCCTGACGCGGAGAAGACCATCAGCGCGGGCAGCCAGCAATCGGCGATCGACTACAACGTCTTCGAGGGCCAGCAGGTCAAGGGCCTGCCGCGCTTTACCCTGACCCGCGGCGTCGTGGCCGTGACCGAGGGCAAGGTCGACAGCCGCGAAGGGCATGGCGAATTCGTCGCGCGCGAACCGCGCGGCACCGTGAACCGCGCCCTGAGCGCCTGGAAGGAACTGACCGCCCCGCGCCCGGTCCAGCGCGGCGGCATTCCGGCAAGCGGGGTCTGAGTTGAGCGTGATCGAAGCCCAGGGCGTCAGCCTGACCTTTCAGACCGCGGACGGCCCGGTTCATGCGCTGAAGGACGTGAACCTTTCCGTCGCCCCCGGCGATTTCGTCAGCTTCATCGGACCTTCGGGCTGCGGCAAGACCACCTTCCTGCGCAGCATCGCCGCGCTGGAGACGCCCACCGGCGGGGCCTTGCGCGTGAACGGGATGGACCCGGACGCGGCGCGGCGGGCGCGGGCCTATGGCTATGTCTTTCAGGCGCCGGGGCTCTATCCTTGGCGCACGATCGCGGGCAACATCTCGCTGCCGCTGGAGATCATGGGATTTTCCCGTGCCGAACGGGCCGAGCGCGTGGCCCGCGTCATGGACCTGGTCGAGCTGTCAGGCTTTGGCGGCAAGTTTCCCTGGCAGCTGTCCGGCGGCATGCAGCAGCGCGCCAGCATCGCCCGCGCGCTGGCATTCGACGCCGACATCCTGCTGATGGACGAACCCTTCGGCGCCCTGGACGAGATCGTGCGCGACCGCCTGAACGAGGCGCTGCTGGCCCTGTGGCGCAAGACCGGCAAGACGATCGGTTTCGTCACCCATTCGATCCCCGAGGCGGTCTATCTGTCGACCAAGATCGTCGTGATGTCGCCCCGCCCTGGGCGGATCACCCGCGTCATCGACAGCCCCCTGCCCCCGGATCGCCCGCTGGAGATCCGCGACACGCCGGAATTCATTGCCCTGGCCCATGAGGTTCGCGAGGGGCTGCGCGAAGGGCACAGCTATGACTGAGGCGGTCCTGAACGCCCCGGTGGCACGGCGGCTGCGGCTGCCGATGGGGGATCTGCTGCCGATCCTGACCGTGCTGCTGGTGATCGTCGGCATCTGGTATCTGGGCGCGATTCGCATGAACGCCGCATGGGAACGCGATCAGGCGGCCCGCGCAGGGGTGGAACTGACCCTGCCCGACCTGGTGACGCGCACGCTGTCACAGGACCGGCCCGTGCTGCCCGCGCCGCACCAGGTGGCGGTTGGACTGTGGGAGGGGGTTGCGGGCCAGGCCATCACCTCGCGCCGCAGCCTGGTCTGGCATGCTTGGGTGACGCTGTCGGCCACGCTGGCAGGTTTTGCGATGGGCACCGCGGCGGGCATCCTGCTGGCGGTCGGCATCGTCCACAGCCGCAGCATGGACCAGTCGGTGATGCCCTGGGCCGTGGCCAGCCAGACGGTCCCGATCCTGGCCATCGCGCCCATGGTGATCGTCGTGCTGGCCAGCGCGGGCGTTACGGGGCTTTTGCCCAAGGCGATCATCGCGGCATGGCTGTCCTTTTTTCCGGTGCTGGTGGGCATGGTCAAGGGCCTGCGAACCCCCGACGCCATGCAACTGGACCAGATGCGATCATGGAGCGCCAGCCGCGCACAGGTCTTTCTGCGGCTGCGGCTGCCCTCGTCCCTGCCCTACCTGTTCGCCAGCCTCAAGGTGGCGATCGCGGCGGCGCTGGTCGGCACCATCGTGGGCGAACTTCCAGCCGGTGCCACCGCTGGCCTTGGGGCGCGGCTGCTGTCGGGCAGCTATTACGGGCAGACGGTTCAGATCTGGGCCGCGCTGTTCGCCGCTGCGATCCTGGCCGGCGTGCTGGTCGCGCTGATCGGGCTGATCGAACGTGCGACGCTGAAGCGGATGGGGCTGGCCCGATGAGCGCGCTGCCGATCCTGGGTGTCTGGCTGGGCGGCCTGGCGCTGAACATCTGGCTGGCGCGCTTCGAGACGCGCGTCACGCGCACCCTGGTCGCGGTGATCTTTGGCGCCACGGTGATCCTGCTGTGGGAGATGGTCGTGCGGATCTATGCCGTGCCGACCGTCATCCTGCCCGCGCCCAGCCAGATCGCCGACAGTTTCGTGGCCAATCGCAGCATCCTGTGGACCGATTTCGTGCAGACGATCCTGCGCGGTGCCCTGACCGGCTGGCTGATCGGGGCCGTGGCTGCGGTGCTGACCGCCATCGCCATTGACCGCAGCCCATTCCTGCAACGCGGGTTGCTGCCCATCGGCAACTTCGTCGCGGCCCTGCCGATCGTGGGCATCGCGCCGATCCTGGTGATGTGGTTCGGCTTTGACTGGCAGTCAAAGGCCGCCGTCGTCGTTATGATGGTGTTCTTTCCGATCCTGGTGAACATGGTCGCGGGCCTCAAGGCGACCGATGCCATGCAGCGCGACCTGATGGCCAGCTGGGCCGCACCCTATGGTGCCGCGCTGTGGAAGCTGCGGATGCCCGCCGCGATGCCCTTTCTGTTCAACGGGCTCAAGATCACCACAACGCTGGCGCTGATCGGGGCGATCGTCGCGGAATTCTTCGGCAGCCCGACGCGCGGGATGGGGTTTCGGATCTCGACCGCGGTGGGGCGGCTGGATCTGCCGCTGGTCTGGGCGGAAATTGTCGTGGCGGCGTTGGCGGGAACGCTGTTCTATGGGCTTGTCGCGCTGATCGAAAAGAAGGTGACGTTCTGGCACCCGTCGCAGCGCACATGAACGGGGCCGATGCCCCTCAACAGGAGAGCTAGGGAATGAAACGACGGATGATCTCGGCAGCCGGGCTGGCACTGATCGCGGGGGCAGCGCAGGCCGAGGACCTGACGCTGCAACTGAAATGGGTGACGCAGGCCCAGTTCGCGGGCTATTACGTGGCCCAGGACAAGGGCTTTTACGAGGAAGAGGGCCTGAACGTCACCATTCTGCCGGGCGGGCCTGACATCGCGCCGACCCAAGTCCTGGCGGGCGGCGGGGCCGATGTCATCGTCGAATGGATGCCCGCCGCGCTGGCGGCGCGCGAAAAGGGCCTGCCGCTGGTGAACATCGCGCAGCCCTTCAAGGCATCGGGCATGATGCTGACCTGCCTGAAGGAAAGCGGGATCGAGGATCCCAAGACCGACTTCGCGGGCAAGACCCTGGGGGTCTGGTTTGCGGGCAACGAATATCCGTTCCTCAGCTGGATGAACACGCTTGGCCTGTCGACCGAGGGCGGGCCCGAAGGCGTGACGGTCCTCAAGCAGGGCTTCAACGTCGATCCGCTGCTGCAAAAGCAGGCGGCCTGCATCAGCACCATGACCTATAACGAATATGGCCAGGTCTTGGATGCCGGCCTGTCCGAGGATGACCTGGTCACCTTCAAGTACGAGGATCAGGGCGTCGCCACGCTGGAGGATGGACTTTACGTTCTGGAGAGCACGCTGCAGGAGGAGGGCAAGGTCGACGCCTTGGCCCGCTTCGTGCGTGCCAGCATGAAGGGCTGGGACTATGCCGCCCAGAACCCCGAGGAAGCCGCCGAGATCGTGCTGGAGAACGACGAATCCGGCGCCCAGACCATCGAACACCAGACCCGCATGATGACCGAGATCGCCAAACTGTTGGAGGGCTCGGACGGGCGGCTGGCCGAGGAAGATTACCAGCGCACGGTAGACATCCTGCTGTCGGGCGGGTCGGACCCGGTGATCCAGGCTGCGCCGGAAGGAGCATGGGTTTCGACAGTGACGGACTCGGCCTTCAACTGATCCCTGCCGCAGATCGGAACAGGGCCGCCTGCGACGGCGGCCCTTTCTTTATTCCGCCGGCGCGGTTCTGACCCGCCGCGCCTTCTGCCGCGCGCCGCGACGCAGGCGGCGGCGCCCGTCCCAGGCCAGCAGCGTCGGCGTCAGCAGCAGCGTCACCGCCGTGGCCACCACCAGCCCGCCCGCGATGCCCGTGGACAGCTGGATCCAGAACTGCCCCGAAGGCGCGCCGAAATAAAGGTCGCGGCCCACAAAGTCTATCGTCATGCCCATGACCATCGGCAACAACCCGATCACCGTGGTCGACGCCGTCAACAGCACCGGCCGGAACCGTTCGGCCGCCGCGCGCCGGGCGGCGCGGTCCGGGTCCATGCCATTGCCGATATGTTCATTATAGGCGTCAATCAGAACGATGTTGTTGTTCACGACGACCCCGGCCAGCGCCATGATGCCGATGCCGCTCATCACGATCGAAAATGCCTCCTGCCGGATCATCAGGCCCAGGAACACTCCCGCGATCGAAAAGATGATCGCCGACAGCACCAGGAAAGCCTGGTAGAAGCTGTTCATCTGGATCAGCAGAATGGTGAACATCAGGAAGATCGCGGCAACAAAGGCGCCCATCAGGAAGGTCATCGCCTCCTCCTGGTCCTCAATCTCGCCGCCAAAGCTGATCTCGACGCCATCGGGCAGGTCAGCCTGATCGATGGCAGCTGAGATCCGGTCCAGTTCGGCCTGCAGCGTCGTTCCAGGCGCCAGGTCGGCGGTCAGCGTCTGCGTCTCTCGCGAGGCGATGCGGGTGATGGCCGCCGGCGCCGGCGCGGGCACGATCTGCACCACGTTCGAGATCGGGACCTGCCCCGAAGGCACGTTCACCCGCAGCGCAGACAGGTTTTCCAGGTTCCGCTGGTCGGGGGGATAGCGCAGCGCGATGTCGACCTCGTCATCGGCAAAGTCGGGCAGATAAGTGCCCAGGTTCACGCCGTTGGTCAGCAGCCGCACGGCCGTGCCGATCGTGTCCATGTCCACACCATAACGGGCGGATTCCTCGCGATCGACCACCAGCCGGATTTCCGGATTGGGGCGCGGCGTATCGTTGGCGATGTCCACAAAGCTGCCCATCTCGACCATCATCCGCTGGATCGCCTCGGCCGAGGCCTGAAGATCGGCGCGGTTGGTGGCCGACACCTCGATCTGGACCGGCCGCGACGCTGCGGGACCCGAGGCCGCAGCTTCAATCTGGATGCCGATGCCGGGCACCTGGGAGGCCGCCTGGCGCATCCCTTCGATGACTTCGTCCGACCCCGCCCGCAGGCGCCAGTCGGTGAACTCGACCTGGATCTGGCCGATGACGTCGCTGGACAGGCTGGACCGGACCCGTTCCTCGACCGAGCCGATGGTCCGGGTATAGACACGCTCGACCCCGTCAAATCCCAGCAACTGGCGTTCCACCAGCCCCACCAGCTGATCGCTCTCTATGACCGACAGGTTGCCGTTGGCGGTCACCTGCACCTGCGCGCGTTCGGCATCCGTTTCAGGAAAGAACTCGACCCCGCGCCCCAGCTGGCCATAGGCGTAGAACACCACCAGCAGCGACAGGATCGACAGCCCGAGCGAGGCGCCGGGCCGGGCGATGGTCCAACGCGAAAAGCGGTTCATGACCGATGGCACGTCGTCGGTGTCCGGTTCGGGCGATCCATCCTCGCCCCCGCCGCCCAGAACGGTTCCGGTGATCGGCACGAAGATCAGCGCCATGACCAGCGACATCAGCAGCGTGGCGATCATCGTGGCGGGCAGGTAGAACATGAACTGACCCGCAAGGCCCGGCCAGAACAGCAGCGGAAAGAACACCGCCAGCGTGGTCGCGGTCGAGGCGATGATGGGCCAGGCCATGCGCTGCGCAGCCACCATGAAGGCCTGGACCTTGCCATGACCCTTGGCGATTAGCCGTTCGCCCAGCTCCACCACCACGATGGCCCCGTCGACCAACATGCCCACGACCAGGATCAGCGCGAACAGCACGATCACGTTCATCGTGTAGCCCAGGGCCCAGATGATCAGGATGCCGCCCAGGAACGAGCCGGGGATCGCCACCGCCACCAGCAACGAGGCGCGCACCCCCAGGAACAGCACCGTGACCAGCATCACCAGCACCACGGCGGCGATCACGTTGTTCTGCAGGTCCGACAGCAGGTCGCGCATCTCCTTGGACTGGTCGTTCATGAAGACGATAGAAACCTGATCGGGCCAGTCGGCCGAGGTTTCCTGCACGATCGCGCGGACCGCCTCGACCGTGTCGATAATGTTGGCGCCGGCAGACTTGCGCACGTCGATGGCCAGTGCGGGCTGACCGTCGATGCGGGCAAAGCTGGTCGGGTCCTTGAAGGTCTGGCGCACCTCGGCCAGATCCTGCACGCGCAGCACCGTGGGGCCGTTCACCAGGACCGGGATCGACATGATCTCGTCGATCTGAACCACGGTTCCGGGGATCGACACGCCAAGCCGCCCCGCGCCGGTGTCAAAGGCGCCCACCGCGATCAGCTGATTGTTGGCCTGCACCGCCTGCGACAGTTGCCCCGGCGAGATGCCATAGGTTTCCATCGCCAGCGGGTCCACCAGAATCTCCAGCTGGTCCTCGCGCTCGCCCGTCAGGTCGGCCTGAAGGACACCGCTAACCGTCTCGATCCGGTCGCTGAGGGCACGGCCAAGGCGGATCAGTTCGCGTTCGGGCACTTGGCCCGACAGGGCGACAGTCAGGATCGGAAAGGTCGACATGTCGATTTCTCGGACAAAGGGTCCGTCGGCCGCCGGCGGAATGTCTGGCTCGGCATCGTCGACAGCGTCCTTGACCGACTGCAGCGCCGTGTCCTGGTCAAAGCCCGGCCGGAATTCAAGCGTGATCGAGGCAAAGCCTTCGGAGGCGACCGTCTCCATCCGCCGCAACCCTTCCAGCGCGTTCACCTTACGCTCGACCGGCTCGGCCAAAAGCTTGGCGGCATCCTCGGCCGACACGCCGCTATAGGTGACGTTGACGATGAAGATCGGGATATCGACTTCAGGCATCGATTCCTTGGGAATCGTGACATAGGCCATAAACCCTGCCGCAATCAGCGCCACAAGGCTTAGGATGATGGTCCGGGCGCGGGAAAATGCGGCGGCGATCAGGTTGTTCATCGCCGTTCCCCTCAGTCGGCCGGCACAGCGGCGGCGCGGGCCTCGGCGGCATTGGCCGCCCCCACCAAGGCGGCGGGATCTTCCTCCGCGGAAGGCGCAGCCACCCCGCGCGTCGCGGCGCCGGCCTCGGCTTCTTCGCCGCCCAGCACGCTGCGGAATTCCTCGGGCGTTTCGCTGATCCGCGCCTTCTGCCCATCGTTCAAGGCGCCCTGCGAGATGGTGACAAGCCGCGCCTCCTCAGGCAATCCGCTGATCCAGACCGCCTCGGCCAGCGCCTGCACGATTTCTATTGGCTGAAAGCGCAGCGTCTCACCATCTTCGGCAACGGTGAACACTCCGATCCGGCCCGCGTCATCCAACCGGATCAGCGCCGGCGAGACGCGATGCGCCCGCTGTTCCTGCATCGGCAAGGCGATCTCGGCGCTCAGCCCGGCGGGGATCTCGCCATCAGGGTTCGGAATTTCCAGCTCGACGCGGAAGGTGCGCGTTTCTGACGTCGCCACCGGCGCGATGAAGCTGACGGTCGCTTGGGCCTTTCGCCCGCCCTGAAACGTCACCTGCCCCACCTGCCCCAGCTCGACCGAAGTGATCTCGCTCTGCCGGACCTCGATCTCGGCAACCAGAGGGTCGATGTTGACCATTTCCAACACCTCGCCACCCGGCTGGACAAAGCTGCCCAGGTCCGCGATCACCCGGCTGACCGTGCCAGTGATGGGTGCCACCAGGCGGGTGTTCTGCAATTCCAGTTCGGCGGCCCGCAGGTCCGCGCGCGCCGATTCCAGGGCCGCGAAACGCGACTGCAACTCAGCTTCGGACGTGACCCCCCGCTCCCGCAACTGGCGCGCGGCCTCATAGTCGCGCTCGGCCGACCGCAACTCGGCCTCGGCCCGCGCGATGCCGGCCTCGCGGTCATCTGCCGACAAGCGCGCCAACTGATCTCCGGCCTCGGCCTCGTGTCCCTGCCGGACCACCTCCTCGACGATGCCGCCCGTCCGCGCCCGCACGATCGAGGTCTGGTTGGGAACGACATTGCCGAACAGGACAGTGCGCGGCCGGATCACCTCGGCCGTGCTGAGGCTGGCCGCGACATTCGGGACCGGCACCACGATCGGCTCTGCCACCGGCGGCGGCTGGCGGTTCATCATCCCGCCCCCGATCCAGAAGATCAGGAATCCCAGGATCGCCAGAAACACCAGCGTCGAAGAAGACAGTAAACGCGACATCGTCATCCAGTTCTGCGGGTCACGGCGGATGGCTCAGCCGCGCCTTGCGGGCCAAACGGGCCATTTGCGAAGGTTGCCCCTTAAATGGCGACCGGGCCGCCTCCGTTCAACCGCCCGATTCCAACGGTTCTGCGCCGCCGGATCAAATTCATATCGCTGCAAGTGTCTGGTGGCCCGTGACAGATTCGAACTGCCGACCGGCCCGGTGTAAACGGGACGCTCTACCACTGAGCTAACGGGCCATCGCACAAGGCGACACGCGCAGCATAAAGCCCGCAAAACGCGGCTTGGCAAGACCAAAAAACCGTCCGGCTCAGTCAAGGTCCTCTGGATGCCTCAAGGTCCGGCACTGTCCGCGCCGGATCAGATGTACCGCGCCTTGGCGCATTTCGCCCTCGGCCAGCCGCGCGATCGACTGCGACAGGGCCAGCACCCGCAGCATGCGCAGCGTGATCCCGTGGCTGACGATCAGGGCGGGCCCCGTCAGTGCGTACAGAAAGCCCCGGCATCGCAGGGCCAGTGCCGCCAGCCCCTCTCCCTCCGGGCAACGGTCGTACCAAGCCAGCGGCGGCCCGGCAAACAGGTCCGGATGATCGCGCTGAAGGTCCACCAGAAGGCGCCCTGCAAAAACGCCGATACCGATTTCCGACAGGCGCGGATCAACTGTGAAACCATTGGCGCCATATACCCGTTCCGCCGTCCGCAACGCCCGGCCCTGCGGGCTGGACAGGCGCAGGCCCGCAACGTCGCGGACCAACTCGGCCTGCCACCCGGCCTGCCGCACCCCCCGAACGGTCAGCGGCGCGTCCAGGGCGCCCTGAAGCCGGCCTTCGGCATTCCACAGCGTTTCGCCATGCCGCATCAGATAAAGATCGGGCAGGTCACGCATTGCAGAAAATGGGTTGGGGATTTGGAGCGGGTGAAGGGAATCGAACCCTCGTCGTAAGCTTGGGAAGCTTCTGCTCTACCATTGAGCTACACCCGCCTTGCTGTCCGGGTAGCCCAAGCCGCGCGCAGCGTCAAGCCTCAGCGCAGGCCCATCTCGGCCAGCGCGGCCGCAATTGCTGGCGGCAGCGGCTCCTCCGCCGCCCGGCTGCGCGGCAGGTCGGGCGGGGCATCGCCCGCAGCCAGATAGCGCCAGCCTTGGAACGGCCGGCGCGGCACCGCCGCGATCCGGACCAAATCGCGGTCCAGCATCAGGCCGCAGCGCAGGATGCCATCCCCACCCTCGATCCGCTCCAGCGACAGGATGCGCTGACGCGCCAGCATCGTACCCTTGAACACCCAGAAGATCGACCCGCCGGCCAGCAATTCGGCCTCGCGCTTGGGCCACATGCGGGTGACATGCATTGCAGGACCCGCGCCAAAGCGCTGCGCCTGCCAAGCGGCCAGATCCTCGGGCGCCTCGGCGCCGACACAAAGCTTCATCAGGTGCAAGGTCGCTTCCATGGCCCTGACCTAGTGCGATCCGCTGCTCAACTCAAGGGACCGCGATGCCGCTTCTTCTTGGCGCAATCACCTTCGGTCGATGCGCGCGCCGAAGGGACAAAAAAGGGCCGCATCGGCTGATGCGGCCCCTCTTTCGGTTTCAGCCTCAGGCCGGGCTTACAGCTCGTCCAGCGCCTCGACGGCCTTTTCCAGCTCTTCCTTGGATACGGTCTTTTCCTCGACCTTCGCCTGTTCGGCGATGTGGTCGACAACCTTGTCCTCGAAGATCGGCGCGCGCAGCTGCTGCTGGGCGCCCTGGTTCTGCTGGATGAACTCGAAGAACTGACGCTCTTGCCCCGGATACTGACGGGCGGCGCGCAGGACAGCCTGGGTCATCTCCTGGTCGGTCACTGTCACTTCGGCCTTCTGGCCGATCTCGGCCAGCAGCAGGCCAAGGCGCACCCGGCGCTCGGCCAAGGTCTTGTGCTCCTCGGTCGGCTCGATCGAGCCGTGGTTGTGGTCGTGAACCTCGGGGTTTTCCTCGTGCCACAGCTGGTGGGCGATCTGGGATGCCTCGGCCTCGACCAGGGATTCCGGCAGGTCGAACTTGACCTTCTCGTCCAGCTGATCCAGCAGCGACCGCTTCATGACCGCGCGCGCGGCACCGGCATATTCGGCCTCAAGGCGCTCGGCGATCTGCTTCTTCAGACCGTCCAGGTCCTCGGCGCCGTACTTCTTGGCCAGCTCGTCGTCGATCTCGGCCTCCTTGGGGGCCTTCACCGACTTGACCTTGCATTCAAAGGTTGCGGCCTTGCCGGCCAGGTGCGGGGCGCCGTATTCCTCAGGAAAGCTAACCTCGACCTTGACCTCGTCATCAGCCTTGGTGCCGACCAGCTGATCCTCGAAGCCGGGGATAAAGCTGTTCGAACCCAGGACCAGCGGATAATCCTCGGCCTCGCCGCCCTCGAATGCCTCGCCGTCCACGAAGCCCTTGAAGTCGATCACGACCTGATCGCCTTCCTTGGCCTTGCTGCCCTTGCGACGCTCCTCGAAGGCCTGCGACGACTTCGCAAGGTTGGCCAGCGCCTCGGTGATGGCCTCTTCCCCGGCCGGCACGGTCAGCTTTTCCAGCGACAGCGTGGTCAGGTCGACCTCTGGGATCTCGGGCAGCTTTTCATAGGACACGTTGACGACGACGTCGTCGCCCTCTTTCCAGCCGTCGCCGTTCACCATCTCGACCTTGGGCTGGGTCGCCGGACGATCGCCCGAGCTTTCCAGGTGGTCGCGCAGCGCGCCGTCGATGGCGTCCTGCATGGCTTCGCCCAGGATGCGCGGACCGAACTGCTTTTTCAGCATGGCCATCGGGACCTTGCCCTTGCGAAAGCCCTTCATCTCGACTTCGGGCTGCGCCTCTTTCAGCTTGGCGTCGACCGTGGCGGCCAGCTCGGCGGCGGGCAGCGTGAACTGGTAGCCCCGCTTCAGACCTTCGTTCAGGGATTCCTTGACCTGCATCATCGTCCTCATAGCAAGAAGGGCCCCCGATCCGTCGGCGGCCTGAAAATTTCCGCCGTTCTAGTCGCCGTGGCCCCTGCCTGCAAGCAGATAGCACCGGCAGGCGCTGGAACATCCCGGCCGGGACGCTATGCTGCGCCCCGACCCATCGCAGGAGACGCCGATGATCCCGACCCAGACCGCCGAACCCCGGCTGACCTCGCTGGCCCATGGCGGCGGCTGCGGCTGCAAGATCGCGCCGGGCGTGCTGTCGGGCCTGCTGCGCGGCAGCGCCGCCCTGCCCGTCCCGCCGCAGCTGCTGGTCGGGATTGAAACCTCGGACGACGCAGCCGTCTATCAGCTGAACGACCACCAGGCGCTGGTCGCCACGACGGACTTCTTCATGCCGGTCGTGGACGACCCGTTCGATTTCGGCCGCATTGCCGCGACCAACGCGATCAGCGACGTCTATGCCATGGGCGCGACGCCGATCCTGGCGCTGGCCATCGTCGGCATGCCGATCAACGCGATCTCGCACCAGACGATCGCGCGCATTTTGGACGGCGGCGCCGATGTCTGCCGCGCGGCGGGCATTCCCATCGCCGGCGGCCATACCATCGATTCGGTCGAACCGATCTATGGCCTTGTCGCTCTGGGCCTGATCGATCCGGCGCGGCTCAAGCGCAATGCCGATGCCCGACCAGGCGATCTTCTGGTGCTGGGCAAACCCCTGGGCGTGGGCGTCATGTCGGCGGCGCTCAAGAAGGGCGCCCTGGACGCCCAGGGCTACGCCCGAATGATCGAGGTGACGACCCGCCTGAACCTGCCCGGGCCCGACCTTGCCGCGATCGACGGGGTGCATGCCATGACCGATGTCACGGGGTTCGGCCTGGGCGGGCACGCGCTGGAGATGGCGCGCGGTTCCGGCTGCGACCTGCACATCGACTGGCAGGCGGTCCCCAGGCTGCCGGGGATCGAGGCGATGATCGCCGCCGGTCACGTCACCGGCGCCTCGGGCCGCAACTGGGCCAGCTATTCCGACGGCGTCGCCCTGCCCGGGGGTTTCCCTGATGCCGACCGCGCGCTGCTGACCGATCCGCAGACCAGCGGCGGCCTGATGGTCGCCTGCGCGCCCGAGGCGCTGGACCAGGTGCGGGCAGCCTTTGCCCGCCACGGCTTTGCCGAGGCCGCAGTCATCGGCAAGGCCGGCCCCCGCACCGACAGTCCCCGCGTCGTCCTGCGCTAGAACTGCAGGCCAAAGCTGATCGCGGCGCCCTCAGACCCGATGCCGAAGCTGGCGGCCCCAAGGCTGATGCCGATCAGGCTGCCGGCCAGGGCCTGCTCTGTGCTATGCTCGCCCGCCTGCACCCGGCTGAAGGCGGTCAGCCCCGCCGCGCCATAGGCGACCGCGCCCAAGGCCGGCTCGTCCACGAAACACTTGCCCGCCAGGTCGGCCGCGCCGAACCCTGCCGCTGCCGCATGGCCAGAGGGAAAGCCGCGCCCTTCGCCCGTGGGCCGCTGCCCCAGGCCGGAACCATCGGTCAACGCCTTCAGCGCCAGCACCAGGCCGACCTGGACAGCGCCACGGATGGCGAAATCCTCCAGCCGGTCCTGATCCGCCGCACAGACCGCCGCCGCCAGCGGCATTCCATACTTCATCGTCGTCCCGAACCGCTCCAGCGGATCGGCCGCGCCCGGACCTGCCAGTCCTGTCGCCAGCGCCGCGCCCAGCATCATCCGGCGCATGGGTTACTTTTGCAGCGTCTGGAGGTAATCGGCCATCGCGACCAGCCGCGCCGGCGTCGCCACCCGCTGCCCGGAACCGTCGTCATACATCACCACCGGCCCCTCGCGCAGCGCGTCAAAAACCGGCATGTGGGATTCGCTGCGGCCCATCGTATAGCCGACCAGCTGCCCCATCACGCGGGACTTGGGAAAGACGCCGCCGTTCTGCGCCGCCAGCTGCGTCAGGTCGGCCGGCGCGGGCTGCATGCCCACCGCCGCCGGGCCATTGCCGCGCCCGGCCGGCCCGTGGCAGGCGGCGCAGTAATCCGCATAATCACGCGCGGCCCCCGTGGGCGCCGCCTCGGGCGCGCAGGCCGCCACCAGTCCCGCCAGGGCCAGCCCCGATATCCCCGCCATCATCACTGCCCGCATCGCTGCCCCCTTCAGGTTTATTGTCCGCACAGTTTGCACCGCCGCCGGCGCGGGTGCAACGATCAGGCCGCCCCGGCCAACCGCACGATCCGGTCCATCCGCGCCGCAAGCGCATGGTTATGCGTGGCGATCAGCGCCGACAGCCCGGTTTCGCGCACCAGCCCCATCAGCACGTCGAACACCCGGTCCGAGGTTTCGGGGTCCAGGTTGCCCGTAGGCTCATCCGCCAGCAGCAGGGCCGGCCCGTTGGCCAGCGCCCGGCAAAAGGCCACGCGCTGCTGCTCTCCCCCCGACATCTGCGCCGGACGGTGATCCGCCCGGTGCGCCAGCCCCACGCGGCCCAGCAGGTCCGCCGCCCGTGCCTTTGCGTCCCGCGCGCCGACGCCGTTGGCCAACTGCGGCAGGACGATGTTCTCGGCCGCGCTGAATTCCGGCAGCAGGTGGTGAAACTGATAGACAAAGCCCAGTTCGCGCCGCCGCGCCTCGGTCCGCGCACGGTCCGGCAGCCCGGTCATGTCGCGCCCCGACAGGACCACCCGCCCCGCATCGGGCGTGTCCAGCAGCCCCGCGATATGCAGCAGGGTCGACTTGCCCGCCCCCGACGGCGCCACCAGGGCCACGACCTCGCCGCGCGCGACGCTCAGGTCCAGGGCCGAAAGCACGGTGACGGGCGCGGGCCCGTCCTTGGCATAGGTCTTGGCGACCCCCTCCAGCCGCAGCACGTCATTCATAGCGCAGGGCCTCCACCGGGTTCATCCGGGCGGCACGGCGCGCGGGAAAAATCGTGACGATAAAGGACAGCGTCAGCGACAGGCCAACGGCGCGGGCGATGTCCCAGGCCCGCAGATCGGCCGGCAGGCGATAGATGCCGCGCACCTCGGGCTGCCAGGCGCCGCCGCCGGTCAGCGCGTTCAGGGCCGCCATGATGTTCTCGACATTCAGCGCCAGCACCACCCCCAGCACCACCCCGGCAAGCGTGCCGATGATGCCGGTGAAGGCGCCGCACAGGAAGAACACCCGCAGCACCGATCCCTCGGTCAGGCCCATCGTGCGCAGGATCCCGATGTCGCGGCCCTTGTTCTTGACCAGCATGATCAGCCCGCTGGTGATGTTCATCGACGCGATCAGCACCAGCACCGACAGGATGACGAACATCACGTCATCTTCCATGTCCAGCGCCGACAGAAAGGACCCGGACGCGTCGCGCCAGTTCCAGACCTGCGCGCCCTCACCCGCCGCCTGCATCAGCGGCAGGGTCCATTCGTCCACCTGCTCGGGCCGGTTCACAAAGACCTCGATCTCATCGGCGACACCCTCGCGGTTGAAATAGGACTGCGCCTCCTCCAGCGGCATGTAGATGCGCGTCCGGTCGATGTCATAGCGCCCGGCGCTGAACACATAGGTCACCTCATAGGCGCTGACCCGCGGGGTGGTTCCAAAGGCGGTCCGCGCGCCCTCGGGCGCGATCAGCCGGATGCGGTCGCCCACACCCACGCCCAGCTCGCGCGCGATGCCCGACCCGATGGCGATCCCCTCGCCGAACCGGTCCAGGTCGCCATAGGAGGTCTGGGGGTCCACGATCCGCGGCATCGCCTCCAGGTCGGCGCGGCGTATGCCGAACACCTCGGCCACGTTCGAGCTGTCGTTGGCGCTGGCCATGACCTGCCCCTTGATCACGGCGGCGGTGCGGGTGACACCTGGAAGCTCGGCCAGCCGCGCCGCCATCTCCTCGTAATCGGCGATCCGGCCCGGCACGACATAGACGTCGTCGGTGTACTCGTTCGTGATCTGCTGCGGCGCCATGTAAACGGTCGTATGCGCGTTGGCCCCCAGGATCGTGTCCACGAACTCGGCCCGGAACCCCGCGCGCACCGCCAGCGTGGCGATCAGCGCCATCACCCCCAGGGCGATACCGATCAGGCTGATCCAGGTCATGACGCTGACCCCGCCTTCGGCACGCCGGGCCCGAAGATAGCGCCAGGCGATCATGAATTCGTAGCGCGAAAAGCCTATGGCCATGGTCCAAGCCCCTGAATTTCCGCCCGGACCCTGACCCCGCCGACCCCGGATTTCAAGCCGACAAAGGCGTGAGCGGCGTCTTCGTTGCGCAAAAAACCCATCTTGCGACGCCCGCCGGCGGGTGCCACATGAGGGGCATGGCAAAATCCGTCACCGCCTTCACCTGCACCGCCTGCGGCGCGGCCCACAAGAAATGGGCCGGACGCTGCGACGCCTGCAATGCCTGGAACACCATCGTCGAGGAAGGGCCCTTGTCCCAGGGTCCGGGCCGCGGCCTGGGCGCAGCCAAGGGCCGTGCCGTGCCTCTTTCAGGTCTGACCACCAGCGAACCGCCCCCGCCCCGCTGCCTTTCGGGGATGGAGGAATTCGACCGCGTCCTGGGCGGCGGTCTTGTCCCGGGCTCGGCCCTTCTGGTCGGTGGCGATCCGGGCATCGGCAAATCGACGCTGCTGCTGCAGGCGGCGGCGGCCTTTTCGCGCCGCGACCTTCAGGCCATCTATTTCAGCGGAGAGGAAGCCAGTGCCCAGGTCCGTATGCGCGCGCAACGGCTTGGCCTGGCGGATGCGCCCATGCGGCTTGGCGCGGAAACCAACCTGCGCGACATCCTGACAACGCTGGACGCGGAACGCCCGGACGTTGCAGTGATCGATTCGATCCAGACGCTGTGGTCCGACACGGTCGAGGCCGCGCCGGGCAGCGTGGCCCAGGTCCGCGCCGCCGCACATGAGCTGGTGACCTTTGCCAAGCGGCGCGGCGTCGCCGTCATCCTGGTGGGCCACGTCACCAAGGAAGGCCAGATCGCCGGCCCCCGCGTGGTCGAGCACATGGTCGACACCGTCCTTTATTTCGAGGGCGAGCGCGGCCACCAGTTCCGCATCCTGCGCTCGGTCAAGAACCGCTTCGGCCCCTCGGGCGAGATCGGCGTCTTCGAGATGACCGGCGCGGGCCTTTCCGAGGTCGCCAACCCCTCGGCGCTGTTCCTCTCGGAACGCGGCCAGCCCATCGCCGGCAGCGCGGTCTTTGCGGGCATCGAGGGCACCCGCCCCGTCCTGACCGAGGTTCAGGCCCTGGTCGCGCCCTCGACCCTCGCCAGTCCCCGGCGCACGGTCGTGGGGCTGGACAGCGGCCGCGTCAGCACGATCCTGGCGGTGCTGGAGGCGCGCTGCGGCATCCCCTTCGCGGGCCTCGACGTCTTTCTCAACGTGGCGGGCGGCATGAAGGTCGCGGAACCCGCCGCCGACCTGGCCATCGCCGGCGCGCTTCTGTCGGCGCGCGAGGACAGCCCCTTGCCTCCCGATGCCGTCCTTTTTGGCGAGATCAGCCTTTCGGGGGCGCTGCGCCCCGTCGCACAGGCCGAAAACCGGTTGAAAGAGGCGCAGAAACTTGGTTTTTCACAAGCGATTTTACCTGACGCCTCCAAGGTCGAGGGACCAGACAAGAACGGGTCCGGAATGGCGCTCAGGCGCATCACCGACCTGACGGCATTTGTGGGCGAGGTCTTCGGCGCCGGCTGAACCGCCTGATCGACAAAGAAAACCGGCGCAAGGGACAGGAACATGGACGGCTTTACGATCATCGACGCCGTGGTGGCGGGTGTCATCATCCTCTCGGCGATCCTCGCCTGGTCGCGCGGGTTCGTGCGCGAATCGCTGGCCATCCTGGGCTGGATCGGCGCGGCGATCCTGGCCTTTCTGTTCGCGCCGACGGTGCGGCCGATGGTGGCGCAACTGCCGGTCCTGGACCGCTTCATGGGCGACAGCTGCGAACTGGCCACCATCGCGGCCTTTGCCGCGGTCTTTGCGCTGGCGCTGGTGGTCTTCTCGATCATCACGCCGCTGTTTTCCAGCGTGGTCCAGCGTTCAGCACTGGGCGGGGTGGACCAGGGGATCGGCTTCCTGTTCGGCGTGGCCCGGGGCATCCTGCTGGTCGCGATCGCCTTCATCGTCTATGACCGGGTCATGACCAGCCAGACCGTGGCGATGGTCGAGGAATCGCGCTCGGCCCAGGTGTTTGAACGGATGCGCGGCCAGATGGACGAACAGATCCCCCAGGACGCGCCGGGCTGGATCGTCGGCCGCTATGAACAGATGGTCCGCGCCTGCACCGCCCAGGATGCCGCCGTCAGCCCGACCGCCACGCCCCCGGCCTCGAACTAAGGCAGGATACCGGGCGGGCCGGCCTGAACACGACAGGTTCATGACGAAAAAGCGCCCCCGCCCCGCTGCGGGGGCGTGACTTTATGGGCGGGCAGGACTACATACCCCTCGACAGCCCCCAGCCATCACAGGACGTGCCGATGCAACCCTTCCTGGCCCATCCGTTCGATTCGGACCGACTGCACGAAGAGTGCGGGATCTTCGGTGCCATCGGCGTGGCCGATGCCTCGAACTTCGTCGCCCTGGGGCTCCATGCCCTGCAACACCGCGGCCAGGAAGCCGGCGGCATCGTGGCCCACGACCCCGAACATGGGTTCAACAGCGCGCATCGCTTCGGCTATGTCCGCGACAACTTCACCAAGCCCGAACTGATGGCGACCCTGCCCGGCTCGCTGGCCATCGGCCATGTGCGCTATTCGACCGCCGGGACCAAGGCCAACACCGCGATCCGCGACGTTCAGCCTTTTTTCGGCGAATTCCACATGGGCGGCTGCGCGATCGCCCATAACGGCAACATCACCAATGCTCATGCACTGCGGCGCGAATTGATCGAGCGCGGCTCGATCTTTCAGTCCTCCTCGGACAGCGAATGCATCATCCACCTGATGGCGCGGTCCATTCAGCGCAACATCCCCGAGCGGATGAAGGACGCGCTGCGCCGGATCGAGGGCGCCTTCAGCGTCATCGCCATGACCCGCACCAAGCTGATCGGCGTGCGCGACCCCTTGGGCGTACGCCCTCTGGTCCTGGGCCGCGTAGGCGAGGACGGCTATGTTCTGGCCTCGGAAACCTGCGCTCTGGACATCATCGGCGCCGAGTTCCTGCGCGAAATCGAGCCGGGCGAGATGGTTGTCATCTCCAAGGGCGAGGTTGTCTCATCGCGCCCCTTCGGGCCGTCGACGGGCCGGTTCTGCATCTTTGAACACGTTTATTTCTCGCGCCCCGATTCCATCATCGGCGGGCGCTCGGTCTATGAAACCCGCCGCCAGATCGGCGTGGAACTTGCCCGCGAGGCGCCCGTCGAGGCGGACCTGGTCTGCCCGGTGCCCGACAGCGGCACCCCGGCTGCCATCGGCTTTGCGCAGGAATCGGGCATTCCCTATGGCATGGGGATCATTCGCAACCAGTACATGGGCCGCACCTTCATCGAGCCGTCCGAGCAGATCCGCAACATGGGCGTCCGGCTGAAGCTGAACGTGAACCGCGCCCTGATCGCGGGCAAGCGCGTGGTGCTGGTCGACGACAGCGTGGTGCGCGGCACAACCAGCCGCAAGATCAAGGACATGATCCTGGACGCGGGTGCGGCCGAGGTGCACTTTCGCATCGCGTCGCCCCCCACATCCTGGCCCTGCTTCTATGGCGTGGACACGCCCGACCGCGACAAGCTGCTGGCGGCGAACATGTCCACCGAAGAGATGCGCGACTGGATCGGCGTGGACAGCCTGTCCTTTGTCTCGCTGGACGGGCTTTATCGCGCGGTGGGCGAGGCCGAGGGGCGCAACAGCAAATGCCCGCAATATTGCGATGCCTGTTTTTCGGGCGACTATCCGGTGGCGCCCTTCGACCAACTTGAGCGCGGCTTCCGAATGAAGTCGGGGTCCGAAACGGCGGTCAAGCAGGCGGCCGAATAGGATTGCGTCCCGCGACGGCCGGGGGCTGGTCGCCCCCGGACCCCCGCGGGGCGGTTCCAGTGGTCAGGTTCGGGGAAAGCGCACGCACCTAGCCGCTGATCCGGTTCACATGGCCCATCTTGCGGCCCGGACGCGCCTCGCCCTTGCCATAAAGATGCACTTGCGTCCGCGGCGCGCGCAACAGGTCCGGCACGCGATCCATGTCATCGCCGATCAGGTTTTCCATCACGACGTCGGCGTGACGCTTGCCGTCGCCCAGGGGCAAGCTTGCCACGGCGCGAATGTGCTGCTCGAATTGGTCGACGGCGCAGCCGGCTTGTGTCCAGTGGCCGGAATTGTGCACACGCGGCGCGATCTCGTTCACGATCAGGCCCTGCGGCGTCACGAACATCTCGACCCCCAGAACGCCGACATAGTCCAGCGCATTCGCGATCCGGGCGGCGATCAGGACCGCGTCGGTCGAGACACGCGCCGGCTGGCCGCTGGGCACGGTGGTGGTGCGCAAGATGCCGCCTTCGTGGACGTTCAGGCCGGGATCGAAGGCCGCTACCTGCCCGTCAGCGCCGCGCGCGATGATGACGCTGATCTCGGCCGTGAAGGCGACGAAGCCCTCCAGCACCGACGGCGCCCCGGTCCAATCCGCCTGCCCGTCCTTGCCGATGCGGACCTGGCCCTTGCCGTCATAGCCCATGCGCCGCGTCTTGAGGATCGACGGCCGGCCGATCTGCGCGATGGCCCCCTCCAGCGCCGCCTGATCGGGCACGTCGGCAAAGGGTGCGGTTGTCAGGCCAATGTCGTTCAGGAACGTCTTTTCGGTCAGCCGGTCCTGCGAGACCGCAAGGGCGCGACGATTGGGGCGGATCGGGCGGATCGATTCCAGCAGGTCCAGCGCGCTGGTCGGCACGTTCTCGAACTCATAGGTGATGACATCGACTGACAGCGCGAACTCGCGCAGCGCCGCTTCGTCCTCGTAGGGGGCATTGGTCACGCGCCAGGCCACGTCACCCGCCGGCGCCGCGCCGGGTTCGAAGATGTGACAGCGCAGCCCAAGCCGACTGGCCGCAACCGACAGCATGCGGCCCAACTGGCCGCCGCCCAGGATGCCGATGGTCCGGATCTCACTCATCGCGCGGCTCCTCGGGGATCGAGGCAGACAGCGCGTCGCGCCAAGCCTCCAGACGGGCGGCCAGATCGGCATCCGACAGCGCCAGGATGCCCGCCGCCATCAGCCCCGCATTGGCGGCCCCGGCCGCGCCGATGGCCATGGTCGCCACCGGATAGCCCTTGGGCATCTGAAGGATCGAATAAAGCGAATCCACCCCGGACAGCGCCTTGGTCTGGACAGGGACGCCGATCACCGGCACGCGCGTCTTGGACGCCATCATGCCGGGCAGATGCGCCGCGCCGCCCGCGCCCGCGATGATGACGCGCAGGCCCCGCTCGACGGCGGTCTTGCCATAGGTCCACAGCCGGTCCGGGGTGCGATGGGCGCTGACGATCCGCGCCTCAAATCCGATCCCCAGTTCGTCCAGGATCGTCGCCGCCTCGCGCATGGTTGGCCAGTCAGACTGACTGCCCATGATGATTCCCACCGGTCTGTCCATCGCTTGTCCCCATCAGCGTCCGTTGCGCCCTCGCATAGCGCGGGCGCGCGCGGGTCGCAATCAGGCGATGATGTCGGGGGTCAGCTCGTCTTCCAGCCGCGCGATGCGGTCCTTCAGCGCCAATTTTTGCTTCTTGAGGCGCTGCAGCGCCAAGGACGATGTCAGCTGCTGGTCCTGCAGGGCGGCGATGGCCTGGTCCAGGTCGCGATGCTCGCAGCGCAGGGCCTCCAGCCGGGCGCGGGTGATCTCGTCATGGGTCATCGAGTGCTGCATGTTCATGGGACGGACTCTGCTGAAGCGCGTGGCCTTGTAATGAAACATATAGCCCGAAGAGGGTGCCATGTTAACAGGATCCTTGCGCTGACCAATGAAAATCGGCGCTTCCCCTGCGGCAACCCATTGCCAAACCTTGGCAATCGGGGCAACCTTGGGTCATCTCGGTTCGTCGGTTTTTCGTGTTCGTCCTGCCCGGAGTTCCGTCATGCAGTCAGCCGCTGCCCTCGGCATCGCCATTCTGATCCTTGCCGCCCCAGCCTCTGCCCAGCCCGTTCCGCAACGCTGCCCGCCGCCTTGCTCTGCCTTCACCGCCTCGGGCAGCGCGCCGGTGGACTGTCCGCCGCACGAATGCCAAACCGCCGTGGTGGCGCGCCAGCCGATCGGCGGATGGACCGTAACCGCGACGCCGGGCGCCGATGCACACGCCGCCACGGTGCAGATCCATGGCCGCACCCTCAGCTATCGCTGCCGCAGGGGGCAGCCGGGCTTGGTCGAGGTGACGGGCGTGGACAATTCTGTGGTGCTGGGCGTTGACGGATCGCGACTGGACGTGGCCTTCACGGCGGAGGGACAGGTCCATCACGCCCAGGCCGATCCTGGCTCGAACCTGCTGGAGGCTCTGCTGGAGGGGCATCAGGCACAGATCACCTCGGGACAGATCACCACCAGCTTTCCGTTGGTCGGATCGGGCACGGCGATCCGCCGCGCGATGGTTGCCTGCGGCATGACGCCCCCGTCCTGAAACACGCGGGATCTTGCGGCGCGCCCGTGACGTTACCATATTGAAGATACCGGAAAGGTCGCCGTTGCGGGGCCTTGGCCGGACAGTCGCTTCAACGCAAAGGGCTGAGATGACAAAGATTTCCTTGGGGGCGCATCCCTATCTGCTGGGGTTTGACCAGCTGGAACGCCTGGCGGAACGCGCCGCCAAAGGGGCCGAGGGCTATCCGCCCTATAACATCGAACACATGGCACCCGACGGGTTCCGTATCACCTTGGCCGTTGCGGGATTTTCGGAACCCGACCTGGCCATCACCACCGAGGACCGGCAGCTTGTCATCCGGGGCCGCATGCCCGAGCTTGATGACAACCGTGTCTTCCTGCATCGCGGCATCGCCGCCCGCGCCTTCCAGCGCAGCTTTGTGCTGGCCGACGGGGTCGAGGTTGTCTCGGCCGCCATGGAAAACGGGCTTCTTCATGTCGATCTGCGTCGGGTCCAGCCTCAGCAGATCGTCAAGACCATACCGATCAGCCGCAAATAAGGGGGGATCACCATGAACAGCAAATTCAACTTCGGTGACGCCGAGAATACCCAGACCGTCTACATCCGCACCGTTGCGACCGAGACGCTGCCAGCCGATATCCGCGACCAGCTGCCCGGCGTCGAGACGATGTATGCCGTGCATGACACCGACGGCGAACGCTTGGCGCTGGTTCAGGATCGCAACACGGCCTTCATGCTGGCGCGCCAGAACGAACTGTCGCCGGTCAGCGCCCATTGAGGCTCATGTCTGGCGCGCATAGCGCATAAAGGCGAATGCCCGTCCATCAGGCGACCAGCAGGGCACGTTCAGCGTGCCCTGCCCTCCGAACAGGTCCAGCAGCTTGCGCCGTCCGGTCCCATCGGGTCGCATGACCCACAGCGACACATCTTGGTCGCGCGGATGCCCTTCGGTTCCCGGCGCGTAGGCCAGATAAACCACATGCCCTCCGCAGGGGGATGGATGCGGAAACCAGTTCACATTGTCATCCCGAAAGACTGGTGCCGCATCCGTGCCATCCTGCTTCATGCGCCAGATCTGCGCATGGCCTGTCGCGTCCGAGTTGAACCAGATGAACTGCCCGCAGGCTGAAAAATCCGGGCCGTCGTGATGGGCTTCCCCCGGCGTCAGCACCACCTCGTTCCTGCCGTTCAGGTCGCTGCGAGCGATTCGCACGATCCGATCTCTGCCGCGCACGCAGGCATAGGTCAGGTGTCGCTGGCTGGCCCCGTGCCACCAGCTGGGACGCAGCTGCGGCAGGGGGCGCAAGCCTTGCGCGTCATGGACATGCATGCCCGCGCCATTGCCATTATGGGCGGAAAAAATGATCCCGCCACCGGGCAGAAACCCGTGATCGTTGTTGCACCGCTCGGCGCTGCCAGTGTCGATGGGGCTCAGGCCTACCGTATCGGCACGCCACAGCCGCCCGTCGCCATTCACCAGGAACCATCCGTTGGGATGCCAGTTTGGCGCCTCGATCAGGCGAGGGGTCCGCAGCACTACGCGCAGCGCCCCCGTCGTGATGTCCAGGACCTCTAGCGATGACTGCCAACCGAAAGCGGCTTGATCCTGCAATGTCATGGCCTGCCCCCTTGCTAGCCCGGTGCGACCCGGTGGTGAAACGCGAAAAGGCCCCGGCAATGTGCCGGGGCCTGATTTTTAGTTATTGCGCGATCAGCTAAGGCCGATCAGGCCCATGCCTTCCAGCTTCAGCAGGACCTGATGGGCGGCGGCGTCCACGTCGATATCGGTCGTGTCCACGCGCAGCTCGGGGTTCTTGGGTTCTTCATAAGGGTCGGAAATCCCGGTGAATTCCTTGATCTTGCCTTCGCGGGCCAGCTTGTACAGCCCCTTGCGATCACGCTTTTCGCATTCGTCCAGGGGGGTTGCGACGTGAACCTCGACGAAGGCGCCACCTGCCTCAACCATCTCGCGCACGGCGCGGCGGGTTGCGGTATAGGGCGCGATGGGCGCGCAGATCGCGATCCCACCGTTCTTGGTGATCTCGGACGCGACATATCCGATGCGCTTGATGTTGATGTCGCGGTGCTCCTTCGAGAAGCCCAGTTCGGACGACAGGTGCTTGCGCACCACGTCGCCGTCCAACAGCGAAACAGGACGCCCACCCATCTCCATCAGCTTGACCATCAGCGCGTTAGCGACGGTCGATTTGCCCGAACCCGACAGGCCGGTGAAGAACACCGTAAAGCCCTGCTTGGCGCGCGGGGGCGAGGTGCGGCGCAGCTGCTGCACGACCTCGGGGAAGCTGAACCATTCGGGAATGTCCAGACCTTCGCGCAGGCGGCGGCGCAGTTCGGTCCCGCTGATGTCCAAAACAGTCGCGCCCTCGGGCACCTCGTTGGCGGGATAATAGCTGGCCTTTTCCTGCACATAAACCATATGCTTGAAGTCGACCATCTCGACGCCGATCTCGTCCTGGTACTGCTTGAACAGCTCCTGCGCATCATAGGGTCCGTAGAAGTCCTGGCCTGCGCTGTTCTTGCCGGGGCCGGCATGGTCGCGGCCGACGATGAAATGCGTGACGCCGTGGTTCTTGCGGATTAGGCCGTGCCAGACCGCCTCGCGCGGGCCTGCCATGCGCATGGCCAGGTTCAGCAGCGACAGGTTGGTGGTCGCCGCCGGATACTTGTCCAGCACCGCCTCATAGCAGCGGACGCGGGTGAAGTGGTCCACGTCGCCGGGCTTGGTCATGCCCACGACCGGATGGATCAGCAGGTTGGCCTGCGCCTCGCGCGCGGCGCGGAAGGTCAGTTCCTGGTGGGCGCGGTGCAGCGGGTTGCGGGTCTGGAACGCCACGACCCGGCTCCAGCCCAGCTTCTTGAAGAAGGTGCGCAATTCGTTCGGCGTATTGCGGCGGGCGCGGAAATCGTAATGCGTCGGCGCCTGCAGGCCCTTGATCGGACCGCCCAGATAGACGGGACCCGCAACGTTGTGCAGATAGTTCACGGCCGGATGCGCCAAATCGTCGGCGCCAAAAACCTTCTCGGCCTCGCGGGCCTTGTTCGGGACCCACTTGTCGGTCACCGACATGATCGCCAGGATCACCCCCTCCTGGTCGCGCAGCGCGATGTCCGTGCCCGGCTCCAGCCCCTCGGCGAATTTCTCGTTCACGTCCAGCGTGATGGGCATGGGCCAAAGGGCGCCCGATTCCAGGCGCATGTTCTCGACCACACCCTCGTAGTCGGCCTGGGTCAGAAAGCCCTTCAGCGGGTTGAAGCCGCCGTTCATCAGCAGTTCCAGGTCGCAGATCTGGCGCGCGGTCAGGTCCCAGCTGGCCATCTGGCCGGCCTCGTCCTTCAGCGCGGCGGCCGCCTCGGACGAGACGTAAAGCTCGGGGATCGGGGTGTGGTTGGAAAGGGTCATGTCGAGCGCTCGAGTGGTTGAACAATCACAATGCGAACGCGGCCCGAACGGCTCGCGTCACTTGGGCGCAGTCCTAGCGGCGTTCAAAGCGATATTCAAGTCTGGGAAAACGCTTTTGTCGAACCGCTGCGGCGGCTGTGTCCGATCTGCCCGCCGGGAACCTTGAAGCCCGTCTTCCGTTGGATTTCCAGAGCATAGAGGACAAGGACATCCGCCATGAGCCAAGATGCAGCAACCCCCGAAGAACAGCGCGCCCTCAGCAAGGATGAACAGGATCTGGCCGACCGCGCCCGTCAGCCCGCCTTGGGCGCCCTCAGCGACAAGGAGCTGTCCGACCTGATTCCCCTGCTGCGCGATCGCCGAAACCGTGCACGCGACATCAGCGACCGTCAGGGCCGCGAGGCGCGCGGCAAGGCCGATCCGGCCGGCGCCAACCCAGCGGGCGGCAACGAAGGCACCCGCAGCAAGGCAGATTACCTGAACGCCGCGCTGGACCGGGCGATGGCCGAACGTGACCGCCGCCAGTCGGGGGGCGACGATCAGGTCAGCCAGGCCGAGCTGTCCCGCAGGGCCATGGAGATGAAGGACGACGCCCAGGACCAGAACCCGATGATGGAAGACGGCGCGCCGCTTCATCCCGATGATCCCGACGCGGACCCCGGCAAGAAGGGCATGGCCCAGACCGAGCGAAACACCGCGCCCTCTGGCGCGCTGGATCACGCGGGCGAAGGTCCGGCCCGCGAACGGTCCCGCATGCGCCGGTGACGCAGTGATGACAAAAAAGGCCCGGACAAGCGTCCGGGCCTTTTCGTTGCGGGCAAAGGATCAGGCGATACTGGCGACCAGCTGCTCGGGCGCCGTTTCGACTCCATCCTGAGCCGCCAGGAAATGTTCGGCATCCAGCGCCGCCATGCAGCCCATTCCTGCGCTGGTGACGGCCTGGCGATAGACGTGGTCGGTCAGATCGCCCGCCGCGAAAACGCCCGGGATCGAGGTGCGGGTGCTGCCCGGTTCGACCTTCACGTAACCGCCGTTGTGCAGTTCCAGTTGGTCCTTGACCAGTTCGCTGGCCGGCGCATGGCCGATCGCCACAAAGATCCCGTCAGCGGCGACCTGCCGCGTGGACCCGTCCAGCAGGTTGCGCAGGACCGCACCCGAAACGCCCATCGGCGTCTCGGCGCCCGTGACCTCGGCCAGCTCGTGATTCCAGATCACCTCGACCTTGGGATGGTTCAGCAGGCGGTGCTGCAAGATCTTTTCGGCCCGCAGACTGTCGCGCCGATGAACCAGCGTCACCTTGCTGGCGAACTTGGTCAGGAAAAGCGCCTCCTCGACCGCGGTGTTCCCGCCGCCGATCACGATGACCTCGCGGTTGCGATAGAAGAACCCGTCGCAGGTTGCGCAGGCGCTGACGCCAAAACCCTTGTATTTTTCTTCGGACGGCAGGCCCAACCACCGCGCCTGCGCGCCGGTGGCCAGAATCACTGCATCTGCCCGGACCACCCGACCGCTGTCGCATTCGGCCGTAAAGGGCCGCGACGACAGGTCCAGCCGCGTGACCATGTCAGTCACGACATCGGCCCCCATCGCAAGGGCGTGGGCCTCCATCTTAACCATCAGCTCGGGACCCTGGATTTCGGTCTCGCCGGGCCAGTTCTCGACTTCGGTGGTGATGGTCAGCTGCCCGCCAGGCTGCATTCCCTGGATCAGCATCGGCTCCAGCATGGCGCGAGAGGCATAGACAGCGGCGGTGTAGCCCGCAGGCCCCGATCCGATGATCAAAAGTTTAACGTGGCTGCGTTCGGTCATCTTGCGCCTCTTTGCCGGTTTGTGCATGAGGTAATCGCTCGCGCGGCCGACTGCAACGTATCAGGCCCCTCCGCCGCGCATGCAAATTTCATGAAATATTGTTGCGCGAGGCGCGGGCACATTGTAGTTTCCGGCAACGCCAAGACCAAACAAAAGAAAGATCATCATGGCCGGCGCCAAACTCGATGACATTGACCGCAAGATCCTGGCCGAGTTGCAGGCCGATGGCCGAATGACCAATGTCGAACTGGCCCGCCGCGTCGGCATCTCGGCGCCGCCCTGCCTGCGCCGGGTCCGTACGCTGGAGGAACTGGGCTATATCCGCGGCTACCACGCCATTCTGGACGCCCGCGAACTGGGGTTCGAGGTGCAGGTCTTTGCTATGGTGCGGCTCGCTTCGCAATCCGAACGCGACCTTTCCGCCTTCGAGGCGCTGGTCCAGGAATGGCCGCTGGTCCGCGAATGCCACATGCTGAACGGCGAAATCGACTTTATCCTGAAATGCGTCTCGCCCGACCTTTCGACGTTCCAGCGGTTCCTGACCAACAAGCTGACGGCGGCGCCGAACGTAGCCTCGGTCAAGACCTCGCTGGTCATCCGTGGCGCCAAGGACGAACCCGCCGTTCCCTTTGAAATCGTCGAGGAGCGCGTCCGCGAGGCGGGCTGACCCGCGCCGATCTTGAAGAAGCGCCCGCAAGCGGTGCACAAGCTGTGTCGCCATCCTGTGCGGCAGGTGCGGTGACGCGGACCCTACAGGGCTATGGCGCTGATCAGGCGTCCGTAATCCGGCTGCCCTTCATGCGTGGCACGGCGATAGCTGAAAAAGCGCTGCGGGTCGGAATAGGTGCAATGACCGGACCACTCTGCCTCGACCCCGGCCGCGCGGAGCCGCATCAGGCCGAATGCGGGCAGGTCGAACATCGGACGCCCGTTGGGACCACCGCTGAAAAACCTCTGAAAATCATGATCCTCTAAAAGAAAGTCGTCCATGAACTCGTCGCCGACCTCGTAGGCCTGTTGGCTGATGGTTGGCCCGATGACCGCGCGGATGTCGGTCGCGCCCAGCTTCCGCATTGCGTCCACCGTGGCCTCGATCACGCCGCCAAGTGCCCCGCGCCAACCTGCATGGCAGGCACCCACCACCCCCGCCGCAGCATCGGCCAGCAACACCGGCTGACAGTCCGCCGTCAGAACGGCCACAGCCACGTCCCGCCGCGCCGTCACCAGGCCATCTGCCTGAATTTCCTTGACCTTGTTGATCTCGTCGCCCTTTGAAAGGGTCACCACATCGGCGGAATGGACCTGTTTGACCGTTGCCAGATTCTGCGCAGGAACGCCCATCGCATCGGCGACACGGGAACGGTTTACCTGCACCATATCGCTTTGATCGCTGGACCGCCGACCACAGTTCAAGCCCGCAAAAAGGCCCGATGAGGCTCCACCTTTTCTAGTGAAAAAACCGTGTTTTACGTCGGACAGCAGCGGGTGGGTCAGGATCTCGAGCGTCGTCTGCATGCTACTCCAGCGCCGCAAAACCTGGGACGGCGGGCGCTCCTTTGGGCCAGATGGCGATTGCCTTGAACAGGTGACCCATTTCCGAGGGATGGGTCAAGCGGTGAAGCGCCGCCATCGCGCTTGCGTCCCCGGCTGCCTCCAACCGGCGGGCGCGCGCCTCGGCCCCCAAGGTTAGCAGCCAATCCCCCTGCCGCACAGGCCGTGACACCGCCGCCCCGCCCCGCAGGGCGGCCGCCGCAAGCGATGCGAAATCCACATGGGCCGTCAGGTCGGCCTCGCCAGGATGTGCCAGAGGATCTTCGGTTTTGTGGTTGCGCAGCGCTTGGAAAGTGTCGCCAAAGCCGTTCCAGCCGCCATAATCGATGATGATCGCAGCACCGCCATCAGCCGCAATTCGGCGACTGATGGTTTCGGTAAAAGCCGCGCCCTCGGCGCAGTCTTCCACAATGTCGCCTGGCCTGCCGTCGCGGGACAGGGGCACGACCTGGCCCAGACCAAGCGTCAGCGCGCCCGCCTCTGACAGGCCGATCATCCGTTCTCTCCAGCCTTGCCCGGTCATCTGGAACTGCCGGATCGGGAGGGCATCGATAAATTCATTTGCGACCATGAACAATGGCTTGTCCGGCATATCTTTGACTGCCTCCAAGTGCCGGACATGCCCAAGGCGAGCGGTCTGGACCTGTCTGAGATGCGGCGATGCCTCGATCAGCGCGATCTCCGCCGCCTTGCGCATCCCCGGCGCGACGCGCAGCGCCCGCAGCAGGTCGGCCATCAGCGTGCCACGTCCGGGGCCGGGTTCAGCCAGGGTGAAAGGCGCAGGACGGCCTTGGTCCATCCACGCCTGCGCCAGCGCCAAGCCGCAGATCTCACCGAACATCTGGTGAACCTCGGGCGCCGTGACAAAGTCGCCTGCCTGCCCGAAAGGGTCGCGCGTCGCGTAATATCCGTGCCGGCTGTCCAGCAGGCAAATCTGCATGTAGTCGGCCAGGCTGATCGGCCCCGTGGCGCGGATTCGCGCCGCGATGATGCCGGCCAGCGGCGTCATGTGGCAGCGACCGCAGGACGCCTGCGGGCGCGCCAGATCAGCAGCAGGCCGATCAGGACCATGGGCAGCGACAGCACCTGCCCCATCGTCAGCCCGATCACCGGCCCGCCCAGCACATGCCCAAGCGGGTTTTCGGGGGTGATGAACTGGGCATCGGCAACCCGGAACAATTCGACAAAGATACGGGCAAGTCCATAGCCCGCAAGGAAAGTCCCGAACGCCAGGCCGGGCCTGCGCAGGCCGCCCCCGCGGACCAACGCCAGCAAGACCAGACCCAGAAGCAGCCCCTCCAGGCCGGCCTCGTAAAGCTGGCTAGGATGACGGGCGCAGGGCCCTTCGACGCCCGCGCAGGCCTGCGCCGCATCGCCGGGAAAGACGACGCCCCAGGGCAGGTCAGTCGGCCGTCCCCACAGTTCGGCGTTGATGAAGTTGGCGATGCGACCAAAGAAGATGCCAATCGGGGCCACCACAGCCATCGCGTCGGCCAGCCGCAGGACCGGCACGCACTGCGCCCGCGCCCAGGCCCAGGTGGCCAAGATGACGCCGGCAAAGCCGCCGTGAAAGCTCATCCCGCCCTGCCAGACCTTGAGGATCTCGGCCGGGTTCGCCAGGTAATAGGCGGGTTCATAGAACAGCACGAATCCCAGGCGCCCCCCCAGGATCACCCCCAGGATCACCCAGGTCAGCAGGTCGTCGACCCGGTCCGGGGCCGTGGGCGCCCCGTCCCCCCACAGGCGCGGCCGGCGCATCATGGCGACGATCAGGCGCCAGCCGATGATCAGCCCAGCCAGATAGGCAAGGGCATACCAGCGCAGCGACAGCGACAGTCCGCCCAGGTTGATCGTGAAGATCTCGGGCGCGATATCGGGAAAGGGGATCATGGAACCTCGGCTGCAATTCGGCGCGCACGCTAGTGGGCGATGCCGCGGTGTCAACACGGAACGCCGCATTGAACCGGGGCGCGCCGTGAACCATATAGGAGGCAACCAGGACAAGAGGCCAAGTGACATGACCACTCAGAACCGCTTTTTCGACGATATCTCGAAACTGATGACCAATGCGATGGGCGTGGCCCACGGCGCGCGCTCGGAGGCCGAAAACGCGATGAAGGGCTGGGTTGACCGCTGGCTGGCGGACCGGGACTTCGTGACGCGCGAGGAGTTCGAGGCCGTGCGTGAGATGGCGATCAAGGCCCGGACGGAAAACGCCAGCCTGAAGGCCCGTCTGGACGCGCTGGAATCGACGCGCAAGGCCGACTGATCAGGGCAGCGCGGTCCGGCTGACCAGCTGGCCCGCGCGGTCGTAAAGCAGCACCTCGCCCGTGTCGCTGACCACCACGATCCAGTCGCGGGCAAAGGTCACGGCCTGAGCCGTGGCACCCTGCGGAAGATCAATCCGGTCGGGCAGTTCGGGCAGCACCGGCTGGTTCAGGCGCATCCACAACAGCGCCACCACCGCGATCATCCCCAGACCCATCACCAGGGCCAGCCCGCTGACCAGCGCCTTCAGAAAGCGCAGTTCCGGGACGGCTTTCGCTGCAGCCTTCCAGTCGGTATCATCATCCGCCATGTCGAACCTATCCGTGACCATCCCGGCGAACCCGCCCGAACGGCTTGATAAGGCGCTTGCGCTGGCGGTGCCAGAGGATGCGGCGCTGTCGCGGTCACGCCTGGCGCGGCTGATCGCCGAGGGCGCGGTCACCGGCCCGCAGGGTGTCGCACGCGACGGCAAGGCCCGCGTGGCCGAGGGAGAGGAATACCTGATCGCCCTTGCCCCGCCCGAACCCGTCGAAACCCGGCCCGAAGCCATCCCTCTCAGCATTGCCCACGAAGATGATGACCTTATCGTGATCGACAAGCCGGCGGGGATGGTCGTTCACCCTGCCCCCGGCAGTCCGAACGGCACGCTGGTCAATGCGCTGCTGGCGCATTGCGGCGACTCGCTGTCGGGGATCGGCGGGGAAAAGCGGCCCGGCATCGTGCACCGTATCGACAAGGACACGTCGGGCCTGCTGGTCGTGGCCAAGTCGGACCGCGCCCATCACGGCTTGGCCGCCCAGTTCGAGGCGCATACGGCGCAGCGGCGTTACTTGGCTCTGGCGCACGGGGTGATCGACGCAGCCGATCCCCGCCTGCGCGGCACGCCCGGGGTGACCTTTGAGGACGGCGGCATCCTTAAGATTGCAACCCGCCTGGCGCGCCACGCGACTGACCGTCAGAAGCAGGCGGTCTATTTCGACAAGGGCCGGCACGCCGTCACCCGCGCCGCGCTGCTGGAACGTTTTGGTGCGCCGCCATGCGCGATGCTGGTCGAATGTCGGTTGGAAACGGGGCGCACACACCAGATCCGCGTGCACATGGCCCATGCGGGGCTGAGGCTGATCGGTGATCCGATCTATGGCGGTGCGCGGCGTGCCTCGGCGCGCACTTTGGGTACTGCGGCAGCGGCGGCGACAGCCTTCGCCCGTCAGGCCCTGCACGCGGCGCATCTGGGCTTTGTCCATCCCGTCACAGGACAGGCGATGGCCTTTGACAGCCTGCTGCCCGCCGACATGCAGGATCTTCTTGATCTGCTTCGCGCGGCCTCTTGACGGCCGGCAAGCGCGGACACAGGTTACAGATCGGCCGAAAGCGGCAGAACAGGACGCCGCACGACAACCCGATGCGCGCCCGGAACTGGGCGGCAGCGGGCTGCGTTCGGCTTTCTCTGCGAAAGGGTATCGACCATGGCGACTTACGGAAACCTTCCCGCCCCCAGTCCGGAACAGGGTCTGAATCGCTATCTGCAAGAGATCCGCAAGTTCCCGCTGCTGGAGCCCGAAGAAGAATACATGCTGGCCAAGGCCTGGGCCGACCACGAGGACAGCGAGGCTGCGCATCGGCTGGTGACCAGCCACCTGCGTCTGGCCGCCAAGATAGCCATGGGCTATCGCGGTTACGGGCTGCCGCAGGCCGAGGTGATAAGCGAGGCCAACGTGGGCCTGATGCAGGCGGTCAAGCGCTTCGATCCTGAACGCGGGTTCCGACTGGCGACTTATGCGATGTGGTGGATCCGAGCCTCGATTCAGGAATATATTTTGCGGTCCTGGTCGCTGGTCAAGATGGGCACCACCAGTGCGCAGAAAAAGCTGTTTTTCAACCTGCGCAAGGCCAAGTCCAAGATCGGCGCGCTGGAAGAAGGTGATCTGCGTCCCGAAAACGTGGCCCAGATCGCAACCGAATTGAACGTGACCGAAAAAGAGGTCATCGACATGAACCGGCGCCTGTCTGGCGGCGATGCCTCGCTGAATGCGCAGGTCGGTTCGGGTGACGGGGAATCGGCCGCGCAGTGGCAGGACTGGCTGGAGGACACCGACGCCAACCAGGCCGAAGCCTATGCCGAGAACGAGGAACTGGACACGCGCCGCCGGATGCTGGTCGATGCGATGGACGTGCTAAACGAACGTGAACGCGACATCCTGATGGAACGGCGGTTGCGCGACGACCCGATGACGCTGGAGGATCTTTCCAGCCGCTACAGCGTGTCGCGCGAACGGATTCGCCAGATCGAGGTCCGCGCCTTTGAAAAGCTTCAGGAGCGGATGCGTGTGCTGGCGCGTGAAAAGGGGATGCGGGTCGCCGACGCAGTCGAATAATCCCCCTTTACCTGTCCCGTGGCGCATTGACGCGATGTGGCGCGGCGCTATGGTTCTGCGGAACCGACCGGACGATCCCAAGGCCAAAGCCATGACTGCGCTGACTGAATTCCAACGGCTCGAGGCGCAGGGCTCATGGCGCGAGACACCCGATGCGCCAATGCGCGAGGTTGTGGTATCGCTTGGGGAAGCCACCCTGACGTTGATGGACCCTAAATCCGACCGGCCGTTGTCGCATTGGTCGCTGCCGGCGGTGGCGCGGTTGAACCCCGGCCGGATGCCGGCGGTCTATTCTCCCAACTCATCCGAACCCGATGAGATGGTCCAGATCGATGATCCGCTGATGATCGAGGCCATCGAGCGGGTGCACCAGGCAATCGCCCGGCATCGTGGAACTCCTCCCCGTCGTCTGCGCGGCGTGGTGACGGGGCTGGCCATTCTGGCGATGCTGGCGGCGGGCATTTTCTGGCTGCCTGACGCGCTGATCCGGCACGCGGCCCGGATCGCCCCGCCCGCCCAGGCCCGAACCATCGGCCTGCAGGTCGTGGATGACCTGGAGCGCGACATGGGTCCGGTCTGTCAGCGCAGAACCGGCCAGCAGGTACTGGACTGGATCACGCCCGGTCTGGTCGGCAGCCAGGCGCTGGTGCGGGTCCTGCCGGGGCCGCTGAACGGCGCCCTTCGCCTGCCGGGCGATCTGTACGTGCTGGGCAATGACCTGCTGTCGGCAACGCCCAGCCCCGAGGCTGCGGCCGGGCACCTGATCTCGGCACGGCTGGCGCGGGACGACAAGACGGTGACGTTGGACGCGCTGCGCCATGCAGGCATGCTGGCGTCGCTGCGCCTCATGACGCTTGGCACCCTGCCCCGCGACGCGATGGCGGGTTATGGGGACAAGCTGCTGGACCAGCCGCTGCCGCGTCCAGACCTGTCGATCCTGCCCGCGGTCTTTGCCGAACGCGGGCTTTCGACCGAACCTTATGCCCGCAGCATCGATCCGACCGGGGCTGCCGTTCTGCCGTTGATCGAGGCCGACCCCATCCGCGCGGGCACGATGCAAGCGGTGCTGCTGACCGATCCGCAATGGCTGGCGCTGCAGCAGATCTGCGCCGGGTGAAATCTAGACGAACTGCTCGCGCAGAAGGCGCTCCTCCAACCCGTGTCCGCTGTCGAACAGCAGCCGGTGGCGGATGTCGGATGCGCTCTGGATCTGAACGCGGGTGACGTGGCGGACAGAACGGCTGTCGGCATCCGCCATGACCGGACGGCGCTCGGGGTTCAGCACCTCGACCACGACTTCGGCCGCCTTGGGCAGCAACGCCCCCCGCCAGCGACGCGGGCGGAAAGGCGCAATGGCCGTCAGGGCCAGCACCTCGGACCCGATGGGCAGGATCGGCCCATGCGCAGAATAGTTGTAGGCGGTCGACCCCGCCGGCGTGGACACCAGTGCCCCGTCGCAGACCAGTTCCTCCATCCGCATCCGGCCATCGACATGGATGCGCAGCTTGGCCGCCTGCGGCCCCTCGCGCAGCAGGCTCACCTCGTTGATGGCCAAGGCCTGGTGGCAGGTGCCGTCGGCGCAGGTGGCCCGCATCCGGAGGGGGTTGATGACCGTCTCCTCGGCCGCGTCCAGCCGCGCGGGCAGGTCGTCGGGACTGTAGTTGTTCATCAGAAACCCGACAGTGCCGCGATTCATCCCGTAGACGGGCAGACCCCGCCCCTGCGTCGCATGCAGGGTCTGCAGCATGAAGCCGTCGCCGCCAAGCGCAACCACGACCTGCGCACGGTCAAGGTCGGCATTGCCATAGCGGTGGGCCAGGACCGCCAGGGCTGCGCGGGCGGGCGCGGCCTCGCTGCCGGTGAAATGTATCTTGGGCGTCATCGGCCGTGCGTCCCCCTGAAGTGCCGCGCAGCATCACGCGCCACCCGGGCGATGACAACCCCCGCCGGGCAGAAGGTCGCAACCGTGCCAAGAGGGTCGTTTTGTCACTTTCCGCAAGCAGAACGTTACGTTAGAAGGCGTCAACCCGCAGCCGCCCAGCCAAAGAAGGACGCGAGAGATGAACGCCCCTACCCGCGACAATGGCTTTTTCACCGAAAGCCTGGCCAGCCGTGACGCCGATATCGCCCAGGCCATTACCCAGGAACTGGGTCGCCAGCGCGATGAGATCGAGCTGATCGCATCCGAAAACATCGTCAGCCGCGCCGTCATGGAGGCGCAGGGCTCGGTCCTGACCAACAAGTACGCCGAAGGTTACCCCGGCAAGCGCTATTACGGCGGCTGCCAGTATGTCGACATTGCCGAGAACCTGGCGATCGAACGTGCCAAGGAACTGTTCGGCTGCGAATACGCCAACGTGCAGCCCAACAGCGGCAGCCAGATGAACCAGGCCGTGTTCCTGGCGCTGCTGCAGCCGGGCGACACCTTCATGGGCCTGGACCTGAACTCGGGCGGGCACCTGACCCACGGATCGCCCGTGAACATGTCGGGCAAGTGGTTCAACGTCGTCAGCTATGGCGTGCGCCAGCAGGATCACCAGCTGGACATGGAAGCGGTTGCCGAAAGTGCCCGCAAGAACAAGCCCAAGCTGATCATCGCCGGCGGCACCGCCTATAGCCGGGTCTGGGACTGGGCCGCCTTCCGCAAGATTGCGGACGAAGTCGGCGCCTATCTGATGGTGGACATGGCCCATATCGCCGGACTGGTCGCCGGTGGCGTGCACCCCTCGCCGCTGCCGCATGCCCATGTCGTCACCTCGACCACGCACAAGTCGCTGCGCGGCCCCCGCGGCGGCCTGATCCTGACCAACGACGCCGAGATTGCCAAGAAGATCAACAGCGCGGTTTTCCCCGGTCTTCAGGGCGGCCCGCTGATGCACGTGATCGCCGCCAAGGCCGTGGCCTTCGGAGAGGCGCTGCGCCCCGAGTTCAAGACCTATGCCGCGCAGGTGGTCAAGAACGCGGCCGCCATGGCGGATGAGCTGATGAAGGGCGGCGTCGACATCGTGTCCGGCGGCACCGACAACCACCTCTGCCTGGCCGACCTGCGTCCCAAGGGCGTGACCGGCAAGGCGACCGAGGCCGCGCTTGGCCGTGCCCATATCACCTGCAACAAGAACGGCGTGCCGTTCGACCCCGAAAAGCCGTTCGTGACCTCGGGCATCCGCCTTGGCGCGCCGGCCGGCACCACCCGCGGCTTTGCCGAGTCGGAGTTCCGCCAGATCGCCCGTTGGATCATCGAGGTCGTGGATGGCCTGGCCGCCAACGGCGAAGAAGGCAATGCCGAGGTCGAGGCCAAGGTTCGGGCCGAGGTCAAGTCGCTCTGCGACCGTTTCCCGCTGTATTCGGGCATGTAATCGCCCTTAAGGGGCAGAATGGAACCCGCCGCGCCACCGCGCGGCGGGTTCTTTCATGTCAGGACTGCCAGTGCGGCTTCCGCTTGTCGAAAAAGGCCGCGATCCCCTCGGGCGCCTCATCGCCCTCCCAGACCTTGACCAGCCGGTCGATGCTGTCCTCGATCACGGCCTCATCGATGCGCGGACCCAGGGCGCGGCATTGCGCCTTGGCGGCGGCCACGGCTCCCGGCGCGGCCTGCAGGAACGGCGCCACTTCGGCCTCGATCGCGGCGTCCAACTCCTCGGGCGCCACCACGCGGGCCGCCAAGTTCAGCGCCACAGCCTCCTCCGCGCCGAAGATCCGGGCCGAAAAGAACACCCGTCGCGCGGCAGGCTCGCCCATGCGCGCCACGACATAGGGGCCTATGGTCGCGGGGATCAGGCCAAGCCGCACCTCGGTCAGGCCCAACTTGGCAGGCGCCGCGACAATGGCGATGTCGCTGACCGCCATCACTCCGATGCCGCCGCCAAAGGCGTTGCCATGTACGCGCGCGATCAGCGGCTTGGGCAGGAGGTTCAGCGCCGACAGCATCCCGGCCAGCGCCCGCGCCCCCTCGCGCCGCGTCGCCTCGTCGGCCTGCATCTGCTGACGCATCCAGCCCAGATCGCCGCCCGCGCAAAAGCTGTCGCCTTGGCCCGCCAGCACCACGACACGCACCGCTGGGTCCGCACCAAGGGTCCCGGCGGCCTCGGTCAGTTCGTCCATCATCTGGCGCGACAGGGCATTGTGCTTGTCGGGCCGGGCCAGCCACAGCGTGGCCACGCCGCGCGCGTCCCGGTCGATGCGGATCGTTTCAGGCATGGTGCCCCTCCTTCAGGTCGCGGGCCATGACCGCCGCGCGTTCGATCACCGCCATGTCCAGCCCGTGACGTAGGCCCAAGGCCGACAAATGCGCGGCCAAGGCTTCGGTCGCGACGTTCCCCGCCGCCCCCGGCGCATAAGGACAGCCCCCCAGGCCCCCCACCGCCGCGTCAAAAATGCGCAACCCGCGCGCCAGACTGACATCCACGTTCTGCAGGGCCCGCCCGGCCGTGTCATGGAAATGCCCCGCCAGGCGTTCGGGTGGCAGTTCGTCCAGCACGGCGGCCAGCATGGCATCGACTGCTTCGGGACGGCCCTGCCCGATCGTGTCGCCCAGACTGACCTCGGCGCAGCCCAGATCCCGCAGGGCGGCCGCGACCCGCGCCACCTGCCCCGGCGCCGTGGACCCGTCAAAGGGGCAGTCGGTCACGACGCTGACATAGCCGCGCAGAAAGATGCCATCCGCCCGCGCAGCCTCGGCAACCGGCGCCAGACGCTCCAAGCTTTCGGCGACGGAGGCGTTCAGGTTGGCGCGGCTGAAGCCTTCGGATGCGCTGACGAAGATCGCGACCTCGTCGGCACGGGCGGCGCGCGCGGCCTGATAACCCTTGAGGTTGGGCGTCAGCACCGCATAGCGCAGGCCCGGCATGCGGCTGATGCCCGCCATCACCTCGGCCGCATCGGCCATCTGCGGCACCCATCGGGGCGAAACGAAGCTGGTCACCTCGATCCGGCGAAAACCTGCCTGCGACAGCAGGTCCACCAGCGCGATCTTGTCGGGGGTGGGGATCTGCCGCTTTTCGTTCTGCAGCCCGTCGCGCGGGCCCATTTCGAAGATCTCGACGCGCTCAGTCATCGGCGACCTCGTCCAGCCGGATCAGCGCGGCACCCGCCTCGACCTGGTCCCCGGCTGCCGCCAGAACCTCGGCCACGATGCCGTCGCGCCCGGCGGTCAGACTGTGCTCCATCTTCATGGCCTCAAGAACCGCCAGCCGATCGCCCGCCCTGACACGCTGGCCCTGCGTCACATGCACCGCCTTGACCAGTCCCGGCATGGGCGATCGGGTCAGCCCGTCCCCGCCATCATCGGCCCCGGCACGAGCCAGCGGGTCGTGTGGCGCCAGATGCACCGTGTGCCCGCCAAAGACGCTGACCCCGGCGGCATGACAGGCGATGCGTTCACGGCACAGGTCGCCGTCGACCCACCAGCGGTCGCCCTGCCAGCGGACTTCGTGCGGCTGGCCGTCCAGCGTGACACGGGCCGCGCCGGGACCCAGAACCTCCAGAACCGCCTGACCGCCCTCCCATGCGATGGTCCGGCGCAACGGCTGCCACAGGGTCATGCCGCCGCGCGTCTGCGGGTCGGCCAGCCCGGCAAGCCCCACCACGGCCAGCGCCATGGCCCGCGCATCGGGTGCCGCAGCCGCGACCAGCGCGTCCAGGTCCCGCGCGATCAGGCCGGTGTCCACCTGCCCAGCCCGGAAGTCGTCGTGGCGGGTCAGGGCAATCAGGAAATCGAGGTTGGTGACCGACCCCGCAACCTCGGTATCGACCAGCGCCTGTTCCAGCGCGCGCAGCGCCACCGCCCGGGTGGGGCCGTGGGTGACGACCTTGGCGATCATTGGGTCGTACCAAGGGCTGATCGCATCGCCCGCGCGCACGCCGGTCTCGATCCGGGCCGCGTGGGGAAAACGCAGATGCGCCAGGCGTCCGGTGGCGGGCAAAAAGCCCGCAGGAACGTCCTCGGCGTACAGCCGGGCCTCAAAAGCGTGGCCGCGGATGGTCAGGTCCTGTTGCGCCGCAGGCAGGGGCTCGCCGCTGGCCACACGCAGCTGCCATTCCACCAGATCGATGCCGGTAATGGCCTCGGTCACCGGATGCTCGACCTGAAGCCGGGTGTTCATCTCCATGAACCAAAAGCGATCGGGCCGCAGGCCGTCGCTGCCGTCCACGATGAACTCAATGGTGCCGGCGCCGGAATAGCCGATGGCCTCGGCGGCGCGGACGGCGGCGTCGCCCATGGCCCGACGCATTTCCTGGGTCATGCCAGGGGCGGGCGCTTCCTCGATCACCTTCTGGTGGCGGCGCTGCAGCGAACAGTCGCGTTCATAGAGGTGCACGGCGCGCGTGCCGTCGCCAAAGACCTGCACCTCGATGTGCCGGGGCTGCAGGACGTATTTCTCGATCAGGACGGCGGCATTGCCAAAGGCGTTCTGCGCCTCGGACCGGGCCGAGGCCAGAGCTTCGGCGAAATCGGCCGGATTGTCGACGCGCCGCATCCCCTTGCCGCCGCCGCCCGCCACGGCCTTGATCAGCACCGGATAGCCGATCCGGTCCGCCGCCTGCGCCAGCCCGTCCGGGTCCTGGTCGGCCCCGTGATAGCCCGGAACGACCGGCACGCCTGCCTTTTCCATCAGTGCCTTGGCAGCGTCCTTCAGCCCCATCGCACGGATCGCGCGGGCGGAGGGGCCGATGAAGACCAAGCCCGCAGCCTCGACCGCCTCGACGAAATCCGGATTCTCGGACAGAAATCCGTAGCCGGGATGGATCGCCTGCGCCCCCGTGGCCTGCGCCGCCGCGATGATGGCATCGCCGCGAAGATAGCTGTCGGCCGGCGCAGGGCCGCCCAGATGCACCGCCTGGTCGGCCATGGCCACATGGCGCGCGGCGCGGTCCGCGTCCGAATAGACGGCGACCGTGGCCACGCCCATGCGGCGACAGGTGTCGATGATCCGACAGGCGATTTCACCGCGATTGGCGATCAGGATCTTGTCGAACATGGCTGACCTTTCAATTGGCGCCGGGCGTCGCGGGCCATGCGCCCGCAGTCCCGTGCAGAAGATGTTGGCACGCGGAGGACCGGGGTCCCGCAGCGCGGCCGTGGCGCAGTGCGGGTCATGCCCCCGATCACATCCGGAACAGGCCGAAGCGCGTCGGCTCCAGCGGGGCATTCAGCGCGGCGCGCAGCGACAGGGCCAGCACCTCGCGCGACTTGCGGGGGTCGATGATCCCGTCGTCCCACAGCCGCGCCGAGGCATAGAGCGGGTGCGACTGACGCTCGAACATCTCGACCGTGGGGCGCTTGAACTCGGCCTCCTCCTCAGGCAGCCATGTGCCGCCCGCGCGTTCGATCCCCTCGCGGCGCACGGTGGCCAGAACGCCTGCCGCCTGTTCCCCGCCCATGACACTGATGCGGCTGTTGGGCCAGGTCCACAGAAAGCGGGGCGAATAGGCGCGCCCGGCCATGCCATAGTTCCCTGCGCCAAAGCTTCCGCCGACCAACATGGTGATCTTGGGGACGTTGGTCGTGGCCACCGCCGTCACCATCTTGGCGCCGTGGCGGGCGATGCCCTCGTTCTCGTATTTGCGGCCGACCATGAAGCCGGTGATGTTCTGCAGGAACACCAGCGGGATACCACGCTGCGAACAAAGCTGGATGAAGTGCGCGCCCTTTTGCGCGGCTTCGGAAAACAGCACGCCGTTGTTGGCGACGATGCCGACGGGGCAGCCCTCGACATGGGCAAAGCCCGTAACCAGAGTGTCCCCAAAGCGGGCTTTGAACTCGTCAAAGCGGCTGCCGTCGACGATGCGAGCGATCACCTCGCGGATGTCATAGGGGGTGCGCAGGTCGGCGGGCACGACGCCGAAAATCTCGTCGGGATCATAGGCCGGGGCCTCGGGCGCCTGCCACTGGACCTCGCCCTGCGGGCGGCGGTTCAGGTGCTGGACCGCCTGCCGTGCCAAGGCCAGGGCATGGGCGTCATCCTCGGCCAGGTAATCGGCAACGCCGGACAGGCGGGTATGGACATCGCCACCGCCCAGATCCTCGGCGGAAACCACCTCTCCGGTCGCGGCCTTGACCAGCGGCGGGCCCGCCAGAAAGATCGTGCCCTGACCGCGAACGATGATCGTGACGTCGGACATGGCGGGGACATAGGCGCCCCCGGCGGTGCAAGAGCCCATCACGACGGCGATCTGGGCGATGCCCTTGGCGCTCATCCGGGCCTGGTTGAAGAAGATGCGGCCGAAATGGTCGCGGTCGGGGAAGACCTCGTCCTGATTGGGCAGGTTCGCACCGCCGCTGTCGACCAGGTAGAGACAGGGCAGATGGCATTCCTCGGCGATTTCCTGGGCGCGGAGATGCTTTTTCACCGTCATCGGGTAATAGGTACCGCCCTTGACGGTGGCGTCGTTGGCCACGACCATCACGTCCTGCCCGTGCACGCGACCGATGCCCGCGATCACCCCTGCCGAGGGGGCCGCGCCCTCATACATGCCATGCGCCGCCGTGGCGCCGATCTCCAGGAAGGGCGATCCAGGGTCCAGAAGGTTCGCCACCCGTTCGCGCGGGGGCATCTTGCCGCGATTGACGTGACGCTCCATCGCCTTGGATCCGCCACCCTCGGCTGCGGCCTGCGCCGCTTGGCGGGCCGTGTCCAACAGCGCCAGATGCGCCTTGCGGTTGGCTTGGAACTGCTCGGACGAAGGTAGCGCGGATGAGGTCAGCTTCATGATGGGGTCTCCGAAGGTCCGGCGTCGATCTCGGCCTGGGCCAGCTTGCGCAGCTCCCGGCGCATGACCTTGCCGGTCACCGTCATCGGCAAGGCGTCCAGGAAGGCGATCTCTCGCGGGTAGGAATGGGCAGCCGACTGCCGGCGTGCATGAGCCTGCAGCTCGGCGGCAAGTTCGGCAGAGGGGGCGCGACCGGGGCGCAGCACCACATAGGCCTTGACGATCTCGGTCCGCAGCGGGTCGGGCTTGCCGATGACGCCGGCCTGGGCCACGGCGGGATGGCGCAGCAGGCAATCCTCGATCTCGGAGGGGCCAATGCGGTATCCGGCCGAGGTGATGACGTCATCGTCGCGCCCGACGAACCGGACATAGCCGTCCTCGATCACGCCCCGATCGCCGGTCACCATCCAGTCACCGCGAAACTTGGCGGCGGTCGCCTGCGGATTTTGCCAATAGCCCAGCATCATGCTGCCCGCGCCGCGTCGGATGGCAATGTCGCCTTCCCCATCGGTAACCTGCCCGTCGGTGTCCAGGACCGCCAGATCAAAGCCGGGGGCGGCTTTCCCGATCGCGCCTGGCCGTACCGGGAACATTGCCCCTGACGACGCCGCGACCATGTTGCATTCCGTCTGGCCATAGAATTCGTTGATCGTCAGCCCAAAGGCCCGCCTGCCCCAGTCCAGCATCTCTGTGCCAAGCGGCTCGCCGCCCGAGGCGACGCTGCGCAGGCCCGGCAGCTCCATGTCGGCGGCCTTCAGCATCTTCAGCGCCGTCGGCGGGAAGAAGATGTTCCGAATGCCGCAGTCCCGGATCAGCGCGGCCACGGCTGCGGGGTCGAACTTGGGCATCCGCGCCGCCACGACCGGCACGCCAAGCGCCAGCCCAGGCATCGCCACGTCGAAAAGGCCGCCGATCCAGGCCCAGTCCGCCGGTGTCCAGATGACATCACCGGGCTGGCCCAGCAGGTCGTGGCTCATCTCGACGCCCGGCAGGTGACCGGTCAGAACGCGGTGACCGTGCAGCGCCCCCTTGGGCGCTCCGGTCGTGCCGGAGGTATAGATGATGATCGCCGGATCGTCGGGACCCGTTTGGCGGGTCTGGAATGGCGCGGCCTCTGGAATCCCGTCTTCGGGAACGATCACGCGCAGGTCGGGGAACGGTTCCAGCATGGCACGTCCGTCAGGGTCGGTGATAACGGTGCCGATGCCCGCATCGCGCAGGCGCAGCTCCAGCGCCTCGGGGCCAAACAACTTGAACAGCGGGACCGAAGTCGCCGCCGATTTCCAGATCGCCAAGTGAGCGGCGGCGGTCCAGGCCGATTGAGTGCGCAGGATGCCGACGCGGTCGCCCCGGCTAGACTGCAGCGCATGTGCCAACCGGTCCGTCATCGCCTTCAGTTCGCCAAAGCTGACCGGATGTGGGTTGCCGTCATGTTCGATAATCGCCACCGCCGCCGGATCATGGGCCAGACACTGGTCGGCCATGTTCAGCCGCGCCGAGAACTGCCAGCGGAACTCTGCGCGCAGGCGGTCGTGGTCGGCATGGGACAAAAGCCGCGACATCAGCCCCCCTCGGCCAGCGAGGCTTCCAGCCGCAGCGTCTGGTCGGCGGTCAGTTCCATCTGGCACTGAAGACGAACGGTGCTGGCCAAGCTGCCGCCCTCGTATCGCACGGCCTCATAATCACAAGCTGCGTCGCGAAATCTGATCCACCTGCGCTGCATCTCGCGCAGCGCCTTGGCCCGGACGGGCGTGATCCGGTCCATTCCTGACCGATAGGCGTCGTTCAACCGCGCGTCCCACAGGTCGCGCTCTGCCGCCAAGCACTGGTTCATGCCAAGCGTCGTTTGCCCGCCCTGACCTTCCATGCAGGCGCGTGCCGCCCTGCCCGCGCAGTCGCGTCCGCCCTCTGCCGTCAGGCAGGTCACCACTGGCGCGGGGTCGAAAGCTGGCGCCTCTTGGCCGGCGGCAGGCGCGGCGCAAAGCGCCAGCAAGACGACCGCCCGCATCAGACGAGGCCCATCAGTTCCCGGCCGATCAGCATGCGGCGGATCTCGCTGGTGCCGGCGCCGATCTCCATCAGCTTGGCGTCGCGGAACAGGCGGCTGACCACGCTGTCGTTCAGGAAACCCGCCCCGCCCAAGGCCTGCACCGCCTGATGCGCCTGTACCATCGCCTGTTCGCTGGCATAAAGCACCGCCCCTGCCGCATCCTGGCGCGTGACCTTGCCCGCGTCGCAGGCGCGTGCAACCTCATAGACATAGGCGCGCGAGGTGTTCAGCGCGACATACATGTCGGCGATCTTGGCCTGCATCAGCTGGAACGACCCGATTGGCTGGCCGAACTGCTTTCGCTCGGCCACATAAGGCATCACCTGGTCCAGACAGGCCGCCATGATACCGGTGCCGATGCCGGCCAGGACCACCCTCTCGTAGTCCAGGCCCGACATCAGCACCCGAACGCCCCGGCCCTCCTCGCCCAGGACGTTCTCGAACGGGATCTCGACATTGTCGAAGATCAACTCGCCCGTATTCGATCCGCGCATCCCCAGCTTGTCGAAATGCGGGCTGGTCGAAAACCCCGACATGCCGCGTTCAACGATGAAGGCGGTGATGCCCTTTGACCCGGCCTCGGGGTCGGTCTTGGCATAAACCACCAAGGTCTGCGCATCCGGCGCATTGGTGATCCAGTACTTGCTACCGTTCAGGACATAGCGGTCGTTTCGCTTCTCGGCGCGCAGCTTCATGCCGACGACGTCGCTGCCCGCGCCCTCTTCGGACATGGCAAGCGCGCCCACGGCCTTGCCGCTGCACAGGTCGGGCAGGTATTTCGCCCGCTGCGCATCGGTGCCGTTCAGCTTGATCTGGTTCACGCAGAGGTTCGAATGCGCGCCATAGGACAGGCTGACGCTGGCGCTGGCGCGGGCGATTTCCTCGACCGCGATCACATGGGCCAGATAGCTCATGCCCGACCCGCCCCATTCCTCGGCGACGGTGATGCCCAGCAGGCCCAGTTCACCCATCTCGGACCACAGCTGGTTAGGGAAAGCGTTGGTGCGGTCCACCTCGGCGGCGATCGGGGCCACGCGCTCCTGCGCCCACCGATGCACCATGTCGCGCAGCGCGTTCACATCCTCGCCCAGATCGAATTCCATGCCCCGCGTGAACATCGCGATCCCCCCTCCCTGGTTATTGAACGCTTGTTCATTTCTTTACCGCAGTCGCCCCGCCTGCGTCAAGCCGAGGCTGCGCCCGGGACAGCCATGCGTCAAGGTGCCGCCGGGACTTGCCCACGCCGCCCCTTCGCGCCAGAGAGGCTGAAGATCCACGAGGAGATGCCCTGTGCGGCTAACCATCCTGCGCCACGCCCCCAGCCTGTCAGGTGGCCTGCTGGCCGGCCGCCGCGACGTGCCGGCCGATTGCGCCGATCAGGCCGGGCTGTCGCGCATCGCGGCCCGGATCGGGCAGCCGCGTCAGGTCATCGCCAGTCCCGCCCTGCGCTGCCGCCAGACGGCCGCCGCACTAGGACTGACGCCCGGCCGGCTGGAGCCGGCGCTGTGGGAACAGGACATGGGCCTGTGGGAAGGGCTGCCCCCCGACCGCCTGCCCGATCTGGGGCCGCTGGCGCCGGACCAGCTGGCGCGTCACAGACCCGACGAAGGTGAAAGCTTTGACGACATGGCCGCACGCGTCATCCCGGTGCTGCAGCAGCTGCGCGACGACTGCCTGATCGTGGCCCATGCCGGCACGGCGCGCGCCGCCCTGTCGATGGTGGTAGGCCCGGCGGCGCTGTCCTTTTCCGTGGCGCCGCTGTCGCTGACCATCCTGCGGCGCATGGGCGATGCCTGGGCGGTCGAGGCCGTCAACCTGACCCTGGAAGGATAAGCCATGGCATTGATCGCCGGGGTGGCGCTGATCCTGGATATACTGATCGGTTGGCCGCAGCCGCTTTATGCCCGGATCGGGCATCCGGTGACCTGGATCGGCAAGTTGATCGCGGGGCTGGACCGGTGGATGAACCGGGGCGGCGCGCGGCGGGCAAAGGGCGCGCTGGCGGTGCTGCTGGTCGTGGCCGCCGCACTGATCCCGGCGGTGCTGATCCAGATGTGGCTGGGGCCTTGGCTGGCGGCGATCCTGGCCTGGCCGCTGGTGGCGGCACGGTCGCTGGACGAACATCTGCGCGCGGTCGCGCGCCCCCTGCGGGCCGGGAATCTGGCCGGCGCTCGGGCGGCAACGGCCATGATCGTAGGCCGCGACGTCAGCCGCGCGGACGAGGCCGCGCTGGCCCGCGCCAGCTTGGAAAGCTTGGCCGAAAATGCCAGCGACGGCGTGATTGCGCCCTTGTTCTGGGCAGCGGTCGGGGGCCTGCCCGGAATTGCAGCCTACAAGGCGATCAACACGCTTGACTCGATGATCGGCCACCGCACCCCCCGTCACGAGGCCTTCGGAGCCTTCGCCGCGCGACTGGACGATGTGGCGAACCTGATCCCGGCGCGGGTGACGGCGCTCTTGATTGTGCTTGCCGCCGGGCGCCGCGCCTCGCCGGCAATGCGTTGCGCGCTGGACGACGCGCCGGGACATCGTTCGCCGAATGCGGGCTGGCCCGAGGGTGCAATGGCGGGCGCACTTGGCGTGCGCCTGTCCGGACCCCGCGTTTACGGTGACCGGATCGCATACGAGCCTTGGCTGAACGGCACAGCGCCCGATCCTGCGGCGGCAGACCTTGACCGGGGCATCCGCATCTATCGCAGGGCGGTGGCGCTGTGCGGAGCGGTGCTGCTGGGCTGGGCGCTGTGGTAGCCTAGTCCAGCCGCGTGACCTTGACCGTCTGGACCTGCAGTTCGGCCGCCGTGCCGGTTGTAAGAAAGGCCACATCGGTTGCGTCCCGGCCAACCGCGACCAACGCCATGCTGTCCGCCCTGGCCATGCCGGTCGGATCGACCAGGTGCCAGCCGCCCGACAGATAAACCTGCACCACGGCATGGAAATCCTGCGGCTCGACGTCGGGGGCATAGACGCTGGCGATGCGCGCCGGGATCTGTGCCGCGCGGCACAGCGCGATCAGCAGGTGGGCATAGTCGCGGCAGACGCCCCGCCCCTCCAGGAAGGTGTCGGCGGCGGTCGTGTTGCCGTCGCTGATCCCGGCGACATACGCCAGATGCGCCTCGACCCAGTCCCGCATGGCCGCAACCTTTGCGCCGCCCTGCACCCCGTCGAAGCGTGAACAGACAAAGTTGGTGAAACGGTCTGCCTCGCAGTAGCGCGAGGGCAGCAGATAGCGCAGCGCATCGCCCGGCATATGTTCAACCGGAACGACGTCCAGCCGGGACAGATCAACGCGGGGGCGGGTCACTTCGACCTCTGCCACATAGCGGCAGGTCAGCCGCTCCTCCAGCCGCATGACGATGCGCTCTCCGATACCCTCTTCTCCGGGGACGCGCCCCAGATGGGCGGGCCGTCCCAGGTCGATGCTGGTGGACAGCAGGGTCTGCCCTTCCGCGCCCGCTGCCTCGATCACCACGATGGCCGGTCCGGCGGCGCCAAGACGGTAGTCAAGCACAACATCGATCTTCATCCGCATCGGCGGCTCCTGTCGGTCAGGGGGTGGCAGAGCAGCCGCGCTTGAACCCCGCCGTCCGGCTTGTCAATCACCAGCGCCGCCCGAAGTTCCCTGACGGCTCAGGCCGGGCCGTCCGCGACCGGGTCCAGCCGCAGTTCGACCCGGAACAGCGCCCCGCCCAGGTCCGATTTTCCGTGCCGGAACTGGCCGTTCATCTGTTCCGCATAAACCTGGCAGATCTGCATGCCGAGACCGGTCCCTTGCGCCACATCGAAACCCTGGGGCAGCCCCGGACCATCATCCTCGACCGTCAGTCGCATTTGATCGCCCGGAAAGGTCAGCCTGATGCGGATCAGGACCTGGCGGGTGACGCCGCCATGCTTGACCGCGTTCCCGATCAGCTCGGCCAGGATCTGACCGATCGCCGCCGCCTGTGCGGGTCTGACAGGAACGGAGTCGGCATCCAGGTCAAGCTGGATCAGGCCGTTCAGCGCCTGCCCCAGGTCCAGCGCCAGCACCCGCACATAGTCCAGCAGCGGCAGTTCATTCGCACCGGGATCCAGATGCAGTTGTTCATGCACCCGCGCAAGGGTCGCGATCCGGTTGGCGGCATCCCCCAGAAGGGCCCCTGCCTCGCCGCTGGAATGGAGGCGGGCCTGCATCCGCAGCAGCGCGATGACAGACGCGAAGCTGTTCTTGACCCGGTGATCGATCTCGCCCATCAGAACATTCTGACGGGCGATGGCCGCGTCCTTCAACGCCACCTCCTGCGCCAGGGTCCGGGCCTGTTCTTCCAGAAGCTTCCGCGCCGTGACACTTTCGGTGATGTCGCGCGAACTGGCCAGAATGCGGTCGACCTGACCGCGCGGTCCCCGTACGGGCGAAACCGTGACATGCCACCAGCGTGGCGTTCCCCGAGCCGTCGGGCAGAACGCCTCGAAACTGCAGATGCGGCCTTCGCGCGCACCGGCCATGGCATTGTCCAGCAGCCGATGGCTTTCAGCGGGCCAGAGCGACGGCCAGGGCTGATCCTGGATGTCGGCAAAATCGGCGATCTCCATGGCGCACATGCCGTTGCTGTTCATGAAGCTGACACGGCCGTCCATCTCGATCAGTTTGATGCAGTCGGGAGAGCTGTCAAGGACGGACATGGCAAAGCCGGCCTCCGCCCCGACCAGCAGGTCAAGGGCGTGCAGATTGGAATCGACTGCGGTCATGGACTGCGGATCTTCATCTGGCAAAATCAGGGCACTCGGCTTTTTCCCGTCGGCGACCGGGTGCGCCGAAAAGGCAGAAAACGGGATGTTTTGTCAACGAATTAATCGCGTGACGCAGGGTCAAGCCGCATCATTCCGCCCAAGGGGTTGGCCTATGCCCAAATCCTGCCCCTGACGCGACAATCCCCGCGCCAAGGGCAGAAGGTCAGCCTGCAGCGCGTGATAAATGTCGGGCTTGCCGACGAACTGGCTGCCGGACGGCCCGTCATCTGGGCCAAGTTCCGGGAACCACCCCCCGTGCTGGTGGTCGATCAGCCGCATGCACGCAAAATCCCACAGTTTCCGATACCAGTCCTCGTCCCCCGGCTGCGGGTCCGCCTTGATCAGCGCAGCGACGGCGCCGATGGCCTCGGTCACCGGCCACCAGTATCGGGCCGGGTTGTCCACTGCGCCGCCGAAGCGCAGCGTGTAGGCCAGCCCGCCCCGCTGATCGTCCCAGGCATCGGCCAAGGCCCGCTCGGTCAGGGCGCGCGCCTGCGAGGGCGCATCGCCTGCAGGTCGCCCTGCGAGGTCCCACCACTGCAGCAGCAGGCGCGCCATCTCGAAACTGTGGCCGGGGGTGGTGCCTGCGGGCCGGAACATGGGATTTCCGGCATAGGCGCGGTCAGGCCGCCAATCCTCGTCGTAATGTTCAGGAATCCGCCAGCCTTCGGAGGCGGCTTGGCCCGCGATGAAAAAATCCAGGATGCGGCCGGCGCGGCGCAGGTACTCGCCTTCCCCCGTGGCCTCATGCGCGGCCAGCAGCGCCTCGACACCGTGCATGTTGGCGTTCATCCCGCGATAGGTCGAAAAGGGCCGCCAGTCGCGGGTGAATTCGTCGCGGAACAACCCTGCGGTGTCGTCCCAAAAATGACGGTCCAGCACCTCGGCTATGTCCGACAGCAGCCGGTCGGCATCAGGATGCCCCACCATCTTGGCGCTGGAGGCCGCCAGAAGGACGAAAACATGGCCATAGGCCAGCTTGGTCCCATCGGCCACGTCATCGCCCGCCAGCGACCAGATGTAACCCCCGTGATTGCGGTCACGATGATGCGACCACAGATAAGCCATGCCCTTGTCGATGATCCCGGCCGCGTCGGGGCGCCCGGCCAGCTGCCCCAAGGCATAGGAATGTACCAGCCGCGTGGTGGTGTGCAGCTCCTGCACCTGACCGGGCAGCGGGCGCCCGGCCAAGTCCAGAACATGAAATCCGCCCCCCTGCCGCGGACTGGCGTCAAACAAATCCAGCGCGCGGCGTGCATCGGCTGCCAGGAAGGTGCGATGGGCCGCGTCATGCAGCCAATGTCCTGCGCTGTCTCTGGGTCCTGCCTGCATCCGTCCGTCCTTTCAGCGCTTGCGCATGGCGTCGGCCAGGGCCGAGCCGAAGGCGCCTTGGCTGGGGGCGCCCTTGGGTCCCGCCTGCCCGCCGCGCGGCTTGCCACCCGCCTTGTCGTCCCGCGCCGCGCGGGGTTCGGCGGCGCTGCCATCCTTGCGCATGGTCAGCCCGATGCGCTTTCGGGAAACATCGACCTCGGTCACGCGGACGCGGACCACATCGCCGGCCTTGACGACCTCGTGCGGGTCCTTGACGAAGCGGTCGGCCAGCTGGCTGACATGGACCAGCCCGTCCTGGTGCACACCGATGTCGACAAAGGCACCAAAGGCCGCGACGTTGGTCACCGTGCCTTCCAGCGACATGCCGGGGCGCAGGTCCTTGATGTCCTCGACCCCCTCGGCAAAGCTGGCGGTGACAAAGCCGGGGCGCGGGTCGCGGCCAGGCTTTTCCAGTTCGGCCAGGATGTCACGCACGGTCGGCAGGCCAAAGTCGCCGCTGACAAAATCTTCGGCCCGCAGCCGCTTGAGCGCTGAGGGATCGCCCATCACCGCCCGCAGGTCACGCCCGCAGGCGCCGATGATCTTGCGCGCCAGGCCATAGGCCTCGGGGTGCACGGCCGAGGCGTCCAGCGGCTCGTCCCCGTCGCGGATGCGCAGAAAACCCGCGCATTGCTCGAATGCGCGCGGCCCGAGGCCCGCAACCTTCTTCAACGCGGCACGGGACCGAAAGGCGCCACCGGCGTCGCGATGCGCCACGATGGCCTGCGCCAGCGACGGCCCCAGCCCCGCGACATGCGCCAGAAGCGGGGCCGAGGCGGTGTTCAGGTCCACGCCCACGGCGTTCACGGCATCCTCGACCACCGCCTCCAGCGACTTGGCAAGCTGGCGTTGGTCCACATCGTGCTGGTATTGGCCGACGCCGATCGATTGGGGGGGCACCTTGACCAACTCGGCCAGCGGGTCCTGAAGCCGTCGCGCGATCGAGACCGCACCGCGCAGCGACACGTCCAGGCCCGGAAACTCTTTCGCCGCCAGTTCCGACGCCGAATAGACCGAGGCCCCCGCTTCGGACACGATCACCTTGGTTGGCGCCTTGGCGGTCTTGGGCAGACGCTTGAGCACATCGGCCACCAGACGCTCGGTCTCTCGGCTGGCGGTGCCGTTGCCGATGGCGACCAGGTCGATGCCATGCTTGGCGATCAGCGCCAGCAGCATGGCTTCGGCCCCGCGCAGGTCGTTCTTGGGCTGGAACGGATAGATCGTGGCGGTGTCCAACAGTTTTCCCGTGGCATCCACGACCGCGATCTTGCAGCCGGTGCGGATGCCGGGGTCCAGCCCCAGCGTCGCGCGGGGCCCCGCGGGCGCGGCCAGCAGCAGGTCGCGCAGGTTGCGGGCAAAGACCTGGATCGCCTCGTCATGCGCGCGTTTGCGCAGTTCGGTCAGCAGGTCGATGTACATTGTGTTCGACAGCCGCACGCGCCAGGCCCAGCCCGCCACGCCCCGCAGCCAGTCCGCCCCCGCCCCCTGGCCCACCGGTCCCAGAGCCTGCGCCACGATCCCTTCGGCCCGCGCGGCGCCGGTGTCGGGATCAGGCGAGATGTCGATGGTCACAACCTCCTCCTTGGCTGCCCGCAGGATGGCCAGGGCGCGGTGGCCGGGAATGCCGGCCCAGGTTTCGCGGTGGTCGAAATAATCGCTGAACTTGGCCCCGGCCTCCTCCTTGCCGGCCACCACGCGGGCCGAAATCATCGCCTCACGGCGCATGAAGTCGCGAAGCGATCCCAGCACACCGGCATTCTCGGACAGCTCCTCAACCAGGATGTCGCGGGCACCCTCCAGCGCAGCCTTGGGCGTCTCGACCGCGCCCTGCACATAGGCCGGGGCCAGCGCCGCCGGATCGCGGGCCGGATCGGCTTGGATCGCGCGCAGCAGCGGCTCCAGCCCGTTTTCGCGCGCAATCATCGCCTTGGTGCGGCGCTTGGGCTTGAAGGGCAGATAGATGTCCTCCAGCGCGGCCTTTGTCTCGGCCGCCGCGATGCTGCGGGCCAGGTTGTCGGTCAGCTTGCCCTGGTCGCGGATCGAGCCCAGGATCGCCGTGCGCCGTGCCTCCATCTCGCGCAGATAGGCCAGCCGCTCGGCCAGGGTGCGCAGCTGCGTGTCGTCCAGGCCGCCCGTCACCTCCTTGCGATAGCGCGCAACGAAAGGGACCGTGGCGCCCCCATCCAGCAGCCCGGCGGCGGCGGTCACCTGGGCGGGGGAAGCCGCGATCTCGGCGGCGATCTGGCGGGCGATGCGCGAAGCGGTGGCAGAGGCGGTAACGGCGGCGGCGTCCATGCGGAACCCTCGGATCTTGGTGGTGACGCGCCTGTCTAGCCCGCCGACTGCTCCGCGCCAAGCGGGGCGTCAAGTTGCAGCTCGGGCAGGCGCAGCACCTCTCCGGCCGAGGACTTGCCCACGATGCTGTCCCGCACCGCCCGCCGCAGCGCAGGGGACCGCTTCAGCAACCGCCGAAAGCCTGTCTCGTCCAGCAGCAAAAGGCTGGTGGGCGTGATCGCCCTTACCTCGGCCCGGCGGATGCGGCTGGTCAGAACACCCATCTGGCCGAACATCTCGCCGCGGCCAAGACGGGTGGTCTGATTGGCAACCTCCTGCTCCACCGCACCCGAGGCCACGAAGAACACCGTGCGCGCGGGCGTGTCCTTGCGGGTGATCAGATGGCCCGGATTGACATAACGGGTGCGCAATTCGCGGCTGAGACGCTTGAGGTCGGCGTCGTCCAGGTCCGCGAACAGCGGGAACTGTCGCACCAGGTCGTTCTTGCGCAGCGCCAGGTCCAGCCTGGGGCGCCGTTCGGTCTGCTGGCGGCGCCGGGCGATGTCCAGCATCAGTTCGGTATGCACTTCCGATCCGATGAGGCCGTCTTCGCGCAGGGCGTTGTATTCCCGCTCTTCCAGGCGCAGGGCCGTTCGGCGGATGAATCGTCGTTCAAGTTCCTCGGCATAGCCCGGATATTGAAGGCGCAGACCTTCCAGCGCGGTTTCGACCGCCTCGATGCGACGGTTCAGCAGCTCGTGCAGCAGCTCGGCCACGCGGCGGCCGTGGATGCGCCGGATCCGGCGGTCAATAAAGCCATGAATATCGCGCAGGATCAGACGCTTGGCCAGCAGCATCTCGAAACGGTCTGCAGTCATGCGCGCCAGCCCGCCCGGAACGCCAAGGCGGTTGCGCAGGAAGGCCGCAAAGCGGAACGCCGACCCATAGCTGAGGCTGGACCGCGCCGCCCGCTGATACCCCGTGCGTCCGCCCGACCGCGCGCCTTCGATCAGGCGATCGGCGTCGAACAGCGCCTGTTCGGACAGCCGGGCCGAAATGGCACGTTCGCGGAAGCGTTGCAGAATGACCTCGCGCTCATGTGCGGCCAGCGCGATCAGGCCCAGGGTGATGCGGTCGCGGTCCAGAATCTCGGCGTTGTCCTCGGCCTCGGCGCGCTCGACGGCCTCGTCCAGCCGTGCGGCAAAGCGCTTGGCCTCGCTGCGCACGGTTTCGCGTGTCAGTTCATAGTTTTCGGTGGCCGAGGCCACCCCCTCGCGCACGCTTTGCAGGGCGACGGCCACGACCTGGTTCGACAGCGCCCGGTCCAGCGGCGACAGCTTGTCCAGGCCCAGCAGGCTGATCACGCCGCGCAGGGTGGTACCTTGCACGATCAGCGTGAACAGGGTGAAGCCGGTCGCAAGAATGCCGACGACGCGCTTTGTTTCCACCGGGACGCGCAGGCTTTCGGTCACGGCCAGTGCCAGGGCCAGCGTCACCGCGCCGCGCAAGCCCCCCCACATGATCGCCACGCGATAGGGGCGCTGGATTTGGGGCGACAGGCGCAGCCCCGTCAGCAGCGGCAGCAGCAGGAACAGGATGATCGCCCGGGCGACGAAGGCCGCCAGGATCACCACGCCCACCAGGGCCAAGTCGGCCAGGCGCACCTCGCCCAGCAGGCGCGGGATCAGCAGGGCGGCAAGGATGAAGATCAGTGCCCCGGCCCAATGCGCCAATAGGCCCCAGATCTCGCGCAGGTTGACCCAGAATGCAGGCGCCAGCCGCCCCGGTCCCATGAAGTTCAGCGTCAGCCCGGCAGCCACCACGGCGATCACGCCCGAAGCGCCCAGCAGCTGTTCCGCCCCGATATATGCCAGATAGGGCACCGCGACGGAAACCGAGATCTGCGCCGTTTCGAACCGTCCGAACAGGCCCATCAGCATCAGCGCGATCCGCGCCACCAGCCAGCCGGCCAGCGCACCGCCCACGATAAGCGCCGGAAACTGCGCCAGCGCGTCCCGCAGGGTCGGGTTCGGCACCCCCATCATCACATAGCTCATGAACAGGCCGAAGAGTGCGATGGCCGCCGCGTCGTTCAGCAGGCTTTCGCCCTCGATGATGCGCGCCAGGCGCCGCGGCGCCGACAGCGACCGGAAGATCGAGACGACGGCCGAAGGGTCGGTGGTCGAGACGATAGCCCCGATCAGCAGGCCCACCATCAATGGCAGCCCTCCCATCCAGGCCAGCGCATAGCCGATGGTCAGGGTGGCCACGACCACGGCCACCACTGCCAGGGTCAGGATCGGCACCCAGTCATCCAGCATCCGGCGGATATTCATCTCCAGCGTCGCCTGGAAGATCAGCGTGGGCAGAAACACATACATGAACACGCTGGACCGGATCGGCAGCGACAGGATGCTTTCCGCGATCGGGTTCAGCGTGTCGGTCAGGTCGGTGCGCAGGAAAAAGATCGCGCCGCCGCCGATCATGATCCCGATCGCGGCCAGCATCACGCTGAAGGGCAGCGACAGCCGGGCCGCCAGCGGCTCGGCCGCGGCGATCAGCAGGAACAGGACGGCGGTAAAGGTCGTCAGCAGAACGATATCCATCCTTTCGGGATAAAGCCATATCTCGTCATTTGGAAGAAGCTCGCCGCCACATCTGGAACGGTTTCGGTGTGCTGACGCCGATGTGAGGCGCGGTCAGGACATGCCTTGAAATCGGCGTGCGCGATCTACAGGTCGGGTGGGGGGGCCTTTGGTGGCCCCCTTGATCGTTCAAGGAAAGGAAGACGCGATGTCGTCGATGTTCGAGCCGCTGCCCCTGGGGGCGGTCACCCTGAAGAACCGCATCGTGATGGCCCCGCTGACACGCAGCCGCGCGGGCGAGGCCCGGGTGCCCAACGACCTGATGGTCGAGTATTACGGCCAGCGCGCCGGCGCCGGGATGATTTTGTCCGAGGCAACCAGTGTCATGCCGATGGGCGTGGGCTATGAGGCGACGCCGGGCATCTGGAACGACGATCAGGTTGCGGGCTGGTCCGCCGTCACGCAGGCCGTCCACCAGCGCGACGGGCTGATCTTCCTGCAACTGTGGCATGTCGGCCGGATTTCCGACCCGCAGTTGCTGGACGGGCAGCTGCCTGTGGCACCTTCGGCAATCCAACCCTCGGGTCATGTCAGCCTGCTGCGCCCCAAGCGGCCTTATGTGACGCCCCGCGCGCTGGACACGGATGAGATCCCCGGCATCGTCGAGGCCTATAGATTGGCTGCGGCCAATGCCCGTCGCGCCGGTTTCGACGGTGTCGAGATTCATGCCGCAAACGGTTATCTGATCGACCAGTTCCTGCAGGACCGCAGCAACACCCGCACCGACCAGTATGGCGGCTCGATCGAGAACCGGACGCGGCTGCTGGAAGAAATTGCCGATGCGGTAATCGGGGTCTGGGGCGCAGATCGCGTAGGTGTGCACCTGGCGCCGCGGGGCGACGGGCATGACATGGGCGACAGCGATCCGCGCGCTCTGTTCACGCATGTTGCCCGGCAGATGGGCCGCCGTGGCGTGGCCTTCCTGTGCCTGCGCGAACGACTGGACGAGGACAGCCTTCTGGATGCGATCCGCGACGCCTTCGGTGGGCCGGTCATCGCCAACGAAGGTCTGACCTTTGAGACGGCACAGGCGCTGCTGGCCGAAGGCCGGGCCGATGCGGTGGCCTTTGGGCGCGACTTCATCGCGACGCCGGACCTGCCCGAGCGGTTCCGGCGGGGCCTGCCCCTGAACGACCAGGACCCCTCGACCTTCTACCAGGGCGGCGCGCAAGGTTATGTTGATTATCCGACCGCCACGGGTCTGGCGGCCGAATGATCGCAAGTCGACGGGCCGGGCATGTGCCTGGCCCTTGACGGATCAGCCGTTGTTGCGGCTGGAAAGATCAGCATTCCCCTCGCCCCGCACGGCGGCCACCCGCACGATATCAACCGCTGACCAAGCCGCCCCCGCAGCGGTTCTCGGTCAACACCTTCATCAACGATGCGGCAAGTTCTCGACGGTTATCTATTCTGTGAGCGGCAGAAGCGGCCCTGCGGCGAGACCGGCAGCGGTGCGCCTGCCAATCAATCGTGGCACAGCAACCAGAAAACGAAAGGGCGGCCACTTGGGCCGCCCTTCTTGTCCATATTCAGGCCGCGATCAGCAGCTGTAGTACATCGCGTACTCGACGGGGTGCGGCGTGTGCTCGTAGGCGTACACTTCTTCCCATTTCAGGGCGATGTAGGATTCCAGCTGGTCGCGGGTGAAGACGTCGCCCGCCAGCAGGAAGTCCATGTCCTTGTCAAGCTCCTCCAGCGCCTCGCGCAGGCTGCCGCAGACGGTCGGGATCTCGGCCAGCTCCTCGGGCGGCAGGTCGTAGAGATCCTTGTCCGACGCGGGGCCCGGATCGATCTTGTTCTTGATGCCGTCCAGGCCTGCCATCAGCAGGGCCGCGAAGGCCAGGTAAGGGTTTGCCGCCGGATCGGGGAAGCGGGCTTCGACACGCTTGGCCTTGGGCGACTCCGTCCACGGGATCCGGACGCAGCCCGACCGGTTGCGGGCCGAATAGGCGCGCAGGACCGGGGCCTCGAAGCCTGGGATCAGGCGCTTGTAGCTGTTGGTCGAGGGGTTGGTCAGCGCGTTCAGCGCCTTGGCGTGCTTCAGGATGCCGCCGATGAAATACAGCGCCTCCTGGCTCAGGTCGGCGTATTTGTCGCCGGAGAACAACGGCTTACCGTCTTTCCAGATCGACATGTTGACGTGCATCCCCGACCCGTTGTCGCCCTTCATGGGCTTGGGCATGAACGTCACCGACTTGCCATAGGCATGGGCGACGTTGTGGATGACGTACTTGTATTTCTGGATGTTGTCGGCCTGCTCGACCAGACCGCCAAAGATCAGCCCCAGCTCGTGCTGGCAGGTTGCGACCTCGTGGTGGTGCTTGTCGACCTTCATCCCCATGCGCTTCATGGTGGACAGCATCTCGCCCCGGATATCCTGGGCGGTGTCGATCGGGTTCACCGGGAAATAGCCGCCCTTGTGGGCCGCGCGGTGGGCGGTGTTGCCCATCTCGTATTCGGTATCGGTGTTCCAGGCGGCGTCGGCCGCGTCGATCTGGAACGACACCTTCTGCGGCGTCACCGAATAGCGCACGTCGTCGAAGATGAAGAATTCGGCTTCCGGGCCGAAATAGGCGGTGTCGCCGATGCCCGACGCCTTCAGATAGGCCTCGGCCTTGGCGGCGGTTCCGCGCGGGTCGCGGCTATAGGCTTCGCCGGTGTCCGGCTCGACCACATTGCAATGCACGCAAAGGGTCTTTTCAGCATAGAACGGATCGATATAGACCGACGCGGGGTCCAGGATCAGTTTCATGTCCGACTGGTCGATCGACTTCCAGCCCGCGATCGAGCTGCCGTCGAACATAAAGCCTTCCTCGAAGAAGTCCTCGTCGACAAGATCGCGGTCCAGGGTCACGTGCTGAAGCTTGCCCTTGGGGTCGGTGAAGCGCACGTCGACATAGGCGACATCCTCTTCCTCGATCAGCTTCAAGACATCCTTGATTTCCATCTCTTCCCTTTCTTCATGGTAGCAACCCGGCGGCCGAGGCGGCCGGGCGCGGGAGTCTGCAGTTTTTCTGCTTGGCCCTTCGTGTCGATCAGACCGCGTCGTCGCCGGTTTCGCCGGTCCGGATGCGGATCGCCTGTTCGACAGGCAGGACGAAGATCTTGCCGTCGCCGATCTTCTCGGTGCGCGCCGCGCTGACGATCGCTTCGATGGCTGCCTCGACCTGGTCGTCGGGCAGCACCATCTCGATCTTCACCTTGGGAAGGAAATCGACCACGTATTCTGCGCCGCGATAAAGCTCGGTATGCCCCTTCTGACGACCAAAGCCCTTGACTTCGGTAACGGAAAGGCCCTGCACGCCGACTTCCTGCAGCGCCTCCTTCACATCGTCCAGCTTGAACGGCTTGATGATCGCCTCGATCTTTTTCATCGCATCTGATCCTTCCTCGCGGCTTGCCTGACGCCTGATTGGCGCGTTTGATGGGTGGCGTAAATGAGGCAACTTGATCTTGGTGCGGCGGAATGCAGGCCGTGGGATGAATTGCCGTTTCTTTGGTCATACTGCGCATAATATAGGCAAAATCCATGCTGCATGGCACCCAGATCCTCGGCAGCGCCCAAATGCGCGCCATCGAATCTGCCGCGATCGCCCAAGGGACGGTCACTGCCGCCACACTGATGGAACGTGCGGGCCAAGGCGTCGTGACGGCGATTCTGGACCGCTGGCCGGACCTCGCGCAGGCGCCGGGGCAGGCCGTGGTTCTTTGCGGGCCGGGCAACAACGGCGGCGACGGCTTTGTCGTGGCCCGGCTGCTGGCGGGGCGCGGCTGGCAGCTGCGGGTCCTGCTGGCGGGTGATCCGGCCGCCCTGCCCGCCGACGCGCGGCGCAACCATGACCTGTGGCGGGCCTTGGGGCCGGTGGCTCCGCTTTCTGCAGATCCCGCACCCGTCACTGCCGACCTTGCGGTGGACGCGCTTTTCGGCATCGGGCTGACGCGGCCGGTTGATGCATTCGCGCCCGCCCTGTCCGCCCTGCGCGCCGCGCCGCGGCTGGTCGCGGTGGATGTGCCAAGCGGCCTTTGCGCCGACAGCGGGCAGGTGATTGGCGCCGCGCGCCTCGCCCCGGCCGACCTGACCGTCACCTTTCACCGGGCGAAGCCGGGTCATTACCTGTCCCAAGGTCCCGGCCTGTGCGGCCATGTGGCGCTGGTTGACCTAGGACTGGCCGATGCAGGCCAAGGCCCCCCAACAACGTTGATCGAGGGCGCGGACTTGGCCAAGCCCCAGGGGCACAAGTTCGATCACGGCCACGTCATGGTTGTCGCGGGCGGTCCGGCGCAGGGCGGCGCAGCGCGCCTGTCCGCGCGGGCGGCGCTGCGCATCGGCGCCGGGCTGGTGACGCTTTGCCCGCCGCAGGCGGCCTTGGCCGAACATTCCGGCCCGCCCGACGCATTGATGCGGCGCCCCTTGGATGGCTCCGAGGATCTGGAGAGGCTGCTTGGTGACGGACGAGTAGCCGCCCTTTGCCTTGGCCCCGGCTGCGGCATCGAACGGGCCGCCAGCCTGCTGCCCCCGCTGATTCGGTCCGGTCGGGCGGCCGTTCTGGATGCCGACGCCATCACCGCCCTTGCCGCGCAGGCTGATCCATTCCGGGGACTGCACGACCGATGCGTCCTGACGCCCCATGCAGGAGAGTTCGGCCGGCTGTTTCCTGACCTTGCGACGCGCTTGGATGAACCTCCGCAGACAGGTCCCGCCTTTTCGCGGCTGGATGCGGCGCGACAGGCTGCCGCCCGGACGGGCGCGGTGATTTTGCTGAAGGGCCCGGATACGGTGATCGCCGCGCCGGATGGTCGGGCGGCCATTCATTCGGCCACTGACCTGCCTTGGCTGGCCACGGCAGGGGCGGGCGACGTGCTGGCCGGAATGATCGCCGGACTGCTGGCGCGCGGCTGGCCGGCGCTGGAGGCCGCCTCGGCCGCGACCCTTGTCCACGCGCGGGCCGCCCGCCGTTTTGGCCCCGGCCTGATCGCGGATGATCTGCCTGATCAGCTGCCCTTCGTCCTGCGCGACATGGGCGCGTGATTTTCCCCCTCGCCTCGGTCTGCGGCCTTTGCTATGACGCCGCCGATGCGGGTGTGGCGAAATTGGCAGACGCACCAGATTTAGGTTCTGGCGCCGCAAGGCGTGGGGGTTCAAGTCCCTCCACCCGCACCATAGCGACAGTATTTTTTATTATAATTCAGCCGGCTACAGGTTTAGAGGCTAGTTTTATCCCCCAATTAATCCCCCTGCGTGGTTGTTGATTCTTCGATCTATTGACTTGGTCCTTTTGCAAAACATCAGGGAACCGGGGGTGTATCTTTGCCGAGCCTCTGCGGCATCACGAAAAGAATGATCTTCTTGGTATGCTGATAGGTTAGAGATACAGGCTTTTCCAGTACCCCGGGGGGGGGGGGCAGTAGAGGCGCTTCGGGTCCCATCAGCAGCAAGTCTACCTCCCCGGGTGCCGATTCTGAATGCTTGAAAGCGCGAACGTCTACAGTCCACCCGTCGTTGTCGGCGATCAATCTACAAACGCTGACCTCTCAAATTTACTCAATCACAAATTTACTGCAGCGAGCAGTACTCAATTTTCGGTATAGGGTGAGCAGACGAGGCGGTGCCAACCTTCGCCTCGCACTGCTGCCGTCACCCAGAGTACCAAAGAAATGTAAGAAGCTGAACCGCCGAAAGAGTGATTACTTGAGGTTCTCCAACAGAATTCTCATTGCTTGATATCAGAGAAGCGTTCCATCGGACGCGTGGGGTAGCTGATATACGGCTTCGACACTCTATGATCGGGAAAGTGTCTCTGTAAGAATTTCAGCATAGCCGTGGAAACTGGACCTTCAATCAGAAAAATACCACACCGATCTCGGAATTTAATCCAATGGCTCATGAGAACGCCCTGGCGTCTTGCACTCGGGCAAAGCCAGACCCAGTCCAGTCGCATTCTTTCATCGCTTGTATGATCGGGACGAAAGCAACTAGCCCCTATTATCCTGTAGTCCGAGTCATAGAAAGCGAATCCTATTGCGCTTGGATCAGACCTGCCGTCAATCTCCCATTGCGGTGTGTCGTAACCAAATTCGCGCTGGAATAACTTTGCACGCCAGTAGATCTCTTCGCGAAGCCAGCTAGGGCCTCCGCGGTCAATCCAAGCGCCTTCCGGGTACTGCTCAAGATAGGGCTCTAGCATCAGACAAGGTGCCGGGGCGATTGATTGAGCGAACTTGTTATGCCGCTTATCGTGAGCTATTTCAGTATCAAGATATCCCTCAACATACGTGTATCCACATAAACTACATTGTTTTAACATTCTTCCACTCCATAAGTCTACTGCTCTAAATGGAGCTTACCTTCGATCAAAGAAGATTAACCCCGCAAATCCATGGACATTGCTTCCGATATAGGAACACGACAACCATCCATGTCCGCCAAGGCGCAGAATCTTTATAAGTAAGAAGAGCGGAGCCGTTGCGCTTTTACCTCCACCTAATCGTGCAGCGCCTTGCGAAGTGCGTCAGGCGCATCGGCGTAGAACAGAACCTGGACCTTCGTCGCAACGTCGTCCGAGAGGTCGATCAAGGCCCTGCGGCTGGACACAGGCACGAGCACGGTGGTTGCTCCCTTTTCCATGGCTAGTTCGACAACGTCGATTGGGTTGTGGATCGGTCCGATGGTACCGCCCAAGGTAATGCCGCCAGCGATAACGAGGCCGCCCCTCAACGGCTTTCCGAGGAGAGCAGAGCAGAGCGCGATGAGAACGCCGACGCCAAGCTGCTCGCCGCTCTTTGCAGCATCGAAAGCCCGAAGCTGGAGAGCAAATTCGTGCTCGCGCGGATTGCGCTCACCGACAAGCTCCCGCGATCTTGCGTAAAGGTTCTGTTCAGCGATGCGCGCGCTTTCCCGGAACGGGCCAGGGGGCGACTGGTTCAGGATACGGACGCCGCCGCCGGGGCTTTCCGTCACCTCCATACGGAACAAACCTGTGCTTTCGTCCTGGCCACCAGGGCTGATTGCCCAGACCTGGCCGGACGGTAGAGGGTCGGAACCGATGCTGTCCTCGCTCTGCAACTCCGGTGTCGAGACGAACTTCTCGACCCCATCCAAGCCCATCACGTAGCTGAATTGCGTGTTGCGGAACTCGGTCGAGCCGATGCGCTTCTGCTGCTCCTTCACACGTCGGCGCACCTCGAGAGCGAGACGCACCGCCCATTCAAGATCGTCGTCCGGTACCGCGACGGTCGGATCGGGATAGAGAAGTTTCAACAGGCCAGAGACGGTCTTGTTGACCGCGTTCTGATCGCGGCCGGAAAGAGCGCCGCCGAAATGGACCCGTCCCTGGAGGACGTTGACGCGGCTTTGTGAGCGAAGGCGCGAGAAGCACTCGGCGAGGACGTCGCTGACGAGGCCGAAGCGGTCTGTGAAGAGCTCCTTGCTGACCTTGGGAACATCCCATCCGGGCAGGTAGCAGTGGATGCGGTCCATGAAGGCGGTGTCGTTCCGCATCTCGGGCGGCATCGGCCCAAACAGGTGTCCCACCCGCTGCTGATGCTGCACGTCCACGTCGAAATTTCCGACCATGACGATACTGCCTTCGGCGCGGATGCTCTCCCGGCCGCGCGAAAATTCGCCCGACTCCATGTAGCCCTTCATAATGTTGACGCCGTCCTTCTGGTCGAAGGAAATGCCTGAGACCTCATCGAAGCAGACCACATCGTACTGGCAGACAAGGCCGCGCTGGCCGTTCGCCATGTTGACGAACATGCGCGCGACCGTTGCCTTGCCTCCGGATACGAGGTGGGCGTAGGGCGAAACCTGTTGGAAGAGGTGGCTCTTGCCAGTCCCGCGCGGGCCAAGTTCGATCAGATTGTAGTTGCGCTCCACAAAGGGGATCATGCGCAGGAGCGTCGTGTCCTGGGCGCGGGCGCTGAGAGAGGCGGGCTCCAGGCCGATACTGCGCAGGAGGAGGTCTTTCCACTCGGGCGTGGTCAGTTGGGCACGGCCGGCAGCCATCTTGTCTAGTATGTCGCGCGTGGATAGCTGGATTTCACGGAGGCTCAGGACTTCGAACGGCCTGCCGCCCTTCTCCTGTGCGATGCTGGCGTCATAGCCGAGTTCGATCTCGGCATAGAAGCCGCCGGTGAGCATGCGTTCGTGGTCCAGGACAGTCTTGTCCGCGATGCGCACGTCGTTGAGGCGGAGGCTCGGCAGGGTCGCCAGGTAGCTGTCGGTCTTGGCGTCGAGCCGGGCGGTGATGATGTCGATGATGCGAACGGAGCCGCGGTCGCGCGCCTTCGACTTGAACAGTTCCTCTTCACCTGCGCGCACCGTCCGGTCGGAGAGTTGCGACTGCACCATCTGGAGGCCTTCTTCGATCTCCTCGGGCACAGTGCTGGCGCAATAGCGGCCGAGCATGAACTCGACCACATAGGTCGGAACGGGGAACTGGCCGCGAAAACGGCGAACCAGATCCTTTCGCACGATGTGTCCGGGGAATGCTTCCGCCGCCTTGCGGTCCAGGTCGTCGAGCTCGATCACATCAGTCCTCCCCGACCGTCAGCGTGCGGTGGACCAATACCCGACCGTCGTCATCCAGTACGACAAGGCAGGTGGCTTCACGCTCATGTTCGTCGCTGACCAGGAACGACGTGCGGCCATGCTCGTCGAGAACCCTGCCGCCCTTGATCAGGCTCGGTCCGCTGGTCTCCGAACCGAAGCGTAGATCGACGTGGAGGTCGGCGCCGCCGGTCACTTCGACGCGCAGACGCAGCCCCTCCCACCTGGTTTGTCCAATGGTGACGGCGCGCTGTGCGCCATCGCTCGCCACCCTCAGGACGGGCAGGATGCATTCCTGCGGGCTGACGCCGCCATGCGCATACTCGTAGCCTGCATAAAATGACCGCGCGCCCGTTGACGTCGCCACCGAGACCTCGGGGTTCCAACTCCACGGAACCTGGAGATAGGACGTTTTGGCCTTCGCTTTCACCATAGCGCAACGCGTCCGCTTACCGTTGGGCTCTACGAGGCCAACATCGAGCACCGCGTGGGGCAGCCCGCCCGGCATCAGCAGCCAACCATGGTCGGTAACGATTTGAACGCTCCGTCCCGAGCGCACCAACTGAAGGATGCGGTCGACGGCATCGCGGATGCCTGTCGAAAGTCGCTCAGCTAGCCGCGCCCCCAGTGCGTGCCCTTCTTCATCGAACCTGCCGGTCTCCGCCCAGAGCTTCGCGTCGGGGAGAAGGGCGCTGTCCGTTTCCCAGCCTTGCGCTTCCATCAGCTTGAACAGCACGGGTTTCGTCGCCGGCTTGCCTTCTGGGGACAGTGGCAGAACGTCGGAGGTGGTCGGCGGGCCGCTTAGTAGGGACGCCACCGGCGAGACCATCGGCTTGCACGTCGCGGTGACGGTGGGGAACCCGGACCACATCCAGCCCAGCGAGACCTTCACGTCCTCATTCTCCAGGCGGCGGACGAGCTCACGTGCAAGGTCCATGCGCAAGCCGTCCACGAACAAAATCGTGGTGGCGTCGTGACCAGCCTCGGCCGGCGCGGCGAGCTTTACCTTGCCAACACGGATCAGCTCCTGGAGCGCGAGAGCGCCGTAATCCACCCAGGGCAGATAGATCGCACGCAGCGCTGCGGCGACGGCCTCGCGGTCGAGTTCGCGCGGCGCGACCGCAAGCCCCCGCATCGCGGCCCAATCCACATCGGCGCCTTTCGCAACGTAGGCTTGGGCCAGCGCATTGCCGTCATGGCTCGGCAGTGTCTCGGCGGCGGCGATTTTCACGAGGAACGCGAGGGCCTGCGCCAGGGGTGCTTCGCCGCGCCGCGACCAGACCGTCTCCCGCCGCCATGCGTGCTTCGCTTCCAACTCACCGATTTTGGCTCTTGCAGCCTCCGGCGAAAGCTCGGTGAGCCCGAGGAGTTGCTGGCGCAGGTCCTTTTCATCCCGAGCATTCAAGCGTGGGTACGAATCTTGGTGCTCGAACAGCGTTCCAGGCTCTTCGAGGCTAAGATAGGTCACAACCTTCTCGAAGCCGGTGGAGGCGGCGAAGCGCGACCAGACCTCCGCCCAGCGCCCTTCGCGTTTGGCCAATCGCCGCGTAGCGTCCTGTGGAGACAGTTTGCGCGGATCGAACTTCAACTGCTTTGCGGCAATGTTGGCGAAGGCCGCGAACCGCGCGGGGTCGCCCGACTCTGTGAAGGCTCCGTCGATCCAGTCGAGCATGTCGGCGGCGAGGTCGGGCGCGAGCAGCGCATTAAGTTGATCCGCGTTCCAGCGTTGGCCGCGCAGCTCCTCGACGGGGCGCGTGCAGAAGCGCAGCGCCGCGTGGGAAAGCGCTGTGCGGGTCGCATTGTCGTCGGTGATGCTTATTTTCAGCAGCCCACGTTCGGAGGTGAGGAAGCCGCGCAGCGTCCAGTCCTTGCCGTTGACGTGCCCGAACATGGTACCTGCCACCGTGAACCAGACCAGCGGCTGTAGGAGGGCTGGGCAGTCGTCGGCGCCCCTCAGCGTCTCGCGAGCGACGCCGGGCAGATAGAGGATGGGCGTGCTCTCCTCCGGGATGACAACGACGGGAACGGCTCCGGCAACGGCCGCGCGCAACCAAACCGCCGGTCCGGTTCGTGTCGCTGCCTCGAACTCGCCGTAAGTCAGCAGCTCCGGAAGCCGTTCGCGCAGCGCTGGCAGAAGGGGCTCGAACTCCCGATTGACGTCGCACCACACCACCGCTTCCGGTGGCGCCTCGGCCGCGGCGTTGTAGCTCGCGGCGTCGTGCAGGGCGCTGACGAGGAAATCGAGAGGCGTCGTCACTTCGCCGCCTCCAATCGTTTCGCAGCGGCATCAAGCGCGGCGCGCTTCTCGGCCAGGGTGGTGTGGTGGTCGTTACGGCGCTCGCCGTTGAACACGTCGTACCAAGGCGCCGACGGGACGTCGTTGCCGCGATCCTTGTCCTTCAGGATTTTCGACAGGTCGTGCGTCAGCACGCCCGCCTTTATGAAGGGGCGAATGTTCTGGCGGAGGCCGTCGTCGAGGTCCGGGTCCCAGCCGAGCGGCTGCTGGGCGAGCGACTTCCAGCGCACGAAGATGTCGAAGGGCTTCTCGCCTTCAAGGATCTTTTCCAGCTTCTGCTGGAGCTCCCGGCCTTTCTCGTACCGCAGCGTGTTGTTCTCGGCCTTGGCGCGGGCGAGCCAGTCACCAAGCAGGGTGTAGGTCAGCTTGCGCAGGTTGGCCTGGTCGAAGCGGTGGTAGTGGACAAAGACTGAGAAGCCGTCCTTCAGCCCGTCCGAGATGTGCCAGAGGAAGGGACGCTGACCGAACAGGGCGCAGTGCTGCCGGAAGGCGCGGTCGCGTACCCAGGCTTCGAGCGAGCCATCGCGACCGACCTTCTTGTCCAGCGCCTCGTCGGCCTCGGCGACGAGGCGGCGCTCCAGGGCATCGGACCAATCAGCCCCGAAGGCAACGGCGAGATAGGCGCGCAAGCGGTCTGCAAGAGGCTTTTCACCCGCGACAGATGGGACGCCGAAGAGGCCGTCATTGTCTCCGGGCGCCAGTTCCGCGGCCTTTGCAATCCAGGCACGCGCCTCCTCTGAAAGGCCCATGCCCGGATCGGTTTCGGCGGGCCAGCGGTATCCAGCCAGACGCGCGAGCGCAACCTGCAGCGTAAACGGGCCGGTAGTGTTTCGTGGATGCCCGTGAAAGAGCCATTGGGTTGGATCGTCCGAATAAGGGTCAGGTATGCTGCAGGGTGGTGTGTCGTCTTCGGAGTTCATCGACTCAATTGGATCGAAGGGAGCAGAGAGGATTGTTCCAACCTCAACCTTTCTATTTTGATTGATTCCCCGGACCTCTTTCGTGAGGCCGCCCGACCAGCAGAATTCCCAAATTGCCGGCAGATCCTTCGGGTCATTCGGGACGATGGCGCAACAGTTCGAGTCGTAAATCTCGCCAGTATAAATGTTCGCTGGCAAGTCTCCCATCATACTCACTGAAACGCCTGCTTTTCCCCAATTTGGCTTTCCCCTTCGCCAATTCTGAGCAATATGATTGAGATGCCTCACTGAATCAGCGAATTTAAACAAATCTCCTGATTCATTCTCCCAGCGAATTGCATCGGACATTCCTCCAAAATATTGCGTAATTGAGGCTGTAGATTGGAAATATGCCCATACCTTTGGAACTGCCCTAAACTCCCAAAACTTTCCAATAAAGCGTGGGGCATCACCTGTTGTTGCACCCACAAGCACCGTCGCAAAGTCGCCGAGGGTTGTGCGCTTGCCGGATGGAACATCAATATAAATGTATGACTGATCACTTTCTCGGCTGATCCCAATACCGATGAAATTTATTTTTTCTGCGATCAACAAACCTTTCTTCGTTTCATGGGGTTTTGACGAGCTCAAATCGAGCCCACAATATTTTCCGTTTTCGAGAGGTTCTATTCTCTCAATTATGCTTAGTCCAACCAACTCTCCTCCAGCCTGAGGGCTCCAAAATGCGTTTTCGCCCAGCCTACAAAACATGATAGGGCTGTAGTTTTCGATCAAATATTGGCGAAACTCTTCGTACCTCTTCAGAAACCACCAGCTTTGGGGAGCAACGACCGCTACTGATCCTCCTGGCAAACACAGGTCAAGACTGCGGCGTATCATAGCTGTGGCTAGATTTGCCCGTTCGCGAGGAAATCGACGAAGAATATAGTCATTAAGGGTTTCAGTGAACTTCAGCTGCGTAAGAAATGGCACGTTGGTTGTCACCAGCGTGAAGCTCTTGCGCAAAGCTGTTGCCGCATCTGCCATTCCTCGTGCCGAAATTGCACCCTCAGCGAGTTCGGGTTCTGCGAGCCGAGCCTTTTCCAGCAGAGGAGAAAATAGTCGATCAATTTCTGAAAGCCTCTCTAACTCGAAAAGATCTCCTCCAGCTGGTTGGAGCAACGTCCCAAGGACTGGTGCTTGTGCAAACAAGTCATGAAGTGCGGCTAAGGCGTACTCCAGTTCTGTGTCGCCGTCGGCGAGAGCGACGAATTCTCGCTTTGGTAGCGGTGGCGGAGCGCCTACCCAAGCCACTTGGGGAAGTGGCAGCGCTTGCCAGCCACCGATGCGCCACGCTGTCAGAGCGACTGCAAATGCGGCGATCTGCACACATCGCCCGTCTATCTCCAGCCCATGCAGGTTGTCGCGGAGTACCGCCGCGACCGCATCGGGCGGTGACAGATGTTCTTCAGCTTGCCGTAACGCCGTCAGGATCGCGAGCGCCTCGGTCAAGAAGTGCCCGGACCCACAGCAGGGATCCAGCATAGTGATAGCCCTGGTCTCCTTCGGCCAGCCGGGGAAGGTGCCCGCCGCTGGCCGCCAAGTGCTGTCCTCGCCCTCACGCACAAAGCGCAGCATGTCGAAGGTGTAATCGGGCAGCGAACAAGCCGCACGCAAGGTATCCTCATCGACTGCCGATTGCGCCAGCGCCGGATTGGCCGCCAGCACCTTGCCCGCCCACCAGGCGCCGAGCGTGTTGTGCAGCAGGAAGCGCACCATGTAGGGCTCGGTGAAAAGCTGCGTGACCGCTGGCAGTTCATCGGCTCCGATCTTCACGCCGGAGTCGTTCACCGCCTGCTTCTCAGCCGCGCGCCAAAACTGGTAGGTCCAGCCCAGGCTGTCCTCGGCTTGGAAGACCTCAGCATCGAGCCCTGTGACGAGGCGGTGCAATTTCTGCGTATGGACCGGGTCGAGCTCGATCGCCAGGACCGGATCGTCGATGCGGAAGACCGCTGGCAGCATCGACGCGGCGTACCGCTCGGCGATCACCCACAGATCGGTCAGCCCCTCAGCTTCGGCGAGATCCCGGCAGTCCTCTAGCGAGACCGGCACGTCATATTCAGGGTTCCGCAGCAGCCCGCGCTCGGCCAGAAACCGCGCGAAGAGCATGCGGTGCCAATGCGCGTAGGCCGCCGCTTCGACCAGCCGCTTCGTTTCCTGCGTCTCGTCCGACTTATCGAAAACATCGCCTAGCGCACGGGCGTGGGCGCGCAGCCTACGGCGCAGTTCCTTCTCGGCATCGTTCAGGTAGGAGGGCGCCTTGCCGGCCGCCACGCCGAGGCGCTGGATTGCATCGCCCGCGCCTTCCTCGGCGATGATGCGGGCGTCCTTGACCGTCTTTTCGAGGGTGCGGCGTAGCGCGGTGGGGAGGTAGCGGTTCGTCATGCGTCACACCTTCGGGATCACGGGGCCGTCGCCAAGCGACTTGGCAATCCGGTCACGGACCTTCGCGAGCCAGTCGTCCAGCTCCGCCTCGCTCTTCAGCAGCGCGCCCGGCAGGTTCACGGCGCGCGCCTTGGGCTCCAGCAAGGCTGCGGTGGCGGCCAGCGCATCCTCGATGCGCGCCGGCAGCGCCTTCACCATGTTCTCCCATTCCGACAGGCCACGCCGCGACAGCGCTTGGGCGATCGCCTGCGGCGTGTCCACCGCCGGCTTGTCCACCATCAGCAGCCCGCATTCCTGACGGATGGTGTGCTTCTGTTCCGGGGACAGCTTGGCCCAGGTCGGATCGTCGGCGAGTCGTTGCTCGCCCTTCTGCCACGCCGCCTCCCAGGCCGCATGAGCAGCATTAAGCTTTGCCCGCAACGTATCTGCCGCTGCCGATATTAAGGGCGGCACTGGATCGGGATCGGCGAGCAATCGCCTTCCGTCCCGCAGATCGTCGAGATCGCCCTGTTGTTCCGGGGCGTCCAAGGCGACCAGACGTTCCGCCAAGCGCCAGTTGGGCAGTCGGTCGCCGATCTTCTGCGCGGCCGCCTTCCATGCCTTCAGCTTGTCGCGCAATGTCGCCGCGTCAGCCGCCAGTGCGGCAAGCAGGTCGTTGCCCGAGAGGCTCTTGTAGGAGGCGATGTTGGGCACCGTTTCCGGCTCCGGCGCGGGCGGCTCGCCACCGGACTGTCGGACCGCCGATTCAAGGCGTTCGAGAAGCGCCGTCAGCACCAGATGTTCCTGGTTATTCTCGAATGCGATGCCCGCGTCGGTCAGCAGGCCGCGCACCGGCATGCGCTGTGCGATGGTGATGATAGTTGTTTCGCCGCGAAAGGTGCAGGTGCCTAGCTTCTGACGTGGCAGATCAGGGAGCGATGCGGTTTTCCCATCATCGCCCGTGACGCGGACCAGCCCGGCATTGGAGAGCACGATGAGTGCTCCATCGACGGCATCTTGCGACCAGCCATAGGGCGGACTGGTGAACTTCGAGCGCAGGTCCGAGCCTTTTCGGCCCGGGCCGAGCTCGGCCAGCAGCGCCTTGCACACGGCATGGTTCTCCGGAGCCCCGGCATGGTCGACCGCCTTCATGGCGTCCGGGTCCTTACGCATCGCCCGGTCGCGCACTTTGTCCCAACCCGAGTGGTCGCCATCGGCGAACTGCGGGTATAGGCGAGCAAGAGCGTTCGTCGCCCCTTCCTTCACCGCCTCGCCTGGCGCACCGGCAATCAGTTTGCCGCCCGCCTGGTAGACACGGGCCTGCGCCACGGCCTCCCGGACGATCTCCTTGGCCACGGCCTGCGCCTTGATGGCGCGGGATTGCATGGCGGACTGGGCCTCGCGCCCGGCGTCGGTCTGCGGCACCCCGCGAACTTGCAGGACGTGCTCAGCAGCGCGCCAGGTCGTAAGCGCGGTCGTCAATTCGTTGTCGCGCGTGGGATGGCGCGGGATAAGCAGATGGACGGAGGGGTCCGATGTCGATGCCGCCGCGATGTCCTTCTCCACCGCTGCCAGGTCTTCGTTCCACCCGCTCCTAAGCCGCAATGGAATGCCATCCGCCGGAACCTTGTCCTCGGGACGCAACCGGTGGATGCGTCGTTGCTGGCGGCTGGAGCCATGTGTCACGCTGGCAGCGCTTGCCGAGGCGGTCTCAATGGCTTGGTCGAGCAATTCGCGTCGTGACCGGGTGAGACCCGACTGATCGGCCAGGATGGCCTTCTCTTCACTGCGATACGCGAATTCCCAATCGGCGCTCTCTTTCGTCTGCAAGCGCCATTCACTGCCGACGTCGATCACCGCCCCGTCGACCCGTAGCTCCTGCAACAACTCAGGAACCTTGCGGCGCAGCTCATCCTCGCCCGCAAGATCGACGATGAGGAGGTCGGCGATAGTCTCTGCCTTTGCGCGGACGCCGTGATGGTCTGCTTCCGGCGCAATCCGGCCGAGCATGTAGACCAGCATGAGGATGCGCGCCTTTAGCAGATCCTTTTCCGGCCCGCCGCGCAGGACTTCGATACGATTCCGCGTCTCTTCCGGCAGAAGCCCCGCGTTGTACGCCTCCGTGGAGAACCGGCCATAGAGGAAATCAACCGGCACCGCGTGACCCAGCGGCTTGTCGCCATAGGTGCGCGCCGCATCCAGCGTGGTCCGCAGTTGTCCACGCAGAGTGCCGCCAAGTCCTGTGCGGTCGAGTTCGCGCAAGATGCGCTCCCAAACACGACGACGGGAGGGAAGCAGCGGCCAGTCGAGCACAGCTTCGTCGTCGTCCTGCACAGAATGCGCCAAGCGGCTGCCACGTAAGTGTCGACTGATCTCGCCCGCGTTCGTGTTCAGCATGCCCCAAATAGGCGTTTCTGCGCCTGTCTTCTTCCGCAGGACGGTCTTGCGGATAACTGCATCGACATCCGCTTCTCCAAGTGCCACTTGCACGGGGAACCGGTCGAGAAGCTTCTGCAGGTCCTGCACGTCGCTTAGCGCCTGTTGACCGGTCGCGACCAACAGCACGCGACCGTCAAACCGTCCCGCGAGCCGTTCGGCTATGGTCTGTATCTTCAGCGTCATACCAGGATTTTGCCGAATGAACTGCTGAACTTCGTCGAGCACGATCAGCGTCAACGGCAACTCGGTTCGACCCAGCATGAGTGCTCGCCGAACCATCGTTTCGAGGAGATCGACAGTGACCGCTGGCGGCTCGGGGAACTGGGAACGGAGAAGCCCGCTGAGGTCCTTTGGCGAGCTTGCCAGGTCTGGTTTGGCTTTCAGCACTGCGGCACCGAAGCGGGGCGAGAGAATGAAGTTGCGGATGTCGGTGTCGAAGGTGCTGCCTAGGACGCCACGGACGCTGTCCAATATACCGAGATCGGCTAGCCAGAACGCAACCTGAGCCGCTCGGAAATCGCTTGGCAATCCGACTGCCCGTAGCACGATCCCAAGAGTGGCTTCGGCCGGATCGGAGGGGCCTGTTCCAAGTGTATCGCCGGCTGCCACGACGCCGCCCGCCCGCTTCGCCGCGATGCGAAGCTCTTTCAAGGGGGCGGCCACTTCCGGTGGCAAGTGATGGATCAAACCTTCGGCCGTAGCGCCGTCAGAAAACTCAAGATTCGTCCACAATGCGGCGAGCATGCTGGCAAGGTGGGACTTGCCAGAGCCGTAGAAGCCGGAAATCCAAACGGCCGGAGCGCTGTTCCCTCGGCCAACAGAGCCCAGAAATGCTTCCAGGATGCGCGCAAGCCCGTTGGCATAGGCGCCATCGCAAACGAATGTGGTGAGTTCTCCCCGCAACGTTTCCAGAGCTTCTGAAGTGGGTGGAAACGAAATTGTGGCAATGCCTTGATTGGCCAGTTGGTACCCGGACGGATCGGTGTAAAATGTTTCGCGATTAAGCATGATGCTGCCACTCATAATGATTTATCAGTAGGAATTGGAATAGCGTGGTAGTTCCAACCGTCCCGCGCATCGAGCAAACGGTACACGCCAGCTGAATGCTTTCCGGGAAATCCGACGAGGAGTCGTCCAGGGATGGATTCTGCAACTCGACTGATCAAAGTCGAAATTCGCACAACACCGAACAGCGCCCCGCAGCCGTCCACTGCCAGGATGTCATTCGCAGTACAGGAACGGAGAGCATCTTTGATCTCATTGACCAAACTGTCCTCAATTTCAGGCAGAAGCCCTCGCAGCTCGGCCGGTTGCTCGACCAATGGATCGAAGAACTCATGATGGCTGATCCAGGAGCCGAACCACCTAGATAAGGAGACTTGTCGCCAGCCGTGCCCGGCTTTGAGCGTCGCATGCTCGAACTCCGCAAGGCGGCCTGTGAAACGCCGTTGAAGAGACTTGTCATACCAGACGATCCAGACGCGGCCCGGCGGAGGCACATCTTCTGCCCAGGGAAGCCGGACTTGCTTGCTGTATGCGGTGAGGATGTCATCAAACGTGTTCAAGTTCGGGCAACCCTAGAACGGCCGCCATAGGCTGACGGACGGATATCTCGGTCACATCGCCCGCTGACCGGACGCGGGCTAGCCCGACGGCTTCGGCTCTCCGCAATGCGTCGAGAGCTTGCTCGGGCGAAAGGTCCAGAACCATCATCCAGCCGGAGCTGAGAATAGACGGTCCGCCAAAACCCGAGGCCGTTGCAATGAGCGCCGCGAAGGCGACGGTCGGCGGAGAGGGTGTTACTCGCTGCCTAATTTTCTTAACTGCTCCCTTCAAGTGCCCGCTCTGTGTCCATGATGAAGCACAGTTCTGAGAAAGAGATCGCAGCATCTTTTCGCTGAAGCGTTCGGGACGAGCTGCGATTATTGCGTCCTCGAACAATGGCCATTGCAGGCTTTCCCCCACGGAACCCGCGAAGACGACAGGGGCTGTCTCCCGCAGCAACGGGTCACGTGCTAGGGCAACGAGTAATGCCTGCAAGCGGCGCCCCTGGATGTCGCTTTTCCAGATCCTCATAAGCGTCTTTGTCAAAGGCGGCTGATCGCCCAGCCCATAGAGCGAGGCCACGTGCCTGTACGTCAGTCGCCTAGTGTTGCTAGTAGCCTTGCCAATTGCGTTCTCGTCGATGGCGGCTGACCGGAATTCTTCTGGTGTCGACGCGCCGGTCCCCATCAGGGCTTCAAGCTCACCGAACATCATGGTCTTGGACTGATGCGTTCCTCCCCCGGACAGCTTCATGCCAAACGAGGATAGCCTGGCGACTTCTGCCCGCACCCCGTGCCAAAGCGCAGTCCTCGATCCAGCGTGGGTGAGTGTTCCGCCGCTGCTCGCCATATCAGTCCTTCTTTGGAGCGCGAGCATGTAGGATGTCTTCCTTCTTATTGTCGACCGATTTGGCTCGTTCGATAAATTGCCTTACCGCTTGGCGGATCAACCACGAAAGCGACACGTCTCTTGCCACCGCGAGCTCAGCCAAGGCGTCATGGTCCTGCTCTTCAAGACTAACCGTCAGCCGCGTGGACTTTCGGGGGCGACTGGACATCGCATACTCCAAGCGTCAATCTGCCTACCACTATTCATGCCCTCATCGCTTCGCAACAGAATGATGCACTTAACATCACAGTTGCGAGCGTTTAACCGTCCCGCTGCTGGTGATCGCGCACGAGGCCGGTGCGGCCAGCCTCAAATGCCTACTGCTGCTCTCTGTGCCGCCTGACCAGATACAGCCCGATGTCGCACTTCAACGCATTCTGGCTAACCTCCCGCAAGAGAGCTTACCACTTCTGTGGGTGTGCGTCGGCGAGAACGCGGTGCGGGCTGGGCCAGAAAGCAACGTCTCCAATAGCGCGGGCGCGACTGCGGGCATCCCAGCAGATTCCACTGTGGAGGTAGTAGCAGGACGAACTCGGCATCTAATTGGACTAGAATGAGCCCATTCGTTCCTTCCGGGTGGAAACTATGGCAAAAGCTGATTGGATCAAGCGCGAGGCTTTTGCGCGAGCATATGCTGATTGCGGAAATGCCTCCCAAGCAGCGCGACAGGCGGGTGTGCCGGACCAATCCGCTCACAGCATGGGCTATAAATGGCTGCGCGACCGCCGGGTCGTCGAGATGGTGCGGGACGCCATGAATGATCGCCTCAAGGCGCTTGGGCCGCTGGCCATTGGGGTGGTTCGAGACATCATGCTGAGCGACCAGGTGTCAGCGCAGACTCGGCTGCATGCTGCGCGGGACATCCTCGACCGGCTGGGCTGGGTGCCGCCACGGCGGGTCATCCATGAGGATCACGCGGAAAAGTCAGTCGAAGAAATGACCCGAGCAGAACTTGAGTATCTGGTTGCTGGTCTGCCCGGCACCAACGCCGACGATGAAGAAGCCTATCTCCCTGACTGCGAGCGTGACGCTCTGCTAACGCATGACGGCTATCGGCAGGGCGCTAGATGACCAAATTAAGCAGGGGCCATGATCATTCTCGGTCATCCGGAACGACGTACGTTACGCCCCCCTAGTGGGGGGCGTAGCGTACGTATCCTCCCCGGTTTTGACATTCGACGACGTTCGTAGGTGAAACGTCGCAAAAACGTACGTCGCGTCGGAGTAGCATGCTACGGGTTCAGCCAGATTGCGCCGTCAGCTTCGCCAAGTATATTCTGGGCCACGAGGCTATTAATCGCATCATTAACGTTTCTTGTTTCCAACGTTTTGCCGGAACCATCTAGGGACACACCCTTGAGAGATGAGCGGAATGCCTGACGGTCCACCTTCCGTACAGTTACCGCACCCTCGTCGGTCTCGATCTGGTGGTCAGTGCTGTTCTTAACGGCATACTCCCGCAAAAGTGCCAGCACCTTTTTCTGCACGGGACCACCCGCTAACTTAAGACGCTTGCCTGAGCCAGCACTAACGAACTCAACCCGGCACGATGTCACAGGGTCACCGTCCTCGTCCTCCCCCAACTCCACTGGGACCAGTTCAAAGCAGTGGTTCCAATCTGTTTCCAAGTCGCGCTGTTTGGTGGCCCGCGCTTGGTTCACTCCCGCTTTATCTGTACGTTTGATCTCGATCGTAGTTTCCATGGCTGCATTCAGGGCGCTGCTACCGCGCGCTCCTCGTTCGGCATCTTTGCCAGTGTGGTGAACAATCAGCACCGTCGTATCAAGCGCTTCCTTCAGAGCTGTAATCCGACCGACGACCTTGTTCATCTCTGAGGCCGCATTTTCATCACCACCCCCAAAGCTACGAGCAAGGGTGTCGATCACGACGAGAGCGATCTTTTCGCCAGTCTCCGCCATGATATCCTTTCCCAGCGCCAGGATCGCTGACAGGTCGATATCGTTGCTATGCAAATCAATGGCTAGAGGCAGCACTTTCAGCTTGGGCGAACGCTCCATGCTCAACGCCATGAGGCGATTTCCAATGCTGCCCGTGCCTTCCGCAGAGACGTAGATGACAACACCTTGAAAAACCTTGTGGCCGTCGAAGGGCCGCCCACCCGCAATGCAGTTTGCCATTGCTAGCGCGTAGAATGTCTTGCCGGTCCCGGATGGCCCGAAGATCATCGCCACACTGGAGCGAAGCAGGATACGCTTGATCAGGTAGTTTTGCTGCAAGTTTGCTTTTGCCTTGTCTGCAGCCAAGAGAACATGTCGGAACTGCTCCGCCCGCCGCATCACGGGATCATCGGGAGCCTTAGTTCCGCCTGCTAGAGCAGGCTTGAAGACCTCTTCAGTTTCCCCCATGTGAGGAACTAGCATGGCCACGTTGTCCGCGACTTCTGGATCGACTTCCAACCATATGGGTGTGACGTTGGTGAGATCGAGGCCAGCGAAATTCCACTCGCCGCGATCTGCCATCAGTCGTTTCTGACGGCGGAGCTTTGCGCGTCGGGCGATCTCAGAAACGTCCGCGCCGTTCTCTTTGGCCATCGCTGCCAACGAAGACATTGTCAGGCCTTTATGTCTATTGAAGCCGGGCCACTTGCGGTTGATCTCCCCTGGCGTGAACATCTCGCCTTGAGCAGACCAGGCGATGGCAAGATCCATCCCTTGGCCTGAGCCTTGGGTGGCTCCATGTATTGCCATGAGCACGCTAATCCATTTGTCGTAGGGGACATCAGGGCTGACAAACTTCAGCAGCTCTTGAACTTCCTCATGGTCGGAAACCTGCTCCGTGGCGAGCGCCAAAGGTGTCGACCGTGAAGAGGACGCCTGCGCCTCCAACCAATCAGGCGCTGGTGCAACGTCTTCCATCGCAATGACGGAATACTGGCCTATCACGGCCGCGCGTTTTGAGTAAGCCTGCGAGGGTGGCGCCATGACATACCCCTTCGATTTGAGATCGACGCCCGGGCAGAGCTTGCCGGGATAGACGGCGCCAGGCCTCGCCTTGAAGTAGAAGTGAAGCCCTCCACTGGGGGTCTTCACAGTATAGGTTTTAGGCATGGTCCATCCGTTCATCCGGAGGCACATTTCGTAAGCAGTCATGTCATCAACATCGACAACTACAAGGCCGCTGAGCTCACAGGCAATCGCGAGTTGATACTTGGCATCCGAGAACCACCAACGAATTTGGTCAGCATCTCCAAACGCGCTATGAAAACCGCCTTCAATCGCAGGGCTCTTGTCCATCTTACAGGGCAGAACTTTGGCTCCCATCGCAGCATAAATGAGTGCCGCGTTGAGAATTTTGTTCTTGGGCGTAGGTTGAGCCTGAGGAAACGCGGAAGCCGACATCAGCAATGCTCCCCGTTCAGGTTGCTGGAGGAAGATGGTGCGCCAGTCGCCTCCCTCTTGGCTGACAGTCCAGCGACGAAGCTGCTGACTTCCGAGGCAGGCCAGCGGGAGACGCGACCGATCTTGACGGGGCGCGGGAAATCGCCGTTGGCAATAGCGCGGTAGACGGTGGCCCGGCTGAGGGCAGTCAGGTGGGTAACCTCATGGAGGTTCAGAAGCCGGTCGATCTGGTGATCCTGGCGGGAGAAAGCAGCGTTCATTGGTGTGTCCTATCATTACGAACACGCCCCAATATTCACATGATTCGCCGCGGGTCGTCCTGGTTGTTCCTGAGACGACGAATTATTTGAACGTTGTTAGTCCGCCGTTGGATATGCTAGCGAAGGCGTCATGCAGTGGCTTGCCCAGCGCTCCAGCAGCACTCGCCGTTGCTCCAGATAGTCCGTCCGGCGATAGGCCCGCACAACCTTACTACCGTTGACGTGGGCCAGCATCGTCTCGGCCACTTCATGCGGGGCGTCCGTGCATTCTGCTAGCCAGGTCCGTAGGCTGGAACGGAAGCCGTGGGGACGGGCCTGTAGACCTCTGCGCTCCATCAGGCGGGACATGGTGGCATCGCTGATGACGCTCTTCCTGGCCACAAATAGATAGCCGTCCCGTTCATGCCTGCGGGCAAGCCGGACGACCTCCTGCGCTTCTCGGGAGAGTGGCACCCGGAAGCTCTCTGTCGCGCCCGCTGGCCCTTTCATCTTCTCCGCAGGTACGATCCAGGTATCGCCATCAAACTCATCCACATGCGCGAAACGCACGGGGTGGGACCGCATACCCGTTAGGATAAGCAGCCGTAGCGCCAGGTGGGAAATAGACGGCTCGGAAAGGCTGAGATAGAAGTCTGGCACCTCGGCCCACGGCATGCTGGGGATGGCCTCTGCACGATGGCGCTGCTTGCCCAGGAGGGCCTTGGCCTTTGCAACAGCTTGAAGGTCAACGTCGATCCCCAGCGCCGCTGCATGCCGAAACACGATGTTGAGGCGGTCCATGGCCTTCATGGCTGTTGACGCCTTCTCGTGCCAGATGGGCTGAAGCGCATCGCGGATGTCGCGCTGGGTGATCTCGGCAATGGGCGTCTTCCCAAGCTTAGGCAGAACGTGCAGCTCCAGCGGACTGAACCAGCGGCCCGCCGCACCATCGCGCTTGAGGCTTGCCTTGTGGCTTTCAAAGGCATCGCGGGCCACAGCTGTAAGTAAGTTCTGGTCGTGTCTCCTCTCAACGCGTTGGCGTTCCCGTGCGTTGATTGGATCAACCTCATTGGCAATCATGGCCCGATACTCGGCCGCTTTCTCGCGCGCCTGCTTCAGGCTCACAGTGAAGATGCTGCCTAGGCCCATCTCGCGACGCCGACCATGGCAGGTGTAGCGAAAGACCCACTGGCCGCTGCCATCCTCGCGCTTGACCAGCCGCAGTCCGGCACCGTCTTCGTGCTTACCGGCAGGCAATGACTTCACCGATAGGGCGCTCAACTTGTGCATCTTGATCCCCCAATACATCCCCCAAGCATTATGCGATCTTGAGAGACGCAGCAAGATGCTCTGATCCTTAGGTATCTCATATTGATGAAAAATCTATGCCGGTTTAGACGCTAGAAGACTACCTGAAATTAAGTGACAATGCGCTCCACCCGCACCATCTTTTTCACGGATCCTGCGCCAGAAGCTGCGTCAGCAGCGGGTTGGGAAAGCGGCGCTGCAGCGTCACGGCGTAGAATGTCTCGGTGATCTGGTCCAGGCGCGCGGCCTCGACCAGGATGCCCGCGTCCAGTTCGTCCCGCACGACGATGGGGGGAATCACCGCAAGCCCTGCTCCTTCCCGCGCCAGCAGACGCAGCATCGCCATGTCGTCCGCCTCGGCCGCGATTATGGGAGAAATGCCAAGCCGCGCCGTCATGGCGTCAAAGGACGCCCGCAACGCCGTCTCCGGCACCGGCAGGATCAGAGCTTCCGTTTGCAGCAGATCGGTCAGCATGCGTCCTTCGAACCCCGGCAGCCCGATCAGGCTGACCGGCTGCTCGGCCAGGCGATGGATCAGCCAAGGGCTGGCCGCGTCCCGCGCGGGTGCAAGGTTGGTCAGCACCACGTCCAGCGACAGCGCCTCCAGACCCCGCAGCAATTCGCGCTGCGATCCCGATCGCAGCACCACCTCGACATCCGGGCGCCCGATCAGAGGGCGCAGGAAATGCATCTGGAAGTTTCGCGACAGGGTTGCAAGCGCCCCCACCCGCAGGGCGCGCCGGGCGCGGCCTGTTTCGCGCAGGGTTGCCGTCAGATCCTCGGCCGCGCGAAAAATTGCCTCGGCATGGTCCAGCGCGATCCGGCCAGCCTCCGTCAGGATAAGGCCGCGGCCGCGCCGCTCGAACAGGTCATGCCCAAGCGTCGCTTCCAGCGCGCGCAGCTGCGTGGAGAGCGCGGATTGGGACAGGTTCAACTGGCGCGCGGCACCGGTCAGGGTGCCATCCAGCGCGACGGCCCGGAACAGGCGCAGGTGATGCAGGTTCAACAATGCCATCGTTCTATCAGACAGAATGGTTTCGAAGATAATATGTAATTTTCTGAAACTGCACCAGACGCTATCTGCGGCAGGACCGCTGTTTCGGAGCCTGCCCCATGACACAGATCCTGCCCCTGTCCTTCCTTGCCCCCGCGCTGTTGCTGGCTGCCGCACTTGTCGCCACAGCTTTCCCTCGTCTGGCCGCGCTGCCGCGCCTGGCGGAAGCCACGGCCCTGGCAACCCTGACCCTTGCCGGTGCGGGCGTGGTCCAGCTGACCCTGACCGGGGCGCAGGTCCTTTCGCTGATGCCGGGGCTGACGCTGCGGCTGGATGCGGTCGGCGCGACAATGGCGCTGCTGGTCGCCTTTGTGGGCTGGATCGTGGTCCGCTATGCCCGCAGCTATTTGGTGGGCGAGGCTGGCGCGGCCCGGGGCCACGCCGGCATTTTGGCCAGTCTGGCCTTTGTTCTGGTCCTGGTCCAGGCCGGTGATCTTGTTCTGGTGACGATCAGCTTCCTGGCCATCGGCCTGGTCATGCGCCAGCTGCTGCTGTTCTATCCCGACCGGCCCGAGGCGCGCCGCGCGGCGGCCAAGTTCAGCCGGGTCTGGGGGGCAGGCGATCTGGCGCTGGCCGTGGCGGCGCTGTCGGCCTGGCAGGCCTTCGGCACGACCGACCTGCAGGCGCTGAACGATGCCGCCCGCGCGGCCCCGGTGCTGCCGCTGGCGGCAAAGGTCGCCGTCGCCGCCCTGGTGCTGGCGGCGCTGCTGAAGACCGCATCCTTTCCCCTGCATGGCTGGCTGACCGAGGTGATGGAGGCGCCGACCCCCTTTTCGGCCCTGCTGCACGCGGGGATCATCAACGGCGGCGGGCTGCTGCTGATCCGCACCGCCGATCTGGTTCAGGCCAGCCCCGGCGCTATGGCGGCATTGGTCATGCTGGGCGGGCTGACGGCGCTGTTCGGCGCGGCGGTCATGCTGACGCAAAGCGCCGTCAAGACCGCACTGGCCTGGTCCACCATCGCGCAGATGGGCTTCATGCTGCTGCAATGCGGGCTGGGCCTCTGGGCGCTGGCGCTGCTGCATATCGTGGCGCATTCGCTCTACAAGGCGCACGGCTTCCTGGCCTCGGGCCAGGCGGTGCAGGCGGTGGCGGCGGCGCGCCGACCGGGTCCGGTCGCAGTGCCCGGCGTGGGGGCGGTGGCGCGGGCCTTTGCTCTGGCGCTGGTCCTCTATGCCGCGGTGGCCTTCGGATTCTGGGCGATCGGCGGGCCGAAATCGGCACAGGCGCTGGCGCTTGGGGCGATCCTGATCTTCGGCACCGCCTATCTGGTGGCGCAGGGGCTGGCGGATGCCGCGCCGATGGCGCTGACGCGGCGCACGGCCGTGGCATCCTTGGCCGCAGGTGTCGGGTATTTCGGCTTTCACCTGCTGGCGGCGCTGGTCTGGGGTCCGCACCTGCCCAAGCCCCCCGTTCCCGGCGCGCTGGAATGGGCGCTGATCGTGCTGGCCCTGACCTCGTTCGGTCTGGTGGCGGTGGCGCAGGCACTGTTCCCGCTCTGGGCGCATCACCCGGCCTCGGCCGCGCTGCGGGTCCACCTGGCCAACGGCCTTTACCTGAACGCGATCTTCGACCGGCTGATCGGCGGCTTCCGCGCCGTTCGGTCCCACTGATCCCCCTTTGAACCAAGAGGTTCCCATGTTCCTGAACCACGCCTCGATCACCGCCGACCAGGCCGCCGACCTGCTGGATGCCGCAACCGCCGCCGCCCGCGCCATTCCCCCGGCATTTCCCCTGTCCGCCACCGTCGCCGTGAACCCCTTTCTGGGCCAGGTGGACCAGGATCTGCCCACCGCCGCCGCGCGCCTGTCGCGGGTAGCAGCCCTGTCGCTGACACGCCCGCGCCCCGAAATCGCGGCCGAGGTCGCCGCCGGCCGGATCAGCGACGACGACCTAGCCGCCGCCCTGATCAACAGCCCTTCGCCGCTGAAGCCGTTGGACCTGGCCATGCTGAAGGCGCGGCTGACCTGCCCCGCCGCCACGCCCGAGGCTCTGCCGACGCTGGCCGATCTGGCCGCAGTCGCCACCGGCACGGACTGGCCCGCGATCATCGCCCGCGCGATCGGGCTGTGGGCCGCCGGCCGGTTCGACCAGGGACAGGCGCTGTGGACACCGGCACCGAACCAGGATGCGTTTTCCGCATGGCGGGAATGGGCGACCCATGACCTGACCCCTGAAATCGCGGGCCTTGCCGGCTTTTGCGCCCATGTGGCCGCCTGCCCCGATACGGCCGAACGGGCGATCCTGCGGGCGGCCGACCGGCTGTCGCTGACGGCTGCCTCGGCCCCGACGGCGTTCCATCGACTGCTGATCGACCTGGGCGGTTGGGCGCAGCATGCACGTTGGCTTTCCTGGCAGGCAGAGCTGGAGGGCGGCGACGACGCGACGCTGACCGACCTTCTGGCCATCCGGCTGATCTGGGACGAGGCGCTGCTGGCGCATCTGCCGCAGCTGGCGCAGCCCTGGGCCGAGGTGGTGGCCCGCCATGCGCTGCCGGTCGAACCCTCGGCCGACCAGGTGCTGGACGCCATCCTGCAGGACGCGGCCGAACGGGCGCATCAACGGCGGCTGGCCGCACGTCTGGCGGGGCCGCGCTCCCTGCACGGGCGGCCCGCGCTGCAGGCGGCCTTCTGCATCGACGTGCGGTCAGAAACCTTCCGCCGGGCGCTGGAGGATGTGGCCCCCACCGCCGATACCATCGGCTTTGCAGGGTTCTTTGGCCTGCCCCTGGCGCATCATCCCCACGCCTCGGATCAGACCGAGGCGCATCTGCCGGTCCTGCTGCGGCCTGGCCTTCGTGCAACCAGCCAGGGCGGCGTGGCGTCCGAACAGGACGCGCGCATCGCGGCCCGGGCGGCGCGGGCCTGGGGGCGGTTCCGGCAGGCGGCCGTCTCCTCCTTTGCCTTTGTCGAGGCGGCGGGTCCCCTTTACGGCGTCAAGCTGCTGAAGGACGCAATGGGTCATGGCCATGCTGCGGCGCCCGCGCCGGCACCGCGATTGGCAGATGATCTGTCGGCAGAGGCCAAGGGCGAACTGGCGGCCAAGGTGCTGCGGGCGATGGGCCTGACGCAGGGCCATGCGCGGCTGATCCTGCTGGTTGGTCATGGCGCGCAGGTGACGAACAACCCGCACGAAAGCGCCTATCACTGCGGCGCCTGCGGCGGCCGGACGGGCGAGGTTTCGGCCCGCGTGCTGGCGGGCCTGCTGAACGACAACGAAACCCGTGCCGCGCTGCCCACGCAGGGGATCACGCTGCCCGACGATACGCTGTTCGTGGCCGCGCTGCATGACACCACCACGGACCGTGTGACGCTGTATAAGGACGGTGCCACCCGCGATCATGCGGGCGATCTGGCGCAGGCGCAGATCTGGCTGGAGCAGGCAGGCGCGCGGGCGCGGGCCGAACGTGCGCCCCGGCTGCCGGGCGGCAGCGCCGCCACGCTGGCAGCACGGGCGGCCAACTGGGCCGAGACCCGGCCCGAATGGGGTCTGGCGGGCTGCGCGGCCTTTATCGCCGCGCCGCGCGCCGCGACCCGCGGTGTCGATCTAGGCGGGCGGGCCTTCCTGCACAGCTATGACCGCGATCTGGACCCCGATTTTGGCGTGCTGGAATTGATCCTGACCGCCCCGGTCGTCGTGGCCAGCTGGATCAGCCTGCAGTACTACGGCTCGACCGTGGCGCCGCAGGTCTTTGGCGGCGGCAACAAGCTGATCCACAATGTCACCGGCGGCATCGGCGTGGTTGAAGGGAACGGCGGGCGGCTGCGGCCCGGCCTGCCCTGGCAGGCGGTCCATGACGGCACCCGCGCCAGCCACGAAGCGTTGCGCCTGACCGTGATGATCGATGCCCCGACCCACGCGATGAGCGACATCCTGGCGCGGCATCCCGGCGTCAAGGCGCTGTTCGACAACGGCTGGCTGCATCTGCTGGCGCTGGAGGGCGGCAAGGTCGCCGCACGCTATCGCCCCGGCGGCGAATGGCGGGCCGAGACGGCCGCATGAGCGTCAGTTTCCCGTGCCCGATCGGCACGGGGAATTCTGCCCAGCCAAAAGGGGCCAATATCTTTCAAGCGGGGCAGTCCATATAGGCGGACCCAAAACCGGCCGCGCGATGAAGGCGCAGGGCAACCAAGATGCAGGCATCTGATCTGCAGCGGCCCGATCGCCACCTTTTTGCAGGCTTTGAACGCCGTCCCGCAACCGGCGGCACGGCAGAGGTATGGTGGGCCTTCAGGACCTTGCAGGGCGCCCCCCATTGCCGTCCAACCCAGCCGCCGATTGATGACGTGCAGCGATGTTTCGCATATGCGGTGTCCGGCCGCGCCCGATCAACCTTGCGGTGCCGGCGTGGTCAGCCGCAACTCCTCCATCAGCGAAGCATCCAACAGGTTGATCTCCTCGGGCGGGGTGCGCAGGGCAAAGGTCATCAGCCGCAGATCGACCCCCATCTGCGTCAGGTAGTCCATCACCCCCGCCTGCGCCCTTTGCAGGTCGTTGATCGCCATGAAGGCCGGCAGGATCGTGTTTTTGCCAAAGTAATGCTGATGGACGCCCACAACCCCGCCGGACCCCACCGTCCGCGTCACGCCCCCCGCCAGCATATAGGGACAGGCCGACAGGCAGACCGCCCCCTCGCCCACCTCGGTCGTGTAGCCTGCCGTGCGGATGGTGCGCCCGATCGCCAGCGCGTCCGACACCGAGCCGCCGGAACTGTCCAGCATCACCCGCAGGGCCGTTGGACGGTTGCGGTCCAGCCAAGTGGCAAAACGATCAGCATCGCCAGGCGCGATCTGGCCGGTCAGGCGGATCGCATCCGCCTCGGCCGCAAATTGCAGCGCATCGGCCATCGGGCGCATCGCCGGGGTGCCGGGTTGCGCAGGATCCGTCGGGCGCAGGTCCGGGCGATAGGGGCGCACGCTTGGCCCCTGCGCGGGTGGCGCGAAAAGCCCCGGCGCCGCCGTGCCGGGATTGCGCAGCACATCCATTCCCACAATCGCCATCGCCAGCAGCACCTGAGAGATCAGGACCGCGCGAATCGCCTTTTGCGGGGACGAGAGCCAGTCCATCTTAAGCCCCGCGACCGTTGGGCGCGCCCTGCGGATGGCGCGGGTCGGCCTCGCCAAAGGCTGCTGCGCCCTGCGGCTGGGGCGGCACGGCGGGCGGCGCCAAGGGTGCACTGCGGTTCAGCGCCTCGACCTGCCGCAGCAAGTCCGAAGCCGCCAGGGCTGCGCGCAACTCTCCAACCGTCATGCGGTCGTCGCTGTGCCCTTCGCCCCGGCCCATGCGAATCGCGGCCTGCACGACCATGATGATGAAGACCAGCACAGCGGGCAGCAGGTCGATCGAGATGGCGCCCGCCCAGGCCGGAACAAAGTTCCCGGCATAGACGATCACGGCGTCGGCCGCCGACATGGGCGTATAAAGCGCCTCGTCGGGCGGGGGCAGCGCCATGACCTCGGCCGCGGCGGTCGCCAAGGTCTGGGCGCGCTGTTCGACCAGGCTCAGGACGGAATTGATGGTGCTGGACTGGCCGGCGCGGGTGGCGGCGGTGGCTCCGTCCAGTTCCGGCAGCACAACGGCGTCCGACAGGTCCTGCGCCGCCCGGCTGACCAACGGCGCAGGGTTCAGCTGGCGCAGCTGGGTGATCAGGCCGGCAAGCTCGACCGCGTCTTCGGAAAAGCGCACGGTCCTGTCCTCCAGCACGCCCGGCGCGACCGAGACGCCCCGCATCCGCGACAGGATGGTGTTGCCTTGGGCGAATGTTTCCTCGATGGGCGATGCGACCTCGGCCAGCTGGGCTTCCAGCGCCTGCAGCTCGGCCTCCTTCTGGGTCAGAACACGAAAGACTGCCCCCCGACCCGAAAAACCCGACAGCGTGCCGCCGGCCTCCTGCTCGGACAGGTCCTGAAAGCTTTGGCGCACCCGTGCTACGTCGCGTGCCAAGGATTGGCCCGCGACCGCGTTTGAATGCGCCCGTTCCAATGATGTCTGATAGTTCTGCACGGTCGTCGCCATATGCGTTTCGACCGCCGCGCCACCGGCCAGGGCGGCCGCGTTCAACCAGGACGACATGGCCACGATGGCAACCGACCCAAGGGCCATCGTCAGCAGCAGCCCGACCCGCGAAGCGGCCGACCGGACGGCCGGCAGCAGCCGCAGCAGATAGGACCAGAAGACGAAGATGCCGACCGAGACGGCAATGGAATAGGCCAGCGCCGCGAAGGTCGTCCAGATGCCGGGATCATCCAGCAGCGTCCGCACGCCCAGATAGGTGTAGATCCCCGAGGCTGCCGACAGGACGCCAAGCGCGGTCGAGGTGAAGCTGTCCAGCCAGTCCAGGTGCCGCTCCAGTTCGCGGGCATAGCGATCGCCGGCGCGGTCGGGGGTCGAGATCGGTTCGGACATGCGGTCTCCGGAATGAAAGGGCGCGTTCTCAACCAGATAAGGCAACCGCGTCCGCTTGTTCATCCCCGCAGGCGCGGACGGAGGTCACGCTTGCGGCATCTGGGAAATCGGCTGACGCGTGCCCGGCGGAACCGTGGCGCGGAAGCGGGCAACAAGCGGCGCCCCCGCCGCAACCGGACCATCGCTGTGCCGAAAGTCGACCAGCCTTTTGCGGTCAAGCACGCGGATGGTGCCGCGCCCCATCTCGACTATTCCCTCGGCACGCAGCTGCGCCAGGGTCCGGTTGACCGTCTGGCGCGAGCAGCCCGCGAATCCGGCCAGTTCGTTCTGGCTGATCTGGACCTCGGGCGCGTCCGCTGACGACATCGACAGCAGATGGACCCGGACGCGCTCTGCTGCGTCATAGAACATCGCGACCGAATGCATGCTGTTGTCGCGAATCATTCGATTGTGGAAGATACGCGCCAGGTTCCGCAACAACAGTTCGGCCGGCAGGTGCCGGAGGATCAGTGCCGCGTCGAACAACAAAAGAACGGCCCCCGGATGGCAGGTGCAGCTGGCGGCGCAGGTAAGACCTGAAAAAAGCTCGGCCTCTCCCAACACTTCGCCAGGGCGGGCCAGGTGGGCCAGCACGCGGTTGCCGTCAGGATCGGTGAAGGTGACGTCAACCTGCCCCTCAATGACGATGAAGCCGCAGGCCGCAGGTTCGCCCTGGCGCAGGATCTCCTTGCGGCGGCGCATCCGCCTGACAGTAGCGTGCGACAAAAAGCCGCCCAACTGCGCATCCGAAGCGCCCCGCAGCACATCAGGTTGAAGCGCCTTTATGGCGGCGACCAGATCTGCATGGGACGCGTCGCGCTGGCGGCTGACGCCGACCTTTGGACCAGGTTCGGGGTGGTCATAAAGATGCACGGCAAATCCGCCTTTTGGGCTTTTGCCGACCATCAATACAGGAAAACCGGTGTCAGTCCAAGGCCCTGCGGCTCATCCTCAAGGGGATGCAGCACGAGAGCGCAAAAAAGGTAAAGGTTCACTGGGAAACACGCTCCCGGGCTGCCCCTTCCGTTTAGCATGCCCAAAAGCCTGCAAGTGTCGGCTGCGCGACACGGCGCGGTGCTTTGTTGACAGGCCGATGCACAACGGGCGGCGGTGCAGTCAATTCTTAAGTCAAGGGCAAGTTGTTCTTCATTTTTCTGAACTAATCGCAGATGAAAGACGTTGGCGCAGTATGTCGGTCTTTTGCCGGGGGCCGCGCCATTCCCTGTTTGAACCCGAATGCGCAGGCCATGATGAGACGAGACGTCAACGCCACACATCGCGACCTGCTGAACACCCGTCTGATCGAGATTGCCGAAAACTTCAGTGCGGTGTCGGAGCCCTTGGGCGCCGCGATGGGTCATGCGGCGCTGTCGTCCGGCAAACGCTTTCGCGGTACGTTGCTGTTGCTGGCGGCCGAGGCATCGGGCGGTGTGTGCGAGACGATGGTGGACGCTGCCGCGGCAATCGAGATGGTGCACGCCGCATCCTTGGTCTTTGACGACCTGCCCTGCATGGACGATGCCAAGATGCGGCGCGGCAAGCCCGCGACCCATGTGGAGCATGGCGAAAGCCGGGCCGTTCTGGCCGGCATCGCGCTGATCACCGAGGCAATGGCCGTGCTGGCCACGGCGCGCGCCGCCAGTCCTCAGACACGGGCCAGCCTGGTGCGCATCCTGACTGGCGCCCTTGGGCCGCAAGGGCTGTGTGCGGGGCAGGATCTGGACCTGCATGTTGAAAAGGACCGTGCCGGGATTGAGCGTGAACAGGACCTGAAAACCGGGGTCCTGTTCGTGGCGGGACTGGAGATGCTGTCCGTCGTCAAAGGGTTCGACGACGAGGATAAGCACCAGATGATCGCCTTTGGCCGCCAGCTGGGGCGGGTGTTCCAGTCTTATGACGATCTTTTGGACATCATCAGCGACAGCGCCAGCCTTGGGAAGGATGCCGGTCGCGACACGCAGGCGCCGGGACCCAAGCGCGGCCTGCTTGCCGTCGCGGACATGCAGAATGCCTCGCTGCACTACAGGGCCAACCGCGCGCAGCTGGACCGCATGCTGCGCAGCCGCCGCCTGCAGGCGCCCGAGATCGCGGCGCTGCTGGAACGTGTGTTGCCCTATGGCATCAAGGACAGCGCCTGAGGGTCAGTCAGCCCGCGGCCGTGTCCACAGTCCTGCACGCGATGCCTTGGACCGGGGCAGCCGCGACATGCCCAGATCCAGACCGCCCCGCGCCATCAGCGCGACCTTGACCGGCTTGGACGTGCTGATCCGCTGTTGATAGGCTTCGGGTCCGCCCCTGCGGATGCGCGTCCCGATGGCGTGATAAATGCGCAATGCTGCGGCAATCGACCAGGCGCAGCGTGGCGGCAAGGACCCCAGCCCAACGCGCGCCGAGGCGTAGTAGGGGTCGGCCGCATCCAGCAGCCGCAGGATCACTGCATAGACTTGGGGCGACGGGACCGTTCCCTCGACCCGCGCGCCCGCCTGATCCAGCCATTCCGAAGGAAGATAGCACCGGCCCAATGTGTGATCGTCCATCACGTCCCGTGCGATATTCGTCAGCTGGAAAGCCAGGCCCAGGTCGCAAGCCCGGTCAAGGACGTGCGGATCGCGGACACCCATGATGCGGGCCATCATCACCCCCACCACCCCTGCGACGTGATAGGAGTATTCCAGCACATCATCCAGGCTGTGATAGTGCCGCTGCTCGACATCCATGGCAAAGCCCCGGATCAGGTCCAAGGGCCACTGTTGCGGAAAGTCGTGACGCCGGGCCACGGCCCGCAGCGCGGCAAAGGGTGGGCTGACAGGATATTCGCCCTGCAGGGCCGCCAGGGTTTCGACCCGCAGCGCATGCAGCCTGGCCTGCGGGTCGGCAACAGGCTGTGGGCTGTCGCCCAGCACCTGCCCGTCGATCACGTCGTCGGCGTGGCGGCACCATGCATACAGCATCACCGTGTCATCGCGGATGCCCGGCGGCATCAGGCGTGCGGCGGCAGCAAAGCTTTGCGATCCGCTGGTGATTGCCTGCTGCGATGTCGCCACCAGATCCGTCATGCCCGCGCCCTGTCGGCCAGCATCACCTGTGCCGTGGCCTTGGCCGACCCGACGACGCCCGGGATGCCCGCGCCGGGATGCGTGCCGGCCCCGACGATATAGAAGTTGCGAATGCTTCGATCGCGGTTGTGGGGGCGGAACCAGGCGGACTGCGCCAGGATCGGCTCCACGGAAAAGGCGCTGCCATGATGGGCGGACAGTTCCGACTTGAAATCGGCAGGGGTAAAAATGCGCTGAACCGTCAGGTTGCGGCGCAGGTTCGGGATCAGCCGTTCTTCAAGGCTGGCCAGGATGCGGTCCGCATAGGCTGGACCCTCGGTCGCCCAGTCCACGTCCGCGCGCCCCAGATGCGGGACCGGCGCCAGGACGTAATGGGTGGACATTCCCGGCGGCGCCAGGCTGGGGTCCGTAACGCAGGGCGAATGCAGGTAGAGCGAGAAATCCTTGGGCAGCTTCGGCCCCTTGAATATCTCGTTCACCAGTTCTTTGTAGCGCGGACCAAAAAGGACGCTGTGATGGGCCAGCCCCTTTGGCATTTCGGACAGGCCGAAATGCAGCACGAAAAGCGACATGGACCAGCGCTGCTTGCCCAGGATCATGGCCTTGGTCCGGCCGCGCCGGGTCTGGCCCAGAAGGTCGCGATAGGAATGCATGACGTCGCCGTTGCTGGCGACCATGTCGGCGCCAAGCCGCCGGCCGTCGGTCAGCGTGACGCCCGTTGTGCGCGGGCCATCGGTTTCGATCTGGGCCACCTTGGCGTTCAGCATCAGCGTGCCGCCCAAGCGTTCGAACAAGGCCACCATGCCAGCCACAAGCTGGTTGGTGCCGCCCTTGGCGAACCAGACGCCGCCGCGCCGTTCCAGCGCGTGGATCAGCGCATAGATCGCGCTGGTCGAAAACGGATTGCCGCCCACCAGCAGCGTGTGAAAGGAAAACGCTTGGCGCAGATGTGGGTCCTTGATGAAGCGCGCCACGATGCTGTGGACCGAACGATAGGCCTCCAGCTTGATCAGCGCAGGGGCCGCGTTCAGCATCTGGCCCATCTTCAGGAAGGGCGTCGTACCCAGCTTCAGGTAGCCTTCCTGATAAACCGCCTCGGCATAATCGTGAAAGCGCCGATACCCGTCCAGGTCGTCAGGGTTGAAGGCCCGGATCTGCTGTTCCAGCTGGTCGCCGTCGTTCACATAGTCAAAGCTTTTGCCGTCGCTCCACAACAGACGGTAAAAGGGCGAAACGGGCAGCAGCGTCACGTCGCGCGCCATGTCCTGCCCCGACAGGGCCCAAAGCTCTTTCAACGCGTCGGGGTCGGTGATGACGGTGGGTCCTGCGTCGAAGACATGGTCCTGGTCATGCCAGACATAGGCCCGGCCGCCGGGCTTGTCGCGGGCCTCGACCAAGGTCGTGGCGATGCCCGCCGATTGCAGGCGGATGGCCAGGGCCAGGCCGCCAAAGCCGGCCCCGATAACAATGGCGGAGCCTGCGGCGGGGGTCGGGTCGGTCATGAAGTCTCCTGCAGCAGGGGGGTTTCGGGCAGGCAGCGCAGGGCCTGTCCAAGCGGGATGGGCGGCTTGCCCGTCACGATGCGCAACTGATCGGCAAGGGTCAGGCGGCCCGCATAGAACCTTTCGATCAAGCCCTCGGGCAGCCGGTAGAAGCGCTGAAGCAGCAGATATCGGCGTTCCGGTGCGCAGCCGCGGAACAACATGCGGTTCAACAGCCGCAGAAAGCGGTCCCTGCGCGCCCGTGCCAGGGCAAAGTCGCGCAGTGCGGTCCGCAGGGCATCCGTGGACAGCGCATCGCGACGCGCCATATCTGCAACCAGATCAGCCACCTGCACCGCGTAGGGCAAGGAATATCCTGTTACGGGGTGGAACAGCCCCGCCCGCAGCCCCACAGGGACCGCCCCCCCTTCCTGTGCCGCCCAGAAACCCGCCGCGTCATGGGCCAGCGCGATGGGCAGGATGCCCCGCTCTCGCCGCAGCTCTGTTCCTGTCCAGCCCCGCTGCCTTGCATAATCCAGCGATGCTTGCGCAAGGGCATCATCGTCCAGGTCGGCGCCGTCGCTGTAGCGCGTATCCTCGATCAGGATGCGGTCAGGGGCGAAAGGCAGCAGATAGATGAAGCGATAGCCGTCCTGCTGCGGCACCGTGGCGTCCATGATCATCGGACGCTGCACGCCATGGGGCTTGTCGGTCCTGATCTCGACCCCGACGAACTTCTGAAAGCCCACCGCAAGATGGGCAGAGGGCTGCGCGCCGCGCGCATCCACGACACAACGTGCCAAGACACGGCTGCCATCCGCCAAAGTGGCGCCGAAGGAATCCAGCGCAAAGATCTCGCTGTTCCAGCGAATTTCCGCCCCCGATGCTTCAACGGCACCCAAAAGCCCCTGCGCATCGATCGACCCATAGCCCGCGCGCAGGCGTCGTGCCTGGCCCGGAAAGCTGACCTCCTGATCGGACCACGCCCCACGCCGGATCGGTGCAAGACGGGCCAACCATTCTGGCGACAGGTCAGTGTCGTGGCACGACCAGGTATGCCCGTCCGATGGCCCTGCCGCACGGTCCAGAAGCGTTACCCGCAGATCGGGATGCGCCTGGCGGACAGCCAGCGCGATAAGGCCGCCAGAAAGCCCCGCACCCGCCACAAGAAGATCATGGTTCATGCAGCCGAACCCCCGGCCACGCTGGGGGTTCCCCGTCCGCCACTGAGTCCTGCTGTCACGGCTGCCGCTCGGAATCAGGCTTCAGGACGCCCGATTGTTTCAGCCGCTGTTTCAGGTGATCAACCGGCGGGGCATAGATGAAGCCGAAGCTGACGCAATGTTCCCGCCCCTCGACCGCGTGGTGCAGGCGGTGGGCCTGGTAGAGGCGCCGGAAATAACCGCGCCGCGGAACATACCGGAACGGCCAGCGCTGATGGACCAGCCCGTCATGAAGGATGAAATAGATCGCGCCATAGACCGTCATCCCGACGGCCACCCACCACAGGACCGGCACCCACAGCGAACCTGCCACGAACAGCGCCCCGGCGATCAGCGAGAAAACCAGGCCATAAAGGTCGTTTCTTTCAAATGCATGGTCGTGATCCTCGTGATGGGACTTGTGCCAGCCCCAGCCCAAGGGGCCATGCATGATCCAGCGATGCACGGAATAGGCGGTCAGTTCCATGGCTGCCACTGTCATCAGGACGATCAGAAACTGGGTCATGTACGCTCCTTTTTGCGGCGCGTTCCGGGCAGCCTCCACCAGGGCACGGTCGGGTGCAGGTGGTGCTCGTGATGGTAGCCGCCAAAGTGAAAGCAGGTCAGCAACGATACAGGAATACTGACCCGCGAGGAACGGGCATTGTGCCGATCCGGGAAAGGATCGTCACCCCTGCGATGCGGCAGCCAGGTCCCGAAGACGAACAGCTGCATCGAGGCCAGGATCGACGGGACCGACCAGAAGGCGACATAGGGCCAGCGCGGACCCAGGATCAGCGCATAGGCCAGAACGGCCAAGCCCAGCACCGTCGCTTCGCGCCATCCCAGATAGGTGCGAATAAAGCCCGCATACCAGTGCAGTGGACCTCCGTGGTCAAAATCGGGATCGTCGTCGGTCCCGGCATGGCGGTGATGGGCCATGTGCTTGACGATCAGCTTGCGCCAGGAAAATCCCGCGTAAAGCCACAAGGCCAACTGCCCGACAACCGCATTGGCCCCAGGACGACCCGGCACCACCGCACCATGCATCGCGTCATGCGCCACGATGAACAACCCCACGGACAGCCACGTCAACCCCAGCAGCACGATTGCCGCCAGCAGGGGCTGGCCGGGCGCATCCAGAAACCACAGGGCATACACATGCAGCGCCAGCCACGACAGGATGATCAGGGCGCTCAGCAACAGGTTGATGGCCGTCGTGTCGGCGCGACGGCCGAGTGGTTCGCGCATCTCGGCCCTCCGGCTTTTTCCTGGTGCAAGCCTAGGCGTCAAAGTCATCGCTGGAAACCCCCGCCGCTTGCGACCAAATGCCCCCCGGCATCGGCTGCAGCAGTGCCGCGCGGCGCAGGGCCGCCAGGTCACGCGACCCGGTGCAGAACATGGCAATGCGCAGCTGCGTGACGACATCGCTGAAATGCTGGACCAAGGCTTCGGCGCTGTGCCGGGCGGCCGGCAGCGCGCGCGCCGCCTGCCCCACCAGATCGGCCCCAAGACGAATTGCGCGGGCAACATCCAGCCCGTGCCGCACCCCGCCCGAGCCGATCAGCACCTTGCCTGCCCCCATCAGCGGCGCCGCGGCCCGCAACGCATCCGCAGTCGGGATGCCCCAGTCATGAAAAGGCGCCGCAAGCGCCTGCAGGCGCGCCGGCCCCCGCTCGGCCTCGACCCGCGCCCAGCTGGTTCCGCCGGCCCCCGCGACATCCAGAATGGTCACGCCCGCGTCCAGCAGGCGGCGCGCGACTTGGGCGGACAGACCCGCCCCCACCTCCTTCACGCCCAGAGGCACCGGCAAAGAAGCAGCCAGAGCCTCGATCCGTAGCAAAAGAGCGGCAAAATTGCGGTCTCCGCCCTGCTGGATCGCCTCCTGAAGGGGATTCAGATGTAGGATCAGGGCATCGGCCTCGATCATGTCCACCGTACGCTGCGCCTCGGGCAGGCCAAAGCCATAGTTCAACTGGACGGCGCCAATGTTCCCCAAAATCGGGATATCGGGCGCCCGCGCCCGCAGCTGTCGCCCCAGCCCGCCCGCATCCCCGGTCTCGACCGCGATGCGCTGCGACCCGACCGCCAGCCCGATGCGCAGTTCGGCGCAGGCTTCGGCGATATGGGCATTGATTCGTTCCGCCTCGTCATTTCCGCCCGTCATGGCCGATACCAGCAGCGGCGCGTCCAGCTGCCGCCCAAGGAACTGCGTGCCACAATCCAGCTGGTCGTAATCCACCTCGGGCAGTGCCACATGAGCGAAACGCACCGCGTCGAACCCGGTCGTCAGACCCGATTGTTGCCCCCTGCCCTCGGCCACGATCCGCAGGTGATCCGTCTTCCGCCGTGAAATTTCGGTCATTTGCTGCGCCCATGCTGCCCGGAACATATTGCGCCAAAAGCCGCACGGTTCCAGCACAAGCAGCATTTGGCGCCTCGCCGTTTGATGGCGGGGCCATCCGTTTCCGGGAACCGTTTTTCAAGAAGCGGGACCTGAAAGGCCTGCGGAAATTTCTGACACCCCCTTGCCACCCCCGAATGTCCTCCATATACGGGTCGGCGGAGACGTGGCCGAGTGGTCGAAGGCACACCCCTGCTAAGGGTGCAGGCCCGAAAGGGCCTCGAGGGTTCGAATCCCTTCGTCTCCGCCACCTTCCCCGCTTGCGCCTTATTTCCTTGTCTGGTTGGATGTTCAGGCCCGCACAACATTGCGGTGGACATTATTTCGGACATTACGATGAACTATCCCGCCGCAAAACTCGTCCAAGTGAAGGGCAAGTGGTACGTCCAGGTGACGATACCACCGGACCTTCGCCCAGCGTTCAACGAACGTAAGCAGGAACGGCGCAGCGCGGGCACCGCTGATCGTGCGGAAGCGGAAAGGCGTTTGCACGGGCTGGCTGGGCAAATTTACGCCCAGTTTGACGAAAAGGGGAAGGTTTGGAGCCCTCTTGCCGTGGCTGCGGCACGGCTTCAAGCCGTCTTGCCCGGTGGCCTGAACTGGGATCCGGTTCGATGGCAAGACGAGGATCTGCGGGAGGCTGTAGACGACGTCCGGGGACGGGCCATGATGATCCTTCATCTGGCGCAGCCGGGACGTCGCGACCCAGAGGAAGGGTCCGCCATCGCCCACTCGCACGCACAGGTACGGCCCGCTTACGAGGACTTTGAAGAAAAACTGGCGGAACACCGTTCTGCGGTAAAAACCACGGGCGTGAAACTGTCCGAAGCTGCCGATGCGTACTTCAAGTCACAGACGTTCAAGCGGGAACGGACCCGTCTGGACTACGAACGCGGGATCAAGAAGTTCTTGAGTTTCGCGGGCGATGTCGATGTCGCCTCGATTACAGCCCAACAGGGCAGTAGCTTTGCGGCTGATTTGGGCAAAACAGCGTCACGCAATACACTCCAGCGGGATATTGGCGCGGTGCGTCTGGTACTGAGTCATGCCGCTGAACAAGGTTGGGTGCAGTCCAACCCGTTCGTCGGGCTAAGGCTCTCTAACAAGGGTAAGGCGCCGGTTGCACGCAAAAGCATCAGGCGCTCTGATTTGGTAAAGCTGTTTGGGTTGCCGATGCCACCGCAGGACCGCCTCTGCCTCGCCATCTTGGCGACAACCGGCATGCGGCTGGACGAGGCTGCTTTGCTAGAGTGGGAGGACATCAAGGTCGAGGACGGCATTCGCTACTTCGACTTGGGCCGCGTGAACAAGATTGTGAAGAACTTTCGATCGCAACGTGAGGTCCCTGTTCCTTTCGCCCTAAATCTCGGGTCGCCGGGTCGCGGAAGATTGTTCACCTACCGCACGGATGTGGACGGGAAGGCGCAGAATGCTGCGTCGAAGGCTCTTATGCGGCACGTACGCAAGATACGTGAAAACTCGGACGACGTTCGCGTCACGGTTCACAGCCTGCGGCACACATTCAAGGACTTGTTGCGTGACGCAGCAGTACCGGTTGATGTTCAAGAGTTCATCATGGGCCACACGGGCTCAAACGAAGGTAGCCGTTATGGAAGCGGACCTTCCCTCGCCGTGAAGGCCGGTGCCATGAACGCTGTTGACCTGTCTTTCTTAGGGATGGCGTGACGCCTTCGTTTTCGATCTCTGGCAGCAACTTCCGACTTGCCGGGTAACTTGACGATTATACAGCAGCAGCGGGAGGGGCTAGATCGTCCATCTAGTGGCTGACCTTGATCTTGATGCGTGTTCGTGGCCAGAAGTCCTGCCACGCAACTTTCATGGCAGAGTGCAGCTGCTCCCAATGCTGTTCCTTAACCACGAAGCTGTCGTGGATCGGGATGGCCGGGATCCCCTGCTCCAGCAGACAACGCAGCACCCTCAGAGTGATCTGGCTGTCTGCGTACTGCAGCTTCCCCCATCGCCCCTCCGCACCCTCTGTATGGGGATAGACGGTGCAGTGATAGCTCCAGAACGCATCGTACAGCGCTTCCGCTCGGCCCGCACGGGACTGGTTTGCCTTATCTAGCTTCCCACGAAGCGCGCCTAGTGCCTCATCCCTGGTTGCCACGCTCAGCGAGCTCGTCAGAACCTCCTTCATCCAGTCGCGGCTCTGCCCACCGATCTGGTAGAGGTCGCCACTGGGCGTGGCTTTTCCGGATATGGCGTAGTGCAGCACCAACTGCATGTTCTGGTAGTCCAGTTCGGTGGTAGGCAGACCATCGATGGTTAGATTCCGGCGCAGTGAGCTTGGAACGTTCTGCACCCAACGCCCGTACAGCCGGCCTGCACAGCCATCCTCATCCGTGAAAATGCGCCGGAAGTGTTCTTTCCCGGACAGGAACAGCTTCGAGTACCCGTGCTTGAAGTCGTAGTGGGCCTTGTAGGTATCATAGTCAGGCAGAGGGCAGGCGATCTCCAGCTTTGCCAGCTGTTTGTTCAGCACGGGCAGAACAAGTTCGTCGCCCTGCAAGGGACGGTTCAGCCAAGATTTGATCTTCTTGTCGGGGTCAGCAGGATCCGGAACTGAAACCTGCAGCACGCCATACTTTTCTGCCAGATGTGACTTCTTCTTGTCGATGCTCCGTCGGGGGAAGATCAGCCCCTGCTGCAACATCCAGTTACAGAAGTCCTTGCTGGGGGCGATGCGGGTTCGCCTGCCTTGCTTGGTCTGCTGGTCATAGAAGCCGGGCACATACTCGATCCATGCCTGACCACCTTCCGGTGCAAAATGCCTCAAGGAAGACACGGCTTTGCGGAACGGGCCATAAGCCAAGTTCTGGTACTTCTGCCGTGGTCGGAAGTCGTTCTTGTTCAGCGGGATCGCGACGTAGTGGTGATCGTGGGTTTTTCCGTCCCGCACGATGCGCGGATGCGACACGATGTAGGACAGGCTGTGCAACAGCAGCATCAGAGCAGTCCGGAAGTCACCAGTCGGCTTCCGTGGAAGCGCTGGAAGTTCAGCGGTTGGCAAGCCGTGCTGTTGGAGCAAGCCGTACAAGGCATGGGCGGCTTTCCGAAGGCTTACCTTGTAGGGTTCGTCCCCTTGGATATGTTGGGACAAGGGGATGGAGCTGCCCGGATTTTCGCTGTGCCAGAAGCGGGTTTCGGGGTCTGCTCCAGACAGGATGACTAGCTGTTCAAGATCAAGATTATCAGACACGGCCTGCTGCAGGAAAAGGAAGGGGAAGGCACCCGTTATAACTAAACCTGATTATATGTCAAGTAACTGAATACTAAGGTAAAAAATATACCTTAACTGTTCCCTTAACAAGCGCATGTGACCTACCCAAGGATTTCGATGCCAATACAATCCAAACTGGCCCTCGGCCTGACCTTGCTGCTTGCCGTGATCCTAGCCGCGCTGACGTTGAGTCCTGTCATCAATGTCCCGGAACCGGGTGAACACTCTGACAAGATCTACCACGTCCTTGCTTTCGCCGGCCTGGCGCTTCCAATCAGCGTCTTACGCTCAAGTTGGCTGCTTGTTGCAGTGCCCGCTTTTGCAGCCTTTGGTGGTCTGATCGAGATAGTTCAGCCGTATGTGGGGCGTGAGTGCAGCCTCAGTGACTGGCTTGCAGACCTTGCCGGTATCGCATTGGGCGTGGCCTGTGGGCGAGCTGCGGCGGCAGTCGTTCCTGTGGCTCTGCGAGCCTAAGTCCTTAGCCACCAGCCGTTGCGACCAGCTTTACATCAAAATCTGTCCCGCTCAGGCCGAGGTTGAATACAGTATCGGGTAGGGGTGGGGGTGGCACCCGCCCCCGGCCTCTGCAGCACGTGCCCAGATCAAGAAATACGGGGTCCAGATCGTGGGGATCATCCGGCGGCATCAGCGGCTGAGAGTTCTTCGGCGGTACGGCTGATTAGGTGGGCGCCCTGCGGGGTCACCTGCGGGGCGCTCTAGGAGGCCGTGGGAAGGCCGTACAGCGCAACTAGATGGCCTGCCTAACCACCCTGGCTTGATAGCCTTATAGGGCCTGCAGGAGCCTCTCACAGCCTCTGGCGCTGTGTGGGCTGTGACTGGCCGTTAGATGTCGTCGCCAAGCTTGCCTTTGACGGTGCCAGAAACATCCTGCGCTGAACCTTTGGCCTTCTGTGCTTTACCTTCGGCCTGCATGTCTTTGTCGTTGGTCATCTCGCCAACGCCATCTTCGATGCTGCCAGCGGCTTTGCTGCCAGCTGCCTTTGCCTTGTCGGTCATTTCACCCATTAGAGCCTCCTTGCGGTTACGTTCACGTAATCTGGCGGCGGCAAATGGGCGACCGCCTTAGAGCCGCCCACGCCATTAGTCAGTAGTTGATGTTGTTGTCGGCAGCAGTCTCTTGAGAGATTGCACAGGCCGTATCGTCGGTGCCAACGAATTGCCGCGCGAGCACGTTGGCATCAATATCACAGACCTGCGCAGCAATACCGACAGGGACCTGTGCGACTACGGTATTGTCATTGACGTCAACGGCGTCGTTGATGGCCACGTTCACCAATCCGTTCTGCTGACCTCTTTGCTGATTGTCTTGCTGAGCAAAAGCGGCGGGCGCGACAGTCAGGGCTGCAACGGCAGCGAGCATAGTTCCACGTACAATGTTCATCTTGATCTCCGTTTACGTTGATCGTGGCTGTCCAACACGAAGCGAATGCCTTTGATCCCTAATTTCGATCACAATTTCGTTTCTTGTCTGCCAAAGTAGGGCGAAAGGATGCCTGCTTAGCACAAGCCACCTAATGCTGACCGTATCATTTCATGATACGACCGATTGATGCAATGATAAGGCGGGATTTTGCTGATGGCACAAGGAAGGTTCATTTCGTACCTGCGGGTTTCAACTGATCGTCAGGGACGTTCCGGGTTGGGTATGGAAGCCCAACGGAAGGCTGTGGCGGACTACCTGAACGGCGGCAGCTGGCAGCTGATCGAGGAAGTAATCGAAATCGAGAGCGGCGGAAAGAATGACCGGCCGCAGCTGCAGGCGGCAATCGAGAGGTGCCGGGCGTATGGGGCGAAGCTGGTGGTGGCAAAGATCGACCGGCTCACGCGGGATGCAGGCTTTCTGCTTAGTCTCCGGGATGCTAGGATCGACTTTGTAGCAGCAGACCTGCCTGACGCGAACCGGCTGACCGTAGGAATCATGGCTCTGGTCGCTGAACAAGAACGAGAAGCCATATCACAGCGCACAAAAGCAGCTTTGGCGGCGGCTAAGGCTCGCGGGGTTCAGCTGGGGGCGTACCGGGATGGCCAGTTTGTGGGTCGTGTAGGCACAAGAGAAGACGTCCAACGTGCCACACAGGCCCGTATGCGGAAGGCAGATGCCATAGCGCAGGACCGGCATATGGCACTTCTGGATGCGGATCCTGATGGTACGGCACCGTACGCAGCCATAGCTCGGCGCTTCAACGAATGGGGTGTGCCAACCCCTAGCGGACGTGGAAGCTGGACAGCTGCTGCAGTGTCGAGGCTAAAGGCACGACTGACGTTAATCTAAGCGTTTACGGCCCCGGTCTGGAACAACGGCGACCACAGCCGAGCCTGCTCCTCGACGCGCGCCCGGTGTCAGTATCCTCGACACTGACAGTGTCTAACCTTTTGTCCGCTCCCGCAGGGGCAGGAGTCATCAAGATGCGCCCAGATAATTGGTCGCGGCTGCCCCCTTCCTGGCCCAACTGGCGGAAGTTCTCCGATGGGACGCGGTGGGGGAATCTCCTCTACCTCATATGCTTCCCGGGGGTATACCGGCCACATGCCATCTGGTTTACCTATATAGCCGATGGAAACCGAGCCCCTGCCTTCGCCTATGATAACGGTGGTGCCTCTGACGGCAATTCCAACCTCGCAGCCATCCACAGTGGTTGCTTCAACTTTCCGCTTGGAGCCAGAAGGCCAAGTGAGAGTAAGGCCCTTTTCTTCATGTGCCGAGATACAGAAGCCACGGTGCTCCAGCTCAAGCCTCTCGAATACAAGCCGTGAGGGTGGCTCCGTCCGTACGATCATAGTGATCCTTCGCGGACCATTTCTTATCTTTATCCTCGGCCCGACAACATCCACGTCCCAATTTGCAGTACTTGTCCGCCATTCATTCTCGACAATTTCGAGAACCAGGTTTCCTTCGGCATCGCAAATCCTTGCGCTGATACGGAAAGGCCCACCTTCCTGTTCCGGGGGGTCGATAGCAATGATCCTTTCGCCATTGAATTCCAACAGCGTCCGTACACCTCGTCCTGTGAAATCACCCAAGGCAATCTCTGGATAAGATCCCCCAACATCAAAGGCTTCATGCGAAAACCCATTGCGAGTAGCCGCAGGATTTTTCATAGCTTCTTTGATCGTAGATACAGCTAAATGGCCCTTTGTCTTTTTGCCATGGCAACCGATGCAAAGCAGGACAATACCATCGACCGAATGACTTTTTGCATCTTTAAACTCTGGATCGACATGCTCGTATTCTACGATTGCCTTACCACATATTACGCAACCAAATTTGTCCCGCTTGCGAACCGCCAACTTCACGTCAGGCGGGATCGTTCGGGTCAGGCCATGTTTGTTCCGTTCCAAGCTCCGGTCCCTCGCGTGGCTGTGCTCCTCAAGCATGATCGAGCGCTGATGACGTGGCAATATGCTTTGAGCGGCCAGCCGTCATTCAATGGCCTGTCGAAAAACGGACATTACGATCAAGGCTCGCAGCGACATTAAGACGGTAGATAAGTAATTGATTTTGCATTTAAATTATCTTTATCCGGATAATCCCTTCGTCTCCGCCACCACACCTTTTTTATTTTATTCCCGTGGATTAAGGGTCGTTGACAACGGACGTTTGCATCACACGCCATGCATAGGTCAGTTCCCTCAAAACCCTTTCAAACCTACACAGGTCCTAGCTGTGCATCGGGTAAGGCTATTCAATCCAGAATCTGGCAAACAGCCGGGGTAAACTGCTGCTTTACCTCTCCCGCATTACGGGTTTTGTGGGCTGTATCCCATCGCATCAGCTTGAGTTTCATGTCGCGGAAGATGAACGGTCGCTTAGGGTTGTAGTCGCCAGTAGCTGTGAGGCTGGACGCTAGTACGATACCATCCCTTCTACGAACTTCCGGGACATGCAGCTTACCTCTAGCCTGCCCCCATCAGGTGGTCCGGTTTCAGTCTTAGTGCATGACAGGCCTCGGCGCCAAGACCGGCGCCGACTGGGGTGCCGATCCATCACGGTTTGGCGGCCAATGGATGGCCTTCGGCGCGGGCGGTCTATAGCCCAGGGAAAAGTGTGGCCGCACTGTGTTGTAGTGGACGCGCCACGTCTCGATCACCACGCTCACCTCGGCGAGTGAATAGAAGATCTCGCCGTTGATCAACTCGGCCTGAGCTGCTGCCGGTTTCATGTGCGGCAGG
>QKYL01000155.1 GCA_003255745.1 Paracoccus saliphilus
ATGCCGCGGAGCGGCTTCGTCCTTGGGCCGAACACGCTCGGTAGGTGTGGCGGAAAGCTGCTTACCGAACGCGGCCGAAGATCCAGGGTCGACCTATTAGGGCGCGACAGGCATCAGGTGTCGTCGATGTTTGCTTCGAGAGGACTCGGGAGCTTGGGGATCTAGCCAGTCGATGAAGAGAGATTGATCAATGCGCAGATCCAAGTCTGGCGCCCAGCGGGGTTCTGGCGCAGAAACAGGGCTCTTTCAATGCCGCTAACGCCTCCTGCACATTCTTGCCTCGATGAAGGCTACCGGCTCGGGCGCCGTCATTCTCCCCCACGGCGTCCTCTTCCGCGGAAATGCAGAGGCGAAGCTGCGCGAGCGGATCCTGAAACGCGGCTACATCAAGGGCATCATCGGCCTGCCTGCCAACCTGTTCTATGGCACCGGCATCCCCGCCTCGATCATCGTCCTGGATAAATCCAAGGCGACCGCCGCACGCCCCGTTTTCATGGTTAACGCATCAAAGGGCTTCATCAAGGACGGAAACAAGAATCGCCTGCGCGAGCGTGACATCCACAAGATCGTCGATGCCTTCACCCGCCAGCAGACCATCCCCGGCTATTCCCGCCTCGTGCCCTTCGACGAGATCGCCTGGAACGATTTCAACCTGAACATCCCGCGCTATATCGACGGCTCGGAACCCGAGGATCTGCAGGACATCACCGCCCACCTGCATGGCGGCGTGCCGGAGCGGGACATTGACGCCCTAAGCGAGTTCTGGGACGTCATGCCCAACCTGCGCGCCACCCTGTTCGGGCCGAACCCGCGCAAGGGCTATGCCGATCCGCTGGTTGCCCCCGACCAGGTGCGCGCGACCATCCGCAACCACCCGGATTTCGCGGCCTTCCGGACGCAGGTTACGGACATCCTCGACCGCTGGATCACGGCGAATGAACGGATGCTGACGAACATCCGGCAGGGCGATCATCCCCGCGACCTGATCCACAGCATCGCCGAGGACATGCTGACGCGCTTCGACGCCGCGCCTCTGGTGGACAAATACGAGGCCTATCAGCGCCTCATGTCCTATTGGGCCGCCAGCATGCAGGACGATGTGTTCATCATCTCGGGCGGCGGCTGGCTGGCGGCGCGAGAGCTGCGCGAGGCACGCAAGGAGACCGGCGCGGACGGCAAGGTGAAATGGTTGGAAGAGGGCGACCTGACGGTAAACAAGGCCCGCCTTGTGGCCGATGTGATCCCGCCGCGTCTGATCACCGCGCGCTTCTTCCCCGACCTCAAGCGCGAACTGGACCATGCCACCGCCCGGGCCGAAGAATTGGGCCGCGAGATCGAGGAACTGGCCGAGGAGCAAGGGGCCGAGGGCGGGCTGCTGGAATTCACCATGACCGATACGGGCAAGCTGACCGCCGCATCGGTCAAAGCGCGCACGGCATCAGGCGAGGCAGAGGCCGACGAAAGGCCGCTGCTGAAGCAGGCCGCCCGCCTGATCGCGGCCGAGGCTGCGGCGAAGAAGGCCGCGAAGGACGCCGAGGCGCGCCTGAACGAAGCGGTGCTGAAGCATTATCCCACCCTGACGGATGACGAGATCAGCCTTCTGGTGGTGCATGACAAGTGGCTGGCCGACATCACCTCCGCCATCGAGGCCGAGGTCGAGGCGCGCACCGAGGCCCGGACCGCCCGCGTGCGGGTGTTGACCGAACGCTATGGCCAGACCCTGCCGCAGATCATGGACGACCTGGCCGGTCTGGAGGCGCGTGTCGCCGAACATCTGGCGGCGATGGGGGTAGCGGGATGAACGCCACTGCTCCAATCCTGGGAACATCAACGGAATTCCCCGCCGAGTGGCCAGTTCGGACCGCTGCATCTTTCGCACCTTTTATAACGAGCGGATCACGTGGCTGGGCGGGATACTACTCGGAGACCGGTGATCTTTTCATGCGGATCACAAATCTGGATAGGTCGTCGATTTACCCGGACCTTACTGACCGGCAACATGTGTCGCTTCCCGAGGCAGAAAGAGAGGGCCTGCGCACCGGCCTGAAGACAGGCGACATCCTGATTTCCATTACCGCAGATATCGGAATCATTGGCTATGTCGATGAGAAGATACCCCTTCCAGCTTACATCAACCAGCACGTTGCCTGCCTCCGGCTGCCGCAAAATCAGGTTTGCCCAAGGTTCGTAGCTTACTATCTGGCGTCTGCAGCACCACAAAAGCGCTTCGTAGAAATGACCGATGTCGGCGCAAAAACCGGGATCAACCTGACGACCGTCAGCAAGCTGACGTTTCCATGTCCCCCCCTCACCGAACAACGCGCCATCGCCGCCGCGCTGTCGGATGCGGATGGGGTGGTGGCGGGGTTGGAGCGGGTAATCGCCAAGAAGCGCCTGATCAAGCAGGCGCGATGCAAGACCTCCTCACTGCCCGCAGTCGCCTCCCGGGGTTCTCAGGCGAGTGGGAGGTGAAGAGGTTTGGCGCGGCTCTGACCGTTCGGCACGGGCGGTCTCAGAAAGGCGTCGAAGATCCAAGTGGCGAGTATCCAATTCTTGCAACCGGGGGGCAGATCGGCACGGCAAGAATACTTCTTTGCGACAAACCGTCGGTGCTGATTGGTAGAAAAGGCACCATCAATGTGCCCCGCTTCATGGATACGCCATTTTGGTCAGTGGACACGTGTATTCTACACGGACGTGCATAGCGGCTACGACGCCAAGTTCCTTTTCTATACTTTTATGATGGTTGATTGGATGTCCTATAATGAGGCGTCTGGCGTGCCGAGCCTGAACGCGAAAACCATCGAGAACATCGAGTTCACGATGCCGCCGTATGATGAGCAAAAAGCCATTGCCGCCGTTCTCTCTGATATGGACGCCGAAATCCAGACCCTCGAATCCCGCCTCACCAAGGCGCGGGCGGTGAAGGAGGGGATGATGCAGAACCTTTTGACAGGGCGGGTCAGATTGGTCTGACTGGGCGATGGTATTTCAAGCGGAGTCTTTTCATGGCCATTGGTGATCCGGAACGCGCCACGCAGAACCACATGATCGCGCAGCTTTGCGGCGACGTGTCGGGCCAGACGGGCGGCCTCGGCTGGCGCTATCTGGGCGATTGGCACAAGCGCCCCGGCAACGCCAATATCGAGCCGGGCCTGTTGCACCCATGGCTGATCGCCCGAGGCTATGACCCCGATGTGGCGACCCGCGCCATCACCGAGCTTCAGCGCGCCGCCCGGATGGACGGGCTGAAGCTCTACGAGGCGAACCGCGCCACCTATGACATGCTGCGCTTTGGCGTGCAGGTCACCCCCGGCCCCGGCGAGGCCCCGGTCACAGTGCGTTTCGTCGATTGGAACGACCACGCCGCCAACGACCTCGGCATCGCCGAAGAGGTCGCCGTCCGCGCCAAGAATCCCAAGGCCTATAACAAGCGCCCTGATCTGGTCCTCTATGTGAACGGCATCGCCATGGGCGTGGTCGAGCTGAAGAAATCCACCGTCGATCTGGCCGAGGGCATCCGCCAGACGCTGGACAACCAGCGCCCCGAATTCATCCGGCACTTCTTCACCACGGTGCAGATCACTTTTGCGGGCAACGACATGCAGGGCCTGCGCTATGCCGCGATCCAGACGCCCCAGCCCTATTGGCTGGCCTGGAAGGAGGAGAGCCCGATCACCCTACCGCTGGAGCGTGACGTCGCGCAGATGATGGCGCCCGCGCGGTTCCTGGAATTGATCAACGACTTCATCCTGTTCGATGGGAGCATCAAGAAGGTCACCCGCCCCAACCAGTATTTCGCGGTCAAGGCCGCGCAGGATGCGGTGGCGGCTCGGACGGGCGGGATCATCTGGCAAACCCAAGGCTCGGGCAAGAGTCTGATCATGGTGATGCTGGCCCGCTGGATCCGCGAGGCCCGCCCCGATGCCCGCATCCTGATCGTGACCGACCGCAAGGAGCTGGACGAACAGATCGAGGCAGTGTTCGGCAATACCGGCGACAAGGTTCGCCGCGCCAAATCGGGCTTCGACCTGCTGGCAGCATTGGCTGATCCCAAGGAACGCGTCGTGTCTTCGTTGGTCCACAAGTTCGGGCGGCGGGAGGAGGACGAGCTAGGCAGCATGATCGCCGACATCCAGCGTGGCCAGATCGGGGCCCCGGTGGGTGAGTTCTTCGTCTTCATCGACGAGGCGCACCGGACACAATCCGGCAAGCTGGCCCGGGTCATGCGGATGATCCTGCCGGATGCGGTGTTCTTCGGCTTCACCGGCACGCCGTTGCTGAAATCCGACAAGCAGACCTCGCTTGAAGTGTTCGGGCCCTATATCGGCACGCCCTACCGCTTCAACGAGGCGGTCGAGGACGGGGTGGTGCTGGACCTGCGCTATGAGGCCCGCGACATCGACCAGCGGATCTCGTCGCCCACAAAGATCGACGAATGGTTCGAGGCCAAGACCAAGGGCCTGACCCCCGTGGCCAAGGCAACGCTGAAGGAGCGATGGGGCACCTTGCAGCGAGTGCTGTCCTCGAAGGACAGGCTCGAGCAGATCGCCAGCGACATCATCATGGACATGGAGATGAAGCCGCGCCTGAAGGCCGAGCGGGGCAACGCCATGCTGGTCGCAGGCTCGATCCCCGAGGCTTGCCGGCTGTTCGAGGTCTTCCGCAATTCCGGCTCGGTCCTCGCGGGGAAATGCGCGATCGTCACATCCTACACGCGCAACGCCTCAGAGCTGACCGGCGAGGAATCCGGGATGGGCGAGACGGAGAAGCAATACGTCTATCGTGTCTATGACCGGTTGATGACCGACCTTAGCACAAACGAAGAGGCCTATGAGGCCGGGGCTTTGCGGAAGTTCCGCAAGGAGCCGGCGCAGATGAAGCTGCTGATCGTGGTCAGCCGCCTGCTGACCGGGTTTGATGCCCCGACGGCGACCTACCTCTACATCGACAAGCAGATGCGCGATCACGGGCTCTTCCAGGCGATCTGCCGGGTGAACCGCCTGGATGGGGACGATAAGGATTACGGCTACGTCGTCGACTACAAGGACCTGTTCAAGAGCATCGAGACGGCTGTCGAGGACTACACTTCCGAGGCTTTCGACGCGTTCGATGCGGCCGATGTCGAGGGGCTGATCTACTCACGGGCCGAGAAGGCGGGCGAAGACCTGATGACTGCGCGCGATGCCTGGTTTGGCCTGCTTGATCCTGTCGAGCAACCCAAGGGGGACGAGGAGGTCTTGGCTTATTTCTCCAGCCCGGGCGGGTGGGAGTGCGATCCCGAGGCCGACGAGAAGGCAAGGCGACGCCAGGCGCTCTACAAGCTGGCGGGTGCCTATGCCCGTGCCTATGCCGCCGTGGGGGAGGACCCGGCGGCATCGGATGTCAATGATCTTGAGCTGGCTCAGTATCGCAACGAAGTGGAGCGCGCGGTTGCGCTGCGTGATGCCGTGCGCCTGCATAGCGGTGACGCCGTCGACCTGAAGCAGTTCGAGCCTGCGATGCGGCACCTGATCGACACCTATATCAAGGCCGAAGAGACAGAGATCATCTCGGACCTGGACGATATCAGCCTGATCGACTTGGTGGCCAGCAAAGGGGCAGCGGCAGAAGAGGCGCTGCCGAGAAGCCTCAAGAAGAAGCGCGAGAACGTGGCGGAAGCTATCGAGAACAACCTGCGCAGACTGATCATCAGCGAAACGCCGATCAACCCGTCATTCTACGAGCGAATGTCGGAGCTGCTGAAAGACCTCGTCAAGAAGCGCCGGGACGATGCGATTGCCTATGGGGAATATCTGGCGAAGATCGCGGAGTTGATCAGAGCAGCAAAGGCAGGTCATGGTGACGACTATCCCGCGACTGTGACCACAGCGGGGCAAAAGGCGCTCTATGACAACCTCGGGCAGGAAGAGGCCACTGCCATGACGGTCGATGACGCGATCCGCAGCACGGCACAGACAGGTTGGCGGGGCAACAGGATGAAGGAGCGCATGCTGCGACGGAGGCTTCTCGACACTCTCGAGACAGAGGACGCTGTGGATCAGGTCATCGAGATCATCCGGTCCCATGACGAATACTAAACTGCTGGAGATCGCTGGCCTGTCGGTGGAGTTGGTCCGCAAGCCGATCAAGAACTTGCATATCGGGGTTTATCCGCCGTCCGGGCGCGTTCGCGTGGCGGCCCCTCCGGCTCTCAGCGAAGACGCCGTCCATGTGGCGGTCGTGACCCGGCTAGGCTGGATCAGGAAGAAGCAGCGTGAGTTCGAGGACCAAGCGCGGCAGACCGAGCGCCTCTATGTCTCAGGAGAGACCCATTTCGTCTTCGGAAAGCCACTGCGCCTGCTGGTCCAGACGAGCGGCAAGAACCGCTGTGTGATTGAATATAGCGCATCCGATCGCCTGATGATGAGCGTGCCGGAAGGGACGACCGCCGAGCAGAAGGGCCGATGGATGTCAGCGTGGCATCGCGAGCGGTTGCGGGAGCACGCCACACCCAGAGTGGCAAGATGGTCGGAGCGACTGGTGGTCCCGCAACCGAAATGGGGCATCCGCGCGATGAGGACTAAAGCGGTTTGCGTTTGACGAGAGTCGCTA
>QKYL01000156.1 GCA_003255745.1 Paracoccus saliphilus
GCGTCCAGCGCCTGAACTGGCGATAGACGGAAGACCACTTGCCGAACTCCGCGGGCAGGTCACGCCACGGCGAACCTGTCCGCGCGATCCAGAAAATCCCATCCAGAACAAGTCGATGGCTCAGGGCTTTGCGCCCGTTCGGCGCGCGGAGCGATAGGATGAAGCACTCATGAAACAACCTTCTCGTCCGACATGAGATCTCGTGCCAAACTGGTCTCCGTCGCAAATACCAACGTGAAGCACATTCAGCCCGCCTTGTGATCTCCTTGTGTCAACACGGCCTAGTAGTACTCAGCGATCAACTGCTCGAAAGTGAAAAGCCGTCTGCTGCGGCTCAATCCCGGCTCTTGTCGATCTGGCCAAAGGCAAGAACTGTCCACGTTCTCAGGATGATATTGCGCTTCCAATTCTTGCCGACATTTCCTGCAGTCTTTGGGTCACAGGCAAGAGTTGTGTTTGCTCTGGTAGAAGATAGTCATCCCCCACAATGGAGGTTGGAGAGGCGGCATTCTACTTGTATTGCCACAGGCAAAGGAAAATGCCTAAGGCAGGCGCAAAGCAGGACCACGATAATGAAAGTACTTTTGGTAGGTGCGGGTCTTTCTGGCGCGGTTATCGGCCGCGAACTGGCCGAGGCGGGGCATGATTGCCGCATCATCGACAGCCGCCCCCATATCGCGGGCAACTGTTACACCGACCGGGACAGCGATACCGGCGTCATGATGCATGTCTATGGCCCGCACATCTTCCACACCGACGATGAAGGTGTCTGGGATTACGTCAACCGCTTTGCCGAGTTCGTGCCCTTCCAGAACCGGGTCAAAACAACCGCCCAAGGTCGTGTCTATTCGCTGCCGATCAACCTGCTGACGATCAACCAGTTCTTCGGCACCACCTTGCGCCCCGAGGAGGCCCGTGCCTTTATCGAAAGCAAGGCCGACACCAGCATCGCCGACCCCCAGACCTTCGAGGAGCAGGCCCTGCGCTTCGTCGGCCCCGAACTGTATCAGGCGTTCTTCAAGGGCTATACGGAAAAGCAGTGGGGCTGTTCGCCGACAGAGCTGCCAGCCTCAATCCTCAAGCGGCTGCCAGTGCGGTTCAACTACGATGACAACTATTTCTTCCACCGCTTTCAGGGGATGCCGCGCGACGGCTATACCGCAATGGTTGCGGCGATCCTGGACCATCCCCGCATTACGGTTGATCTGAACACCGACTATCACCCCGACATGGCGGCTGACGCAGACCACGTCTTCTGGTCGGGACCGCTGGACGGGTATTTCGACTATCGCCTGGGGCGGCTAGGTTATCGGACGCTGGACTTCGAACGTTTCACAGAACACGGCGACTATCAGGGCTGCGCGGTGATGAACTATGGCGACCGCGAGGTGCCTCATACCCGCATCACCGAACACAAGCACTTCAGCCCCTGGGAAAGCCACGAGGATACGGTGTGTTATCGGGAATACTCGCGTGAGGCCGAGCCGGGCGACACGCCCTATTACCCGATCCGGCTGGTCAAGGAAAAGGCGCTGCTGGAGCAGTACGTCGAATTGGCCCACACTACCCCCGGCGTGACGTTCGTGGGCCGCCTGGGGACCTATCGCTATCTGGACATGGACGTCACCATCCGCGAGGCGCTGGATACGGCCGCGGCTTTCCGGACCGGCGGAAATACAGTCGGCGCCTTCGCAACTTCTCCTCTGTAGGCGCCGCCAATGTTCTGGAAACAGGTCAAAGCTCCTCAACGGGACTTCATCACCGAAACAAAAGGGCACCGCCTACAGTATCTGCACGGCGGCGACACACTGATTGTCTCGTTTGACAATGCAGCCGATGCAAAGGGCACCCCTTACGCCGGCCGCCCGATCTGGGGGCAGAGCTTCTACCGCAGTGAAGGCCATTCGCTGCTGGGCGTGCTGGCTGCTACAAATGACTGGTTCAGATGCAAGGAATTGATCACCGCTCTGACGAGCCTGTCTGAAGCAGGATTTTTCAAGAGCTTCCGCCATGTCGTCATGTCGGGGAGTTCGATGGGCGGCTTCGCCGCGGCGGCCTTTGCTCCGCTTGCTCCGGGATGCACCGTTCTGTCCCTCAGCCCCCAAGCGACGCTGGATCCTAAGCGGGTGCCTTGGGACAAGCGGTTTGCAGACGGCCTACGGCAGGACTGGAGCCTGCCCTTCGGTGACGCGGCAGAAGGCCTAAAGGCTGCGCGGGTCGGATACGTGCTTTACGATTCACTGAACCGACCTGACCAGCGACATGTCGACATAATTGCCGCTGCACCTTCCGTGCGTCTTATCAGAGTTCCAGCAGGGGGCCACGGCGTCCCGCCAATGCTTGTGCAGACCAAACTGATGAAACAGGTCAGCCGGGATATTATAGCCGGTCGGTTCGACGAAGCGTCATTTTACCGTGCCATTCGTGCCCGCAAGGACACAATCCGATACTATCGCATGCTTGCACGCGAGGCACTGTTACGCCGCAAGTTCAATTTCGCAGTAAAGGTCTGCGATTTCGGACTCCGGAAGTTCCCAGAGTCCGATTTGCACGAAACCAAAGCCCTCGCTTTGTGTGGACAAGACAAGATTGTCCTGGCCCTGCAGACGATGGACGACGCACGCATCCGTATATTGCGCAAGAAGAAATGATCCGGCGGATCAGTCCTTGCTCATCCGCCGGACCAATTCGCCCATGAAAGGACTGACAAGCCGGTCCATCAGCAGGTCAGAATTCTGAGGCAGCGCCGGTGTCACGACAGGCTGATCCGGGCTCGGCAGGGCGTAGAAAAACAGCTCGTCCCGTCCGAAGAATCGTTGCGCGACCTGCCGGTTGCCCGGCGCGTATTCCTGCATGATCCGAACGCGCTCGGAGTGGGGGATCATCAGCGTGACGGGTTTTTCGGACCGCACCTGCCGGTCCACCGTCTCGGCCATCGAAATCAAGCGCAGGCGCAGTTGCATCGGCGCATCGATCAGAGGCAGGTGCCGGACGAATTCAGACACCTCGGGCGTCAGGCTGATGTTCTCGCCACCTGCCTTCTGCAGCGAAGCGCCTTTGTCATATCCGAATTGCCGGCAGAATGCGGCGACAGGACCGTCGGGCATCTGGCCACGTTCGAAGACGTAGGGGCAGACGCTGCCCTTTCCGAAGACATCCTCGATATGGTCGATGTAGCGGGCGTAATCGATCCAGTGGAAATCCGCCCGGTTCGCCATGAATTGGGGCCACGGCATGTGGCAATAGCGCCGATCCCACTGCCCCTTGACGTTCTGCGCCCACCAGCTTTCCAGCCACAGGTCCTGACGCCGCATCGCGAAGATGACCTTGACGTCGAAGAACTCGGCAAAGTCTTGCAGCGCGCTGATGTCTCTCCGCATGCTGACGTCTTCGTCGCTGAGGATCAGCGTGTGGATCGGCACGGGATGCCGGTTCGCGCGTTCGACCAGATCGGCCGCCACTTGGCGGCTTGTCGTCTTGCCCGAGAAGATGTTGTTGAACGTGCCAATGTGACGTTCGACGCCCAACGGGTAAAGAAATCCGCTGTCACGCAACGTCGTCCAGTTCCTGAACATCGTCGCCTGAATGGCGGTGGTCGCCGTCCGGTGGACGCCGATATGAAGATACAGGGTTCTGCGGTCTGTCATGATGCTCGTTCGTGTTTCTTCTTGTTCATTCAGACGCGTTCGATCGCCGGGCGGAACTTCAGGCCCTTCATGATCGCGCCATAGATCTGGCGGCGCAGACCAGAGGGGACGTCTGCGCCCTTCATCTGCTGGCGGACTCCGTAGGCATAGGCCAGCACGCTGATCAGCCCCGCCTCGCGCCGCCGGAACGAGGTTTCGTTGCGGGCGCCGTACTTGAACTTCCACAGGCTTTTTTCATCAATCAGACCAAAGTTCACGCCGCGATTGTCGGGCGTATCATGGACGACGACGCTTTCAGGCACGAAGATGCCGGGATAGCTGCGCGCGATGCGGCGGGTGTATTCGGCATCGTCAAACCAGATGAAGTAATCCGCAATCGGCAGGCCATGTTGGCTGACCGCCCAACGGGGAATCATCGCGGACACGAAAGAACAGCTGTCCACCAAAGCCCAGGCCGATTGCGGCTTTACGAAGCGCGCCCAGTCCCAGACCGGCCGGGGGCAGTTCATCTCGCACAGCGATCCGTCGATCCATTCGACACGCGAACAGGCAAAACTGGGTCGCCAGCCGGTGGTGGATTCGAAGCCCACCAATGCGTTGTGCAGCTTTTCGATCGCATCAGGCTGGGGATAGGCGTCGTCGTCGGATACCCAAAGATAATGCGCGCCCATCTGATAGGCCGCCTTCATGCCTGCATGAAAGCCCCCTGCTCCGCCGACATTGCTGGGCAACCGCAGGTGGCGGATGGTGCCATCGTCGCGCGCGCGGGCCTCGACCAGGGCAGCGGTGTCATCGGTCGAGGCGTTATCTACTACCAGAATGATATCGGGACGCATCGTTTGCAGCGTCAGCGAGTCCAGCACCTTCATCAGCTTGGCCGAGCGATTGAAGGTCACGATGACCGCTGCGGTCTTGTTCAGGGCGGTCATCGGATCAGTCTTCCTTCGCGTTCACGCCGACGGCTTGTCGATAGATGCGCGTTAGCACCTCTTCAGCGGTCGGGTCATCCGAAAGTCTGGACCAAGCCTGGGCTAAGAGGGTCTTCTGCCGGTCTAGGAAGGTTGCGTCCCGCCACATGCGATCCACTGCGGCCACCGTTGCACGGACCGAGGCATGAGGCGCCAATGGCACCAGCAGGTCAGAAGGCAGCAGTTCGGACTGCGCGCCCACATCAGTCGAAATGGGGATGCAGCCATGCGTGATCGCTTCGTAGCAGACCAGAGCCAAGCCTTCGTTGTTCGAGGGCAGCAGCAGCACGTCCGACCGCTCCAGCAGAGCCGGGACGTCGCTGTTGCCCGGCATCCGCGTCACAGTGGCACCCAGCCCATAGCTCCGCAGAAGCCGGGTGACAGTGGCCTCAAAGGGTCCGTCACCCACCATGGTAGCACTGAATTCAATGCCATTCTTGGCGGCCCAGTCCTGCAGAGCGCGCAGCGTCTCGACCACGACGACAGGGCGCTTCTGGTAATGCAGCCGGCCGATGAAGATAGCATGCAGTTTCTTCTGCCCTGGCGTCAGGCGCAGGGCTGGCAGCGTCTCAGCTATCTTGCGCCGGTCCAGCATCCGGCCCAGAAGGACCTTGTCGGATGATGCACGAAAGGCACCATAGAAATAGATTTCCAGTTCTTTGCTGATGACATGCTGCACGTCCAAATAATTGGACCAGACACCCGAGGTGCGGGGATAGCCTCCATTAGCATATTCAATGATATGGGTGCTGTCGATTGTACCAATCCAAGGCAGGCGCACGCGCAGCAATGGAAGGCTTTCGTAAAGCGGTATGCAGTGGTGGATATGAACCAGTCGGATGTTCTCGGCCAAGGCCAGCTTCTCGACATATCGCGGCCACAGGTGGTGGGGCAGGTAGCGGTCCAGCCGTATGAATGTAACATCAGGATGATCCGGCAGCCTGTCGGCCAACCGCTGGATTGATGGAACCGAAGCTACTACGAAGACCCGCAGCCCCGCCTGGCGGGCCCATTGGATCGTATCGAAGCCTAACTTCTCAGCACCCCCGACCTCCAGCCAATGCATGCCAATCAGGATTGCCGGGCGCCGGTCGGGTTCCGCGGGGGTAACCGAAGCGATCAATGTTGAACCCCGGCTCAGCGCTAAAGCATTCTTATCATCGCGCCGATCGGCACGGCGCTTGCGCAGCATCTCAGCCTGATAGCGCAAATGCTCGTAGGCGAGGGGACTGGTACGAAATAGCCAACCCAGTTTTGACATAGGCTGCCAAGGTGCTTCAGTCTGCTTTAACTCGGCTGGGGTGGGCTGACGCGGGATTGACAGGCGAATCGTGACCTCGGAGTCGGCCGACGTTTTACCGGTCCTCTCGATGCTGCCCAGATAGTTAGGCCCCAAGTCGGACGGGCGCGGCACATAGCTTCCCTCGATGACTTCGGGATGCGACCAAACGGGATCTTGGGTAGCACTAAGAATGAAGCGCAGGTGTTGGGTGGGAAACAGCATCTCGTAGATTGCACGAGCCTGGTCGATTTGGTCTGAAAGATAAGCCGCCGTTGCCGGATCGACGGGCTTAGTAGAGGCAAGGAAAGACATAGGCTTTCTGGTCCGTCCTTCTGGTCTGAGGCCTTAATCGAGCCGCAAAGATATTTCCCAAGCCACCGGGGCAGTTTGATCCGGCAGCAGCGTTGATGAATCCACCTGTCTCTTCTAGGGCAGCGGGATTGACAGGCACCCTTTAGCAGGCTGCGAGGGCCTCTCCAATCCCTTGCAGTAGCGACAAGATGGGCGCCAGTCTTCAGTACACCTTTCGAGCACACGACACGCGACCCGCCGCGTGCACAAGCGCACACGGATTCGTCTACTCGGCCTGACCTGCCCCCCGTTGGTCCTTCGGTCATAACGAGAGTCTGCGGGTTTGTGCTCTGCTCCCCAACCTTGGACC
>QKYL01000157.1 GCA_003255745.1 Paracoccus saliphilus
TATCAATCAGATTAAACGCAAACCGCTTTAAATGGGGCAGTTGCAACCCTGACTTAGGGATCGTCTGGCTTAACCTGGATCTGGCCAAGAAGCCGCTAATGGCCCTCGACTACGTCATTCTCCATGAACTGGCGCATTTCGTATCGCCGCGACACGACGAAGTCTTCCTGAGCGTCTTAGATCGGAACATGCCCGGTTGGCGGCAGATAAGGGCTGACCTTAACGCATTGCCGCTCTCAGCTTGAAACTATCTTGGAGAAGAAAAAGTAGTGTAAGACCGATTTCGTTCTGCCTTCTCTGACCGTTTCAGCGCCAGCGCTCTTGCAGTCGCCCCGCTGCCACTGGTTCCGCTTCTTTGAAACCGCCAAGGCCCGACCCCCAGGAGCCGCCCCATCTCTCGCCATCGTAGCCGAAAGACATCTGATCATTCTTGCGCCAATGGAGAACCAGCCTGTCGCCATCGCAGAGGCTCAGATCCATATCGAAGGGGTCGGGCCTGTTCAGGTCCTGGAGCACACGATCTGTGAGGAGACAATGATCAAGCGGCGGTGGCATGATTTCTCCGACCGCATGCACTCCCCATCCGTCCCGCTCCTTTGTGGGCCGCCAGAGTTCCCAACGCGGATAGCCGATCGGCTCGTCGCTGGCGCAGGTGCAGAATTTTATCCGGAGGCCTGGCTCACACACGTTCGTCGCCTCGCTTGCTTGGCGCTAATGCCCGCACGGATACTCAATAATTGTGGCAATGTGTCAAGGTAGGGGAGCAGAAGGATTTATATCAAGAGTATTGCAGCGATCATGAAAGGCGTAATGGGACATACAATGAATGATGAGCCGGTTCGCAATCTTGGGTGACGGCTGGACTGCGCATCGCCGTATTCACCGCGGCTTCCATATACCAATGCACCATCGTCACCTCCAAAAGCCCGAACATCGCGGTGCGCTGCCGCCCGGACAAGCGCGGCAATTCTGCCCCCGTGTCCGAATATGTCATGGACGAACGTGAATTCGTTTGCCCGTGCCCTGCGCCAGCGAATAGCAAGAACGCAGTCCTCCAGAGCGCCGCCGCATGACCTTCAGCCTTTCCGCCATCGAGACGCAGCTCAGCCTTCTGGCATGGCGCGACATCCAGCTTTCCACCATCACCTCGCAATTTGAGAATGCTTGGCCGGGTCTGGAACGGGCCATCGACGATCACGTCGCGGAGATGCCGCTGTGGAAGGTCGCGCAGGCGCATGTCGATATCACCTCCTTCGCACATGACCTGATTTCCCCGTGGGCCGAGGAGCAGGGGCAGGTCGCGGCCGCCCGGGCGGAGGAGGGGCTTGCCGAGATACTGGCGGGCCTTCCATCCGGCAGCCTTGCCGAGCATGGCATGACCGTCCTTCCGGCGCTGGCAGGGGCCGGATTGATTGCCGCCTCGGTCATGGCCGTGCCGGCTGTGGTGACCTATGCCACCGTCACCTCGGTCTCGATGCTGGTCTTCACCACCTCCACGATCAGCACGCCGCTTCTGCTGGTGGGCGGAGCCGCGGTCGCCGCGCTGTCGCTGACCGGATCCTCTGCGCTTGGTCGTGCCAATCGTCGCACCCGCAATCACTTGGCAGAGCGATTGAAGCGCCATGCCCGCGCCACCGTCTTCGGCGATGGGCGGGAACCTACCGCGCGTTGCCTTCTGAACGACACGCAGGCCCTCGTTCTCAAGGCTGGGCAGACCAAGCTGGAAAGTGCCTGATGCCGCTGCTGTATGAAATTCCCCCGCTGCTACAGGCAGCAATGGACAATGGTGGGGCGCAGCTGTTCGGCGCGATCATCAAGGATACCACCACGGGCCAGATCCTGGGCCACGTCCAGCAGACGGGGCTGACCACGCAGATCCTGAACGGGATCGGAGGATTGGGTAGCCATGCGCTGAACACCTTCACCCCCGTTGGAATGATCTCGGTCGCCCAGAACGAGCATCTTCGTCAGGGTGTCACGGCGTTGAAGGAGGGCATGGTGCTGATGCAGGGCCTCCAATATGGCATGCTTGCCTTGTCGGGCCTTGGTCTCGGCGTGTCGGTCGCAGGGTTCGCCCTGATGAATGCGCGGCTGGGTGGAATTGAATCCCGACTGGCCGAGATCGCAGACGCCGTTGGTCATATCACCGCAGAGCGTCGCGAGGATGAGGTGAGGACAATCTTCGCCGACATCTCTGCCGACATCCAAAATGTCGACAGCCTGACCGTTCGCGTCAATCCGCGAAGCGTAGCGGAGCTGATGCAGGAGAACCTTGCCCGCAGCGCCAAGCGGCTTGACCGACACCTGCGGCGCGAGGGGGACCTAACGGGTCTGTCGTCCATCCCGCTGGAACAGCTCGACCGGCTCTGGACATTGGCAGCCGCAATTCGCCTGTGTCAGGAAGCGGCAATTCAAGCCCTCTTCGCAGCGGATGAACTCGGTGTCGCCGAGAAGTATGCCACCCTGTGCCTCAGCGAGCAGATGGCGCTGCTGGAGGGGATCAGCCCCGACGCACTGTCACGCCTTGTCGCACGCGGTGATCCGGCTCTACGCTCCCAAGCGCTGGAGCAGGCACGGCACCTGAGCGAAGGGATCCGCGGCGGCGTCATGGCGCTGGCGGGCCAGATCTCCATTGCTGGCACGCTGCGGGCCGAGGGCACGTCAGGTCTTACCTACCTGCGCCAAGTCCGCGAGGACGAAAGCCGCCCGCTGCTGTTCCTGCCGACATGACTGGAACTGTCAGGTTGCGCTCCACTGCCTTCGAACACCGCCACGTTTCGGCAGATGCCGCGGGCACTTGCCGAGCATTTTCAACATTGCCAACTAGCCGGGTCGAAGGCTGTCTCCTACCAACATGGGATGGAGAACACCTACAGCACACCTATTCCGTATCGGGTCACCCAGGCTCCTCTCGTGCTTTCCGCAACGGCGATGCCGTCGGGATTTCTCATAGAGGACACCGCAGCTGATGCCGCTCAACCCTCGGGTTCGGCGACGGTCATCGACAGCGACGGGCTCCGAATCGACGGGCAGATCATCCGCATCCGCGGCATCGATGCACCGGAAACGAGTCAGACTTACGCTGCGGCTGACGGCAGCGCTTGGCCGCGCGGCCAAACTACAAGGAGCCGCATGTCCCAACTGGTGGCAGGGCGTGAGGTCAGGTGGCGGCAAACCGACAGGGACCAGCATGGCCTAGTTCTCGCCATTTGCGAAGCCGAAGGTATCGATGTTGGCCAGGTGCTGGTGACGGAGGGTCTGGCTTGGGCCTACCGCCGTTACTCCAGTGACCACCCCGTCGCCGAGAACAGCGCTCGCGAATGCGGTCTCTGTATCGGACTGCTCCCAATCGACCCGCATGAGAATTCCGGGCTGGAGACAGGATCGCCGAGCCTGTTGCCCAAAGCGTCGCGGCTTCCACTGGCATTAGATGCCGGATCAAAGGCAACATCACGCGCAGCGGCGAGAGGATTTACAATGTTCCGGGCTCGCGTCATTTCGAGGCGACGCGGATCAACATCAGCCATGGCGAGCGCCGGTTCTGCCGCCTCACCGCGAGGTTCAACCGACCGAACGTCGCTTGAAGGAAGGCGAAGCACTGGAACCTGCAAGATCGAAGGCCTCATCTTGGCGCTTCACAATCTCCGCTACGTGCGGCCGGATGAAAATAGAAACCAACAGCAGTCGGAACGATCTACCGTGAGCATTTATGCGAAGATGGACGTGATGTTGAAGAACGATGGTCAAGTGATTGGCCATCGTCCGGGCTCACCGGTCAGGAAAATGCCGGACGGCACCGCAGGGATTGTAGTTAGTGGATCCGTCTATCCACTATACGAGGACAAGTCCGTTGATCTCGGCGACGAAGGTGTCCGGAAGGACGAATGTCCGCAATTTCACCAGCTGGGCGATGACCTTGTCTTCAAGGCCAAGGAACAACCGGATGATTGGTCGTTTTTCGAGGCAAGGCGGAGCCGATCCTATGTAGCCTTCGATGGCGATGAAGAATTTGCGCGGCGGCTGCATTCGGCATTCAAGGACGAAGGTTTCGCGAGTAGCTTCGACGAGAGCTTTCGTCCGGCTAGGAATGGTAGGCTATACGACTATTTTATCCGTCTTCCGTCTCATGTCGATGCAGCGGACGTGCAGCATGTTCTTATTCGGGCTTCCAGCTGGAGAGCCGTGAAGAACGCCGATCACGCGGCTCAGGAAGCCCTGGGGTGGGCAATTGAGGCTCGCGGCGGTCCGTCAAAATTTCTAGCGTTCATCGCGGATACCTGGGCTTCCAAAGCTCAACTTGAAACGGAGTTGGAGAGGCAGCGGGGCGATGCGCTGGAGCAGCATCGCAGAACGTCGGCGCTTGAAGAGACGTTGGTGGCCGAGCGCAAAGAGCGTAACTCGCTTGCTTGGCAAGTTAAGGCTCTTCATGCCGAACGCGACAGGATGCGGGCGGAGGAACAGGCAACAGGGGCTGCCGCAGGTGAAAAAGACGCAATTTGGGAGGCGATGCAAGCAGAGGAGATTACTAGGCTTCAGAAGGAACTGGCAGAGGTTAAAGAGGAACGGGATTGGGCGAGGCTAGAGGTCGATGACCTGAAGACCAGTGCAATTGTGGCTCGGGCCGATGCTAAGGCGATAGAGGCCAAACTTGAGGCTCAAGCAGCAGAGGCAAGGTTGACAGATCTTGTGTCTCCACCCCGCATCCCTTCTTCCAGAAGGGAGAAGCAGTTCCTCAACAATCTGCTCTCTGGCGCCTTCCCCCGGCTTGATTTTCAGGATGGCGACATCCGATCCCTTCTGACAGATTTCGAATCAATCTCCGCGGTCGCTCGGGTGATGTCTGATCTTCAAGAAGGGCGCCAACCCCCGCACGCTAAGAGCTTTCAGGGTATTCCGGGGGTATTTGAAGTGTCAAAAATCGGCACGGCGATCAAAAGGCGGGAGACTTTGGGTCGCCTGTATTTCAGGAAGTCCCCGGGTGAAGATCGAGTCGAAGTTGCTGTCCATGTAAAGAAGGGAGATGGAAAGCAGCAGGAGAAATTTGTGAGCGAACGTTTTGGATGAGTCTGTGAGACAGTCGAACGGTTACGTCGCGGAGCCTCCAATCAGGCACGTGAGGAGCCGTTATCAGGCTGCTGAAAAACTCCCGCCTCGATGTCCGACAAGGAACATGATTCACCGTCCCACTGCGGGGGTGACGGAGTGGGCGATGCGCGGATCGGAGAATCTGACGGGATAGCTGTTCAGTTACGTCGATCTGGAGGAGCTCACGTCGACGCGGCACCCGCTGCGCAAGATCAGGGCCGTCGTCAATGATGCGCGGCGTTTCTTGGATGCCGAGTTCGACCGGCTCTACGCCGGCAATGACTGCGGCAAGCATCAATGACCGGTCCGAAAAGGTAACAGCCAACGCAAAAATGCGGGCAAGGGCCGTTTGCACTTGGATGAAGGGCGAGGCCTGATGACATAGGTGGACATCTCTGGGCGAAAACAGTTCAGACGGGCAAAGGGTGAATCACGGCGCGGGGTCGGCCGGCCTCTTCCCAGAGGAAGGCTAGCGTGATCGGCAGGCGGAAGCGGCGGCGATCGGCTGCGCCGGGGTTCAGCCAGAGAGTGCCGCCGGTTTTATCGATGCCGGGCTTGTGGGAGTGGCCCGAGATCACGACGTCCCACCCCTCGGCTCCCGGATCGGCCTGCAAGGCTTTACGGTCATGGATCATGTGGATCCGCAGGCCTCCGATCGTGAGGCTCGCCGTTTCGGGCATAGCCTCGGCCCAGTGGCCGCGGTCGATATTGCCGCGGATTGCCGTTACCGGGGCAATGCGCGC
>QKYL01000158.1 GCA_003255745.1 Paracoccus saliphilus
TTTGAATGAAAGCCAGAGGAGCGACATCCCTGGCCATGTCAGATGTCCTTGCAGAACGCCTCGTATAAGGCAGCCATCAGGACGGACAGGTCGGGATCGCTGATCCGGTAATGGATCGTCTGGCTTTCGCGGCGCGTGTCGACCATGCCGGCCTCTCGCAGCTTGGCCAGATGCTGACTCAGAGCCGACTGGCTCAGGCCCACCGCCTGCTGCAGCGCCCCAACCGACCGCTCGCCCTTGGCAAGTTCGCACAAGATCAACAGGCGCTTGGCATTGGCGACCAATGCCAGCCGGCCGGCGACATGATCGGCGCGCTCTTGCAGGACCTGGGAGGCCTGGTCATCGAGCTTCAGTATATTAGACTTGACTGATTTAGACACAGTTAATATATAGCTGGTCAGACGCGGCAGGGCAAGTGCCGCAACTCATATGGGGAACCGCGATGGAGATGGACACGCAGACCGCATTCACGCCCTGGGCCTCGCTTGGCGGCGGGGTGCTGATCGGGCTCAGCGCAGTGATGGTCATGGGGATCTTCGGGCGCATCGCCGGGATCGCCGGGATCACCATGGGCGCGCTTGGCGGCATCATGCCGCTGCGGGGCGCGGGCAGCGACCGCGACTGGCGGTGGGCCTTCCTGCTGGGACTGCTGGCGGCACCGGTGATCCTCATCGCGGCGGGCGGAACTGTGACGCAGACAGTCCCGCAGAACCTGTTCGCCATGGCGATAGCCGGGCTTATGGTCGGCACGGGCACCGCGCTCGGCTCGGGCTGCACCTCGGGCCACGGGGTCTGCGGGCTGGCGCGGCTGTCGGGCCGGTCGCTGGTGGCGGTGGCGACCTTCATGACGGCAGGATTCGTCACCGTCTTTCTTCTTCGCCACGTCCTGGGAGGAGTGTGATGCGCATTCTATGGGGCTTTCTCAGCGGGCTCGTCTTTGGGCTGGGACTGGTGATTTCCGGCATGGCTGACCCGGCAAAGGTTCTGAACTTCCTCGACCTGGCAGGAAGCTGGGATCCGAGCTTGGCTTTCGTCATGGGTGGGGCCACCGTCACGGCGTTCATCGGCTATCGTCTGGTCTGGAAGCGTTCGACGCCAGTTCTTGACCAAGCCTTCGACATTCCCAAGAGCCGCAGCATCGACAGGCCACTGCTGACCGGAGCCGCTCTTTTCGGGATCGGTTGGGGGATCGGCGGCTTTTGCCCGGGCCCGGCCTGGACCGCGCTTCCTCTTCTGGCGCCCGGCACATTGATCTTTCTGCCGGCCATGCTCGTTGGCCTGTGGGGCGGCGCCCAGATCAAGGCCTTGGGACTTCTTGACGCAAAAGGAGCAGCAACATGAGTACCTCGAAACTGCAGCAGCCGGTCGTGCGCCACTCACCCTCGCGCGGAGCGGGCAGTCCCGATGTCTGGGGCATCTATGAGCCGGACACCGGGTCGATCCAGTATATCTGCGCAGATCCGGCCACGAAGAAGACGGCGCTGATTGACGTTGTCTGGAATCTGGACCCGAAGAACTATCGCTTCTCGACCGAAAGCATGGAGCAGGTTCTGGACCTGGTGCAGCAGAATGGGCTGAGCGTCGAATGGATCCTGGACACGCATCCCCATGCCGATCACGTCATGGCCTCTGCGCTTCTGAAGGAGCGAACGGGTGCGCCCGCAGCCATTGGTGAGAAGGCGCGCGACATTGCCGGCATCTGGGCGGGTCTCTACAATCTTCCCGATGCGTTTGACCCGGCGCGCGACTTTGACCGGCTGTTCGCGGAAGGTGAAACGTTCCGCATCGGTGATCTGGAGGTGCGTGTGATGCTGTCGCCGGGCCACACGCTCGGCTCGATCACCTATGTTTGCAGAGACGCCGCGTTCACCCATGACACGCTGATGCAACCTGATGTCGGCACCTCGCGCGCAGACTTCCCCGGTGGAACGACCGAGGAGTTGTGGGACTCGATCCAGGAGATCCTGGCCCTGCCAGGCGAGACACGCCTCTTTGTGGGCCATGACTACGGCACCGATGAGCGCGACGAGCCGCAATGGGAGGCCACCGTGGCCGAGCACCGCGCCGGCAACCGTCACGTCAAGGACGGCACCCGGCGCGAGGACTGGATCAAGCTGCGCAACGAGCGTGACGCGACCCTGGCCCTGCCCGACCGGATCCTGGCCGCGCTGCAGATCAACCTGCGCGGTGGGCGCCTGCCTGCGGCCGAAGACGACGGCCACAACTACCTGAAGATCCCTGTCAACCGCTTCTGAGGAGATTGACCATGACCATGACCATGAAAGAGCTTGTCGAGGATGCCCGCAGCCGTGTGACGGCGGTCTCGCCCACTGACGCCGCACGGGCCGTCGAACAGGGTGATCTTGTTCTCGACGTGCGCGAACCGGCGGAACTGGATACGGATGGGCGGGTGCCGGGCGCGCTGCATGTGCCGCGCGGTATTCTGGAAACCCGCGCCGATGCCACCGCCGCGACCGCGGTGTCGCAACTGACCGGCATGCGTGGCGCGGGGCGCGTGCATGTCCTGTGTGCCTCTGGCGGGCGTGCGGCGTTGGCCGCCGATACGCTGCGCGCCATGGGGTATGACGCAGACCTCATTGAAGGTGGGTTGACTGCCTGGAAGGCCAACGGCCTTCCCGTGGAGGGCTGAGACATGGCCGGGCTGACGCGCTACCTGCCCATTCTGGACTGGGGGCGTGCCTATGACCGGCACGCCTTCCTCAGCGATGGGATGGCAGCGGTGATCGTGACGATCATGCTGATCCCTCAGTCGTTGGCCTATGCCATGCTCGCCGGCCTGCCGCCGGTTGTCGGACTATACGCGTCAATCCTGCCGCTGGTCGTTTACGCCCTCTTTGGCAGCAGCCGCACCCTGTCGGTGGGTCCTGTGGCGGTCGTCTCGCTTCTGACCGCCACGGCTGCCAGCAGCGTCGCCTCACCCGGCAGCTCCGAGTATATCGCAGCCGCGCTGGCGCTGGCGCTTTTGTCGGGACTGATCCTGCTGGCTATGGGGATCTTCCGCCTCGGCTTTGTCGCGAACCTGCTGTCGCACCCTGTCATTTCCGGTTTCATCACCGCGTCCAGCCTGCTGATCGCCGCCAGCCAGCTGAAGCACATTCTCGGCATTGAAGCCGCGGGCCACACCTTGATCGAGATGGCACCGTCCCTGATCGGGAACCTTGGCGCCGTGCATCTGCCGACGCTGGCGATCGGGGCAACAGCGACAGCGTTCCTGTTCTGGTCGCGCAAATCTCTCAAGCCAACGCTCCGGGCCCTGAATGTCCCGGACGGGATCGCGGTGCTTCTGTCCCGAACAGGTCCGGTGATGGTCGTCATCGCCTCGATCCTGATCGTTGTGGGCTTGGATCTCGGCGCAAAGGGCGTGGCCTTGGTCGGAGACGTCCCGTCGGGCCTGCCCCCCTTGTCACTGCCGGTCCTGGACCTGTCGCTCTGGATCACCCTTTTGCCGGCCGCTACCCTGATCGCCCTGATCGGTTTCGTGGAGTCGGTGTCAGTGGCGCAGACCCTGGCAGCCAAGCGGCGCCAGTCCATCAGCCCTGATCAGGAGTTGATCGGTCTGGGAATGGCCAACATGGCCGCGGCCTTTTCTTCCGGCTATCCTGTTACGGGCGGCTTCGCGCGTTCGGTGGTCAATTTCGATGCAGGGGCCCGAACCCCGGCGGCGGGTGCATTCACGGCCATCGGCATCGCCCTGGCCTCGCTGTTCCTGACGCCGATGCTGTTTCACCTGCCCATTGCGGTTCTGGCGGCCACCATCATCGTGGCGGTGCTGAGCCTTGCTGATTTCGGCGCCCTGATGCGGACATGGAACTACTCGCGTGCAGATTTTACAGCCCTGGCCACCACCTTGCTGGTCACCTTGGGCGGCGGCGTCGAAATGGGGATCATCGCCGGCGTGGCAGTCTCGGTCCTGCTGCATCTCTGGGCGACATCGCGCCCGCATATTGCGGTGATCGGCCAGGTGCCGGGCACGCAGCACTTCCGCAATGTCCTGCGCCACGAGGTGGTCTGCACGCCGGAAGTCCTTGGTCTGCGCATCGATGAAAGCCTGTTTTTCGCCAATGCGCGCGCCATCGAGAACGTCATCCAGCAGGAGGTCGCGGTGCGCCCCGATCTTCGCCACGTGGTGCTGAACTGCGCAGCAGTCAACAGCATCGACGCCAGTGCCCTCGAAAGTCTGGAACTGGTCATGCATCGTCTCGAAGACGCTGACATTCGCCTGCACCTGTCCGAGGTCAAGGGCCCCGTCATGGACCGCCTGAAGCGCAGCGACTTCCTCCAACATCTCACGGGTGAGGTGTTTCTGTCCCACTACCAGGCTCTTGAGGCTCTTTCCCCCAACATGAGGGACACGCCTCAGGTCAGTTTGCGACCGTGTAAATCATAATTTCGGGATGATTAACCTCTGCCGAATGACCGTTATGGAAGCCGGTCCCTGATGCTGCACAAGTACGAATGCATCAAAGTGGAAAGGCAGCTGTGGGCTCCTCATAACACGCCCGGTAGCGGTACTGGCGGCAGCTATGCAGGGCCAAGCGGACACTAGCTTAACAACGAAACCATGGTGTTTCTTCGACAAAAGCCCCTGAAGTCATACAAGAAGCGGATACATGGACGCGATCAGCAGCGCTGCCATGCTTATGTTGAAGACCTGAAGTCGTCGCGGGCTGGACAACCACTGCCGGATCATCGTTCCCAACCATGCCCAAACAGAGATCGCCGGCAAGGAAACCACTGCGAATGCACTAGCGACGATGGCAACCGACAGCAGCGAACGATCCGGGGCATAGATCGTGATCGCGGACAGGCACATGGCCCAAGCTTTGGGATTCACCCACTGAAACGCGGCCGCTTGCAGGAGAGTCATGGGTCGCGCCTTTGCAGCGCGCTCTTCGATGGGCGCGGCTGAAGCGATCTTGAAAGCCAGCCAAAGGAGATAAAGCACCGAGACGAGCTTCAGCACGCCGCTCAGGAAAGGCATGGCCTCGAACAGCGCCATCAGCCCCAAGCCGACCAGCAGGGCCATCAGCGCGACGCCTCCGGCGATCCCCAGCATATGGGGGATCGTCCGGCGGAAGCCGAAATTGGCACCGGACGCCATCAGCATCAGGTTGTTCGGCCCTGGCGTGACGGTGGTGACGAAGGCAAAGCCGAACAGGCCGGCGAGGATAGCAGAGGTCATGATCTGTCCATAGTATCGCGGGCGCCTTCGAATACCTCCTCCGCGTCGAATGCGAAAGCCTATCCGATTACAAGCGCTTCCATACCGAGGTTCTGGGCGCGCGGTCCCATGTCAATGCGAACACGTCCTATATCGTCATGGGCTCCCCCAAGGATGACCGTGCCTGATGCTTGGATCAGCGGGAAGAGCTACCGTGCTGCATTCAGAATAGGGACCAATGTTCGCTTGAGGCATTTTCACGACGATCCTCAAACGACCGCCGAACGTCTGCTTCTTGTGCCATCCGGTTCGCCTGTCTGGTCAAGGCAGTTGAGACGCTATAAAAAAACCAGGGCTGTTCTTGTCGCCGCCTATCAATGTTAGCTTCCTGATCCCTGCCTCGAATGCTGAACACGGCGCACGAACTACAAGAAAAGCTGGTCCGGCTCAGGTTGCTGACTGGGGCCAGTTCAGGGGCCATAGACCCCGAGACCTTGTCGAAAGGCGCGGGTCACGCCGTACCCCTTCGGCGGGGGCCGTCTGGCCGAGACTGAGGCACCCATCGTAGATCATGCTCTATGGCATGCTCTAAGGCCATTTCGGATTTTGA
>QKYL01000159.1 GCA_003255745.1 Paracoccus saliphilus
TGGCGGATTGGCCCGGCGCCAGCTCGCCTGGCGGGTCTGGCTCTTCAGCACCGGCTCTCTGCTGTCCGGGTCGCTGTGCGTGCTCATCAGATGGCGCTCCTTCCTGGAGTTATCTTGCGGTGCAGACTTGCCCTTGTCAAACAACGAGGCTGCACGTCACGTGCACCGTCGCCCCCCCCACACACACAGCGGCGATCAGGGGCGAGCGCGGGAATCAGCCGGCCACCAGGCGCACCCGGCCCGTGCGTCCCGAGGCCGGGTCATCTGCCCTGCATTGGGCCGGCCGCTGCCGCGCCACCCGGCACAGCTCCAACCTGTTCCGCCTACTCCAGTCCTTCCCCGGCCAGCTGCTGTGGATCCGGCAGGTCGCGCAGCGTCTCCAGCCCAAGGTGGCGAGGAAGACATCGGTGGTGACGAAGGTCTGGGGCGCACCGCGACACGGCTCGCGCGGGCCCGGAGCGATCAGGTCCTGCCCGGACAGGCGGCCGATCAGCTTGCGGCTGATCTCGCGCCCGAAGATCTCGTTCAGCCCGTCGCGGGAGACCGGCTGGTGATAGGCAATGCCGGCCAGCACGGCGATGTCGCCCTTGCGCAGATCGCCCTCCTGATCCGGCAGGGTGGCGGCGGCGCGGATGGCGGGGGCATAGGCCGGCCGGGTGCTGAACATCCAGCTTTCCGCGACCTTTCTGATCTCGAAGGCCCGACCCTCGAGATCGACGGCCAAGTCCTCGAGCAGCAGATCGACCGAGGCCCCTTGCCCCATCACGCGCGCCAGGTCGGTGCGCGAGACCGGCGCGGCCGAGGCAAAGAGCACCGCCTCGATCCGGCGCATCCATTCACGCCAGGGCAGCCCCGGCGGCAGGTCACCGAGCTCGCGGTTCAGGCCCGGTGCGGGGCGACGCTTGGCCATCTCAGAGCCCGTAGAGCCGGAGGCTCGGCCGCCCGGACAACTCGCGCAGGGCGCCGAGCGCCACCAGCCGGCCGCAGAGCCGCCGGGCGGCGCGGTCCAGCATACGGTTGTCGCGGCAGCGATGCGGCAAGCGTTCGAGCAACCCGGTCGCAAGCACGCTGGCAATATCTGGCGCCATGTCGCAGAGCAGGTCCGCACCCGCTGGCCCAAACTGGCAGACCTGATGGACGCGAGTGAGCACGACGTGTTGACATGTCTTTCCCCGCCAGCACGTGGATCCGTTCTTATTGCACATGGGATGCGGCGATGAGCGAGGTTGGCGCGGGGCGTCTACAGCAACACGAGAGGTTTCCGGCCAAACAGCACATGCTTCCGCCGTTGCACGCGTTCGGCTACAAGGCTGGAAAAATCGGTCAGTCCCCGGCCCGATGAGCAAAGGAAGTCTCCTGTGATCCGAAGCTTCAGAAACGATTGTGGCCGGCTGTCGGGGCCACATGATGGAATGACCGGTGCCGTCTGGATCGATCTTGTCCAACCGGATCCGGTGGAAGAGCGTGCGGTCGAGGACGTGCTGGGCGTGAACATCCCCACGCGCGAGGAAATGCAGGAGATCGAGATCTCCTCGCGGCTCTATCTGGAAGATGGCGGCGCGTTCATGACGGCAATACTTCCCGCCGGGGCGGATGGGGACGATCCGGAAATGGCGCCGGTCAGCTTCGTCCTGACACCCGACCGCCTTGTCACCATCCGTTACCACGAGCCGCGCGCTTTCCTCTCGTTTCCGCCGCGCGCCGAACGCACGGCCATGGATATGCCGGATGCGACAAGCGTCCTTGTGGCACTTCTGGAGGCACTCGTGGACCGCCTTGCAGACATTCTGGAGCGTGCCGGGCGCGACATTGATACGATCTCCCGGGGCATTTTCAGGCAGCATGAAGACACCCCGACCGACAATCGCAAGGTGATCGAACAACTTGGGCGCAAAGGCGATCTGACCTCCAACATCCGTGACAGCCTCCTGACGCTCGAGCGGCTGGCGGGCTTTCTGGGCCAGATCATCGTGCAGCGGAAGATCGCCAAAGACATCAAGGAGCGGGTAAAGACCCTGTCGCGGGATATCCGCTCATTGCTGGACCATGCAGGCTTTCTTTCGCAGAAGATCACTTTCCTGCTTGATGCGACCCTCGGCCTGATCAACATCGAGCAGAATGCGATCATCAAGATATTCTCGGTCGCAGCAGTCATCTTCCTGCCCCCGACCCTGATTGCGTCCATTTACGGGATGAACTTCGAACACATGCCCGAGCTCGAATGGCTGGTCGGGTACCCATTCGCTTTGGGTCTGATGGTCGTGTCGGCCATCCTCCCCTACGCCTACTTCAAACACAGAAGATGGCTCTGATAGTGCTTCCTTGCGGCGGAATCTCTTGATCGGCGCCTACCGGCTATGGAGCGGGAGCTAGGCGAGATGCCATTGCCGGAGCCCTTCTGGATCTACCAGCCCACACCTGCGCCAATCCTTGACGGGGATCCGGGGGGCCAAATTGCGCGCTGGCAATGTGTCCTCTGGAAGGCTGGCTCGAGGCGCGTCATCTGCGCCCCCGTCAGCCAGAACAGGCTCCTCCTGTCACCGCTTCTATTCGCAAGCCGTGGATGACACCCGCCAACCTGATCGCCGGGCCCTGACCCTAGTCAGGCTCCTGCTCAACCTCGGGTATCTCCATGACATCATCAGGGTCCGCTCCAAAGCGTGCGGCTATGTCAGGCGCATAGCGGCACAAGTCCGCCCTTAGCCTTAAAAGAGCAAGATCCTTGGTCTTCGCCTCCAGCATCACGTCAAACTCCAACCCCGCCACATCGCGCATGAATGTGGAGAATTCGAAGGGATTGATGAAATCGGCATGCCCTGTCCAGATCGGGGGCATCAGCACGGTCTTGAAGCGCGATGTCGGTTTGACCACGTCCTTCGTAAGGTCACCCTTGCCCACCGCGCCTGGCAGCTTGGCCGCCTCACGCTCCTTGTCTGTCACCTTGCGCTTGATTTCCCGCATCTCGGTTCGGGGTGAGGAAAAGTGGATCTTGGGCCGCACGCCTTCCGGCCAAGAGGCGAGGACGCGCTCCAGCGTCGGGCGAAGCTCCAACCCTTCGGGATTGAGGCACCAGAAATGCTGGTAATCGAAGATCAATGGCACGCCGCAGCGCTCGTGAATCCACAGAACGTCGGCAGCCGAAAACCGGATATCGTCGTTTTCCAACACCAGCCGGCGGCGCACATGTTCAGGACATTGCTCATAGCCCTTGATCCAGCGCGCGCGGCTTTCCTCCCGGTCGCCATAAACGCCGCCCACATGGGTGACCATGACAGCCTCGGGGCCCAGCTCCATCCGGTCCAGCATCTCGGCCTGAGAGCCAAGATCCCAGATGCTCTTCGTCGTCAGCTCGGGGTCGGGGCTGTTCAGCAGCACATACTGGGACGGGTGAAATGACAGCCGGATGTCGAGAGTCCGTGCCTTGCGCCCCAGTGCGGCAAGCTCGGCGTCGCTTTCCGCCACCATGTTGTGAAACTGTGGCATGTCCGGATGTGTCGCATAGGGCGCCAAGTCGGAGGACAGGCGATACATGTCGATCTTTGTTTCGACCAGATAGTCAAGGATCGCGTCCACATGCTCCAGCGACGTCTTCAGATGCGGGTTCTGCTGCCAGCGCCTTGTGTCGTTGCTCTTGAAGCCGGGACGCCCCATGACCTTGACGGGAAATCCGAGCCGGAGGGGTCGATCGCTCATTCGGGTACCTTTTCTTCGGGAAAACCTATGCGGGCTGCAAATTCGTTCCAGTCTGCCGGCCGAAGGGCACCGCCCGTGGCCTGGATGTGGCCGCTGCCATATGCCTCGCCTGCACCTGACGGGCGGTGCTCGGCCAAAAACGACAGCAGGTTCGTGGCCCCGGCAGTGCGGACGGCAAAATGGATCCAGCCGGGCCTGTAGCCGGTATTGACCGCCAGCACGATCTTGTCCTTCAGCCGGCCCCGCCAGCTTTGGGCCACCAGCGGATGGATCTGGCAGGGAGAGGAGAACCGGATCAGCGCAACCCGGTCACGCACCTTGGGGCCAACCCGCCTGGCACTTTCCAAGGCCGTCGCAACCTCTGCCTTGGCTGCCCGCAACTGGGCAGTCTCGAGATGGTCACCCTTGACCAGTTCCTTGGGCGAGGCGCATTTGAGCAGCAGCGCCAAAGCAGGCCCCGCATCGGCCGAGGCCGTGCGACGAGGGGCATTCACCAGCGACACCGCGTCCCGCAATGCCGTTTTGCCATATCGGGCCTGTGCCTCGACGAGTTCAGGAATATCGCCTTCGGCCATGTCGCCGATCAAGCCAAGCGCCGCCAGCCACAGCAGGTCATCCGCGGGCCCAACGGCTTGGGCACACCAATAGGCAAGGAGTGACGACGTCGGCTCCGGACGCCAGCCGTTGCCGGAGATCACGACAGCATCGCCTGGCGTTCCAGTCGGGACATGATGATCGATCAGCACTGTCGGCACTCCGGACAGGATCTCGCCCTCGCGCACCCCCAGGTCGGTCACGATGAGGCCGCCGGGTTGTTGCTCCTCAAGTTCGCCGCGCAGTTCGGGTGACCAAGGGTTTTCCCCCTTGCCCACGATCCGCACGACGCTGTCGTAGCCAATGCGGCCAAGTGCCATATGAAGGATCGCCACGGCTGACAGCCCATCCGCATCAAAATGACCAAGGATCAAGAGCTGACGGCGCAGGTCGAAGCGCCCGAGTGCTGCCCGAAACGCGGTGCCGACCTCAGATGAGCTTTCAACGCGATGGCTGGACATGTTGATCAACGGCTGAAAACTTCTTTCAGTTTCGAAACGACCTCATGCACCTGCATTTCTCCACGCCGCTGAAGAACCTGGGCTGTGCACTGCAGGCCGTGGATGCGGTCGTTGAGCCAGATGCCCAAGGCCCTGATCCAGTCCCCCACCCAGAATATCGCGGCATGGCGCATGAGCGCCCAAAGATCGCAGTGCCCACGAACATTGACCCGGGGCATGCAAAAGCCATCCTCCGGGTTGGGGAACGTAACGCGCTTTATCAGGCCACCCAACATTTCCATCGGGCTATTGGCGCCTTGCGACATCATGAGCGGCACGACCTGCGGCACGCTTATTCAGCAGTATCGGAACCTTCAGGCGCCACTTTCGGCTTTCGTCCCCGTTTAGGTTTGGGCGCGTCGCCTACCTTGTCAGAAGGAGCCTCTGCTTCGCCAACTTGCTTGGCTTTCGGCACTTTCGCGCCTTCTTGGGATGTGGCTTTGGACTTGCGGCCCCTGATCGCCCCTGAGTCATCGCTCGATCCATCGGATGCCGTATCGGCTGCGGCTTTGGCAGAACGGGCGCGCTTGATCTTGGGGGCTTCCGCTGCCTCTTTTCCTGCTGTTTTCGATTTCTGCCCCCGGCGCGCGGCGGCTGTCTCCGCCGGTGCGGAAGATTGCGCCTCTTCCTCTGCGGCTATTTCTTGCTCGGCCTGCGACCAATGCTGGGCAT
>QKYL01000160.1 GCA_003255745.1 Paracoccus saliphilus
GAACAAGTCGATGGCTCAGGGCTTTGCGCCCACTGGGGGCGCGGATCGACAGGATGAACCGCTCGTGAAACGCCCGCTCCTCGTCCGACATAAGATCTCGTGCCAGGCTGGTCTCCGTTGCAGATACCAATTTGGATCACCATCAGAGCGCCCTGCAAATCCCTTTTGTCACCACGGCCTAGTACTGATGAGCGCCCGCGCCAGGGCGCGCATGGGGGCTTCAAGGCCGATTTTATCGCAAGGCAGAGAGCACTCTGTTTATTGAAAGCGAGGAGCGGCAGGCCGAAGTTATTGCATGCCTGTCCGGCATGCCTGTCCTTTGCACTGAAACGCATCAAATTTATCTGCCCAGCGTGTTATCTTCTGCTGCTGTCCGGCAGAAAATGCGTAACTTTCCAATTCGCCTGAAGCAGCACAGCCACAGCAGGGGCGATCACTGGAAGGTCATGGTACGCAATGTCTTGGGGGACAGCGGATACCACACCCTGAAGAAGCCGGTTTGCTTGCAGCACGAGTCCCGATCCTGCCAAGCAGAAAGCATATCCGATGCAGAACAATGATCCTGTCATCAGCATCATCATTCCTGCCCGGTACGGCGCATCTTACAAAAGCTTGAAGCGATTGCAGTGCCGCCCGTCGGCCGAAACAGCTTTGGGGTGATCATCGTGAAAAACGAATTGACTGGTGGGCACGACGGATGCAATGCCAGGCCTCGATCTATTCATCTTGCTGTCCGCAGCCGAGCGCCAGTTCATACTGGTCCCGCCATCGGGGGCTGGCGGTGGCGCGCTTGCGCTGTCGGTCCTGAGATGGAGGCGGTTCTAAGTGGGAAACAAAGATCCGGCTGAATAGCCGCCTTTCCCTGACCTTGGGCTGTCAGTGCCGTCACTTCCCCTTATAAAAGCCCTGTGCCTCAGGAGCTGATCAGCATGGAGTTTTTATGAGAATTCTCATCGGGAGCGCCCATCCCTATTTGCCTCAGCTTTTGGGAGGAGCACAGTCCAGCACCCATGAGCTGGCCTTGGCTTTGCGCCAGAGGGGACATGATGTTTGCGTAGTCGGCGGACTGATGGGCAATGGCTGGTTTGGCCTGCGCCGACGCCTGGAGTTGAAGCTGCGCCGCCGGCGGTGGGTGCGCGATGACCATCTGGGCTATCCTGTGTACCGGGCTTGGCGGGCTTCGGAAATCGTAGCCGCTGTCGCCCTGAATTTTCAGGCTGACGTGGCCATGTTCCAGTCTGGTTTTCCGGTGGAGATGGTCGAGGCTATGACGGGAACGGCAATCCCGATCGTCATCTACCTGCACAACGTCGAAACGGATGACCTCGGCGGAAGCCTGAGCAAGTTGAACGGCATCTCTTTCATTGCCAACTCCCGCTTCACGGCGGCAAGGTTTGCGCAATCCGATGGCGTTTCCGCGCAGATCATCTATCCGATGGTGGATGCCGCCCGTTATCGCACCCGATCGTCCCGGCAGAATGTTACGTTTATCAATCCCCACCCTCATAAAGGCGTCGACATCGCCTTGAAATTGGCAGAAGCCTGCCCCGAGATTCCCTTCGTTTTCGTCAAGGCCTGGAGCCTGTCATCCGAAGATGAAAAAAGGCTGCAAACGCATGTTGCTCGCTTGGACAACCTTACGGTCCGTCCGCCCACTTCGGACATGCAATCGGTCTATGGAGAGGCGCGGATCCTTCTGGCCCCCAGCCGTTGGGAAGAGGCCTTCGGCCGCGTGGCCGCCGAAGCGCATCTAAGCGGCATCCCGGTGGTGGGGAGCGATCGTGGCGGCCTTCCAGAGGCGATCGGTCCGGGAGGAAGCATTCTGTCGCTGGATGCCCCCATCGAGGAATGGGCCGCTGCCCTGCGTAGGCTCTGGTCGGACGAGGCGCATTATCAGGCGGTCTCCGAAGCGGCGCTGCGCTACTCGGAGCGGGACGAGATGAAGTCGGAGCGGCAGATCGACCAGATCGTGAATATCCTTGTCGCTGCACATGAGAAGGGCCGGAAGTAAGATGCGCATTCTGTTTACCATCGGTGACCCTTATCTTCCCCAACGATCGGGGGGGGCGCAGTCCAGCACCCGGCAGCTTGTGGAGGAACTCAGCGCACAAGGCCATGTGGTGGCAGTCATGTGCCGTTTGTCCGGCGGCGGCTGGACCGAGATGTCTTCGAGGATCAAGCGGCGCATCGGCCGCACACGCTTTTCACGTGATACACTGCCCGGGCATCCAGTGTATCGCGCATGGGATCCAACTGACACCACCGAAGTGGTCCGTAAGTTCCGTCCCGATGTTGCGGTCGTCCAGAACGGCAGCACGATCCCCATTGCCAAGAGCTTGGAGGCGCACGGCGTTCCTGTCGTGCTTTATTTCAGGAATGTCGAGTTCGAAGAACTGGAAGGTTCTCCGGCAGACCTATCACGCGCGCTGTTTGTGGCAAATTCGCAATTTACCGCAAACCGGCACCATGAAGCGTTCGGCGTTACCTGTACGGTCATTCCTCCGCTTGTAAATCCCAATCTTTATCGAACCGCTTCTACCCGGGCGAATGTCACCTTCATCAATCCTTATCCCGTCAAGGGATTGGAGATCGCCTTGGCTGTCGCAGGGGAGTGCCCGGACATTCCCTTCACCTTCGTGGAAAGCTGGGGGATCAACACGGAACTTCGCGCGTCCTTGGACCAGCGCTTGGCCGGATTGCCCAATGTAACCTTACAGCCCCGTACATCCGACATGAAGACCGTTTACGGAAAGGCCCGCATCTTGCTGGCGCCAAGTCTTTGGGAAGAGGCTTGGGGGAGGGTTGCCACCGAAGCCCATTACAGCGGCATTCCAGTTATCGGGTCACGGCAAGGTGGGCTGCCAGAAGCTATCGGCCCCGGTGGACTGACACTTGATATCAATGCTCCTATTGCGGAATGGGTCGCAGCGGTGCGTCGACTATGGGATGATCCGGTCGAATACGACAAGCTCACAACATCTGCCCGAAATTTCTCACAACGCCCAGAAATGCAGCCTGGTTACCAGGTTAATCAGCTTCTTAAGGTTTTGAAAAATCTAGAGCTGTAACCCCCCGCCCCCCACCGCCTGCGTGAGTTTGCGCCCGATCGGCTATGGGACGTGCATAACCACGTCTCTTATATGGGGTTCAGGATGCGTGGCGATGTCCTTGGGTTGGAGCGGCGGCGGCGGTGGGATGACGAGCCCGATCTCACCCGGTCCGCAGGTTGAGCTTGTGCTGGCCAATGGCCGGTGCCTGCGCTTCGCGCCGGATCTGGAAGCGGGCATGTTGGTGCGGCTGATCCGGGTGGTGGAGGCGGCATGATCGGCCCCGGAACCGGCGTCCGGGTCTATTTGGCCTGTGGCGTGACCGACATGCGCGAAGGGATCGAGGGGTTGGCGGCTTTGGCCCAGGACGTGCTGCGCCAGAAGCCGACCTGCGGTGCGTTCTTCGCATTCCGCGGCCGTCGCAGCGACAGGCTGAAGCTGCTCTATTGGGACGGCCAAGGTTTCTGCCTTTACTACAAGATCCTGGAGCAGGGACGCTTCTCTTGGCCCGGCAGCAGCGAAGGGTCGATGCGTCTGACCGCGGCGCAGCTGGCAATGCTCTGAGAAAGAATTGACTGGCGCAGGCCGGACTGGCGCGCGCCGCCAGCGCGTGTCGAGTGAGGTGGAAGGTGTTGTTTTTACGGCTGTTCAGGCCGATCCGTGCTATCAGTTGCATGTCGAACGTGGCCGAACATCTGCTGGATGACCCTGCGCTTTTGAAGGCGCTGATCGCGGCATTGCAGGCCGAGAATGCGCAGATATCGGCAACGTTGCGCGCCTATGACCATCTGATCCAGACGCTTCGTGCGCGCATCGCTAAGCTGCGCAAACAGGTTTTCGGCAAGTCCTCGGAAAAGATCGAACGCGAGATCGCGCAGCTGGAGCTGGCGCTCGAAGACCTCATGGTGGCAACGGCGGAAAGCCGTGCGACACTGATCGAGGAGGAGGTACCAGACGCCGAGACCATCCAGGAGACGGCCCCAGATACGATGGATCGCCCGATGCGCCGCCGGCCACGGGTCTCTGCGGATACGTCGCGCGAGCGGCAGGAACTCGATCCCGGCAGCTGCTGCCCCGATTGCGGCGGCGATCTGCGATTGGTGGGCGAGGATGTCAGCGAGATGCTCGACCTGGTGGCTGCGCAGCTGAAGGTCGTGCAGATCGCCCGGCTCAAGAAGTCCTGCCGCCGCTGCGAGCGGATGGTGCAGCAATCCGCGCTAAGCCGTCCGATCCCCGGCAGCATGGCTGGCGCAGGGCTGCTGGCGCATATCCTGGTCTCGAAGCTCGACGACCGTCTTCCTCTCTGTCGCCAGAACGAGATCTTCGCCCGGATGGGCGCGGACATTCCGGACAGCACGCTCGTCGACTGGTGTGGACGGTCGATGCGGGCGCTGTAGCCGCTGACGGAGCGGATCGAGGCTGCGGTGATGGCAGGCGACCTGCTGCATGCCCACGACACGCCGATCCGGGTGCTCGACTAGTCGTTGCGCGCCCGGGGCCTCGACAAGGGGGTGAAGAAGGGCCGGATCTGGGCCTATGTTCGCGATCAACGCCCTTGGGCGGGCGCGGCGCCGCCCGGTGTCGCCTATCACTTCGCGCCGGACTGGAAGGAGGAGCATGTCCGCCATCACCTCCGACGATCGAGCGGCATTCTCCAGGCGGATGGCTACAAGGGCTATGCCAAGCTCTACCGCCCCGAACCGGATCGTAGCCCGGCCCGCTTCCGCGAGGCCGCGTGCTGGTCGCATCTGCGGCGGGACTTCCACAACGTCTGGACATGAGATCGCCCGAGAGGTTCTCGATCGAATCGGCCGGTTCCATGACATCGAGCGCGCCAAGGCGGTAGCAACCGGTCGGGTACCTAAAGCCGGGCCTCCCCTTGGGAAGCGTTGTTGCGTAATTCACGCCTGAAGCATAATAGCTTTTTCCCTTTTTTCATGCCACGCAGATGATTTTGGTCGTTCCGAGGGCCAAAAAGCGGTTCATCAATGCGATGCGATGCGATGCGATGCGATGCGATGCGATGCGATGCGGATCTAGATCTCGGCAGTCTGGCGCTCTGGATTTGGTGACGTTCCGG
>QKYL01000161.1 GCA_003255745.1 Paracoccus saliphilus
CTGGCGGATCGCGGCCATGACTCAGACAGGGATCGCAAGACCATGTAGGCCCCCAACGTGGTGCCGGATCCCGATGCGCAAAACCCGCAAACTGCGCGTCGCCGTAGACCGCACCCTCTACCGGCTGCGCAACCTGGTCGAACGCTGCTTCTACACGGCCCCGCCGGTGGCGAGGGCGGCCCCCCGGGCGAGCCGGGGGGCGGACAAAAACAAACTGAAGAACGCCTGGCGCGTCGGCAAGTCCGCAGAAAGCTTCGTGGCCTTCATCGACATCACCTCGATCCGCCTCTGGCTCCGCCATTGTCAACATGACCTGGTACCTGTGCCATCGGTAACGGCTGTTTCTTAGGATGCCGCGGCCTTCTTCGCGAGCCAACAGCCGTGAGGTTCAGGTTCGTCGAAAATCAGCGTCGGGACTTCCCGATCGGCCGGTTGTGCCAAGTCATGAATGTCAGCCCGCGCGGTCGTCTCGTCGTAGTCATCTCCTCGCTTGCAGCATCATGCTGCTGTTGCGCAGAAAATTCACTTATCCCTACTGTTCAGGTTTCCCGAACTACCTCTGGTTGATTAACTTTCACGGTCCGCGCACCCTTAAAGGCATCACGCTGGAGCATGAAGGCGCGCTCGCTTACATGGTCGGTTTGGCCCGAGGCGGAACAGCAGAAAGCCCGCTGGGTGTCGAGCTGGATGGTATTTCTCCGGTGAAGACCGCCTGACGGGTTTGGTGCTTGAGTGACAGGTCCGACCTTATGCGCGACCTTGAAATTCGAACCCACGATTGAAGTTTTGTCTGCGGCGGACGGCGTGTGCCGGCGACACTGGACCGATGGTAAGCATGCACCGAGGGCCATCTTGGATCAGGCGTTTTTTTCGTGTGCCATGATGGTTTCGATGACGTCTGGGTCACACTGTTCGTCAATGAGGAACTGGCGGATGCCGCCTTCCCAGGTGCGCAAGTCCGCCAGAAGCTCCTGAAGGGACTCGATGCCTCGTTCGGTGAAGGTGACGAGGCTTTCGTCGGTGCCATCGTAGACACCGATCATCTAGCCGTAGTCGATGTTGTCGTCGTTCCGACTGACGACTTCGATCAGCTCGAGGCTTTCCACGATCCGCCTCGCGACCTCATCGATGCTGTAGACCAGCGTAACCCGCGCCATCATGCAGCTTCCGTCGATAGCCGGACAGGTTGGGACCATTCCCACGGCAGCAGCTCGTGCAGGCGCGAAACCGACATGTCGGAGATGCGGGCGATGACGTCGGCAAGCCAAGCCTGCGGGTCGATGTCGTTCAGCTTTGCGGTGCCGATCAGGGAATACATGAAGGCGGCGCGATGCCCGCCGCGCTCGGACCCCGCAAAGAGCCAGGACTTTCTGCCGAGGGTCACGCCGCGGAGAGATCTTTCTGCCGCGTTGTTGGTCAGGCAGACGCGGCCGTCGTCGAGGAACCGGGTGAAGCCCGGCCAATGGTTCGGCGCCAGCAGGTAGTCGATCGCCTTGGCTACCTTAGCATGCTTGGACAGGAGTGCGCGTTCGCCGCGCAGCCAACGCTCCAGATCCTCGACCAACGGGGCCGATAGGCGCTGCCGCGCCTCCAGTCGATCCGCCGGATCAGCCCCATTGATCTCGCGCTCGATGTCGAACAGGGCGTCGATCCGCCGGACGGCATCGAATGCAATAGGCGAGACCTCCTTGGCGTCCTTGCCCTTGCGGATATTTCCTTCCACGTCAGCCTGCTCAAAGAACTTGCGGCGGGCGTGTGACCAAATACAGGGCCGATGCAACAGGCCCTGGCAATCGCTTCGGGTCGTAAAGCTGGTTGTATCCGGCATAGGCGTCAGCTTGCAGCATGCCCTGCCAGCCCGCGAGATGCCCGGTCGGATATTCACCGCTGCGGTCGCGGGAGAAGCGGAAGGCCACTGCCGGCGGGGCGGTGCCGCCAAAAGGTCGATCATCACGGACTTAGGTACAGAGCCGGGCCGTCTTCGTGCCGCCCCGGGCCAGCAGCGGGACCGTCGTATCATCACCATGTAACCGCTCTGCGGCCATGACATGGGCTTGGATCAGTGTGTACAGCGGCTCCAGCAACTCGGTCACCGCGCCAAACTGGTCGGCGAGCGTGGAGAGGCTGAGTTCCACGCCCTCGCGGGCATAGCGTTCGGCTTGGCGGGTCAGCGGTTGGTGCTGGCCGAACTTCTCAAACACGATCATGGCCAGGAGGCTTGGCCGCGCCCATCCCCGCGGAACCGGGTGGAATGGAGCGGGCGGCTGCGAGATCTTCTCGCAATCCCGGCAGGTGAACTTCTCGCGGACGGTCTGGATCACCTTCCATTGCCGCGGCACCACCTCCAGCGTCTCAGTGATATCCTCGCCCATCTTCTTGATCCGGCCCGAGCCGCAGCAGGCGCAGGCCGCCGGCGCCTCGACCACCACCCGTTCGCGCGGCAGATGCTCGGGGAAGGCCTTGCGGACGGGCTTGCGCCGGTCGAACGCACGGACCTTTGTCGCTTTTTCTGCGGCCTGCTCGGCGCGAATGGCATCCTCGGCCGCGGCTGTTTCCAGCTCCTCGAGCTGCAACTCAAGCTGATCGAGCAGCCGGGCGGTGCGCTCGGCGCTGCGGCCATACTTCTCGCGCTTGAGCATCGCGATCTCGAACTTCAGCCCCGCGATCAGCGCCTCTGATGCCGACACCACGGCATTCGAGCGGGCCAGTTCGGCCCTCGTGGCCGCCAGCTCAGCGCGCAGCATCTCAAGTTCGGAGGCGGCATCTGACATGGCTGAGATCTACCATGCAGGATTGGGTAAGCCCATGTAAAACACGGCTCTGAAGGAGATTTACCCTGCCTTTGCAGGGCGCTGCGTCCAACGCGGATTACGCCAGTCGATCCCTTCCAGAAGATAGCCCATCTGAGCCGCAGAAATCTGGACCGTCTCGCCTGAGCCGCTGACCGGCCAGATGAACTTGTCCGCTTCCAGGCGCTTCATATAGAGCGACACACCGACGCCATCATGCCAAAGCAGCTTCACAAGATCGCCACGGCGTCCCCGGAAGCAAAATATCTCCCCGGCATAGGGATCACGCCCGAGGCCTTGCTGCACCTGCAAGGCCAGCGTGTTCATGCCCTTCCGCATGTCCGTCACGCCGCCAGCGATCCACACCTTTGCGCCGGCCGGAAATGCGATCATGCCCGTTCCACCACCTGGATGAGCCGCGCAAGGGTCGACGTTTCGGTCGATGCGGCGGTCACAAGGCGACGTCCGTACGCCAGGATGATCTCCACCCGACCATGGCCTATCCCATCCGCCCGACACTGCGCATCGGTTGCTGCTGGCTCGGCGGCGACTTCCGGCGTCACGGCAACCGCTGCAAAATGCGCCGGGTCTGCATTGCCCATCAGAAGGCCCTCACGGGCCAAGCGACGCCACCGTGTAAGAAGCGAACGAGAGATCTCGTAGCGTCGTGCCGTTGCCGCGGCCATCCGCGGCGCCGCGTAGCTCTCCTCCACGATCCGAACCTTCTCGGCGGAGGTCCAGTATCCGTGACCGAAAGAACCTCTACTTGGGATATGAAGCTATGACCTGTCATAGCTTCATGCTCTTACAGGCAGTCGGGTGGGTCCATCAGACGGCCCTCGGCGGATGCATGCGACCGATGCGGACAAGGTCCGGATCGTCGAAGAGAGCTTGACTGGAGACAGACAGATGAGTGCCATGGCCAGACCGCACGACCTTTCGCGCTCCCTTCTGACGGTCTGGCGCCGACTATACCGGAGCAGGGAGCTTGGTAGGGTCTAGCTACTTTCCTTCATTTCGCTGCTGGTTTCTGCCGACCACCGCAAGCCATTGCGATTGATAAAGATAATGCCGCTCAAGCCGCCCGCAGATCGTCAACTTGTGGACGGTAATGGCTTTCGGGAAAGAAGGGGCGGAGGCGCGCCATCTGCGCTTCGGTCAGCCAGAACAGGTTGCTCATCGATCAGGCCTTCTCACGGAGCCTGAATCACGCCAACGCCCTGAAATCGACGAGTCCGGAATCTACCAGTTAAGTGAGGATATGCAAACTGTGGACAGAAGGCGCATTATTGATCGGCTTTCGTTATTTCTATCAGTCATAGCGACGTTATCCAGCCAGCTTCTGGCATAACCCTGTGCTTCGCGGCAAAGGGTTTCCCCACTCAAATCCACGATCTCGGCGCTTGGACACTTTGCCAAAAACCTGCGAGAAGCGATACTCCAGCTGAGGAGCCGGTAGCAGCGATAGGCGCCAAAACAGCCAGAACTGCGGCAGCCCATCCTTTACTCCTTGTTGGCGATCATGTTCGCCGCGGCCAATACGATTGCATCCTCGACAAAGCCCGTGGCCGTCTGGCCCCACCGCTCCATTGCCCATTTGCGCGCTGCCAACCCGCAGTAGGATGAAACAACTGCCGCGCCAATACCAAGTGCGGCCCCTTCAAGCTGTCGCTTCGGTGGCGCAAGCGCCGCTCCAGCAAAACCGCCGGTGATCGTGCGTGCAAGCAGCCCCAGAAACACGGTTCGATCAGGCGCACTTTTCATCTTGTCGCCGGCGATTTCGGCGGCGGCCATTGCCATTCCGCCTGCTGCGACCAGAGGTACCCTCATCAAGCGAGCCTCCGGGTTGTCGTGGGGAAGGCTGTCGCGCTGCGCGGCAGCGGCCAATGCGGCAAGGGGGGTCATAGAGCGTTGGCCCGCGACCAGTCCTATCAGAATCGAACGTAGCATGGTGCCTCCTGTCATGTGCCTTGGCCAACCGTCGAGCGGCAGGACGGGTTCCTCACGACAAAGATCGCCCTAGAAGGAAGTGCCTGTTCGCGCGCGCGTGCGCAAAGGCAGGCTCCGGCACCACGGCAGACCAAGCCGTTTTCAGCTTTCACAGCTTGGTCAGTGCCCCAGGGTTCATAACCAGCACATGACCACGGCAGCCAAAGCGCATGCGGACAGGAGGACCTATGTGTTCCATCCCGGATGATCACATAGACCCTC
>QKYL01000162.1 GCA_003255745.1 Paracoccus saliphilus
CAATGCCGCGGAGCGGCTTCGTCCTTGGGCTCTTCACGTTGATGCACGTCCTCAGCGTTGGCGGCGGCTATGCGGGACGGAGCCGTCACACGCCTTCTAAAATGCCCGCCACAAAATCGGCGCGCGCATCAACGCCTGTCATGGGCAGTTCGATGAGCTGATAGCCGAACCGGGCATAAGTTGCCGCCATGATCTTGCCGGTCGCCTTGGCCTCCTCTCGATCCTGCTTTCGTTCGGCGTCTTGCGTAAAAATGGCCTCCTAATACGGAGCAAGGAAGACCTGCTTGTTGTAGGCGCAAAGCTTAGCTGCTTTCTCAATATAGGCTGGGACTGGGAGGCCGCAGAGCATGAGATAACCAACGACATCGGGAATCCCCCTGTCCATCAACACGGCGCCGTCAATAGCCTGTGCCTCATGCCAAGAACGTAGCTCCCAGCTTAGCATGAGTTCGGCGTACATTGACCTGTCAGCCCATGGCAGGAACGTTCCGCCTATCTGCACTTGATCCTGTATTATGGCTCGTCCGGCCTCAGGCATACTGCGGAACCCTCGACAGGTCAGAGCGTCGATCAAGCTGGTTTTGCCGGAACCGGGACCACCGGTCACGACGAACATATGGTCACACATGTGCCATCCTCGAATTTGCTATCGTGGAGGTGCGATGATCGACCAAGCCTCAGCCTGACGGTATCAGCGCGGCTGCTAGGTTTGCTGCACATCCGATAGGCGGCAATGGGGCTCTTAGCGTCGATCCTGCCACGCCTTCCGAGCGTCCGCTTCCCAAGCAAGCGGGGGTCGGACCATCGGTTGAGGACATTATAATTGGCCAAAATGCACAAATAGTGGCCAAAAAGCACAACTATCGTGGCAAACCACAAGGGGTGTGGTTTGCCACGATAGTTGTCTTTACCGAACCAATGAAATCAGTGACTTGACTTTACGTTTGCACGCTAAAATGTCCCTCTTTGCCAGCTAAAATTTCTTCTTTCATCAGCAGCACTGCCCGGATTGGGCAAGAGCGGTCATTGAGGTACTACCTGGAACGTAACGGGCAGAGCCCTGAGCGGACGGTCATGCAGATCGCAGCATAAGTAAAAGGCAGCCCATAGCCAGCAGGAGTTTTTGGGCATTGTGGGTTCTTTTTCCTGCGCTCGACGCGATACCCGCCTCCTTTGTCGGCGAACCCCGGGTGCTCAGGTTGGGCAGGTGCTGCATATCCTAGCGTTCCGGCCCGGCGCAAAATGCCAGCGAACCAGACTAAGCTGGGAGGGAGCAATGTTTGATCCAGACCTGTTTCGCCTCGATGGCCATGTGGCCGTCGTCACCGGCGCCGGCGCCGGCATCGGGCGTGAAATTGCGCGGGTGTTCTCAGGGGCGGGCGCCTCGGTGGTGGTGAGCGACCTCAAGGCCGAGACGGCCGAGGCCGTTGCCGCCCAGATCGTGGCGGACGGGGGGGGAGGCAGTGGGCCTTGCCTGCGATGTGACCAAGGAATCCGACCTCGAGGCGGTGGTCAAAACCGCGCTCGGCCGGTTCGGCAAGCTGTCGATCCTCGTCAACAACGCGGGCGGCGGCGGGCCGAAGCCCTTCGACATGCCGATGGACACATTCCGCTGGGCCTACAACCTAAACGTCTTTTCGCTGTTCCGACTTACCCAACTCGCCGTGCCGCATATGGCCGCGGCCGGAGAGAGCGCAGTGCTCAACATCTCGTCCATGGCGGGCGAGAACAAGAACCTACGGATGGCCTCCTACGCCTCGTCGAAGGCCGCGGTGAACCATCTCACACGCAACATCGCCTTCGATCTCGGCGCGATGGGCATTCGCATCAACGCCATCGCGCCGGGTGCGATCAAGACCGACGCGCTCGCCTCGGTGCTCACCCCCGACATCGAGGCCGCGATGCTGAAGCACACGCCGCTCGGTCGTCTCGGCGAGGCCGAGGACATTGCCTATGCCGCTCTTTTTCTCTGCGCGCCAGCGTCATCCTGGATCTCGGGGCAGGTGCTGACCGTCTCGGGCGGCGGCGTTCAGGAACTCGATTGAACGGGCGCTTGCCCAGAAAACCCAGGGGACATCATCATGAGCTACGATCCTTTCTCAGAATTTCGGCTAGACGGCCACAACGTCATCATCACCGGCGGCGCGCAGAACATCGGAGCCGGAATCGCAAAGACGCTCTCGGGCGGGGGGGCGAAAGTGATGATCGCCGATCTCAACGGCGACATGGCGACTGACACCGCAGCGCAAATCGCGAAAGAGACCGGCAACGAGTGCCTCGGCATGGCGTGCAACGTGACCAGCAAGGAAGAAATCGACGACGTGGTGAAGGCAACGGTGGACGCCTTCGGCGGAATTTCGACGCTGGTCAACAACGTGGGTTGGGGCGAGCGCCAGCCCGATCCGGCAAAGATCCCGGAAGAAGTGTTCCTCGACTCCTACAAGCTCAACACGATCAGCGCCTACCGGATGAGCATGGCCTGCCTCCCGTATCTGGAGAAGGCCAAGAACGCCTCGATCACCAATTCGGGATCGTTCTCCTCGGCGATCCCGGCCTACGACATCCTGCCCTACGCGACCGCTAAGGCCGCGTTGAACCAGATGATGGTTTCGCTCGCACATTTGCTGAACAAGCGGGTACGAGTGAACTCAGTCCTGATCGGCACGGTGATCACAGCCGGCTACGCCGATGCGGGCATCACGCCGGAAATGCAGGAGCGGATGATGAAGCCCGACACACTGACCGGCCGACCCGGCCGGCCGGAGGACGTGGCCAACGCCATGCTCTGGCTTTGCTCCCCGGCCGGCGGCTGGGTCAGTGGGCAGACCATCAACGTCCACGGCGGCGGGTCGGTGCATAGGCTCTTCGGGCAATGAGCGCCCGGGGCCGCCTTGGGCTGCGGGTCGCGCTCTGCGCCGCCGCGCTGGCGGTGGCGCTGCCCGCGGCGGCGCAGGAGGCCGGCGCGGGGCTCGGAGGCCCGGACGGCGTGCCGCTCCTCTCCGCGGTCGAAACGCGGATTGTGGACTCCGTGCGCCTGCGCACGAGCGGCTCCACCGGCGATGCGGCGCGCGATGCCGCTATTCTTGTCGAGGCGCGCCGGCGCCTCGGCCTGCGACCCGGCGACCGGTTGACGCAATCCGCGCTCGACACTGCACTGCTGCGCCTCGGCGGGCTCGCTGGCATCGCCTCGGTCGAGACAGGGCTTTCCGCTGTTGCCACCGAGCCCTCGCGCGCGCAGCTGGAGGTGACGCTCGCCCTCGCCCGGGCCGACGCTCCCGAGGGTCCGACAGGCATGCTGGCAAGCGGCGATCGCGCGGCCTTTCCGATCCTGTGGCAGGACCGAAACAGCCTGCTGCGCTTCCACCTGAACGGCGGCCTCGGGATCTACTCCGACGGCAACGCGTGGTTCGGCCACCCAGAGGTCTTCACCCTCGGCAATCCGCTGGTCGAGGATCCCGCGACGGGCGCTCAAACCGGCTCTCGGGCGACCTGGGGAGAGGCCTATGTCGAGTTCGGCCTGTCCGGCGTCACACGGCTCGGCGATTCAAACTTCGCGCTCTACGGCGCCGCAACGGCGATCGCTCCGCTCGCGGTGGGGCAGGACATCTTCCGTGGCGACAGGCGCTCCTCCATTGATCTGGAGAAAGCCTACGCCGGTCTGCTCTGGGGGACCGAAGACAAAAGGCGCAGCGTCAACCTCTCCTTCGGGCGGCAGAACTTCACCCTGAACGACGGGTTCCTGATCTCCCAGTTCGGCTCGCAGTGGAATGCTGGGCCGCGGCCCGCCGTTTACCTCGCGCCGCGGACGACGCACGATTTCTCGGCCATCGGCACGATCAAGTATGATGAGTGGACGGCGACCGCCTTCTACCTCGACCCCAATGAATACGAGCCCCTGGAAAGCGACACGGTGCTTGCCGGCGCCAATCTGCGCTATTCGTTCACCGACCGCTTCTGGGTCGATGCCTCGGTCATCCGCGCGCTTGATTCGAAAACGCGCTATCTCGCCCCGGGCGGCATCGTCGGCACGCGCGAGGGGCTGACCACGCTTGCCGCCCATCTTCGCTGGGCCGACCCGGAGATTGCACCGGGCGTGTGGATCGAGGGCGAGGTCGCGCGTCAAAGGCATGACGATTTCGACATGGACGCCCGGGGCGGCTACGCGACACTGGGCTACATCGCCCGCGACCTGCCGTGGAACCCCAGCCTGAGCTACAGGTATTCCACGCGCAGCGGCGATGACCCAAACACTGCGACCTACGAGCGCTTCGATCCACTTTACGCCGGCGGCCTGTCGGAATGGCTCGAGGGCGTCTCGATCAGCAAGGCGTTGAACCCGGCCAACCGCAGCACGCACCGCATCCGGCTGAACCTCGAGCCCGATCCTCGGCTCAACCTCACGTTCGACTGGCATGTCCACCGGGCGCTCGACCTCAACAACCTAGGCGGCAACCCGGCGTTGGGGGCGCTATCGAGCCACGGCCTTGGGCAGGAGTTCTCGTTCACGGCGCGTTATGCGCTCTCGCGCAACGTCTTCCTGCTCGGCATCGCCTCGATCGGATTGCCCGGCAGGGCGATCCGCGACGCCACGCCCGGGTCTGACGAACCCTGGACGACGCTACAGTCGCATCTCTTCTGGACCTTCTGACTCACCCAAACGATGGAGCCCGAGATGACATCTACTGCCCACGACCCGACAGAACCCGCGACGCTCCTGAAGGGGACGACGATCACCGGCCTCGCTAATGCCGCCATCAATGGCGCGATCCAGACGTTCCTGATGGCGGGCCAAGGCCCCGTCGTGCTCTCGGCCGACACGATCGGCACGACGGAACACACAGTTCTCGGAACCGCCGTCCTGCTCGCGACGATGCTCGCGATGATCCTGACAACCATCGGCCTCCTGACCCTAAAGGCGCCGAAGCGGCCCTTCCTGCCCAACGGGCTCTGGTTGGTGGCCAAGCACGGTCTCTTCGCCTTCGGTGCGGTGGTCGCTGCGGCGGTCCTCTGGCAGCGAGTCGCTGGCACCATCGTCGTCAGCGTGCCCATTGCGGTCGCCCTCCTCGCCATTGTTGCGGGCCTTGTGGCCGCTACGGTTCACTACATGACCATCGTCGCATCCGTGACGCCGCGCCAGTAAGACGGACCCTGCCGTACGCTCGTCCCGGGGCCGTGGGCGGGCCCCATCGGCTTGGCGCGAACAAGGGGAGCTCGTGCGGGCCGAGCACATCGCTCACACACAGGTAGACGGTCTGTGTTAGACTGCATTGAAAGCCGGCTCCCGGGTCGAGGCGGTTGAAGCGGAGACCACTGCAATGCAGGCGCGCCCAAAAAGCAAGGCGTCCCGGCGCGCTGACGAGGCGCTTGCCGCTTTCGAAGCTGATTACATGGCCTATCAGTATCGCTGGGTGGAATTCTTCATTGAGCATATGGCCGACCTCAGCCGAACCTTTCGCGGCGATCTTCAGTTGATGATGGTGCTCGCGCTCGTCGGGCAGGTACACATGCGGGCAGTCCGCGCAGCGAGGAAGGCCGGAACCGACCCGTCGGCAATCCCGGCCGAGCGGCTCAGCATAAACGCATCGCGCATTGCAGACGTCACGGCCATCCCGCGCGAGACCGTGCGGCGACGGCTCACCGCGCTGGAGCGGAAGGGCTGGCTCCTCCGAAACGGCGAGGCGTCCTGGCAACTCGCCGTCGAGGGCGGCAAGGCCACCGCCCGGGTCGACCTCGAAGTCATCGACCGGCGGGCGATGGTGCGTCTCGCCCGGCTCTTCAGCGATTTCGAGGCGCTGATAGATATGCAGGCCCGGCGAGTGGCCGACCAAGCGCCCTGGCAAGGTGCCCAGACTGGGCATGCAGAACCTCCCCGAGACGGCGTGTGACGCGGTAGGTTTGCCCCTGTGGTGCGCGCCGCGCGCGATACTCGATTCACCGACGAGATCGCGGATCGCGGCACGCCTCTACCCGGAGGATAAGCGCAAAATGACTGAAATGCCGTGGGGCGCCCTGTTCGGGCTCCTGTTCATGACGATGGGGCCGATCCGCGCGATCGCCGTCTTCTCCAAGGTCGGCGAGATCGACGCGACGCCGGGAGTGCGCGCGCTAGCCGGCCGCTCCGCACTGCTCGTCGCCGGCGCCTTCGGGCTCACGGTAGTGATGGGCAACGCAGTGCTCGCGGCCTGGGGGGTTTCCTTTCCCGTGCTGATTGGCGCCGGTGGGCTGGTGCTGGTGGCCCTGTCATTGCAGGCGCTGATCGTGCCAGCCACCCCCATTCCGCCACTCGACCCGGCACGGACGCCGGCCGCTTCGGTCGCCTTTCCCGGGCTGTTTCCCCCGATCGCCGTCTCGGTCCCGCTGATCTTCGCCACGCCGTTCCCCGGATGGGAGGCGAAACTCGGCATCCTTGCGCTCGGTCTCGGTCTCATCGCCGTCAACTGGCTCCTGATGCTGCGCGCAAAAATGATCCTCGGAGCGATCGGCCCCGTACCGCTCCAGCTCTTCGGCGCGGTGTTCGGGGTTTTGCAATTGGCGTTGGGGTTGCAGTTCATGCGCGATGCGGTGGCGATGCTCGCCGCGGCGACGTCCCCCTGAAAGAAGGAGAATGCCATGATCCGACGCGACATCCTAAAAACCATCGCCGCGGCCGCGGGCGCAGGCGGCGGGCTCGGCGTGACGCAGGCCGCGGCGCAAGGCGACAGTCCGGTTCCGGCGCTCGGAGACTACGCCACGCCTTGGGACCCGCCAGATCCGGAAGGGCTTGGCCGCATGAAGGTCGCGCCGATGCCGGATGACTACTTCGTGCCCGGCCGCTTCGCCGGCAAGACTGTGATCGTGACGGGTTGCGCCCGCGGCATGGGACGTGGCGCGGCGTGGCGGCTGGCCCGCGAGGGGGCGAATGTCGTTGGCGTCGACTGGCTGGAGGAGAAGGGTCGCGAAACGATGGAAGAAATTGCTGCCGCCGGACACGCCACGCGGTTTGTCGCCGGGGACGTGGCCGACGATGGCACCTGCGCACGCATGGTCGAGATGTCGGTCGAGGCCTTCGGCGGCCTCGACGCTGCGCTGAACAACGCCGGCGTGATGGATGGTGTCCATTCCGGCGAACCGATCGATTACGCTGCGCAAAAGGATCTCGTATTCGCGTCAATCCATGAGGCTACGGAGGACTACTGGGACGCCGTCTTCCGCACCAACGTCAAGGGAGTTTTTCTGTCGATGCGCCACGAGTTGCGCCAGATGATGACGCAAGGACGCGGCGGGGCGATCCTCAACGTGGGGTCGATCGCGGGGCTCACCGGGTTGGCCGGAAATCCGGCCTATGTCGCTTCCAAGCACGCGGTGACCGGGATCACCCGGAACGCGGCCGTGGACTACGCGCCCTGGGCCATCCGGGTAAACTCGGTGAACATGGCGGCGACCGACACACCGATGATTGTCCGCGCTGGCGCGCTGGTGGCCGCGCAGAACGCCGCAGCCGGGCCGGGCCCCGGCATGGGCCGGATCAAGACGACATCGATCCTCGCCTACGCCGACCAGAACCACCGGCCCGCGACAGTGGCCGAACAGGTTTCGATGATGGTCTATCTGCTTTCTCCTGAGGCCGGCAACATGACGGGCGCGACGATCTCCACCGATGGCGGCTGGACGGCATTCTGACTGGCTGGCTCTCGATGCGTCCAGCCCTTGGCGCAGGTCTTCGAACTTGCCGGCGCCAAAAGGAGGCATATTCTCGGCATGCAGCTGGGCGGCACTGGCCATCCCGTAACTCTTGCTCGGAACCCCGATCAATGCTGCCGTTACATTGCCATTTCCGCGAAATAGGTCGAGTGCGTTAACACCAGCTTTTGGCGCGAGAGCAGCAAAAATAAACGTAATCACCATGTCGAATACCCGGGCGAAGCGCGAGCATAGGAAGGCGCCACACACGCATCCGACTACTTACCATTCTCCTGAACCGCAAAGGCCTCGTTTCCTGTCGATGCATGCCTTTCCAGCCATTTTTCGAAGGCCAATACACTTCACTCTCAATGAAGCCGCGTTTTCAGCCGCCAGGGTCGGTTTGGGCTTTTCGCGTCGATCCTGCCACGCCCAATGAGCATCCGCTTCCTATGCAAACGGGGTAGCGGCAGGGGTTGAGGAGGTTTTAATTGGCCAGAAAGCACAAATAGTGGCCAAAAAGCACAACTATCGGGGCAAACCGCAAGGGGGAATTTGGTCGGAGCGAGAGGATTCGAACCTCCGACCCCCTGCTCCCGAAGCAGGTGCGCTACCAGGCTGCGCTACGCTCCGACCGTAGGACGGGCACGTAGCGCAGCGGCGGGGGGGATGCAAGCCCCCTCAGCGGCGAGGGCTCCACAATCTTTGCAGGATCGTTGATTTCGGGGCCGTCACCACCTCGGTGCGCAACCGCGAGGTGGTGGCCGGGCGGTTGGCCGAGACGCCGCCGCGCCCCTCGCGCCAGACGATGTAGATCCCCGAGGCGATGATGACGCTGGCACCCAGCAGCGTGGGCAGGTCCATCACCTCGCCGAACAGGAACCAGCCATAGCCAGTCGCCCACAGGATCTGCGAATACTGCATCGGCGCCACGATGGCGGCCTCGCCCGCGCGATAGGCCAAGATTACCAGAAACCCCGCCACCAGGCCCAGGCCCGCGATGACGCCGGTCAGCGCCAAGTGGTGCAGCTCCATCGGCTGATAGTCCAGCGACAGGGCCGCGCCGGTGGCTACGAAGTTGCCCAGCATCGGCCACATCATCAGCACCATCGGCCGTTCGCGCCGGCCCAGGCGGCGGATGATCACGGCCGCAAGCGCGCTGGCCACGGCGCCTGCCATGGCCGCCGCATGGCCGGGCTGCAGGTCCTGCCCCCCCGGCCGCAGCACGATCAGCACGCCCGACAGGCCGATCACCACCGCCGCCCAACGGTGCAGGCCGACGCGTTCGCCCAGAAGCGGGATCGACAGGATGGTGATCAACAGGGGCGTCGTGAACAGGATCGCATAAACCTGCGTCAGCGGCAGGGTCGAGAAGGCGTAGAAGCCTGCCATCCCCGCCACCACCGCGCAAGCCGTGCGCAGGACCACCCAGCCCATGTTGTTCGGCCTCAGGCTGCCGGGCTGGGGGTCGCGCATCAAGACGACCGACACCAGGGGAAAGGACAGAAGCGACGCGAAGAACAGGATCTGCAGCGCTGGATAGGTGGCCCCCAGCGACTTGATCACCACGTCATGCGTCGCATAGAGGCCCATCGCCGCAAGCTGCAGCAGGGCCCCCCGCACGTTCCCCGGCAGGGCCATCAGGCCGACGCCAGCGCCGCGACGATGCGGTCGCCCATCTGGGACGTGCTGACCGGGGTACCGCCCTCGGGGCCCATCAGGTCGGCGGTGCGCACGCCGTCGGCCAGGACACGCTCGACCGCACGCTCCAGCTGCGCCGCGGCCTCGCCCTCGCCAAAGCTGTAGCGCAGCGCCATGGCAAAGCTGAGGATGCAGGCGATCGGGTTGGCCTTGCCCTGGCCCGCAATGTCCGGGGCGCTGCCGTGGACGGGCTCGTAGAGCGCCTTGGGCCGGCCATTGGCCATCGGAGCGCCCAGAGAGGCCGAAGGCAGCATCCCCAGGCTGCCGGTCAGCATCGCCGCCGCGTCCGACAGGATGTCGCCGAACAGGTTGTCGGTCACGATCACGTCGAACTGGCGCGGCGCGCGGACCAGCTGCATGGCGCCGTTGTCGGCATACATGTGGCTCAGCTCGACATCGGGATATTCGTTGTCATGCACCCACTGGACTTCTTCGCGCCACAGGATGCCCGATTCCATGACATTGGCCTTTTCCATCGAACAGACCTTGTTGCCGCGCGCCCGTGCCAGCTCGAAGGCGGAACGGGCGACGCGGCGGATCTCGCCGCTGGTATAGCGCTGGGTGTTGATGCCGACGCGGCCGCCCTCGTTGTCGGGGTTGTTGTCGTCGGAATGGATGCCGCGCGGCGTCCCGAAATAGACGCCGCTGGTCAATTCGCGCACGATCAGGATATCAAGGCCTGCCACCACCTCGCGCTTCAGCGACGAAAAGTCGGCCAGCGCGTCAAAGCACTGCGCGGGGCGCAGGTTGGCGTAAAGGTCCATCTCCTTGCGCAGGCGCAAAAGACCGCGTTCCGGCTTCACGCTGAAATCCAGCACGTCGTATTTCGGGCCGCCGACCGCGCCCAGCAGCACCGCGTCCACGGCCTGCGCGCGGGCCATCGTTTCGTCCGCCAAAGGCACGCCATGCGCGTCATAGGCCGCCCCGCCGACCAGGTCGTGGCTGACGTCGAAACTCATGCCCCGGTTCGCCTGGAACCAGTCGATGACCTTGACGACCTCGGCCATCACCTCGGGGCCGATCCCGTCGCCGGGCAGGATAAGAAGCGAATAACGGTCGGACATGAACCCTCCTTCAGGCGCGGCAGGTTGCTGCGGGCCGCGGCGCAGGGTCGGGTTAGACCCGCCCTGCCCAGGGGTCAAGATCGCGGACGGGATCACGCCTTGTTGCCTTGCACCCCGCGCCCGGCTGGCGGACCCTGCACGCTGTCTGAGCGATGAGGAATGCGATGAAAAGCTGGGATGTCATCATGATCGGAACGGTCGCCGCGGGCGCGATCCTGCTGGCTGTCAACGCCTGGGCCCAGCCCGCCGACGGCGTGCCGGGGGACCGGCTGGTCGTGCCGCTGCCCGATGTCTCGACCCTGTCCGAACCCGAGGCGCAGGCGCTGATGCGCGAACTGGCGCAGATGAACGTCGTCACATCGGAATGCCCGGACCAGGACGTGACCGACCCGGAATGGCAGCTGATGACCGGCACGACGGATGCCTTGATCGAACGGCTGGGGCTGGACCCCGTGGCCTATGACCGCGAATATTTCCGCCCTGCGTTCAGCCTGCTGGACGACCCCGCCAATTGCGGTCGCATCGGCGTGCAAGCGGACGACCTGATCGCCCGGCTGGAGGGGATGGGCGGCAGCACCCGCCCGGTGACGCCGGGCCTGCCCGCCGAGCCGCCCGAAGCGCTGACTCCGGCGGAATGATCCCCGCCGCGAACTTGCACGTCTTGCAGGTTCCGCGCCGTTCAAGCAGCTTGGCTGCCGGGAACGGAGGATCACATGCCAGTTTTGTCGGCGGGCTTAGTCAGCCTGGTGCTGGGCTATATGCTAAGCCAATTCTATCGCGCTTTTCTGGCCGTGCTGGCGCCGGTGCTTCAGCGGGAAATCGGCGCCACGCCGGGTGATCTGGCGCTGTCGTCGGGGCTGTGGTTCATTGCCTTTGCGGCAATGCAGCTGCCGGTGGGGGCGGCGCTGGACCGGCACGGGCCGCGCCTGACCGTCGCGCTGCTGCTGGCGCTGGGCGGAGCCGGGGGCGCGGCAGTCTTTGCCTTGGCCCAGGCGCCCTGGCACCTTCACGTCGCCATGGCGCTTCTGGGGATCGGCTGTTCGCCCGCCCTGATGGGACCTTATTTCATCTTCGCGCGCGAATACCCGCAGGCCCTTTTCGGGACGCTGGCGGGAATGCTGGTGGGCTTTGGCTCGCTGGGCAACATCATGGGCGCCGCGCCGCTGGTGTCGGTGATCCAGACCTTTGGCTGGCGGGCGACGCTGTGGGGGCTGGCGGCGCTGACGCTGCTGGTGGCGGGGCTGATCACGGCCTTCGTGCGCGACCCGGCCCGGCTGGGACAGGACCACCCCCAGGGCTCGCTGGGCCAGATCCTGCGCCTGCGCGCGCTGTGGTTCATCCTGCCGCTGTTCGCTGTGAATTATGCCGTGACTGCCGCCATCCGCGGCCTCTGGGCGGCACCTTGGCTGGAAAAGGTTCACGGCGCCGACGCGACTCAGATCGGCCGGGTGACGCTGGCCATGGGCTTGGCCATGGTCGCGGGCAGCTTTGCCGTCGGCCCCGCCGCCCGCCTGATCGGCAGCGCGCGCCGCGCCGTTTTGGTCTTTTCGACGGTGATGATCGCGGTCATGGCGGTGATGTGGCTGCAACCCGCGCTGCCCATCGCGATGGTCACGCTGCTTCTGGTGATCCTGGGGTTCTTTGGCTCGGCCTATCCGCTGCTGATGGCGCATGGGCGGTCGTTCCTTCCCCCGCATCTGGTGGGACGCGGAGTCACTTTCCTCAACATGTTCTCGATCGGCGGGGTGGGGGTGATGCAATTCGCCTCGCGCCCGGTCTATGCCACGGCCCAGGCGGCCTACCCCCCGGCGCAGGCCTTCGCTATGCTGTGGCTGTTCTTCCTGGTCCCGCTGGTGATCGGGTTCTTCCTCTATTTCCTGACGCCCGAGGCCCGGCATGACTGAGATCCGCCATGACTGACACGCCGCTGGTCGTCGCGCCGAACCTGAAACGCCGCCTGTCGGGGGTGACGGCAACGGTAGTGCGGCTGATCCCGGTGCAGGCGCGGATGATCGCCATTGCCGCCACCGGCCCCGGCCTGCCGGCCGAGGTGCCGCATATCCCGCTGTCGCGCGCCGCCACCCTGCCCCGCGACCGCTGGCGGGTCTGGCACGCGCGGCGCAACACTGAAATGGCCCTGGGCCTGATCCTGCGCCGGGTGCTGGGGCGGAAATACCGGCTGCTTTTCACCTCGGCCGCCCAGCGCCGCCACACCGGCTTCACCCGCTGGCTGATCCGCCAGCAGGACGCCCTGGTGGCAACCTCGCCCCAGGCAGCCAGCTACCTCGAACGCCCCGCCACCGTCATCCTGCACGGCGTCGACACCCAGGTTTTCCAGCCCGCTCCCGACCGCGCCGCCCTGCGCGCCGGGCTGGGGCTGGACCCCGACGTGGTGCTGGTCGGCTGCTTCGGCCGGATCCGCGCACAAAAGGGGGTCGACCTGCTGGTGCAGGCGGGGCTGGACCTGCTGCCCGACCGCCCGCGGGTCCAGATCATCTTCACCGGCCGCATCACCGCCGACAACCGTGCCTTTGCCGATGACCTTCAGGCCCGTATCGCGGCGGCGGGCCTTTCGGACCGCATCCGCTTTCTGGGCGAACTGCCGTGGGACCAGCTGGTCCGGCACTACCAGGCGCTGGACCTGTTTGCCGCCCCCGCCCGGTGGGAGGGCTTTGGCCTGACACCACTGGAGGCCGCGGCCTGCGCCGTTCCCACCGTCGCCGCCCGCGTCGGCGCCTATGAAACCCTGATCCGCGATGGCCAGACCGGCAGCCTGGTGCCGCGCGACGACGCGCCCGCGCTGACCGCCGCGCTGGCGCGCTGGCTGGACGATGATGCGGGCCGCGCCGCCGCCGGCCGCGCCGCCCGCGCGCATGTGGCGCAAAACCACGCCATCGAGGGCGAGGCCCGCGCCCTGGTGCAGGTTTATCGCGACCTTCTGGACCAGCCATGACCCCGGCCCTGATCCCGGACCGCCTGCGCTTCGCCGCCGCCCGCCTGGTCCGGTCCGAGGACCCCCTGCGCCGCCTCTCGGTCCCGCAGGAACAGCTTTTGGCCGACCTGGCCGGGCAACAGGTGGCGCTGGTCGGCAATGCCCGCGCGCTGGCCGCGACCGGTCATGGCCCGGCGATCGACGCCGCCGACCTGGTGATCCGCATCAATCGCGCGCCCCTGCCCGACCCGCGCAGCCACGGGCGCCGCACCGATTGGCTGGCGCTGGCGACGCGCCTGCCGGATGCCGACCGCGCCCGCCTGTCGCCCGACCGCATCCTGTGGATGTCGCCCAAACGCAAGCGGCTGGACTGGACCAGCGCCAGCAGCCCCGGCTTCTACCTGCACTCGCTGGACGACTATCAGGCTCTGATGGGCCGGCTGGCCGCGCCGCCCACCACGGGCGCCATGATGATCGACCTGCTGCTGCGCGGACCGCTGGCGGGGCTGACGCTCTATGGCTTCGACTTCTTCGCCAGCCTCAGCCTGTCGGGGCGGCGCGACGCGGGTCAGGTGCCCCATGACTTCGCCGCCGAGGCCGCCTGGGTCAACGATCTGCTGCGCCACGACCGCCGCCTGACCCTGGTCCGCTGACCCCGCGCGCAACGCCTGCGCCCGCAAGCGGTGTACGTTCAGTGTACATCCGGTGACTGCTGTGTGCCCGCCCCGTGCCGGCGTTTTTTCCAGCATTTGCAGGGCTGCGCCGGAGCTGCCGCACGCCGACGTTGCACCCCGATGCAAAGCAACGCCCGCCCGCCCGCGCGGCTGACGCACGCCCAAGACCCTTTCAATAAGCGGGCGTTTGCGGTAAACGCCCCCGACCGCAGGAAAAGGAGCTCCCCGGAAATGGGTTACAAAGTCGTCGTCGCTGGCGCCACGGGAAATGTGGGCCGCGAAATGCTGAACATCCTGGCCGAGCGCCAGTTCCCCGTGGACGAGATCGCCGTCCTGGCCTCGCGCCGCAGCCAGGGAACCGAGGTCAGCTTTGGCGACAAGACCCTGAAAATCCAGGATATCGAACAATTTGATTTCACTGGATGGGACATCGCCCTGTTTGCCATCGGCTCGGACGCGACCAAGATCCACGCCCCGCGTGCGGCCCAGTCAGGCTGCGTTGTGATCGACAACTCCTCGCTCTATCGCTACGACCCGCAGATCCCGCTGATCGTGCCCGAAGTGAACCCCGACGCGATCCACGACTATAAGAACAAGATGATCATCGCCAATCCCAACTGCTCGACCGCGCAGATGGTGGTGGCGCTGAAGCCGTTGCATGACCGCGCCCGCATCAAGCGGGTGGTTGTGTCGACATATCAATCGGTCAGCGGCGCCGGCAAGGAAGGCATGGACGAATTGTGGGACCAGACCAAGGGCATGTACGTGCCGGGTCAGGAAAAGGACCCCAAGAAGTTCCAGAAGCAGATCGCCTTCAACGTGATTCCACAGATCGATGTCTTCATGGAAGACGGCACGACCAAGGAAGAATGGAAGATGGTGGTCGAGACGAAGAAGATCATCGACCCCTCGATCAAGGTCACCGCGACCTGCGTGCGCGTTCCGGTCTTCGTCGGCCATTCGGAAGCGATCAACATCGAGTTCGAGGATTTCCTGGACGAGGACGAAGCCCGCGACATCCTGCGCGAAGCCCCCGGCATCCTGGTCATCGACAAGCGTGAGCCCGGAGGCTACACGACGCCGGTTGAATGCGTGGGCGAATACGCCACCTTCATCAGCCGCATCCGTCAGGACGGCACCGTTGAGAACGGCCTGAACCTGTGGTGCGTCAGCGACAACCTGCGCAAGGGCGCGGCGCTGAACGCGGTGCAGATCGCAGAACTGCTGGGCAACCGCGTTCTTAAGAAGGGCTAAGGCTTGTTCGCCTGGATTACCGGTCTTTTGCAGGGCGGCGGGGCTTTGGCCATCGCCGCCCTGATGCTGCTGGAAAACGTCTTTCCGCCGATCCCGTCCGAACTGATCATGCCGCTGGCGGGCTTCAACGCGGCGCGCGGCGGCACCTCCCTGTGGCTGGCCGTGCTGGCGGGCGGCATCGGCTCGACCTTGGGCGCGTGGTTCTGGTTCGCCCTGGCGCGCGCCTATGGTCCCGACCGCCTGCGCCGGCTGGTCGAACGCCACGGCCGCTGGTTGACGCTGACGCCGTCTGAACTGGAGCGCGCGCAGGGCTGGTTTGCCCGCCACGGCGCGGCCGCCGTCTTCTTCGGCCGCTTCCTGCCCACGATCCGCACCCTGATCTCGGTCCCGGCGGGGCTGGCGCGGATGCCGACGGGACGCTTTCTGGCGTATACCGCGCTTGGCAGCTTCATCTGGTCGGGCAGCCTGGCCTTGGCCGGCTACTGGCTTGAAGGTGGCTATGAAGCTGTCAGCACCTGGATCAACCCGGTCTCGACCGCTGTCGTGGTGGCGATCGTCGCCTTCTACGTCTGGCGGGTGATCCGCTGGCACCCGGACGCCTGAGGGGTCAGATCAGCACCCACCGCTTGCCGCCATCATCGGCCTGCAGCAGCGTGCCTTCGCTGATGTCGTGCAGCAGCCCGTGCAGCGACAGCTGCCCGGCCTCGACGGCGTCGCGCACAAAGGGGAAGGTCAGCAGGTTCTCGATCGACACCAGCACCGCCTCGCGTTCCAGCGCGCCGACCTGCTCCTCGGCCGGCAGGTCCTTCACCCGCTGATAGCCCGGTCGCAGGATGTCCATCCACCGCCCCACGAAGCTGGTTGTCTCCTCCAGTTCGGGCGCATGCCCCGAACACATTGCATGGCAGCCCGCAACGCCGCCGCACAGCGTGTGACCCACGACGATCAGATGCGCGACCTTCAGCGCCTTGACGGCATATTCCACCGCCGCCGAGGTCCCGTGCTGCAGCCCGTCCGGCGCATAGGCGGGGACCAGGTTGGCAATGTTGCGATGAATGAAGAATTCGCCCGAATCGGCGCCAAAGATGCTGGTGACATGGACGCGGCTGTCGCAGCAGGAAATGACCATCGCGCGCGGTCGCTGCCCTTCGTCGGCAAGCCGGCGGAACCAGGCGCGGTTCTCGTTGTAGGAGGTCGCCTTCCAGCCGTGAAAACGCTTGGTCAGGTATTGCGGCAGCGGTGTCAGGTTGTGCATCGAAAACCCCCTTGTCTCACCGCCTGATAGGCCGGGATTGAGTTAAATTCGAGCCTTTTCTTGGACCTCGCTCAAGGCTTTCTTCACCGCTTGCGCCCATGTTCGCCCCATGCGGGGACAGACCCTTCGGAGGTGCGGATGGCACAAATTTCGGCCTTGGCCGTATCGGAACTGGTCCGCGTGGACAATCGGCGGGTGGCGGACATCGTGGCCGAACTGGGCGAAACGGCGGCACAGCACGTCATCGGGTTGGCGCTGGAACAGCTGGCCACGGCGCTGACGGCGGTGGATGCGGCTTTGGACCGGCACGACCTGGCACAGGCAATCGCCCATGCCGAGCGCATGTCGCGGCTGGCCTGGCAGATCGGGCTTTTGTCGCTGGCGGGCGTGGCCATGGATCTGGGCAGCACGGCCGAGCGGGGCGACCATGCCGCGCTGGCGGCGATCCGCGCCCGGCTGATGCGGGTGGGCAACCGGTCGCTGACGGCCATCTGGGACCGGACCGCCTTGGCGTAAGGTGCGCGCCTGCCGGGGTTGCAGGTGCGGCCCCAGCCTGTAGGCTGGCGCCGTTCTGCCAAGGATAACACCATGACCCCCGAATTCGCCCCCGCCTCTGACGACACGCGCCCGCTGTGGCTGGTCTGGAGCGGCGACGACCTGCCCTCCGACGCCCAGGCAGGACCCTGGGCCGAGGCTTCGGGGTTTTCTGCCAAGGCGGGCCAGATCTGCCTGCTGCCCGATGCGGCGGGCGGGTTGCGCGGCGCGATCATGGGCCTGGGCGAGCGTGCGCTGGCCTCGCGGGAACGGTTCCCGATCGCCCGTGCCCATGCCCTGCCCAGGGGCGACTGGCATCTGGCCAATCTGCCCGCCGGGCTGGACCCGGACCAGCTGGCTTTGGGCTGGCTGCTGGGCCAGTACCGCTTTACCCGCTACAAGGGAAAGCCCGTCCAGGGCCCCCGTTTGGTCTGTCCCACGGGCGCCGATGCCGATCGCGCGTTGGCGATCGCGGCGGGTGAATTCCTGACCCGCGACCTGATCAACACGCCTGCCGGGGACCTTGGCCCCGACAAGCTGGAGGCCGCCGCGCGCGCATTGTGCAACGACATCGGGGCGCGGGTCGAAGTGATCTGCGGCAGCGCCCTGGCAAAACAGAATTTTCCGCTGATCCATGCGGTGGGACGCGCTTCCGCCGTCGAGCCGCGGCTGATCGACATCCGCATGGGCGACCAAGGCCCGATGCTGACCCTGGTGGGCAAGGGCGTCTGCTTTGACACCGGCGGGCTGAACCTCAAGCCCGGCGCCTCGATGGGTTTGATGAAAAAGGACATGGGCGGCGCGGCCACCGCCCTTGGCCTGTTGAAGATGCTGGCCGCGACCGGCGCGACGGGCCGGATGCGCCTGCGCGTGCTGATCCCGGCGGTCGAAAACAGCGTCGCGGGGAACGCCTTCCGCCCCGGCGACGTGCTGGCCAGCCGCAAGGGCCTGACGGTCGAGGTCAACAACACCGACGCCGAGGGTCGGCTGGTCCTGGCCGACGCAATGACCTATGCGACCGAGGAAAGCCCCGACCTGATGATCTCGCTGGCGACGCTGACGGGCGCGGCGCGCGTGGCGCTTGGGCCGGACATCCCGCCCTTCTACTGCGACGACGATGCCACGGCGGCGGCGCTGCAGCAGGCGGCGATGCAGGTGGGCGACCCGCTGTGGCGCATGCCCTTCTGGGACCCCTACGAGGCACAGATCGAACCCGCCATCGCGGACCTGGACAACGCACCGTCGGGCGGCATGGCAGGATCAATCACAGCGGCCCTGTTCCTGCGCCGCTTTGCCGAAGGCGCCGGACGCTATGCCCATCTGGACATCTACGGCTGGCAACCCACCGCCGCGCCCGGCCGCCCCAAGGGCGGCGTAGGCCAGGGCGCGCGGGCGATCCTGGCATCGCTGCCGCAGATCCTGGCGTGACCATGGACCGCCGACTGACGCCTGCCACGGACCGCGCGGCCTTGGAAAGCCTGCGTGGGCGGCTGGACCGTCCCGCCTATACCCCCGGCCGCGCCGCTCGTCTGTCGGTTCCCTTGGCCGACCTGCTGACCGCGCCGGACGGACGGCGCGACCGGCAGGTGAATTTCGGGGCCGATGTGACCGTGATCGAGGTGCGGAACGGCTTCAGCTTTGTGCAGACGGCCCTTGACGGCTATTGCGGCTGGCTGGACAGCGCCGCGCTGACCGAAGACCTGCCGCCGCTGACGCATCGGGTGACGGCGCCGGCCACGCATGTCTATCCGGCGCCCGACATGAAGCAGCCGCAGCTCATGTCGTTGTCGCTTGGCGCCCGCCTTGCGGTCAGTGGGACCGAAGGCCGCTTTGTGCGGCTGGTCACCGGAGGCTTTGTGCCGGTCCAGCATGTCGGCACCGAAGCTGCGCAGGATCCGGTGACGGTGGCCGAGACGCTTCTGGGCACGCCCTATCTGTGGGGCGGCAACAGCCGGTGGGGGATCGATTGCTCGGGCCTGGTGCAGGCGGCGCTGTCGGCCTGCGACATCCCTTGTCCAGGCGACAGCGACCTGCAGCGCGATGCCTTTCCGTCCACGGACCGGATCCGCCGGGGCGACCTGCTGTTCTGGCCAGGCCATGTCGCCATGGCGGTGTCCCCCGACCTGATGATCCATGCGACCGCATGGACCATGTCGGTCACGCATGAACCTATCGCCAACGCGATCGCCCGCATCGACGCCGCCGGCGAAGGGCCGTTCCAGGGCGCGCGCCGGCCCGGCAGCCGAGGCGCGGCGGTTAAAGGTTAAAGACCCGTTCGGGCTGGACCATGCCGCCCTGATAGCGGCCGATGCAGACCGGGCCTGCGGCATCCGCGACCCAGACCAACTCGCCCCATTCGGCGCCGCCGGTTACCTCTCCGGGATTGCCGTTGCGGATGCGGATGGCGCCCTCGGGCGTGGCGCGCAGCATCGGCAGGTCAGTCAAACCGGTTTCCAGGGGCAGGACCTGACTGTCCAGCCAGTCCTGCGCATCGCGGTCGATCCTGTCGAATGCGACGCCGTCCTCGGCCTCGAACGGGCCGGACCAAGTGCGGCGCAGATGGGCGACATGGCCAAGGCAACCCAGCTCGCGCCCCAGGTCGCGGGCGATGGAGCGGACATAGCCGCCCTTGCCGCAGACCATCTCCAAACGCGCGGTATCAGCACCGGCTTCCAGCAGGACCAGGCTTTCGACCCACAGGGGGCGGGCCGCCAACTCCATCTCGACACCCTCGCGGGCCAGGTCATAGGCGCGCTCGCCCTCGACCTTGACGGCGGAAAAGGCGGGGGGGACTTGCATGATGTCACCGGTGAACCGCGCCAGGGCGGCCTCAATCTGGGCGGCGGTCGGACGCGTATCAGACCGGCGCACCACCTCGCCCGAGGCGTCGTCGGTCGCCGTCTCGGCCCCCCAGTTCACGGTGAAATCATAGCATTTCAGGGCATCGGTCACGATCGGCACCGTCTTCGTCGCCTCGCCCAAGGCCACGGCCAGCACGCCTGTCGCATCCGGGTCCAGCGTGCCCGCGTGGCCGGCCTTTTTCGCGTCCAGCGCCCAGCGGACCTTGGCCACCACGGCGGTCGAGTTCACCCCTGCGGGCTTGTCCACGATCAGCCAGCCGCTGATATCCCGGCCCTTCTTGCGCGCCATGCGAACCTCCTGAATGCAAGGTGCGGGGCATAGCCCCGCCGCCCCACCGGGTCAACCAGCCGGTTCTACCAGACCGATGATCGGCCCCATGCTGCGCCCGAAATCCGCCCGGTTCACCTGCGGCGCGTAAAGGCGCGAGATCGAGCCGTCGAAATACAGCGCATCCTGCACGCCCAGTCCGTCGCGGAACAGGCGGCCGAATTCGTGGAAGGTCACCGGCCGGTTCGAGATCGCGAACCATGCCGTCTGCCCGTCGGGCGACACGCCGACGCCGTTCCGGATATAACGGCTGTCGCTGTCGACCAGAAAGCGCGGGTGCAACTGCCCGTCGATCACCAGCATCGGGCCGGATTGCGTGGCCAGCCGGCAGTCCGGGCGGTCCGCGGCAAAGCTGCGGCTTTCGATCACCTGAAAAGGCCGGGCGCCGCCGCTGCAGAAGACGCCGTTCGGCAGCATCCCGAAATTGTCGTTGCTGGCCCCCGTGACGATGGGCGACAGCTCCTCTCCATCCACGACCAGAAGGCCCACGGCCCGGTAATCGGGGTGGAACATACCGGCATTCATCGCAAAGGACAGAACCTGGTCCGCCTCCAGCGTGCGGCGGACATTGGCAAAGTTGCGCAGCGGGCTGCCGTCGGGACCGTCCTGCCACAGCCGCAGCGCCGGTTCCTGCGCGGCGGGCACCTCGCACAGCACATAGCCCTGGCCGTCGTGATCGATGCGCTTGCAGGTGGCGGCACCGGCCGGCAGGGCCATCGCGACCAAAACCCCGAACGCCACCGCAAGGCGGCGCGACAGGTCAGCGCGCATCGTCATCCTGCGCATCATCCTCGCCGGCCTCGACATCGCGGCGCACCCGTTCGTCCGCGAACAGGCGGCGCGTGTCGTCCATCATGTCAAAGGTCTCGTCCAGCTGGAACCGCAACTCGGGCGCGTATTTCAGCGTCAGGCCCTTGGCCACCAGATGGCGCAGTTCGGGCGCGTTGCGGCGCAGCGCCAGCAGCGCGGCATCCGCGTCGCGCCCGCCCAGGGGCAGCACGAAGGCGGTGGCCACCTTGAGGTCGGTCGAGGTCCGCACCTCGCCCACCGTGATGGAGTGACGGTTCAATTCGGGATCATGCACATCCCCGCGCGCAAGCACGTCAGCGAGGGTGCGGCGGATCAGTTCGCCCACGCGCAGCTGGCGCTGCCGGGGGCCCTGACCTTGTGAAGAGCGGTTCTGTGCCATGAGGACCGATGTAGGGGGTCGCGGGCCGCGCCGCAACGGGATATGACGCCCCAAAGCCAACGGGGGTGGATGATGAGCGATTTGCAGAACACCGATCAGCCGCAGGTGCCGGGGATCGTTGTCACCGGGGCCTCGGGGCGGATGGGGCAGATGCTGATCCGGCTGATTGGGGACAATCCGCAGGTCCGGCTGGTCGGCGCGCTGGAACGCAGCGGCCATGACTGGGTGGGTCAGGACATCGGCACCGCGATGGGCGGCGCGCCCGTGGGCGTCACGGTCAGCGATGATCCGGTGACGGCCATCGCGCAGGCGCAGGCGGTGATCGACTTTACCGCCCCCGCCGCCACCGTAGCCTTTGCCGAACTGACAGCCCAGGCCCGCGCCGTCCACGTCATCGGCACCACCGGGTTCGGTCCGGACCACCTGGCCGCCCTGTCGGCCGCCGCGCGCCATGCGCCGATCATCCGGGCGGGCAACATGTCGCTTGGCGTGAACCTGCTGGTCGGGCTGACGCGCAAGATCGCCGCGGCGCTTGGCACAGAATGGGACATCGAGGTGGTCGAGGCGCATCACCGCCACAAGGTCGACGCGCCTTCCGGCACCGCGCTGATGCTGGGCGAGGCCGCGGCCCAGGGACGCGGCGCCGACCTGGACGACCTGCGTGTCCCGGCGCGCGAGGGGATCACCGGCGCCCGCCAGCCCGGCAGCATCGGCTTTGCCGCGATCCGGGGCGGTGACGTCGTGGGCGAGCATGACGTGATCTTCGCGACCCAGGGGGAACGCATCGTGCTGCGCCACCTGGCGACCGACCGCGCGATCTTTGCCCGCGGCGCGATCCGCGCCGCGATCTGGGGCCAGGACAAGGGTCCGGGCGAATACGACATGCACGATGTGCTGGGGCTGTAGGGTCAGGGCTGGATCGAACAGCAGCCGGTCAGCATTTGCGGGCTGTCGCCGTCGATGACCACCGTGGCGCGCAGCCCGAACAGCCGGTCCGACATGCCGTCCGAGCACAGCTGCGGCGTGGCGGTCAGGGTCAGCCCCTGGGCCACCAAGGCGCGGGTCGGATCACGAAAGACGCCGCTGGACAGCACCGCCCGGATGGGGCGCAGGTCACCCGGCAGGTCCGGCCCGCCCAGCACGACCCCGTCCCCCTGTAGGGTCACCGCCCAGAAGGGCTCGGTTCCAAAGCACTGCCAGCCTGCGGGTAGCGCGCCCTCGGCCCAGACATCGGTGCGATAGTCCAGAAAGCGCGCGCTGACCCAGCCCGAGCCTTCGCCGGTGTTGACCCGCGCCCAGCCCTGGCGTTCCTCGACCACCTCGATCCGGGTGGCGTCGGGGGCCAGCGTGCCGATGACGGGCGAACTGGCCGAAAGGTCGGCGCGGATGTTCAGCACGTCGTCCGGGGCCACACGGGCCACGTCGAACAGCGTGGGCAGGATATATTCCTGCGTAGCGGCTGCCGGACCGGCAAGGGCCAGGCTGAGGGCAAGGGCAAGGCGCAGCATCAGGTTCCCCGAAAGCACATTCGCACCCAGCCTAGCGCGGCGCGCGGCCCTTCGCATCACACGGTTTCGCGGGCGGTTCCCCCCGGCGCGGCAAGCGGCTAGAACAGCGCCATGACCACGCGCCTGATCGCAGACGAAACCCTGACCGCCGCCTTGGCACGGATGCTGGCCGCCGATCTGGCGCCCGGCTGGACGGTGCTGCTGGACGGTCCGGTGGGGGCCGGCAAGACCCATTTCGCCCGCGCCTTCATCCGCGCGCGTCAGGGCGATCTGGCCGAGGACGTGCCCAGCCCGACCTTCACGCTGGTGCAGACCTATGACGATCCCTTGGGGACCGAGATCTGGCACGCCGACCTTTACCGCCTGACCGACCCATCCGAGCTGCACGAGCTGGGCCTGGAGGAGGCGATGTCGGACGCGATCTGCCTGATCGAATGGCCCGACCGGCTGGAAACCCGCCCGCCCCATGCCATGACCATCGCCCTCACCCCCTGCCCTGACCCCGCGCTGCGCCGGATCGTGCTGGACTGCCCGGATGCCGCCCGGCTGGCCGCCCGCGCGGGCTTTGTCGCGCAGGCGGGATGGGGCGAGGCGCGGGTGGTGCCGCTGGCGGGCGATGCCTCGGCCCGTCGCTATTTCCGCCTGCAGGGGCCGCAGGGCGCGGCGGTGCTGATGGACGACCCCGGCGGCAGCATGCCGGCGTTCCTTGCCATGACCCGCTGGCTGCTGGATCGCGGCTTTGGCGCGCCAGCGATCCTGGCGCAGGACGCGCCTCAGGGGCTGGCGCTGGTCCAGGACCTGGGCGACGACCTGCTGGCCCGCGTGCTGGAGCGCGATCCGGCCGTGGCCCCCGTCGCCTATGACCGCATCGCCGATTTGCTGGTGGACCTGCATCACCATCCCGTTCCCGACTTCCTCCCGGCACTGGACGGGGCGGCGCTGGCCGATCAGGTCGGATTGTTCTCCCTCTACCCGCAGGCCCTTGGGATCGACGTTCCCGACATCGGCCCGTTGATCGCGGGCCTTCACGCCGATCTGGCCGCGGATCAACGCCCCCTCACCGCCCTGCGCGACTTTCACGCCGAGAACCTGATCTGGCGCGGCGCGGCGCCGCTGGGGCTGATCGACTATCAGGACGCGGTGGCGGCCCATCCGGCCTATGACCTCGTCTCGGCGCTGCAGGACGCGCGGCGCGACGTGCCGGCCGAAACCGAGGCCGCGACCATCGCCCGTTACCTGGCCGCGACCGGGCTGGACGAGGCACGGTTCCGCGGCGCCTATGCCCTGCTGGGCGCGCAGCGCGGCCTGCGGATCATGGGGATCTTTACCCGGCTGTGCCTGCGCGACGGCAAGCCGCGCTATCTGGACTTCATGCCGCGCGTCTGGGGCCATGTTCAGCGCAACCTGGCCCATCCGGCACTGGCGCCGCTGGCCGGCGCGCTGGCGGATGTCCCGGCCCCAGATGCCGCCATCATCGAAAGGATCCGCGCCCGATGCGCCCGCCCCTGATGATCTTTGCCGCCGGCTTGGGCACCCGTATGCGTCCCCTGACGGACGCGCGACCCAAGCCGCTGATCCCGGTGGCCGGGCGCAGCCTGCTGGACCGCGCGCTGGATCTGGGCCACCAGGCGGGGGCCACGCGCATCATCGTCAACACGCATTACCTGGGTGCGCAGGTCGCGCAGCACCTGGAGGGCCGCGATGTGGTCCTCAGCCCCGAGGCTGACCTGATCCTGGACACCGGCGGCGGGTTGCGGCAGGCCCTGCCCCTGCTGGGCGGCAGCCCGGTGATGACGCTGAATCCCGACGTGGTCTGGACCGGGCCGAACGTGCTGTCGGCGCTGCAGGCGGACTGGGACGATGACCGCATGGACGCGCTGCTGGCGCTGGTGCCGCTGGCGCGGGCGACGGCGCGGCAGGGGGCGGGCGACTTTGCGCTGGACGCGGACGGTCAGGTCATGCGCCGGGGCGATTTCGTCTATGCCGGGGCGCAGATCATCCGGACCGAGCGGCTGGCCGAGATTCCCGACCAGGTGTTTTCGCTGAACCGCCTATGGGACCTGCTGATCGCGGATGGACGCGTTCATGGCATGGTTCATCCCGGCGGCTGGTGCGATGTGGGCTATCCCGAAGCCATCCCCTTGGCCGAGGCACTGCTGCGTGGTTGACCTGCACGGCCTTTACGCGCTGCCCCCCGGCGTTGATTTTGCCGACTGCTTCGTGCAGGGGCTGATGACGCGGATGGCGGACCAGCCGCCCGAAGCCTTGGCGCGCGTCACGATCCTGGCCAATGCCGCGACCACGCTTGGGGCGCTGCGCCGGGCCTTTGACCGGGCCGGGCCGCTGCTGCTGCCGCGGCTGCGCTCGATCACTTCGGTCGATCCGGGGCCGCTGGCGATGCCCGATCCGCCCGTGGCGCCCCTGGCGCGACGCCTGCAGCTGGGTCGCCTGATCGCGCAGCTGTTGCAGCTGCGCCCCGACCTGGGGGGCGGCCATTCCATCCCGGTCCTGGCGCAGTCGCTGTCGCAACTGATGGTCGAGATGCAGACCGAGGGCCGCGACATCACCGCACTGGAGGCAATCGATACCGGCGACCACGCCCGTCATTGGCAGAACGCGCTGGCGTTCCTGAAAATCGCGGCAGATTTCCACCTGCGCGACGCGCATAGCGACCGCCCTGCCCGTCAGCGCGCCGCGGCCGAGGCCGCGCTGGCCGATTGGGCCCAGGGGCTGAACCTGCCCGACGGGCCGGTGATCGTCGCGGGATCGACCGCATCGCATGGGGCCACGCGGCTTTACATGCAGGCGGTGGCGGCGCTGCCGAACGGGGCAGTCGTCCTGCCGGGCTTTGACTTTGACCAGCCCGACGCGGTCTGGGAAACCTTGGGCGACGCGGCCGACGACCACCCGCAGTCGCGCTTTGCCCCGCTGATCCGGGCTGCGGGTTATCCCGAACGCTGGACCGAGGTGACGCCGCCCTCCGCGGCGCGCAACCGGCTGGTGTCGCTGGCGCTGCGCCCTGCCCCGGTGACCGACCAGTGGATCGCCGAAGGGCCGGCGCTGCCCGACCTGATCCCGGCCACGCGGGCGCTGTCCCTGATCGAGGCCGACCAGCCGGGCGCCGAGGCCGAGGCCATTGCCCTGATCATGCGCGAGGCGGCCGAAAAGGGCGAGCTGATCACCCTGATCGCGGCCGACAGCGGCCTGATCCGCCGCGTGACCGCCGCGCTGGACCGCTGGCACATCCGCCCCGACGACAGCGCCGGACGCCCCCTGCCCCTGACGCCGCCGGGTCTGTTCCTGCGCCAGGTCGCCGCCCTTTACGGCGAGGCGCTGACCATCGACCGGCTGCTGATCCTGCTGAAGCACCCGATGACCGCGACAGGATCGCAGGCGATCGGGCGCAATGACATCCTGCGCCAGACCCGCGACCTGGAACTGAAGCTGCGCAAGCACGGTCCGGCCTTTCCCGATGCCGCGACATTGCTGGATTGGGCCGAAAAAGGCGACGAGACGCGCAGGATCTGGGCCAAGTGGCTGGCCGCGATGCTAAAGCGGATCACGCCCCTGGCGGGCGACCGCGCGCCCCGCCCCCTGCCCGACCGGCTGGCAGACCTGATCGCGTTGGCCGAGGCGCTGGCGGCCGGCCCTCAAGGCGATCCGGCGCAATCCCGGCTGTGGCAGGGCAAGGCCGGGCAGATGAGCCGCGCGGTGCTGGATCACCTGGCCGAGCACGCCCATCAAGGCCCCGACATCGGGCCGTCGGATTTCTGCGCGCTGCTGATCACCGAATTGCAGGCCAAATCCGTGCGCGAGGATGTGGCGGGACATCACTGCCTGCGCATCCGTGGCCCGCGCGAGGCGCGCCTTTACGGTCACGGCCATGTTATCCTGTCGGGCCTGAACGAGGGCGGCTGGCCGCAGCCGCTGTCGCCCGACCCCTGGCTGTCGCGCCAGATGCGGCTGGCGGCCGGACTGCCGGTGCCGGAACGCCAGATCGGCTTGGCCGCGCATGACTTTCAGCAGGGGATCGCCGCAGATCGCGTGATCCTGACCCGCGCCAAGCGCGATGCCGAGGCCGAGACGATCCCCTCTCGCTGGCTGAACCGGCTGATCAACCTGATGAGCGGCCTGCCCGACCGCAACGGCCCGCAGGCGTTGGAGCAGATGCGCGCGCGCGGTGCCGAATGGCTGGCCATGGCCGAGGCGCTGGCGCGGCCCCCCGCCGCCGTGGCGCCTGCGTCCCGTCCCTCGCCGGTCCCGCCGGGTCCGCCCTTCCGCGAACTGCCGGTGACGGACGTGTCGCTGCTGATCCGCGATCCCTATGCGGTTTATGCCAAGCGGGTGCTGGGCCTGCGCCCGCTGCCGCCCCTGCGACCGCAGCCCGATGCCGCCCTGCGCGGCCAGACCCTGCATGCCATCGTCGAGGCGCTGCTGAAGTCCCGCCCCGCCCCCAACACCCCGCCCGAAGTGCTGCGCGCCACCTTCCTGTCGCTGACCGCCGAGGTTCTGGCGCGCGAGGTGCCCTGGCCCGCCGCCCGCGCCTTCTGGGCCGCGCGGATCCAGAACATCGCGGACCGCATCGTGGCCGACGAGCTGGCCCGCCTGGCCGAGGGCGCGCCGACGGTGATCGAGAACCGGGGCCGCGTGTCGCTGTCGGGCATGGACTTCACCCTGACCGCCAAGCCGGACCGCATCGACCTGCTGACGGACGGCCGGGTGGCGGTCTATGACTACAAGTCCGGCACGCCGCCCACCGACGCTCAGATCCGCCATTTCGACAAGCAGCTGATGCTGGAGGCGGCAATGGCCCGGCGCGGCGGCTTTGACGCGCTTGGCCCGGTGGACGTGGCCGCGATCCGCTATATCCAGTTGGGCGGCGAAGGGCGCACCTTTGGCCGCGAACACGACGACGGGATCGAGGGCGAGACCTGGGACGGCTTTGTGCGGCTGGTCGCGGCCTATCTGACGGGGGAAACCGGCTTCACCTCGATGCGCGCGCCGGAGCGGACCTCCTATTCGGGCGATTACGATCACCTAGCCCGTTATGGCGAATGGGCGCTGACGGACGCGGCGACCCCGCAGAAGGTGGGCGATCATGGATGAGGCGACGCTGAACCAGATCGCGGCGGCCGATCCGCTGCGCTCGACCTGGCTGACGGCCAATGCGGGCTCGGGCAAGACGCGAGTGCTGACCGACCGGGTGGCGCGCCTGCTGCTGGCCGGGACCGCGCCCGAACGCATCCTGTGCCTGACCTATACCAAGGCCGCCGCGACCGAGATGCAGAACCGCCTTCTGAAGCGGCTTGGCCAATGGGCGATGCTACCCGAACCGCAGCTGCGCCGTGAACTGGCCGACCTGGGAGAGACCGCGGAACCCGATCTGGCGCAGGCCCGCCGCCTGTTCGCCCGCGCCATCGAGACGCCCGGCGGGCTGAAGGTCCAGACGATCCACAGCTTTTGCGCGGCATTGCTGCGGCGCTTTCCGCTGGAGGCCGGGGTGCCGATGGGCTTTGCGGAACTGGACGACCGAAGCGCCCGCGCCCTGCGCGCCGAGATCCTGGAGGAGATGGCCGAGGCGGGCGATCCTGCCATCCGCGACCTGACCCGCCTGCATTCCGGCGACAACCTGGACAGCTTTCTGGCCGGCCTGTCCGAGGCCGATTTCAGTCATGCCCCCGATCCTGACGCGATCTGGGCCATGCTGGACCTGCCCCCGGGCCAGACGCCCGACGCGCTGCTGGCGCAGGTCTTTCTGGGCAGCGAGGGCGACCTTTGCGATGCGCTGGTCCCCCTGCTGCGCGCGGGCAAGTCCACCGACGCCAAGCTGGCCGAGCATCTGGCCGGGGGCAACTGGCGCCAGCCCGGCCTGGGCGATCTGGCGCGGCTTTGCGATTGCCTGCTGTTCGGCGCCAAGACCAAGGCGCCCTTCGCCGCCAAGATCGGCAAGATCCCGACCAAGGACCTGGCCTCGGGCCCCTGCGCGCCCTTCATGGACGATCTGCACGCGCTGATGGAGCGGGTCGAGCTGGCGCGCCCGCAGGCGCTGGCCCTGGCGACCGCGGAACGGACCCTGGCGCTGCACCGCTTTGGCCACGCCTTCGCGACGCGCATGGCGCAGGCCAAGGCGGCGCATGGCTGGCTGGACTTCGACGACCTGATCCGGCGCACCGCGCAGCTGCTGGAGGAATCCAGCATGGCCCAATGGGTCCTGTGGCGGCTGGACGGTGGCATCGACCATATCCTGGTCGATGAGGCACAGGACACCAGCCCCGAACAGTGGCGCGTGATCCGCCGCCTGACCGACGAATTCACCAGCGGCGCCGGCGCGCAGGACCGCCCCCGCACGCTGTTCGTGGTGGGCGACCCGAAACAGTCGATCTATTCCTTCCAGGGCGCCGACATCGCCGTTTTCGAGGCGATGCGCGACCGCTTCGACCAGGATTTCCAGGCCGTGCAGCAGCCGATGCAGCGGCGCGGACTGGCCCACAGCTTCCGGTCCTCGCCCGCGATCCTGCGGCTGGTCGATGCGGTCTTCCAAGACCAGGCCGCCGAGGGTCTGGGCGACCCGCCCCGCCACGTGGCCTTCCGCGACGCGCTGCCCGGCCGGGTGGACATCTGGCCGCCCTTGCCCGACCCCGACACGCCCGAGCGTCCGGACTGGACCCAGCCCGTTGATGCACCGGCCGAGAATGACGCCAACACCCTGCTGTCGCGCGCCATCGCCCAGCAGATCCGCGCCATGCTGGGCAGCCCGATCCTGGATGCCAAATCGGGCGAAACGCGCCCGATCACGCCAGGCGACATCCAGATCCTGGTCCAGCGCCGCAGCGACCTGTTCCAGATCCTGATCGCGGAACTGAAATCGGCGGGGCTGCCGGTGGCTGGCGCCGACCGGCTTAAGCTGGCGGGCGAACTGGCCGTGCGCGACATCACCGCCACGCTGGCCGTGCTGGCCACGCCCGAGGATGACCTCTGCCTGGCCGCCGCTCTGCGATCGCCGCTGTTCGGCCTGTCCGAGGATGATCTGTTCCGGCTGTCTGCGGGGCGCGGAAAGAACGAATACCTGTGGGTGCGGTTGCGCCAATCGCACCATGCTGACGTGCAGGCGGTGCTAAACGATCTGGCGGGGCAGGCCGACTACATGCGCCCCTATGACCTGATCGCGCGGCTGCTGACGCGGCATGGCGGCCGGGCGGCGCTGATTGCCCGCCTTGGCCCCGAGGCGCTGGACGGAATCGACGAGTTGCTGTCGCAGGCCCTGGCCTATGAACAGGTCGAGACGCCGTCCCTGACCGGCTTTCTGGTCTGGCTGCAAGGCGACGACGTGCAGGTCAAGCGGCAGCTGCCCGGCGGCGCGGGCGGGCTGATCCGCGTGATGACCGTGCATGGGTCAAAGGGTCTGGAAAGCCCGGTGGTGATCCTGCCCGAGACGCAAAAGCGCCGCCCTTCGAACGGACAGCGCGTGGTGCGGGTCGAGGGGCTGCCCGCCTGGCGCGGCGCGGCGGCGGATCGCTGCGACGCGGTCGCGCTGGCCGTCGGCGAATGGGAACGGCGCCAGGAGGAAGAGCGTCGCCGGTTGCTCTATGTGGCGATGACGCGGGCCGAAAGCTGGCTGATCGTGGCGGCTGCCGGCGAGACGGGCGAGGCGCTTGACAGCTGGCACACCATGATCCTGGACGGCGCCGGCCGCAGCGGGTTGAACCGCAGCACCGTCGAGGTGCCCGACCTGGGCCCCGCGCTGCGCCTGTCCTATGGGGACTGGCCGGCGCAGGCGACGGCGGGGAACCGTGTAGCCCCCGCCACGCTTGCGCCTCCTGATTGGGCGCTGCGGATGCCGCCGCCCGAGCCCGACCACGAGGCCCCCGTGGTGGCCAGCGGCCTGGGCGGCGCCAAGGTGGTGGGTGCGTCGTCGGACGGTGACCGCGAAGCCGCAATGCTGCGCGGCACGCGCCTGCACCTGCTGCTGGAGCACCTGCCCGCCCATCCCGCCGCCGACTGGCCGCGCATCACCCGCGCCCTGCTGGCCGGTGCCGAGGGCGGTCTGCCCGATGCCCAAGAGCTTGACGACCTGCTGGCCGAGGCGGGCGCAGTCATGGCCGCCCCTGCGCTGCAGCAGGTGATGACCCCGCCCGCAGAGGGCCAGATCCTGAACGAGGTGGCCCTGACCGCGCCCCTGCCGGGCTTGGGGGTGCTGAACGGGATCGTCGACCGGCTGGTCGTTACCCCCGATGCCATCCTGGCCGTCGACTACAAGACGAACAGCGATGTGCCGCAGGCGCCCGAGGCCGTGCCCGAGGGCATCCTGCGGCAAATGGCGGCCTATCGTGCCGCGCTGCGCGGCATCTGGCCCGACAGGCCGGTGCGGACGGCGGTGCTGTGGACGGCGACGCGCAGCCTGATGCAGTTGCCCGATCCGCTGCTGGACCGGATCATGGCGGGGCTTTCCGGGCCGGCGCATGGGGCCCCCACCCCTTGACCCGGCAGGTCGGCGCCCATAGCTGTTGAGGGAACCCGACCCGCCGGTCCGTGCCGGCCCCCGCCACAAGAAGGAGCCGAGCATGGCAACCGTGCATGTGAACGACGCAGAATTCGACGCCGAAGTGCGTCAGGCCGACACCCCCGTTATTGTTGATTTCTGGGCTGAATGGTGCGGTCCCTGCAAGCAGATCGGTCCTGCCCTTGAGGAACTGTCGGACGAATATGCCGGCAAGGTTAAAATCGTGAAGGTCAACGTGGACGAGAACCCCGAACAGGCTGCGGCCCTGGGCGTTCGCGGTATCCCGGCGCTGTTCATGTTCAAGGGCGGCGAAGTGGTGTCGAACCGCATGGGCGCCGCGCCCAAGGCCGCGCTGAAAAGCTGGATCGAAGAATCGGTCTGACCGGCCCCGGCCAAGCTTGATGAAAGGCGGCGCCCTAGACGGGCCAGCCGCCTTTTTTCATGGCCGCAAGCATTCGGTCATCGGCATCCGGCGCCATCATATCAAGGCTGGTCCGACGCAGAAACCAGTCCAGGAACCTGTCAGTCGGAGGGGCATGATCCGCGGCGCGGTCCAACGCGGCGCGGCCACCGATCTGCGCCACATTCAGCGCAACGTGGTGATAGTCGCTGAGCGCGAACAGGACAACCGGCTTGCCGAGGATCAGCCCGTCAAAGCCCACTGAACTGTTCTGCGTCACAACAAAGGCGCAATCGCGCAACAGCGCTGCCGTGTCTCCGCCGATGGTCAGGTTCGGAAATCGTGCGGCAAGCTGGTCCAGGGCCGCATGATCGTCGTCGTCATAAACCTCGGTCGGATGCAGGGTGGCAACGCAGGAACGCCCTGTTGACGCCGCGGCCTCGATCATCCGGATCGGACTGGCGGACTGGAAGCTGCGCTGGTGGCGCAGGTGGCCCTGCAGCGGGATCAGGATGTGATCCCCGCGCCGGGGCGGCGGCCCCGGAAGAACACGATCGCGCAGGCGCCCTGCGAAACGGCGTGCCGCGTCATCCTCGATACGATCCGGGTCAAAGGCTTGGGTCGCGATGGGCCAGCGCCACCGCTCGGCCTGCCGTTCCAGGCGCCAGTAGGGATAGTGATAGGCACGCCGGAAGGTCAGGGCCTGGTCATGGGTCGGCCGCTCCATGCTAAAGAGCGCATAGCCGGGCCGGGAAGGCGCCGCGGCCCGTGCCGCTTCGCCCGAGGGCAGGATCTTGATCCGCCAGCCGCGCCGCTCCAACAGGCTCCGCATCCGGTTCAGAAAGCCCAGCTTGCCCGCCCGCGCCGTCTGCAGGAGGGGATGATGCAGATAGACCGACAGCAGCAGATCCGGGGACATGCCGCAACGCTAATGGGCAAAGGGGCGGTTTTCAACGGGTTGCAAGCCGGGCGGGGCGTCCATATCTGCTGGCCAGACGAACAGAGGACGGAGCCCCCGATGGCGGATGATAAGTTTCCCGGCTGGCATGGCACGACGATTCTGGCTGTCCGGCGCGGCGGCAAGGTGGTTGTCGCCGGCGATGGCCAGGTCAGCGTGGGCCAGACGGTGATGAAGGGCACGGCCCGCAAGGTGCGGCGCCTGTCGCCCGGCGGCCGCGACGTAGTGGTGGGTTTCGCCGGATCGACGGCCGATGCCTTTACCCTGCTGGAACGGCTGGAGAAGAAGCTGGAGGCCGCACCAGGCCAGTTGCAGCGTGCCTGCGTGGAACTGGCCAAGGACTGGCGCACTGACAAGTACCTGCGCAACCTGGAGGCCATGCTGATTGTCACCGACGGAATAGATCTTCTGGTCGTGACGGGCGCGGGCGACGTGTTGGAGCCGGAACATGACGTGGCCGCCATCGGCTCGGGCGGGAATTTTGCCTTGGCCGCAGCGCGGGGCTTGTTGGAAAGCGACCTGGATGCCGAGGCAGTGGCCCGCAAGGCGATGGCCATCGCGGCCGAGATCTGCGTCTACACCAACGGCAGGCTGACCGTCGAGACGCTGGACGGGTGAAGGGCGCTGCCCTGTTCGCCCCCACGGGCCTCACCCCCAAAATAATTGAACATTGAAGAAAGCCAGCGAGGCAGAAGCATGACCGACCTGACACCGCGCGAGATCGTCTCGGAACTTGATCGCTTCATCATTGGGCAGGCCGATGCCAAGCGCGCCGTCGCCGTGGCGATGCGCAACCGCTGGCGCAGGAAGCAGCTGGGCGATGACCTGCGCGACGAGGTTTATCCCAAGAACATCCTGATGATCGGGCCGACCGGCGTCGGCAAGACCGAGATCAGCCGCCGCTTGGCCAAGCTGGCCAACGCGCCATTCATCAAGGTCGAGGCGACCAAGTTCACCGAGGTCGGCTATGTCGGTCGCGACGTGGAACAGATCATCCGCGATCTGGCCGATGCCGCGATGATCGACACGCGCGAACGGATGCGCGAGGCGGTCAAGGCCCGTGCCCATACGGCAGCCGAGGAGCGCGTCGTCGAGGCACTGGCTGGCGAGAACGCACGCGAAGGCACCCGCCAGATGTTCCGCGACAAGCTGAAGCGCGGCGAACTGGATGACACGGTGATCGAGCTGGAGGTGCAGGACAACTCGAACCCGCTTGGCGGGATGGAAATGCCGGGCCAGCCGGGACAGCCCTTGGGCGGCATGATGGACCTGTCGGGGCTGATGAAGGCCTTTGGCGGGCGCCGGGTGCGGCGCAAGGTGACGGTTGCCGAAAGCTATGAACTGCTGATCGCGGAAGAGGCCGACAAGCTGCTGGACGACGATGCGGTCAAGGCCGCCGCGCTGGAGGCCGTGCAGGAAAGCGGCATCGTCTTCATTGACGAGATCGACAAGGTCTGCGCCCGCACCGAGGCACGTGGCGGCGATGTCAGCCGCGAGGGCGTGCAGCGCGACCTGCTGCCGCTGATCGAGGGTACGACCGTCAGCACGAAATACGGGGCCGTGAAAACGGATCACATCCTGTTCATCGCCTCTGGTGCCTTTCATGTCGCAAAGCCCAGTGACCTGCTGCCGGAACTGCAGGGGCGCTTGCCGATCCGTGTCGAGCTGCGGGCCCTGACCGAGGGGGATTTCGTCCGCATCCTGACCGAAACCGACAACGCCCTGACCCGTCAGTACAGCGCCCTGATGGCGACCGAGGGCGTCACGGTGACCTTTACCGCTGACGGCATCGCGGCACTGGCGCGGATCGCGGCCGAGGTGAACGGCGCGGTCGAGAATATCGGCGCACGTCGCCTCTACACGGTGATCGAGCGGGTCTTCGAGGAACTGTCCTTTACTGCGCCAGATCGTGGCGGCCAGTCGGTCAGCGTGGATGCGGCCTTTGTCGAACAGCATCTGGGCGACCTGTCGCGTTCGACCGACCTGTCGCGCTATGTTCTCTAGGAACCGGTGCCGCGGTGCAGGTGTTGGCTGTCTGAACCTTTAGAGGATGGATCATATGGGTTGGCTTTTCAGCATCATCATCTTTGTTCTGGATGTTTGGGCAATCGCCCAGATCATCAATACGAACGAATCGAACAAGGCGAAGATCCTTTGGATCCTGCTGATCGTCATCCTGCCGCTGGTGGGCTTGATAATCTGGTACTTTGCCGGACCAAAGGCCAACTATCGGCGCTGAAAACTCACATCCCAGATGCGGCGCGCGCCCCCTGCGGGGCGCGCTTTCATTTCGGACGGCGCAAATACACATAATAGGCGCCCTCGCCACCGTGACGGTAATGCGCGGCAGTCACCTGCTGCACGACCATCGACAGGGGCGGGCTGTGCAGCCAGTACGGCACCTGGTGACGCAAGGCACCGGGGCGCGTGGGCAGAGGCCCGTGATCCCCTCGCCCCTTGCCGGTAATCACCAGCAACAGCCGCAGGCCGCCGCTGTAGCAGGACAACACGAAATGGGTCAGTTCGGGCTGGGCGGCGGACAGGGTCATGCCGTGAAGGTCAAGGCGCGCTTCGGGGCGCATCTTGCCTTGGTTCATCTTGCGGTGGGTCTTGGCATCCATGCGCAGCCCGGCGGCGGCAAGGCGTTCCGCCGGGGTCTTGGGCTGCTGTGTTGGAGAAGGCGAGGGAAGGGCGCTTTGCCCGACCCGGAACCGGGGAAGCGCCGGAGGCGTCACCAGCGGCGGCGCCGGCGGCATTTCGCATCGTTTCCCAACTTCGGGATCAAGGGACTTGCGGCCGGGATGCAGCGGAGAGGCGGTGCGGGCCACGCGGGACCACATTTCGCGGTCCTCGGATGTCAGGCCCTTGCGACGACGCATCAGCCAGTCGCGACAAGCTGCCAGTTCGGATCGTTCTGCCCCATCTGCCGGGCAAAGGTCCACAGGTCCTTCTGCTTGCGTGACGTCTTGGGGTCACCTTCGATGACATTGCCTTGGGTGTCGCGCGTGGCGGCAATCAGTTCGCCCACAAATCGGACCGAGATTTCGGCAATGCCGGTTGCGGGGTCGAATTCCGCCGCCGCCAACGAAGTTTCGCGCGTTCCCAGATACTGCGCCTGCACCGTCTGCCCGTGCGCGGTCCGCTGATCGATCACCCCTTGAAACGCCTCGGCCACCGGAGTTGCCAAGAACGGCCGCACCTCGGTCAGGTCGCCCCGTTCAAACGCCATCAGGATCATCTCGTAGGCATGCTTCGAGCCGGTCAGAAAGTCGCGGACGCCAAAGTCCGGCTCGACCCGCTTCATGGCATAAAGGGCCGCAGCGGCCGGGCTGCCGGCCTCGGCGTGGTCAACGACATCGTGATCGACTTCATCGGCGCTGCCTTCGATCACTTCGAAGCGAGCCGGACCCGCGGCGGGCTGATCAACCTGGGGCGGCTCAAACCCATCGCGCGTCCCCAGCACGTTTCTCAGGCGCAGGATCAGGAAAATCGCGATCCCGGCAAGGACAAGCAACTGGAGAAGCGGGTTGGACATGCAGGCGACCTCTGGTCAAAATCACATCGTTTGTATCTGGCGGCTGGGTCATTATGTAGGGAGTGCCATGGCGCAAGTCCAGTTTCCGCGCCGGCAGGAAGGGGAATTCGCATGCGGCTGTTCTGGCTGTTTCTGATCGTTCCGATCATCGAGATCGCTTTGTTCATCCAAGTGGGCGGGCTGATTGGCCTGTGGCCCACGCTGGCGATCGTCGTGTTGACGGCAATCGTGGGAACCGCGCTGATGCGCAGCCAGGGCGCCCATGCCTGGAACGAGATCCAGCGCAGCTTTGGCGAAATGCGGGATCCTACGCGGCCTTTGGCGCATGGCGTGATGATCCTGATGGCAGGCATGCTGCTGTTGACGCCTGGTTTCTTCACCGATGCGGTCGGGCTTTTGCTGCTGGTGCCTGGGGTGCGTGATGCAGTGATGCGCCAGATCGGCAAGCGTGTGAAGGTAACCCGCTTTGGAATGGGCGCTGCGACCATGCGCCGCGATCCCCATCGCGCACCCTATGGCGACGGAGTGATCGACGGCGACTTTATCGTGGCCGAGAATGAGGACACAGGCCGTGCGCCTGTCGACCTGCCGCCCGAACTGGACGAACCCGACGCCTCCCGCCCAGGCCGAGGTTCCGGCTGGACCCGCCATTGAGGGCGCGGGAACGGCCTGCTACAAGCGGGTCCAAGTCCGAAATGGAGAGGTAGGAACATGGCCGACGAGAACACCCAGAACGGCAACGCAGGACAGCCGCAGGCCCAGCAACCCCAGCTGCGCATGCAGATCCTGGCACAGTTCATCCGGGACCTGTCTTTTGAAAATGCCGTGGCCCAGAAAGGCGCGCCAAGCGGCGATGTACAGCCCGAGATCACCGTGCAGGTCAGCCTGGACGCGCGCAAGCGCGGCAGCGACAACCAGTACGAAGTGATCACGAAGTACCGCGTCACCTCGACCAACAAGACCGAGGGCAGCACGCTGTTCCTGGCCGAACTGGACTATGGCGGGGTCTTCCAGATCGACGGCGTCCCGCAGGACCAGTTGCATGCCTTTCTGATGATCGAATGCCCGCGCATGCTGTTCCCGTTCGTGCGGCGCATCATTTCGGATCTGACGCGAGACGGCGGCTTTCCGCCCTTCAACATGGACCCGGTCGATTTCGTCGCACTGTATCGCCAGGAACTAGCGCGCCGCGCCCAGCAGGCGCAGCAGGCACCGGCCGACGTCAAGCTGTCGTAAGGCAGCCGCCCGATGGCCCCACGGCCCCGGCGTGCCTGGCAGCGGATGCTGTCGGGCCGCCGTCTCGACCTGCTGGACCCGACGCCCTTCGACATTGAAATCGGGGATATTGCCCACGGCCTGGCCTTCGTGGCGCGCTGGAACGGACAAACCCGAGGGGACTGGCCTTACTCGGTGGCCGAACATTCGCTTCTGGTGGAACAGATCTTCACCCGGCTGAACCCCGGGATCACGCCACAGTGGCGGCTGGCTGCACTGCTGCATGACGCCCCGGAATATGTCATTGGCGATATGATCTCGCCGGTAAAATCAGCCCTTGGTCAGGAATACGGCGCCATGGACGAACGCCTGACCTCGGCCGTCCACCGCCGCTTTGGGCTTCCTGCCACCTTGCCTGCCGGGATGAAGCGCAAGATCAAGGCCGCCGATCGTGTGTCGGCACGGCTTGAGGCCGTGACGATTGCGGGCTTTGCCGAGGCCGAGGCGCGCCGCCTGTTTCCCGTGCCCGAAGATCATCTTTTGCCGGATCTGAGCATCGCCTTGCGGCCGCCAGCCGAAGTGCGGCAGGCTTTTCTTGGCTGTTTTGAGGGATTGATCGGGCAGATCGACACTAAGGCCTCTTGAACATGAAAAAGGGGCCACTGGGCCCCTTTTCCACAACGAGATTTAATGGAATCAGATCGCCAAGTCTTCCAATTGCTTGCCGCTTTCCAAGCTTTCCTGAACCCAACGCGGTTTGCGCCCGCGCCCGGTCCAAGTCATCGTCGGATCGTCGGGATTGGCGTATTTCGGGGCGACCGTTCCGTTGCGGCGCACTTTGGTGCCGGTCAAGTCGGCCAGATTGAAGCCGTGTTCGCGTGCGGCCTCTTCGATCGCAGCCAAAGCCTCGCGCCGCTTTCGGTCCTCATAGGAATTGATTGCCCGATCCAGACGCGAGCGTAAATCACGCATTTCCTTGAGGGACATATTGTCGAAATCGATGCTCATATTTTTCCCGGTCTTGCTTTTGGTTGCCGCTTTCATGTCTGCAATATAGACCGGAATAAATATCTTTCAACATCTCCTTAGGATCAGCGCGGACCTCTTTTGGCAAGAATACGCTGAAGCGTCCGCCGGTGCATATGCAAACGGCGTGCAGTTTCACTGACATTTCGTTCGCATTGCTCGTAGACGCGCTGAATATGTTCCCACCGAACGCGGTCGGCGGACATTGGATTTTCCGGCGGAGGCGGCAACAATTCTCCACTGGAAAGCAGTGCGGACGTCACGTCATTGGCATCGGCAGGTTTGGCCAAATAATCGGTCGCCCCCATTTTGACGGCCGCAACGGCCGTCGCAATAGCGCCATAGCCGGTCAGGACGATAATCCGGGCATCAGCCCGCTTTTCCCGCAGGGCTTCGACAACATCCAGCCCGTTTCCGTCTTCAAGCCGAAGATCAACCACGGCATAGGCAGGCGCACGTTTCTCGATCAGCCGCATGGCACCTGCAACGGTCAGCGAGGTTTCCGTCTGAAAACCGCGCTTTTCCATAGCGCGCGCCAATCGGGTGACAAAGATTTCGTCATCGTCCACCAGCAGCAGCGAGGCGTCGGGGCCGATCTGCGCGTTCATTTCATCCATGACTAGCCCTCTTGAATTGGTTTTTGGAATTAACTGCGTATCCGGCCCCAGGCTGTCAAACCCTTGCGACAATATGCCTTATGCCGCTGCGTCGACAAAGCAGCCCGTGCGTTCTGCCACATCCTGGGCCGGCGTGTCGCGCGAAAAGAACTCGACTGTCTTTTCGCCCTGCATGACCAGATAGGTATTGGTCATATGATCGACCAAATAATATTCCTGATCCTCCTCGTCATGGGCTTTGAAGTAATTGCGCCAACCCTTGTTGACGGCTGCGATTTCCTCCTGCGATCCCGTCAGGCCGATCATGTCGTCCGAAAAAAGACTGGTGAAGTCTGCCAGAACCTCGGGCGTGTCGCGGCGCGGATCGACCGTGATGAAAACCGTCTGCACATCCTTGCCGGCGTCTTTCAGGATTTGTTCAGCTTCGGCATTGCGCGCACTGTCCAAAGGACAGACATCCGGACAGAATGTATATCCAAAATAAAGCAGCGTCGGTTTTGAAAAAACGTCGGCCGAAGTTACACGCTGGCCGTCCTGCCGCGTCAGCGTGAATTCCGTGCCAAAGCTGTCCATGCCCCCTGCGACGGCGCTGTTGGTGCACTGGGCAAAGGGGTCGGATGAACGCTGCTGCGTCAGGAACAGGCCGCCCCCCACCAGGACGCCGACCGCTGCGGCGGTTCCGATCAGCAGGATTTTTCGGTCAGCCACGGCATCAGCTCCCTTCGCGTGTCAAATGCGCGCATTGATCGCCCATCGACCGACAGGTATCAAGTCATGCATTGTCGCAGAAAAGGCCGAAGATGACCCCCGTATCCGGCGCTGACGACCTGGCAGACCTGCATCTGGATGCCGGCGACACGCCCAATGCGGAACCGATCCGCATGCGCACCCTGGTGCTGCTGCGCTGGTTCGCGATCGGCGGGCAGCTGGCAGCGGTGGTCGTGGCCTGGATCATGGGCATCGGCTTTCCCAAAGTTCCTGTCATGATCCTGATCGCATTGGCGATCGCTATGAACCTGTGGATGTCCCTGCGACCGCCCAAGCGGACCTCGCCCGGTCGGGCCGTGCTGCAGCTGAGCTTCGACCTGGTGCAGATCTCGGCGCTGATGGCGCTGACAGGAGGAATGGCCAACCCCTTCGCCCTGCTGGTGCTGGCGCCCGTCACCATTGCTGCCGCCTCGCTGAATGCGCGGCTGGTGCTGGCGCTTGGCCTGGCGACAGTGGCCGTGACATCCATTGCGGCGGTCTTTGGCGTGCCCCTGCGCGATCCGACCGGAGAAATCCTGCGGATGGAGCCGATCCTGGCGCTTGGTCACTGGGTCGCGCTGGTGATCGGGGTGGTTTTCTTCGGCGGCTATGCCCATCGCGTCACGGGCGAACTGTCCGACACGTCGAATGCGCTGTTCGCAACCCAGATGGCGCTGTCGCGCGAACAGCGCCTGCAGCACCTGGGTGGCGTGGTCGCCGCCGCCGCGCATGAAATGGGCACCCCCCTGGCGACCATCAAGCTGATCGCAGGTGAGTTGGCGGACGAACTGAAGGACCGTCCGGATCTGCATGCAGACGTCATCGCGCTGCGCGATTCCGCCGACCGCTGCGCCCAGATCCTGCGCAGCATGGGCCGGGCCGGCAAGGATGACCTGCACATGCGGGCGGCCCCCCTGCGCGCCGTTCTGGAGGATGCCGCAAGCCCCCATGCCGACCGCGGTCCGCTGGTGGAAATCCGCGCCGACGGTCCTTCGATCCGCCGCGATCCGGCGATCATCCATGCCCTGCGCAACCTGATCCAGAACGCCGTGGATTTCGCCGAAAGCCGGGTCGTGATCGAAACCGATGTGACGCCCAACACGCTGACGGTGACGATCCGCGACGATGGTCCGGGCTATCCGTCCACGCTTCTGTCGCGGATTGGCGACCCATATCTCAGCCGCCGCTCCGAGGTGCAGCGCGGCAGCTACGAAGGCATGGGATTGGGGCTGTTCATCGCCAAGACCTTGCTGGAACGGTCGGGGGCACGCCTGTCCTTTGCCAATGGCGGACCGGGTGCGGTGGCTTCGGTCCGGTGGCCGATCGAACGCATCGAGGCGCAGGATCGCCTGGCCTTGGCGCAGAACCCCTCCATCGAGATCTGAATATCTTAACCAACTGTTAACAATGCCTGACCTATGCTCCGCTCGAACAAGATGAGGGTCGTGCGTTGAACATTCATGGTGCGGTTTTTCTGGTCGTGACGGTGTTGTGCGGGACGCTGTCGGTGCTGCTGGCTGTGGGGCTGATCCGGTTGTGGGATGGGCGGCGCGCCGGTCGGGGTCGGCCCGCCTCTGCCGATGCGCTGGAAGGAAGGATCCAGCCCACCGTCTTTCTGTTCCGGGACGAACGCGTGGTCGATGCAACACCCCCTGCCCGGACCCTGCTGGAGCGGATCGGCGGCAGCGGCGACGACTGGCCGCGCCTGATGAAGTGGATCGGCCCGCGCTTTCCCGACGTCCTTGATCGCATGCCGCAACTGGCGCGCATCGGGCGGATCGAACTGACGGGTGAACAGGGTCACGGCAGCGCGGCCCTGCGCCTGGTGGCCGAGGATCTGGGCGACCAACTGTGGCGCCTGACCATCACGGATCCGGCGGCCGAACATTCGGGCATCGTCGTCGATGCCATGTCCCTTCAGGCGATGGAGGAAGAACTGCACCTGCTGCGGGGCGCCTTGGACCAGACGCCGATGCTGGTGTGGCGTCTGGATGCCGAGGATCGGGTGACATGGGCCAACGCTGCCTATCTTCGACGGGCCGAGGCGCGCAGCGAGGGCGCCTTGGGATGGCCACTGCCGCGCCTTCTGGATGCTCCCAAATCGGTTCCGGGGGCAGGGACCGCGACGCGCCGGGCCGCGCTGGAAGACCACGGCATCGTTTCGTGGTACGACTGCCACAGCCACCGCATGGGGGACGAGGTGATGATGTTCGCCCTGCCCGCCGACGCGGCGGTCCGGGCCGAACGCAGCCTGCGGGAGTTCGTGCAAACGCTGACCAAGACATTTGCCGATCTGCCCATCGGCCTTGCAATCTTTGATCAGCAGCGGAACCTGCAGCTGTTCAACCCTGCGTTGATCGACCTTACGGGATTGCCGACGGGGTTTCTGACCGCGCGGCCCACGCTGTTCGATTTCCTGGACCAGCTGCGCGAACAGCGTATGGTGCCCGAACCCAAGGACTACCGCAGTTGGCGTCATCACATGGCCAGTTTGGAAAATGCCGCCGCGACCGGCCATCACGTGGAAACCTGGTCGTTGCCCGGTGGGCAGACCTATCGCGTCACGGGCCGCCCCCATCCCGATGGCGCCGTGGCTTTCCTGTTCGAGAATATTACGTCGGAAATGTCCCTGACCCGCAAGTTCCGGGCCGAGCTGCTGCTGGGCGCACATGTCCTGGACGGGCTGGAAGATGCGCTGGCGGTCTTTGCGGGAACGGGGCAGCTGGTCCTCAGCAACAATGCCTATCGGCTGCTGTGGGGCACCCCCCCCGGCAACCTGGCCGACATCATCGCCGGATGGGAAGGCGTCACTGCAGTGGGGCCGGGCTTTGCCGCGTTGCGTGACGCCCTTCTGGATGCGCATGACGCGGCACCGGTCAGCGGGGCGATGGCCGGACCCAAGGGGCAACTGCTGGGCTGGACGGTCACCCCGCTGTCCGGCGGCCGGAAGATGTTGCGCTTTCGCGCGGCATCGGTACAGCCCTTCACGTCGACCCATGCAATGGTTGCCGCCGAACATGACGACACAATGCCCCAGATCCGCGCGATGCCCAATGTCATCGGTGCCGACTGACGTGACTTAGTAGTCGCGCTCGAAGAACACACCCAGGGAACTGCTGCCGTCGCTTGCAACCGAACCCCGCGCCCGCAGGGATTCGGTGATGTCCAGGTTCAGGTTGATGGTCGAGCGTCCGCCCTCGCCCACCGACAGGTCGGTGTAGACGTTTTCCGACAGATAGCGCCCAGCGCGCAATTCGATGTTGCCCTCATCATCCGTGGTCAGGTCCAGATCGTCCAACCCGGCGCTGTCGCGCAGGTTGCCGATGATACCGTCGCCCCCCCGCCCTGCCAGAACCGCGATGGCATTGGCCAGCTGTGCCGCCTGAAGCGGGCTGATGCTGTCCAGCCCGCGCCCGAACAACAGCTGCGACAGGACCTCCTCCTGCGGCAGCTCGGGCGAGGATTCAAAGGTGATCTCGGGATCACGCACCTCTCCGTCGATGATGATGCGGGTCACGATGCCGTCGCGCTGCGTTTCGGCCACCAGCCGGATCACCGGCATCAGGCTGCCCTGCAACTCGACCAGCCCTTCGGTCAGCGTGAAGCGGTTGCCCAGCAAATCGACCCGGCCCCGGATCAGTTCAAGGTTGCCGATAGGCACGACGTCGCGCGGAGTTCCACGGATCTGGAAGCTCCCCCCCAATTCGGCATCGATCCCCCTGCCCCTGATAAAGACCCGGTTCGGCGCCGTGATGGTCAGATCAAGCCGCGGCGGATTGGCGGGAGGCGTGGCCGGCGGTCCGGCCAGACCGGCATCGCTGGCTGCTTGGCTGGGATAGCCCTCAAGCCCCGCGCGGGCGCGCGTCGCCCGCACGGGCGGACGCTGACTGCCGACATGGGTGATATCAGGAATTGCCCGCGCACCGCCCAGGCCCGTCGCCGGAATGCGGATCTCAGTTTCACCCAATTCGATGTCGCCTGAAACCAGCGGCCCCGTGGCATTGGCGCCTGCAATGCGGATGGTCCCGCTTGCCCGTGTTTCGTAAAGGTTGGGATCACGCAGCACCACGTCGTCCAGAACGATACCGATGTCCAGCGTGCCCGCCTGCAGATCGACCGGGCCGCTCAGCGTCAGCCGCCCGCCTGCTGCCACATTCGCGGCACCTTCCACCTGGACTTGGCCGTTCTGGAAATCTGCGGTTATATCCATCTGCTGCAGGCGCAGCCCCAGGCCCGGATCGGCCATCTGGCCATCCTGCAGACGAACCTGGCCCGACAGCGATTCCAGCGACGGCGGCCCCTGAAGGCGCAGGTCGATCGCCAGCGGTCCCGACACGCTGCGCGTCCGCAGCGAGGCATTGGCCAGCGCCGAATCCGCGGTGCCGGTGATGGCCAGATCGGCGGTCGAGCCGTCGCGCGCCACGGTGCCCTCGATATCAAGGTTCGTGCTGCCCGGCGCGGTTGCTTCCAGATCCAGCGCAAAATCGCCGCCGGTTTCGCGCACCGTGCCGGTAACCGCCGCAGGTCCGGGAAGCTGGGGCACCAGCAGGCCCAGATTGGCAAGCCGCGCATCAAGGTTGATGCCGCTGTCCGGGGCGCCGTCGGCGCTGATGTTCAGCTGCGGGTTGTCAACTTGCAGACGCTGGACCGAAAGACCCTGCTCGCTCTGGCTGGCGGCCAGGTCGAAGCTGGTCTGCCCCGCCAGCAGCGGGTCGATCCGGGGCTGGCCCAGGGACAGGCCATTGGCGGTGCCGGTGGCCTCGATGCGGCGGGTGGTTCCGTCGTCCGTCAGTTGCACATCGGCGTTCAGCGCGCCCGAGATGCCGTTGCCCAGAAAGCGAAGATCGTTCGCATTCACCTGGGCTGTCACATCCGTCGCCCCCGCGCCCACCTGCCCCGACGCTGTAGCCGACAGACGCGGATTTTCGATTTCCGCCGTCTGGATGATGAACACGCCGTCCTCTTCGATCGCCGTCACGGCCAGACGCGTGTCACCCTCCAGCGCACCATCGACCTGCGCCTGACCAAAGGACAGGTCGCTGCCCGCACCGGTCAGCACCAGCCGCCTGATGCCGTCGCCGGCCTGGCGGAAGCTGCCCTCGGCCTGCAGAGCGCCGCGCCAGCCGGGACCGAACGGCGCCAGCGACGCGATTTCGACATCGGCCGTCAGGTCCGTCACGCCAGGACCATAAACGCCCTGAACGACTGCGGTCATCTGCTGGTTCGTCAGCTGGCCTTCCGAGATCGTGACAACGCCGTCCTGCTCTGCCGCCCGCACCTCAAGGCGCGTGGTACCTGTCAGCGCCCCGTCGACATTGGCCTGACCCAAGGACAGGTCCTGCCCCTCGCCGGTCAGGGCGATCGCTCGTACCCCGTTCTCCTCGCTCAGGCGCGCTTGGCCGGTGAAGCCGCCCGACCAGCCTTCTTGCAGGTCCGACAGGTCAACAACCGTGAATTCCGCGTTCAAATCGCCTTCGGCCAGATCGCCTTCGGCCGTGGCGCTCAGCTGAGGGTTCGACAGCTGGAAGCTGTCGAGCTTGTAGCTGTCGCCGCTTTCGCTGGCGATGAGGGTCAGGTTGGTCTGGCCGCGCAGGGCGTTGTCCAGCGCCTCGATCCCAAGCCGCAGATCCTCGGCCTCGCCGCTGACGGTCAGGCGGCGCTGGCCTGCAGGGCCGTTCAAGGCCGCCTCGGCTTGCAGGGCGCCGCCGAATTCCGGGTCCGCATCCTCCAGCGACGGCATGGAAATCCGCGCGGTCAGGTCGCTGGACAGACTGCTGATCATGCCCTGCGCCTCGGCCGTCAACCGGCTGGCATTGATGGTCAGATCCTCGATCTCGATCCCGGTTTCGTCCCGCCGGGCCTGCACGGTGATGGTCGAGCGGCCGTCCAGCAGCCGGTCCAGCTGCGGCTGGTCCAGCGCGATGTCCGTGCCGGTCACCTGCGCATCCAGGTCGAAGCTTCGGTTCAGGACGACATAATAGCCCTCGACCGAGGCATCGGCGGCCCCGGTCAGCTGGCGGTCCGCCAAGGTCGACAGGCGCGACAGGTCGCTATAGCGGGCGTCCATGTCCACCGACACCGTAATGCCGCTGGATAGGCCCGAAACCAGAAGGTTTCCTTCCAACCCGTAATCTGCGCCGATGATCGACAGGTCCGTGACATCAATGGCATTGCCGGGAGTGAAGTTGAAACCCGCACGCCCGGTGATCTGGTCGCCAATGGCCGCAGCCATGCCCTCTTCGGCAAAGGACAACTGTTCCGCCGCGAATTGCAGACTGCCGGTCACCTCGGACAGCGCGCCGTCGGTCAGGACGACCTCTCCGGCGCCATCCAGTTCCAGAGCGCCCAAGGCGACATTGCCCAGGTTCAGCTCGCCCACGCGGCCGTCCAGCGTCCAGCCCTGGCCTTCGGCAGCATCATAATCCAACGAAAGGCGGCCGGATTCCACCGTCGTGTCGTCCCCTGCAAAGGGCAGCGGAACCGGCACCTGCGCGGCTTGGGCGTCGCGGCCAAGCGTCACCAGCAACTGGGCGCGCTGCGGCGCCGACTGGTCATTGGTCGAAAGCGAGCCTTCAATGCGCAGCGCATCAGTGCGGATATCCAGAACGGGGATCTCCAGCCGACCGGTTTCGGCCCGCCAACCCTGGGCCAGCAACTGAGTTTCCTGGCCAAAGAAGGCGCGGTCCTCGGGGCGCAGCAGGGTGGCGACGTCGCCGCCCAGTTCAAAGCGAAATGCAGTGCCGGCCGTGCCGTCGGCAGCGGTTTCGCCACTGGCACTGACCTGGCCGGTAATACGCGGCTGGCCGTTGGTGGCCAGCCGGATGTCGGCCGCGAAATCGCGGATCTCGCCTTCTCCGCTGATCTGGGCGGTCAGGGCGGGGCGGTCATAGATGTTCGCCAGATTGGCCAGGATGCCATCGGCGGCCTCGTCAAGGCCCAGGTTCAGGCGCAGGATCTCGGTTTCGTTCGAATAGGCGGCGTCCAGGATGAACTGGCCGCGTGGTCCGTCCAGGCGGTCGATGGTCAGCTGCGCCTGGCCTTCGCCCCCCTCCAGGCTCATGCCGCCGCTGACGCGCAGCGCGGCTTCGACCCCGATCACCGGCTCGCCCAGGAAGACACGATCTGCCTGGATCTGCTCGATCTCCAGCGATACCGGCAGTTCGGGCAAGGCAAAAACCGGCGCCTCGGCCTGAACCTGCGACTGTTCTCCCTGCGGCAGGCGCGGCAGCAGGATCTCGGCCGCGGACAGTTCGGCAATCTCGATCCGGCCGCGCAGCAGGGCCGAACGGTTCCACTGGATCGCCCCGTTGCGCAGGGTCAGCCAGACGCCTTCGTCATCGGCGATGCGGATTTCCGAGAATGTCGCCCGCGACGACAGCGCACCCTCGAACCCGTCGATCACCACGGTCCGCCCGGCGCCCGACAGGTTGCGTTCCAGAAGGCCCGTCAGAAAGCCCCGGTCATCCTGGATCTGTTCCGACAGTTCGGCCGCAGATTGGGCCAGCACCGCCAGCGGGAACAGCAGGGCAAAAACATAGATCCAGAACCTGCGCATCAGAATGCCTGCCCCAAGCCAAGGTACAGCTGAACGCCGCTGCCGGTGTCGCCACTGACCGGTCCCGCCACGTCGAAACGCAGCGGGCCGACCGGCGTGTCATAACGCACGCCCACGCCCGCCCCTGCATGATCGCCGCCCTCGCCCTCGAAGCCGCTGTCGGACCAGACGCGGCCGTAATCGGCAAAGGCCACCAGTCCGATCCTTTCCCGGACTTGGAAGCGCATTTCGGCCGTGGCATTTGCGACACTCATGCCGCCGGTCTTGATCAGGTCGCCGTCAGGCCCCGAAATCGTCTCGACCCCAAGCGCCTGGAAGGGATGGCCCCGCACCGTCCCGCCACCGCCCGAATAGAACAGGTAGTTGCGCGGCGTCCGGTCGATGTCCGACCCGAAGACGCTGCCAAGGCGCGCCCGCCCCGCCAAGGTAAAGCGGTCCTCGGACCCGAAGGAGCGGAAGGCCCGCCCCTCGGCCAGCGCGCGCGCGCCCGAACCGGTATCTTCGAATCCCTTGAAGGGGGTCACTTCGGCCGACAGGTAATAGCCACGCTTGGCGTCAGTCGGCTCGTCGCGCTGGTCCCAGATCACCTCCATCGGCAACGCCAGAACCTTGAAGTCGGTCTGGCCGTTGGCGTCGAACACGCGCGAGAACTGGTACTGCGCCGAGATGTCGCCCGTCAGCCGGTCGCTGAAGATATGGCTGAAGCCCAAGGCCAGGCTGGCCGTGTCCTCGTCATAGTCCTCTTCGCGCATGCGGGCGGCGCGCCCCTCGACATATCCGGTGGTGTCGGCGGTGATCGTGGCGGGGCGATCGATGCGGATCGTCAGTTCGTCGTCGCGATCACTGGTTTCCGATCCGATGTCCTTGACGCGCCCCTCTATCCGCAGCCTTTCGCCCCCGCGCAGCAGGTTGCGGTGCATCCAGTAGGACGAGATCATGATCCCGTCAGTGTTTGACACCTCGAACCCGGCACCGATGCGGCGGGGCGCTTGTTCGACCACCGTCAGGTCCACGTCCAGCGTGTTTCCCGGACCAAGCGTCTCGGCCTCTTCCAGGGTGACAGCGGAAAAGACGCCGCTGCGGCGCAAGCGCCTGGTAACAGTGTCCAGCTCTTCCGGATCAAAAAGTTGGCCTTCGGGAAAACCTGCGATCTTGCGCAGCCGGCGGTCGTTCAGGCGCTGGTTGCCGCTGACGCTCAACTGGCCAAAAGTGACGCGCGGGCCTGGGTCCAGCGTGATCCGGCTGTCCACCCGGGCCGTGTCGTGATCGGCCACGATCTGCTGGTCCGCCACGTCCGCCTTGGCATACCCTTGGCTGCGCCAGCCCTCGACCCCTGCCAGGGCCGCGCTGCGCATGACGCCGGTGCCGGCGATCTCGTTAAGCGCATAGCCCGAGGGGATGTCGGTTTCGGGGGCGACCGGCGCCATGGCGGCACGGGAAAAGCGGAAGGCCTGCCCCGGCTGGACCGCCACCACGACGCGCTGCACCACCTGCGGCGCGTCCAGGGGCGCGACCTGCGCGGCCTCGACCCCGTCCAGCAGGATGTTGACGGTGCTGTTGTAATAGCCTTCGTCGTAAAGCAGGCCCAGGATGCGCGCGTAATCGGCACGGGCGGCGGCCAGAATGTCCTGGCCGGTTGTGCGATCCTCGGCCAGGGCGCTTGCGATCAGCGAAGTGCGCCGGATCTGCGCTGCCAGGTCGTCATCCCCGCCGGCCACCTCGATGTCCAGGTCCACGGGGCCCTCGTCCTCGCCGTCGCGGCTGAAAAGTCCCGAAAAGGGCGATGACGACTGGCCCCATGCCGCCGCAACGCCACCACCGATGGCCGTCGATGCCACCAAGATCGCCGTCAGATATGCCCGCATCCTGCGCCCCGGTTCTTTTTGCTTGTGGCAATTGAAACAGGATCAATGCAGGGAATCCAGCGATAGTTGCCGTCCCGCGCCGCCTCAGGGTTGACCTTTGCGAGAGCGGACCGCCCTTAGCCGAGGGCGGCCAGGCAGCCGTGAAGCGCGGCCATGTCGTCCCGGATCAGGAAGATCGGCGTGTTTTCAGGAATGTGGCGCATATGTTCCTGGGCCAGGAAGGCAGGCTGGAAACGGTCCATCCGGTCAGCGATGCTGCGGCCCACGCTGCCGGCCAGGAACATCCCCTCCAGCGGCATGAACCGCAGCGCCAGTTCACGGCACAGAAGGCCGACCAGTTCGGTAAAGAAGTCATAGGTGGCTATGGCCTGGGGATCGCCTGCCTCGGCGGCGCGGGCGATGTCCTCGCTGCGCACCGGGTCCGTGCCCGTCATCGCGGCGTGCAGGCGCGACAGGCCGCGGCCTGCAAAGGTTTCCTCGGTCGAGAAGAAACCCTGCGCGGCGTCGGCGCCCACCCGGTCGATCAGGCGCCACATGATGTTGGCGGGAAGGTGGGTGTGCCCTTCCTCGGCCTCCAGGGCGGTGATCGCGCCCCCCGGCAGCACGCGGACTGCGCAGACATTGAAGCCGGTGCCAAGGCCCACGACCAGCGCCTGCCCGTTGCGGGCGCGGTCCTGCGGCGCCTCGCGCAGCGCCGCCACGCCGTCACCGGCCAGCGCGGGCGTGGCAAAGCCCAGGGCGGTCAGGTCGTTGATCAGGCGCGCCTGATCGGCATCCGCCAGACGCGCCAGCTTGTCCTCGTCAAAGAACCAGTCGCGGTTGGTCAGCCGCGCGCGGCCGCCGCTGACCGGCCCCGCCACGGCGATGCACATGGACGAGATATGGGGCCCGTGCTGCTCGGCCAGGAACTGGCGCACCACGTCGTCGAAGCTGGCAAAGTCATCCCCCTTGAAGCGGGTGACCGTGCTGGCATCAATGGACCCGTTGCGGGCGATCGCCAGCCGCGCATTGGTGCCACCCACATCGCCCAGAAGCATCGCCATCGCCATTCCCCTTGCCTCAGTTCAGCCTTTCACCGTCTGTAGGCGAGAAGTACGACACTTTCGAGAGGTCGAATGCCAGCGGAAACGGCTGGCGCGCCCGGACCGCGCTTTCGGCACGCAGCCGCGCGGTAACCGCCTTGCCGCCCAGATGGGTGACGGCGAAGGTGTCGGCGCCCGCCGGTTCGACAATCTCGATCATCACGTCGCCGCCCGCACCCTGGGCTGTGCCGGGCAGATGCGCGTTGCCCGTGGCCTCGTGGATGTCCTCGGGGCGCACGCCCAGGACGATCTCGGCGGGCAGATCGCGGGCCACCGGGTCGGTGATGACCAGCGGCGCATCGCCTGCGCGCTCGATCTCGATCCGGGTCTGACCGGCTTCGGAGCGGACGCGGGCCGGAATCAGGTTCATGGCCGGGCTGCCCATGAAATCGGCCACGAACATGTTGGCGGGTCGGTTGTAGATTTCCGCGGGCGTGCCGATCTGCTGGATCACGCCGCCCTTCATGACGACGATCTTGGTGGCCAGTGTCATCGCCTCGATCTGATCGTGGGTGACATAGACGATTGAGGCGTTCAGGTCCTGGTGCAGCTTCTTGATCTCGGTCCGCATGGAGACGCGCAGCTTGGCATCCAGGTTCGACAGCGGTTCGTCGAACAGGAACAGGGCGGGATCGCGCACCAAGGCGCGGCCCATGGCGACGCGCTGGCGCTGGCCGCCCGACAGCTGGCCCGGCTTGCGGGCCAGCAGCGGTTCGATCTGCAGCTGGCGGGCGACCTCGGCCAGCTTCCGCTCCTGCGTGGCCTTGTCGACGCCGCGCACCTTCATGCCAAAGGTGATATTCTTGGCCACCGACATGGTCGGGTAAAGCGCATAGGACTGGAACACCATCGCGATGTCGCGGTCCTTGGGGCTGACGCCCGTCACGTCACGGTCGGCGATGCGGATCGCGCCGCCGGTGATCGGCTCCAGCCCCGCGATGCAGTTCAGCAGCGTGGATTTCCCGCAGCCCGAGGGGCCGACCAGCACCAGGAAGTCGCCCTCGTCGATGCTGATGTTGATGTCATGCAGAATATGGGTCTCGCCATAGGCTTTCTGCAGGTGGTCGATTTCGAGGATCGGCATGGCTTATCCCTTGACGCTGCCGGCGGTCAGGCCGCGGATGAAGTATTTGCCGGCGACGACATAGACCAGCAACGTGGGCAGCGCGGCGATGATCGCGGCGGCCATGTCCACGTTGTAGGCTTTGACGCCGGTGGTGGAGTTGACGATGTTGTTCAGCGCGACCGTCACAGGCTGGCTGCCCGGCCCGCTGAAGCTGACCCCGAACAGGAAGTCGTTCCAGATCTGCGTGAACTGCCAGATGACCGAGACGGTGATGATCGGCAGCGAGATCGGCAGGAAGATCGACCAGAAGATGCGAAAGAAGCCCGCCCCGTCGACCTTGGCCGCGCGCACCAGCTCCTGGGGGATGGTGACATAGTAGTTGCGAAAGAACAGCGTGGTGAAGCCCAGGCCATAGATCACGTGGACGAAGATCAGCCCCGGAATGGTGCCTGCCAGCCCCATCAGGCCCAGCATCTGCGCCATCGGCAACAGCACCACCTGGAACGGGATGAAGCAACCGAACAGGATCGCGGCGAAGAACAGGTTCGCCCCCCGGAACCGCCATTGGGCAAAGACATAGCCGTTCAGCGCCCCCACGATGGTGGACAGCAGCACGGCCGGCACCGCCATCAGGACGCTGTTCCAGAAAAAGGGCCGCAGCCCTTCGCACTGGGTGCCGGCGCAGGCGGTGGACCAGGCTTCGGCCCAGGGGGCGAAGGTGATCTCGCGCGGCAGGGCCAGAAGGCTGCCGGTGCGGATCTCTTCAAGGCTTTTCAGGGACGTCGTCAGCATGACGAACAGCGGCATCAGGTAGAACAGCGCGAAGAGGATCAGGATGCCATAAAGGCCCCAACGCAGCAGGGTGTTACTGGTCACGGCGCGGCCTCAATTCGCTATAAAGGTAAGGAACGACGATGGCGAAGATGACGCCCATCATGATCATCGCGCTGGAGGCCGCCTGGCCCAGATCCCCGCGCGAGAAGGCCATCGCATACATGTAGGTGGCCGGCAGGTCAGTCGCATAGCCGGGGCCGCCATTGGTCAGCGCGATCACCAGGTCAAAAGCCTTGATGGCCAGGTGGGCCAGCACGATGAAGGCCGACAGGAAGATCGGCGCCATGGTCGGGATGATGATGGCGGAATAGATGCGGTGCGTGGGAATGCCGTCGACCTGGGCGGCGCGGATGATTTCCGTATCGACCGAGCGCAGACCGGCCAGGAACAGCGCCATCACAAAGCCCGAAGCCTGCCAGACGGCGGCCAGCACGATGGTGTAGATCGCCATTTCCGGGCGGATCAGCCAGTCGAAGGTGAAATTCTCGAAGCCCCAGCTGCGCACGGCGGCCTGGATGCCCAGGCCCGGGTTCAGGATCCATTTCCACGCGGTGCCGGTCACGATCAGCGACAGGGCCATGGGATAGAGGTAGACGGTGCGCAGCACGCCCTCGGCCCGGATCTTCTGGTCCAGGAAGATGGCCAGCATCAGCCCGATCACCATCGAGATGACGATGAACAGGCCGCCAAAGATGAACAGGTTGTTCATCGCCACGTCCCAACGCGGGGCGGCGAACAGGCGTTCGTATTGCCCGATCCCGTCCAGTTCGTAGCGCGGCATCAGGCGGGATTTCGTGAAGCTGATCCAAGCGGTCCAGGCGATGAAGCCGTAGACGAAGACCAGGATCGCCACGAAGGACGGCGCCAAGACGAACTTGGGCACGTTGCGTTCAAGCCATTCCATGTCGGATAAACCCCTAAAGAAAAACCCCGCGCCCTGGCGTCTCGCCCGGGCGCGGGGCAGGTCACGCCGTCATCACATCGCGTTGGCGACGGCGTCTGCCAGCTGTTGCACGGCGTCTTCCGACGACATGTCGCTGTTGAAATGCGCGGTCACCACGTCGGTGATCGCACCGGCCGGCGCGCCGCGGAGCGCCATGCCATGGGCATAGGAGGGCAGCAGCGAACCATCTTCGGCGCCCGCGTTCATCGCTTCCGATGACTTCTTGGCGCAATCGTCGAAATCGTCCAGCGCCACGTCGGTGCGGGCCGGGATCGAGCCCTTGTTCAGGTTGAAGGTCTTCTGGAACTCGGGGCCCATGATCAGCTTGGCCAGCAGTTCCTGGCCCTGCTGCTTCTCCTCGCCGTCCAGCTCAAAGAAGGCAAAGCTGTCGACGTTGTAGAGGAAGCCCTCACCCGGGGTCTGGGCGCAGACGAAATCGACGCCCGGCTCTTTGCCCGCGGCCAAAAATTCGCCCTTGGCCCAGTCACCCATGATCTGGAAGGCAGCCTCTCCGTTCATGACCATTGCGGTGGCCAGGTTCCAGTCGCGGCCCGAGAAGTTGTCGTCGACATAGCCGCGGATGGTCCGCATCTGGTCGAAGACCTGCTTCATCGTGTCCGAAGTCAGCGCCTCGGGGTCTAGGTCGACCAGCGCCTGCTGGTAGAATTCCGGTCCGCCCAGGCCCAGCACGACGGTTTCGAAGATCGTCGCGTCCTGCCAGTTCTGGCCACCATGGGCCAGCGGCGTGACGCCGGCAGCCTGCAGCTTTTCGGCGGCGGCGTTGAATTCTTCCCAAGTGGTCGGCATGGCGATGCCATGCTCGTCCAGGATCTGCTTGTTGCCCCAGATCCAGTTAACGCGGTGGACGTTCACGGGGGCCGCGCACCAGGTACCTTCGCACTTCATGTGCTCGGCGATCTGCGCGGGAAGAACCTCGGCCCAGTTGTTCGCCTCGGCCACCGAACCGATGTCGGCCAGACCGGTTTCCTCATACCATTCCTGGATCGCAGGGCCCTTCAGTTGAACGGCCGTGGGGGCGTTGCCTGACAGCACACGGGCACGCAGTGCGGTCATCGCGGCATCGCCACCGCCGCCGGCCACGGGCATGTCGGTCCAGGTGCCCCCTTCGGCGGCGAACTGTTCCTGCAGAACGGCAACCGACTTGGCCTCGCCGCCCGAGGTCCACCAATGCAGCACTTCGGCGGTGGGTTCGGCCATCACCGGCCCAGCCAGCATCACGGCGGTCGAAGCCGCCAGCACGGATTTCATGTTCATGGATCCTCCCAGATCATCTTCGCGCGGATTCGGTAATCCGCGTGTGGGATCATCATGCCAAAGTCGCAGCCATGACCGCAACGCAGGACAGCCTTGCAGCAGCCAGATTCCGCGGCGTTATGTTACAAACTGTTACGAAGCTTCGCCTGCCGGTGCTATTGCGGCCCCAAGGGAGAACAAGGATGAGCCTGCACCGCCTGCTGCTGGTCGAGGATGATGCCGACATGGCCGCCATGCTGGCGGCCTATCTGCAACGCCAAGGCTTTTACATCACCCGGGCCGACAGCCGCGACGGCGCGCTGGCCGCACTGAGGTCGGGGCGCGTGGACCTGATCCTGCTGGACGTGTCCCTGGGCCCCGACAACGGCGTGCAGATCTGCGCCGAGATCCGCCAGGCGCAGGACGTGCCGATCATCATGGTCAGCGCCCTGTCGGCCGACCACCAGCGTATGGCCGGATACGAGGTGGGGGCCGACGATTATATCGCCAAGCCATTCAACCCCGACCTGCTGCTGGCCCGGATCCGGGCGGTGCTGCGCCGCGCAGGCCGCGCGCCCAGCCTGTCGCATCGCCGGCGCGACAGCGTGCTGCGCTTTGCCGGCTGGCGCTATGATGCAGGGCGCGACGAGGTAACGGCGCCGGGGGGCTGGCAGGTGTCGCTATCGTCGCGCGAAACTGCGCTGCTGCGGGTTTTCCTGGCCAATCCGCTGATCCCCCTGACCCGTGAAGAGATTGCCGCCGCACTGGACGATGACGAGGCCGCCGGGGGGCGCGCCATCGACGTGCTGGTCGGCCGATTGCGCCAGAAGACCGATCCCGCCCTGATCCGGACCGAGCGCGGCATCGGCTATGTCCTGTCGGCCGATGTGGCGTCCGAGGATGCCTAGCCGCCGCAGCCTGCGGGTGCTGGCCAGCCTGTGGGTGGTGCTGGCAATGCTGGCCGGGGGGGCCTCGGTCTGGCTGTGGATGGCCAGCGACGCCGCGTGGCGCGCGCATCTAGATCGTGCCTATATCGCCGGTCTGGCGCTTTACGACAGCCTGGAAAACGGCAGCGCCCTGCCCTCGGGCCTGTCCATCAGCCAGACGCGCGACGCGCCCGTGACGCCACAGGGCTGGCGCGAAACGCTGATCACCCTGACCGGTGGCGGCAGACCCGACTTGTCGCGTGGCGATCGTTTGTCTGTCCGCATCCAGTCGCCTGACATCCTTTACCCGGCGGCGGGCGTGGAAAGCGTGGGCGGCGGCAGTCAGGCGGCGGGACTGGCTTCGGTCACCCGCACCTTGGCGCGGTTCTGCAGCGAGCCGCGCCTGTTCGTCCAGCAGGATACTGGGCCGTGGGTCCAGGTTCGGGGAAGCGCGGTTTGGGGCTGCGATGCCGCGCCGCCCGACCGGCGGCTGCTGGCGGGGGCGCTGCTGCTGGGCGCGCTGGCGCTGCTGCTGGGTTGGGTGGCCGAGGTCTCGGCCGCGTTTGCGGCCTTTGCCGCGGCCCTGCGCGATCACCGCGCCCGCAATGCCGCCCTGCCCGTCGGCGGTGTCGAGGAACTGCGCCAGACCGCCGAAGCCGTGAATGCCTATGTGGCCCAGGATCGGGCGGCGCTGGAAAACCGTGCGCTGGTCCTGTCGGGCGTCAGCCACGACCTGGGCACACCCGCGACCCGCCTGCGCCTGCGGAGCGCCTTGATCGAGGACGAGGCCCTGCGCGCCCGGCTGGAACATGACATCGACGAGATGACCACGATGATCGACGGCGTGCTGACCTATACCCGCGCCGAAATCGGGGCCGAGCCGTTTCGCCGCCTGTCCCTGACCTCGCTGGCCGAGGCGGTAGTGGCCGACTATCAGGATGTCGGCCTGCCTGTCACGCTGCGCCGGGCCTCGCCCCGCCCGGCCCGTGCTGGCACGCTGTTCGCGCGCAGCCTGACCCGCCCGACAGCGGAAGCGCACGCAATCCTAATGCGGGGTCAGCCGACTTCCTTGCGCCGCGCGCTGTCGAACCTGATCGACAACGCACTAAAATACGGGCGCGAAGCCGTGGTGCTGGTGGACGGCGACGCCGACGAGGCCTGGATGACCGTTACCGACCGCGGATCGGTCCTGACCCAGGACGACCTCTTGCGGCTGACCGGCGCCTTTCAACGGGGCGGGAATGCGGGCGCCGCGACGGGGGTGGGGCTGGGGCTGGCGATCGTCTCGACCATTGCGGCGCAGCATGGCGGGCGGCTGGAATTTCATCGGGCGGCCGAGGGGCTGGAGGCGCGACTGGTGGTGGCGCGCACGTGGGCGTGACCTAGGGTCACGGGAACCGGCCCAGCAAATCCTGCGTTTTGACTGCATATCCGCAAACGGAACCCAATGAAAGGCCCTGGATCATGACCCGCACCGCCCCCCGCATCGCCCGCCTTGCAATGGCCGGCAGCGTCGCGCTGCTGATGGCCATGCCCGCCATGGCCGCCAGCCGCCCCGACCAGCCCGTCCAAGGCTGGAGCGCGATGCAAGGTACCGATACCGCCACGCTGCTGAACGACGTTCAGACCATGCCCCTGTCGGAATTGGCGGTCGAGGATCAGCCTTATTGCGCCACCGATGACGAGATCGCCAAGACGCTGGCCAAGGATTTCAATGAACGTCCTGTGGACACGGCCGGGGCTGGCGGGACCGAGTTGTGGGGGTCCGATCAGATGGGAACCTGGACGCTGGTCGCGGCACGTGCCGATGACACCAGTTGCATCATCGCGTCAGGCATCGGCTACAGCGACCAGAAAAATGCGGCCCTGTTCTATCGGACGGCTGGTCTCTGATCAGCCGACACGGCGCAGAAAGGCACGGGTGCGGTCATCCTGCGCGCGTCCGAACATTTGTTCGGGCGGTCCCTGCTCGACGATACGCCCGCCCTCCATGAAAACCACCCGGTCGGCGATCTCGCGGGCAAACTGCATCTCGTGGGTCACGATCAACATCGTCTGGCGACCATCAGCAATGCGCCGGATCAGGTCCAGCACCTCGCCCACCCATTCAGGGTCTAGGGCGCTGGTCGGTTCATCGAACAGCATCAGGTCAGCATCCAGCGCCATGGCGCGACCAATCCCGACACGCTGCTGCTGCCCCCCCGACATTGCCGCCGGAAAGCTGTCACCGCGATCAGCCAAACCGATCTGTGACAGGATGTCATCGGCTTCTTCCCTTGCCTTGGCGGCTGGCCAACCGCGTACGGTGGTCAGACCTTCCATGATATTGGCCCGCGCTGTCTTGTTGGCGAAGAGAGCATAGTTCTGGAACACGAAGCCCGTGCGCCGCCGCAGGGCCAGCACGTCTGCCCGGCTGGCACGTGCGGCATCGACACTTAGATCGCCAAGCCGGATGATCCCCTGGTCAGGCTGGTCCAGATAGTTCAGGCAGCGCAGCAGGGTGGATTTCCCGGTACCGGAAGGACCAATGATCGCCACCCGCTCTCCGGGTTCCAGGCACAGGTCGATGCCGTCCAGCACCGTGTTCTGCCCAAAACGCTTGACCAACCCGGTGATCTCGATCTGGCATTTCATCGCGCCACTGCCTTTCCAAGCCGCATCTCCAGCCGGCGCTGGCCGACCGACAGGGTTTCCACGATCACCCAGTAGAACAGGGCCACCACCAGGAACGCCTCAAGATAAAGAAAGCTGCCGGCCGCCTCTTTCTGGGCCGCGCCCATCATCTCGGTCACGCCAAGGGTGAAGGCGAGCGAGGTGCTTTTGATCATGTCGATGAAGTAGTTCATCAGCGTGGGCGCCGCCGTCCGGGCGGCCTGGGGCAGGATGATCCGCCGCAAAAGCTGTCCTTGCGTCATGCCGATGGACTGCGCGGCCTCCCACTGGCTGCGGTCCACGCCCAGGATCGCGCCGCGAATGCTTTCGGCCATATAGGCCGAGAAATGCAGCGTCAGTCCGATGATCGCCGCAGTGACGCCGTTGATTCCGGTCATCGCGGGCACCACCTGCGGCAGGCCGAAATAGAACAGGAACAACTGCACCAGCAGCGGCGTCCCGCGGAAAAAGCTGATGAACACCGCCACCACGCGGTCCAGGACCGGTACGCGCAGCACGCGCACGATGGCCAGTATCGCGGCCAGTGCCAGTGCCGCGATCATGGCCACAATGGCCATGAACAGCGTCAGCGGCACATAGTTCGCGATCACCGGAACCAGGTCCAGCATGTAGGCGGTGTCCAGCGGCCTCATCGCTTATTCGGTCGCAGCATCGGCCGTTTCGGCAGGGGCCGCACCTTCGCCAGGGGCGGTCACGTCCGCGTCCAGCCATTTCTGCGAGATCTCGGCCAGCGCGCCGTTGTCCTTCAGCGTCGTGATGGCAGCATCCACGCGATCGCGCAGGGCCTGGCCCTCAGCGTCGTTGCGGAAAGGCAGGGCGTTGCGAATCTCGGAGAACGGCTGGCCGGCCAGCGCCAGCGGCAGCGGGCTTTCCTTGATCACCTGGGCCGAGGAGACCCGGTCCATTACGAAGGCATCGACGCGGCCAAGGGCAGTGTCTTGTTCAATGTTGCTTTCATAGGTGCGGATGTCGATCTCGTCAGCATAAGGCAGTTCGCGCAGCAGCTGTTCATAGTTCGACCCCAGGTTCACGGCGACCGAGCGGCCCTTGAGGCTTTCCGGGCCGGTAATTTCCTCTTCGTTGCCGGCCTTCACCACCACCTGCGCGCCGTCATAGACATAGGGCTGGGTAAAGGCGAACTTGGCCTCGCGCTCGGGCGTGATGGTGATCTGGTTGGCGATCGTGTCGATGCGCCCGGATTCCAATGCGCCGATGAGGCCGGAAAAGGACATGGTGACAAACTCGACCTCGTCGCCGGTTTCCTCGGCAACGGCGTTCAGGAAGTCGACCTCAAAGCCCTGCAACTCGTCCGCGCGGGTGAAGGTGAATGGGAAATAGCCTCCGGACATGCCCACGCGGATCGTGTCGGCGGCGGCGGGCAGGGCGGTGGTCAGGGCCAGAACGGCGGCGACGGCGAGGTTGCGCATCGAAATTCTCCTTTGTGTTCTTGCCCCTTAAGGTGCGGGTTCGGCCGGTGGATCGCAACCGTTTGCGCGGAAATAAGGACCGCGTTGCCGCCGCGCGCCGTCCCGAGGGAAGGGCATGTCACGGGTAACGGCAGGGCCGGAACATCGTTCCCGCAGCCCGACATATTGCCAAATGTTAACGCACGCCTAGGCTTTGATCACCATCGCCTTGATCGCGCTGACATGAGAGGGCGCGGCGGCCAGCGTATCGGCAGCCAGCGCCTCGGCCGCGGGCAACAGGTCGGGTCCCGGCACGATCCGGTCGACAAGGCCCCAGGCCAGGGCCTCGGGTGCCTCGATCTTTGCGCCGGCCATCAGGATCATCTTGGCGCGCGCCGGCCCGACCAGCCGGACCAACCGGGCCGGATCGCTTGGCTGCGGCAGAAAGCCCAGCTTCATGACCGGATAGAAGAAACGCGCCTCGGGGACGGCCAGTCGGATGTCGCAGGCCAGCACCATGCCGAAGGCACCGCCGGCCAGCGTGCCGTTCAACGCTGCGATGGTCAGGCAGGGCATCGCGGCCATGCGCGCCGACAGCACCTCCCATTCCGGCGCGGTGGCCAGCCCGGCGCGCGCCTTGTCCAGGTCCGCGCCGGCGGAAAAGACCTTGCCCGCCCCCGTCAGGATCACAGCCTGCGAGCCGGCGGCCGCGGCCTGATCCAGTGCCGTGGCAAGGTCGCGCAGCATGGCCCCGGTCAAGGAATTTGCCTTGTCCGGGCGGTCGATGGTCAGCAGGGACAGGCCCCCGCGCTGCTGGTTGTGGATCACGACTTGTTCCCTTTCCCTTTCAGCGCCACTGTGTCAGGAATGCCACGGACTCCCAGGATTGCGAAAGGTATCTGCCATGTTCCGCTCCCTTTCAACCTCGGCCATCGCGCTGGTTCTGGGCGCAGCCCCGGTGCTGGCCGATGTCACCCCCGCCCAGGTCTGGGAAAATCTGCGCCAGAGCTACGAGGACATGGGCTATCGGGTGCAGGTGGGTGAAGAGCAGGTATCGGGCGATACCCTCACGCTGAACAACATCACCTTGCGGTCGGCCAGCGCGGATGCGGCGGATGCCACCTTTACCCTGCCGGGGCTGGTGCTGCAGCAGCAGGGTGGCGATGTGCGTTCCGTCGTGGAAAGCCCCATGACCGTCCAGATGCGCGACACCGATCCAGACGGCGAGGAGGTAGGTTTTGCGCTGACGATCACTGCGCCCGGCAACGAGATCATCTCTTCCGGCAGTCCCGAGGCGATGGAGCATCGGTACACGATGCCCACATTGACAATGGAAGGGCGCGCGCTGGATGCCGTGAACGAGACGCCTGTCAAGGTGACCGTCACCGACATCCAGGGCCGCCAGACCAGCAGCCAGGCCGCCGACGGCAGCAGCCAGCAGTCGACCCAGGCCACGGCCGCCGCCGCCGATCTGTCCATCACGGCCGAGGGACCGTCCGAAGTCGAGGGCGCGTCGGAGGCAACCGACAGCTTTGCCGCGACCCTCAGCATCAAGGATCTAGCGATTTCCGGCACCAGTTCAGCACCGGGCGGCGATGTCGACTTTGCCTCTCAACCCGAGGCGGCCCTTGCCGCGGGTTTCGCAGCCCAGGGTACCTTCACAATGGGCGCCCTGTCCGGCAGCTTCCAGTCAAGCACCGCCGACGAAGAGGGTCTGGCCCAGGACAGCGAAGGCAGCTTTGCGGCCGACAAGGCCAGCGTGGCCGTGGCGATCAGCGACGACGGCCTGACCTACGAGGCCAGCGCCGCCGACGTCGAGACGCAGATCACCTCATCCGAGATGCCCTTCCCGCTGGCCTATGCGGTCGAGGAGAACTCGTTCCGGCTGGCCTTCCCGACCGTCGCGTCGCAGGAGGAACAGCCCTTTGCCTTTTCATACACCCTCAAGGGGCTGACCCTGGACGACGCAATCTGGCAGTCCTTTGACCCGGAAGGCGCCCTGTCCCGTGACCCGGCCAACCTGACCTTGGACCTGGAGGGCATGGCGGTTCTGGCGCAGAGCTTCCTGAACCCGGACTTTGCCGAGGGCGAAGAGACGCCCCAGATGCCAATGTCGCCCCGCAGCCTGACGATCAACGACCTGTCGCTGAACGCCCTGGGCGCGAATGCGGAACTGGACGGGCAGCTGACCTTCGGCGACGATCCCAGCCAGCCGGTGGGCACGATCACCGGGACCTTCTCGGGGATCAACGGGCTGATGGACAACCTGGTGGCGATGGGTATCGTTCCGCAGGAACAGCTCATGGGCGCGCGGATGATGCTGGCGATGTTCGCCCGCCCGGTCGAGGGCCAGCCCGACCAGCTGCAGACCGAACTGAAGTTCGTCGAGGGCGGATCGATCTACGCCAATGGCCAGCAGGTCAAGTAACTGCCCCGCATCGGGGCTTGGGGCCGGGGGGGCATCTTCCGGCCTGTTTCAATGCAGCGCCACAGCACGAGAACCGCATGAGCGTGAATCCCGCCGATCCCAATCGATTGAAGAACCTGGCCGAGGCGCTGGTGCAGGCGGCCAGACGGGCCGGTGCAGATCAGGCCGATGCCTTGGCGGTGGACGGCCGTTCGGTCGGCATCGACGTGCGTGCCGGGGGGCTGGAACAGGCCGAGCGGGCCGAGGGCGTGGAGATTGGCCTGCGCGTGTTGATCGGAGGAAGGCAGGCGGCGGTTTCCTCGTCCGATCACGGCGCAGAGGCGATCGCGCAAATGGCTGCGCGGGCCGTGGCCATGGCCCGCGAAACGCCGGTGGACGACTACCTGGGCTTGGCAGATCCGTCGCAGTTGGCGGTCCACCGCGATGGGCGCGACCTGCAGATGGCGGAAGATGCTGCCGAACCCGAACCTGCCGTCCTGCAGGACATGGCGCTGCGGGCCGAGGCCGCCGCGCTTTCGGTCACGGGGATCTCGCAGGTGGAAAGCGCCAATGCCAGCTACAGCCACCGGCGCATGTGGCTGGCGGCATCCAACGGCTTTTCGGGCGGATATATCCGCACAAGCCATGCGCTTTCGGCAGTGTCGATCACTGGCGAGGGCCTGAAGATGGAGCGGGACTACGCGGGCGAATCCCGCGTCTTTGCTGCCGACCTGCCCAGCCCGGAACAGATCGGGTCACTGGCGGCGGAACGCACCTTGGCCCGGGCCGGGGCCCGCAGGCCGCCGACGGGCGCCTTTCCCATCCTTTATGACCGGCGTGTCTCCGCCTCGCTGATCGGGCATCTGCTGGCGGCCGTGAACGGTTCGGCCATCGCCCGCGGGGCCAGCTGGCTGCGCCGCGACCTGGGCGAGGCGGTGCTGCCCGCAGGCATGGACCTGACCGAGGATCCGCTGCGCCCGCGTTATCCCTCGTCACGTCCCTTTGATGCCGAAGGGCTGCCGACCCGCGCGCGCAGGATCGTCGCGGCAGGCGTGTTGCAGGGCTGGACGCTGGACCTGGCCACCGCGCGCAAGCTGGGGATGGACAGCACGGCCTCGGCGGCGCGCGGGCTGGCCTCGGCGCCCGGACCCAGCCACAGCAACGTGATCCTGTCGCCGGGCCAATTTAGCCAGGATGATCTGGTGTCCCAGATGGGGCGCGGCCTGATCGTGACTTCGATGCTGGGTGCGTCCGTCAACGGAACAACAGGCGACTACTCCCGAGGTGCGGCCGGATTCTGGGTGGAAAACGGCCAGATCACCTATCCCGTCAATGAATGCACCATTGCCGGCAACCTGCGCGAGATGCTGATGACGCTGATCGCGGCTGATGACGCGCTGCCCTGGCGCGGCATCGAGGCGCCCAGCCTGCTGGTCGAAGGCATGACCGTTGCAGGGGCCTGAGGCCGACCTGCACCTGCTGGCCGAGGCCGCCGCCGAGGCGGGTCAAATCGCGATGCGCTTCTGGCGTCAGGACCCGGTCACCTGGGACAAGGGCGGCGGTGCCGGTCCGGTGACCGAGGCTGACCTGGCCGTCAACGATGCGTTGCAGGCCGGTTTGATGGGTGCCCGGCCCGATTACGGTTGGCTGTCCGAGGAAAGCGAGGCCGACCCATCCCGGCAGGACGCCCGGCGGTGCTTCATCATCGATCCGATCGACGGCACCCGCGCCTTCATCGACGGGCAGGAAGGGTTTTCCCATTCGCTGGCCGTGGCCGAGGGCGAGCGGATCATCGCGGCGGTGGTTCACCTTCCGGTGCTGGACTTGACCTATACCGCCTTCGCCCAAGGGCCCGCGCTGTTGAACGGTCAGCCCATCGCGCCAACCGACTGCGACATTCAAGGCGCCCGCGTGCTGACCTATCGCGCGGTGTCGGACCTGCACCACTGGCGCGGCCCGGTGCCGACCTTTCGCCGCGAATTTCGGTCATCGCTGGCGTGGCGGCTGTGCCTGGCCGCTGAGGGACGCTTCGATGCGGCGCTGTCGTTGCGGGCGGCGTGGGAGTGGGACATCGCGGCAGGCAGCCTGATCGCCGAAAGGGCTGGCGCGCAGGCCACCGACCGCCGGGGCCACCCGATGCGCTTCAACAGCACGCGGGCGCAGGTGGACGGGCTGGTCGTCGCCGGCCCGCGCCTGCACCGGCAGATGCTGGACGCCCTGGCTTAGAACAGCGGCGGCAGATCGAACGAGTCGGCGGCGTCAGGCTGTTGGGTGGCAATGGTCGCGCCGGGTCCCGACAGCGTGGCGATCTGCTGGGCCAGCAGCGAAATCGCCTGCCCCACTGCGGCTGCCGTCGCGGCAGGGGTCTGCGCCGCCATCGGAACCGTGATGTCAAAGCTGCGCGCGTGATTGGTGCCGCTGCCGGACAACCCGTCATCGGCCACGAAGTACCGCCCGCTGAGGCGGTAGACGTTGTTGGTTTGCGCCAAGGCGCGTTCGACCCGCACCTCCAGCACGCGGGCCGGCGGTTCGGCCAGGGGCCAAGGTTCGCCGATCACCGTGGCGCCCGACACCTCGCTGATCGCCCGGGCCAAGGCGATGGTGAAGGCGCGCGAGGGGGTGTCCGCCCAGAGGTTGCCGGGATTCGACCGGACCGCGCCATCCTCGGTCTGGAAGGCCACTTCCTGATCCGAGGCATAGTCTGGCAGGGACACATCCTTCAGTTCAGCCGTGCCAAGGCGGTTGGCGACGCTGATCCCGGTGGTCGGCGGGTCGATCAGATAGCGGCCGGTATCTTCCGGGTTTGAGCAGGCGCCCAGCAACGTGGAGCCCAGAAGGGCGATCAGCGGCAGGGAGATTGGGGCAGCGGGCAGAGTCATGTCTATCGTCCCAGAATGAAAGCGCGGGGGTTGCGCTCGATCAGCCGCGCGACCGAGCCGATGGAGGCGGTGGCCCGACGCAATTCGCGCAATGCACCAAGCAGTTCGTTGTTGAAGGCGGACCGGTCGCCATAGCTGGCAAACAACGTGTCGGCCCGCGTCGCGGTTTCCTGCAGACGCTGGATCAGCTGAGGCAGTTGCTGCACCGAGGTCGCAATCTGGTCGGCTGCCGTGCTGGCCGATTCCAGCGCGCTGTTCAGGCTGCCGACGGCATTTCCGTCGCGAAGATCGTTCAACAGCCCGGTTGCGGCCTCCAGCACGTTCGACAGGTTGCGGGGCAGCTGTTCGGCATCCTCGCTGCCCAGCATGGAGCGCAGGTCGGCCAGAATACCCTCGGCCTGGGCGCTGATTTCGGCAAAGGCGAACTCTTCAACCGCGGCGGCTGCGGCGTCGATCTGGTCCACCATCTCGGGCACATCCGTTGCGGCCTCGGTAACGGCGTTGAAGGCGGCCGAGGCTTCGTCCAGCATCCGCGCAAAGGTCTGGCCGGTGTCGGCCGCGCGCAGGTCCCCAGTAATGCCGCTGATATCGGCAAGGGCGCTGCCGCCCTCCTCGATCGCCTGACGCAGGGCGCCGGGAATGGCCCGCGTGTCCTGCGCGCTGGCAAGCGCGGTGATGCTGTCCAGCGTGTCACGGGCGGCGTTCAGGACCTCTTCGATGGGCAGGTTGCCGATCCGCTCGACCAGACCTTGGGCGCTGGCGGTGAAATCATCCAGATCGCCCTCGACCGAAGGGATCAGCGGGTTCGGTCCCGTCTCCATGTCGATCAGGGCCGGCTCCGCGCCGGGAATCTGGACCAGTTCAACCATCAGCGACGTGCCCAGAAAGCCCGCACTGGCCACCCGGGCCCGCAGGCCCGCAGCCACCTCCTCGGTCAGCAAGGTCAAGGCATCCTCGGCGGTGGCATCGTCCGGCAGTCCGATTCGGCGCGGCGAGATGGCCATCGTCACAAGCTGCCGGACCACGGGGGTGCCCTGCGCGTCGTCTTCGACCGTCACGGCAAGGTCGACCACCTGCCCGACCCGCAGCCCCTGGAACTGCACGTCCGACCCCCGCGTCAGGCCCTGCAACGAGTCGTCGATCAGCATCCCGACCCGCAGCCGCTCGGCGTCATCGCTGGCGAACAGGATACTGCGCGCAGCGCTTTCGTCAGGCTGCACGACGTATTCATGCCCTGGCTCGACCGGATTGCCGCCGCTGACGAGGGTGTCAAAGGCCACGCCGCCCTGAAGCACCGAGGACAGCGAGTTCACGTTGAACGAAACCCCCTGCGCTCCAAGCGACAGCGAAAAGCCGGATGTGTCCCAGAACACGCTGGCCGTTGTCAGGCGGGCGTCATGAGGAGCTTCGACAAAGGCGTCGGCCAAAACATGATCGTCGCCCGGCGCCAGGTGGATGTTCTCGACCCGGCCCACCTCGACGCCCCGAAACAGAACCGGCGCGCCTTCGCTCAGCCCGTCGGCGCTGTCCATGGACAGCGTGACCCAGGTGCCCGGCTGGTCGCTGCGGATCAGCGGCGGGCGGTCGAGTCCCACGAACCGCGTTTCGTCCCCGACGATCTGCGCATCCCAGTAGCCTTCGATGAAGGCGCCGGTCAGTACCGTGTCCAGTCGGGTCACCCCCTGCGCGGTGACCTGTGGGCGCACGATCCAGAACGAGGCCTCCTCGTCGATATACTGCGCGACATCGGTGTCCACGCGGATCGAGACGACCACGCGGGAAAGATCGTCGGTGAACTTCACGCCCTCGACACGGCCCACGGTGATCTCGCGAAAGCGCAGGGTGGTGTCGCCGGGGGTGATACCCGTGGCATCCGCGAATTCGACCTCGATCAGGCTGCCCCGGTCGCGGAACGAATTCCAGGCAATGGCCAAGGTCACAACCAGCGCCACGATGGGCACGATCCAGATGACGTTGACCCCCGCCTGCGCGGCACGCGCAGCGGTCTTGCGAACCGGACTGGCCGGTTTCAGAGGCGGGGGGCTGTCGGTCATTGCGTCGTGATCCTTGGCGGTCGTGGAGTGTTGTCTGGTGTCAGTCGCTTTTGCTGCGCAGGGGAAGTCCTCGCCAGATCAGACGTGCATCAAAGCTTTGCGCAGAAAGCATCGTGAAGGCAACCGAGACCGCGAACGAGACAGCCGCAGGCCCGGGGTGGATCGAAGCCACAAAGCCCAGCTGCACCAGCGCAGACAGGATCGCCACCACGAAGACGTCGATCATCGACCAGCGGCCGATGAATTCGACCACCTCATAGACCTTCAGCCGCATGTGCGCCTGCTCGATCGTGGCGGGCCGTCCGGCGACGGTGGCCAACCATGCAATGGCGATGAACTTGCCCACCGGCACGATGATCGAGGCCACAAAGACGATGATCGCGATATCATAGCTGCCGTGATGGATCAGCTCGATCACCCCACCAATGATGGTTGCCTCGGAATTGCCGGCAAGGCCAGCGAAGGTCTGGGTCCGCATCATGGGAAAGACATTGGCCGGGATATAGGCGATCAGGCCGGCCAGCCACCATGCCCAGACCGCCTGCAGCCCCCGTCGATCCGGCGGTTTCAGATGGGCGCCGCAGCGGTTGCACCGCTGATGTTCCGCAGGCCAAACCCGGCCACAGCTGTGACAGCCGATCAGCCCGGCGCGGTGCGCGGTCGGGACGGGGCCTGCATGATCCGGGTCCAGAACGCTCATCCGCCCGCTTCCGGACGGGAGGCGTCGTCGAATTCGGTTCGCAATCCGGCATCCTCGATCGCATCCCAGATCGAGGTCTGGCACATGAAGGCGCGTGAAGCGAGGTTGACGAAGATCAAGGCGCAGAAGGCCCAGAAGGCGGGTCCCAGTTGAACCGTCGCCAGGCCGGCGACCTTGACCAGTGCGACAGCCGTTCCGATCACGAAGATCTCGGCCATCGACCAGGGCCGCATGATCTCGGACCAGCGGAAGGCACGGGCGGCATGGCGATAGGGGGCCCGCCCCTGCGCCAGCGGCGCCAGCGTATAAACCAGCAAGAAGGCGCGCGCGATGGGAAGGCCGATGATCATTGCCAGCACGGCCAGCACCAAGGGCAGCAGCACTCCTTCGGCGAAAGCCAGCGCCACGTCAAACAGCGAACTGGCGTTGCCGAAGCCCATGGTCGAGACCTCCAGAAAGGGAAAGAACACAGCCCCCACCAGCAGCACCATCGAAGTGAAGGACAGCGCGATCAGCTGCGCAAAGGCACCGTCGCGCGGCTTGGCCAGCACCGACGCGCAGCGGATGCAGCGCGCCGTCTCGCCGGGGTCCATCTCTTCTTCGACATGCAGCGCATCACAGCGCGGGCAGGCAATCAAGCCTTGTCCGGTGGACAGATCATAACCTTGTTCGCGGTCATCCATGTCGGGAAGATAGACCAGCTAGGCGGTGGTGCAAGCGCAGGTGGTGCAGCGGCACGAAGATTTGCACGCGACGCAATGTTAATGTCGCGATCCGGCGCGCGCGGCCGAGGTCAAGACCACCTGGCGGGGATTGTTTCCGGAAACGTGGCTGTTGTGGGTCAGCTTGAAGGACAGCGACAGCAGGTACGAGCCGTCGACGTATCGGCTGCTGGTCTCGCCCTCGAGCTGCATCGAAAAGGCTTCGATCAGCTGGCTGCCGAGGCCGGTCCCGCCCTGCTGCGGTTGGTCGCCGGTGGAATTCTCGATCTCCAGCAGCCCGCGGCCGGGTTCAGGCGAGGTCAGCGAAACGCGGACCCATGGGGCACTGCCAAGCGGACTGTCGGCATATTTCAGCGCGTTGGTGAAGGCCTCGGTTGCCAGCAGTGTCAGCGGCACGGCCTGGTCGGGCAGCATGGTCAGCGGCTGGATGTTCAGGTCAACCTGAAGATCGCGACTCGCTCCCTGCGATACGTTTGTCAGCTGAGAGATGATATCGGTGATCAGCTGATCAGCCTCGACCGCGTCCAGCTGTTCAGCCTGATAAAGGTTGCGATAGATCGTGGCCAAGGCGGAAACACGGTCCTGAACCGAGCGCAGGACCCGCTTGGCATCGTCATGGTGGATCAGCCGGCTTTGCATGTTGATGATCGAGGCGATCAACTGAAGGTTGTTCTTGACCCGATGATGGACCTCTTTCAGCAGGACCGTCTTTTCCGCCACGGCCTGTTCCATCGCCTCTTCGTCGCGGATCAGGATGCGCGCCATGTTGTGAAAGGTCTGGCTGACATCCGTGATTTCGGTCGGGGCACCTTCCAGGACAGGGGGGGCGCTGTCGCGGTTGCCGATGGCAAAACGGCGCATCTGGCCGCGCAGGACGGTAATGTGGCGCAGCACCAGCCGGAACACCGCGAAATACGCCACCGCCAGCGATACCACCCACAATGCCGTCGGCAACAGAACGGCACCAAAGCGTGTCAGTTGGAATACACCAATTCCGGCAATTCGCGGGCTCCAGCTTCCCAAGGCATAGACCAGGCCCGGCACGACCGGCACCACGGTGAAAACGCGCGTCTCGCCATTGTTCGCCTGTGCGCGGAAGGTGGTTTCACCCCGCCCCAGCAGGCTGACAAGGCTGACACCTTGGGGCAGCAAAAGCTCGGGATCGTCCGTGCCGCCATCGGCGTTCAGAATGTGACCAAGATTGTTGAAGGTCAGGATGCGCGCGCCTTCGGTCCCGAAATCCATGGCATGGGTCGAACGCAGCAGCTCTTGTGTCAGCGACAGGGCAGTAAAACCCAGCAGTTCGCGGTTCTGATAAAGGGGCTGCATCACGACCACAATCGGTTCACCACTGACCGGACCTGTGCTCAGCGAAACAACCGTGGTCATGGGTGCCTGCAGGAAATCCTGCACCAGCTGCGTATTTGACAAGTCCATTGGCAGCATCTCTTGCGGTGCAGAGATGCATTCGGCCACGCCATTCAGCGGAACGAAAGCCGCATGACGATACGTTCCGCTGCGCTGAACAAAATTGCGCAGCAGTTGTGCGCATAATTCGGGCCGGTCCAAGCTTTCCAGAACGGCGGGTCCAAGCGCGTCGGCCGATCCAAGCGCGCTTTGCAACAACGCCCGTTCCCCCGCCGCCGCCGAGGCGGTCCGGCCCAGCAGGGCAATTTCGGCGCTGCGTTCTGCCTCGCGGGACAGGTGAAGGTTCTGGACCAGAGAAATCAGTCCGATGGGCAGAATTGCAACCGATAACAAGGCGCCAAGGCGAAAGCCGAGGCGCCGGGTAAAGTCCAGCCGGTCAGTGATCCGCCGCCACATCCTCGCCTCAGCGAGAACTGGAGTTGTTCTGCGCCATTACCGCAAGGGTGGCCTGATCGGTCATGTTCAGCTCTTCCCCCTGTTCAAGATGCAGCAGTTCGGCCAGCTTGCGCCGCCCCCGGTTGGCCCGAGACTTGACCGTGCCCACCGCCACGCCAGTCATGTCGGCGGCTTCCTCGTAAGAAAATCCGGATGCGCCGACCAAGATCAAAGCTTCGCGCTGTTCGTCGGGCAACTTTTCGAATGCCGTGCGGAAATCCTTCAACGCCAGGCGGCCGTCATGGTCCGGGCGTGTCGCCTGGCGGGCTGCGTGGATGCCGTCGCTGTCACTGACCTCACGCTTGGTCTTGCGGCGAGCGGAATAAAACGTGTTTCGCAGGATGGTGAACAGCCAGGCACGAAGGTTGGTGCCCGCCTGGAACTTGTCCATGTTGGTCCAGGCCTTCACGATGGTATCCTGAACCAGATCGTCCGCCGATGCGCCTTCGCGCGTCAATGACAGAGCAAAGGCCCGTAGTGCGGGCAAATGATCCACCAACTGGTCGCGAGGGTGGGGCGTTGCGGATTGGGTCATACGAGTTTGTTACCGTGGCACAAGGAGACGCAGGGATTGGGCGGGCGTGAAAGGATCATCCTTGGTCCTGCAGCTTCTTGAGCAGTTCGAGAAACCGGTCGGGGATCTCGTCAGTGGCGTCTTGTTCGTAAACCCTTTTAAGGTTCTCATCGATTTGTTTTTCCACTGCCGCTCTCCGACGGTCATCTCGTTTAGGGGTCATATTCGTGTCAGTCCCGACATTCTTGTGCGCACTGGATGCAACCGATAGGGGGTCAAGATGGTTCCTTGCAATATGCGAAATAAGAGGACTGCGTGATGACAGCTGCCGATCTGGCCCAATCCATCGGGCGCGAACTTCCGTTCCTGCGCCGATACGCCCGCGCCCTGACAGGCAGCCAAAGCGCCGGCGACAACTATGCCGCCGCCACGCTTGAGGCGATCCTGACGGATCGATCCGTGCTGGACGGCGAGGATGACCTGCGCATCGCGCTGTTCAAGACCTTTCACGCAATCTGGCAAAGTTCGGGCCAGCCGGTCGCCGATGCCGACATGACCACACGCGAACGGCGGGCCCAGGATCACCTGCGCGGGCTGACGCCAAATTCGCGCGAGGCGCTGCTGCTGCGCACGATCGAGGAACTGCGCACCGACCAGATCGCCCGCGTCATGCAGATCGAGGCGTCGGAAGCCGAGGAGCTGGTCCAGATCGCCCTGAACGAGATGGGAAGTGTCCTGCGCGGCAAGGTCATGGTGATCGAGGACGAGATGATCATTGCCATGGATATCAAGGGCATCGTTCAGGCCATGGGCCACGAGGTGACGGGTGTTGCCCGAACCCATACCGCGGCCATCGAACTTGCGGGCAAGCACCGCCCGGACCTGATCCTGGCGGACATCCAGTTGGCCGACGGATCGTCCGGCGTGGATGCAGTCAACGAACTGCTGTCCAGCATGGGGGACATCCCGGTGATCTTCATCACCGCCTTCCCCGAGCGGCTGCTGACCGGCGACCGCCCGGAGCCGGCGTTTCTGATCTCGAAGCCCTACAGCGAGGAGCAGGTGCGCTCGGCTGTCAGCCAGGCGATGTTCTTTGCTTCAACGGAGGGGCTGGAGGTCTGAAAACCTCTGCCCGAAATTCTAAAGGGCGCCCGCCGGGCGCCCTTTTCATTTACGCTTTTCGGCCAAGAGTTCGTTGAAGCCCCGACGTGCCTCGCGTGCGGCCTGCAGGCGCCGCCGGCGCGCCAGTTCCACATTGATCAGCGCGCCCACCAGCACCGAGAATCCAGCCAAGTAAAACCACATCAGCAGCGCGATCACCGTCCCGATCGAGCCATAGATGCGGTTATAGCTGTTGAAGCTGCTAAGGTAGGCCGAAAAGGCGATCGAACCCGCCGACCACAGCACAGCCGCAAACAGCGCACCCCAGGTGAAGATTGGGGTTCGTGGGGTCTTCACGTTTGGCCCGAAGCGATAAAGAATGCCGATGGTCAGGATGACCAACAGGAACATCCCGGCCCAGGGCAGTGCGGTGACCAGCCAGGACCGGACGGGGGCGAAGACAAAGAAGTTCAGCACCAGCGGCACGAACACGATCGTCGCCAGTCCCGCCAGCGAAATGCCCACGATCACCAGCGTCAGCGCATAGGCCAGCAGAAAGCCGAAGATGGTCGAGTGCGCGCGCACCCCATAGGCGGCATTCAGCCCACGGATCAGCGCATCCACCCCAGCCCGTGCCGCGATCGTGGCGATAAGGAACGATAAGAACGAGGTCCAGCCGACTGAGGTCTGCCCGTTGGAGGTCAGCGAGGCAACTTGGTCATCCACGATCTCGGATGCTCCGCTTGGCAGGAACTCATGCGCGACATTCAGGTAGGTCATTACCACCAAGGGGTCGAACCACAGGCTCCACAGGGCGATGATCGCGGCCAGCCCCGGAAAGACCGCAAACATCGCATAGAAGGCCACCCCCGCCGCGATCAGGGTCATGTGGGTCTTGTCCATCCGTTCAAAGATGGCGGCCCAGAACGAGCCGATCTCGCGCATCCAGTCCAGCATCCGGCCCCGCTTCACATTTCCATCAGCATGGGGTGCAGCCGCCGGGCGCGCAAGGCTGCCGTCAGGTCGTGGCGTAGCGCGTCCAGACCGCTTCGTCCCCCAGCTTGGCGACGAATGCGGCATGGGCCTCGGCCTCGGCGGCGGTCAGGCGTGGCGGCAGCGGTCGCGGGCGGGGCAGACGGGGACGCGAAGGGCCTTCGCTGCCCAAGCCCGCGCCTGTGGCGGCGGTGCCGGGCCTGTCCAGCACCAGGTCGGGCTGGCGGCCGCCGATCAGTTCAAGATAAACCTCGGCCAGCAATTCACTGTCCAGCAGCGCGCCGTGCAGTTCGCGCCCCGAGTTGTCGACCCCGAAGCGACGGCAGAGCGCGTCCAGCGTGGCCGGAGAGCCGGGAAACTTTTCCCGCGCCAGCATCAGGGTATCCAGCGCCCGCGACCAAGGCAGGACAGGATGCCCGGCCCGCCTCAGTTCGGCGTTCAGGAATTTCATGTCAAAGGCGGCATTGTGGATCACCAACTTGGCGTCGTCGCTGATGAAATCGATGAAGCCTTGCGCGATCTCGGCGAATTTCGGTTTGTCGCGAAGGAAATCGTCGCCCAACCCGTGCACGTCGAACGCCTCCTTGGGCATCGACCGTTCAGGGTTGATGTAGACGTGGAAAGTGCGTCCCGTCGGAAGGTGGTTGAACAGCTCCAGCGCCCCGATTTCGACGATTCGATCGGCACCTTCCGCATCAAAGCCGGTGGTTTCCGTGTCCAGAACGATCTCACGCATGGGAAGTGACCTCCTTGACGATGCAGGCGACGGCGGCCCTGGCCGCCTCGGGCGTGTCGGTGGGTATGATCCAGTCGGCCCGCGTCCGCTTTTGGTTGTCCGGCATCTGGCGTGCAAGGATCAATTCCAGCATTTCGGCGGTCATGCCCGGCCTGGCCAGGACCCGCGCACGTTGTGTCGCCGCATCCGTCGAGACAACGGCCACACCATCCAGCTGCGGCGGGGTCTTGCCTTCGAACAGCAAGGGGATGTCCAGAACAACCAGCGGCGCGTCGGAATGTCGCGCGATGAACTGCTGTCGATCCTGCGCCACAAGAGGATGGACCAGCGCCTCCAGCCGGTGCAGGGCGCCGGGATCGGCCGCCAGTTCCCGCTTCAGCGCCTCCCGGTCGATGCCGCCGTCGCGCAGGGCCGCGGGAAAAGCCGCCGCCACGGGTCCCACGGCCGCCCCGCCGGATGCGTAAAGGCTATGAACCGCGTCATCTGCATTCCAGACCGGGTAGCCCAGGTCGCGAAACATCTGCGCCGTGGTGGATTTTCCCATGCCAATACTGCCTGTCAGGCCAAGGCGAAAGGTCATCCCAAGGCGACCCGGCGCGCCTCGTCATCGACATCAGGCCGGTGCCCGAACCAGCGTTCAAATCCGGGCGCAGCCTGGTGCAACAACATCCCCAATCCGTCCACGACTTGGCATCCCCGGCCCTGCGCCTCTGCCAGGAAGGGCGTCATGAGGGGAGTGTAGACAAGATCTGTCACCAACGCGGCAGAGGACAGCGCATCCATGGGAACACGCAACGGCTGCTTGCCCTCCATCCCAAGGGAGGTGGCATTGACCAGCGTCATAGCGCCTTCCAGCATATTGCCAGCCTGTGCCCAATCATAGACAACCAGACGGGCTCCGAACTCTGCCTTGATCTGCTCGGCCCGAAGGCGGGTACGATTGGTGATCCTCAATTCGGGCACGCCGCTGTCCAGCAGCGATGCCACCACCGCGCGTGCCGCCCCGCCGGCCCCGATGACTGCTGCCGGCCCCAGATCCGGCTGCCAATCGGGCGCGTTCTGGCGCAGGTTGGCAATGAAGCCGTAACCGTCCGTGTTGTCCGCATGGATTTTGCCGTCGGGCCGGAAGATCAGCGTGTTGGCGGCCCCGATCAGCGCCGCGCGATCAGTGACAGTGTCGGCCAGCGTCAGAACGGCTTCCTTGTGCGGGATCGTGACGTTGGCCCCGACAAAGCCCGCGCGCGGCAGGATGCGAAGAACTTCGGCCAAATGTTCCGGCATGACGGGTATCGGAATGTAATGTCCGCAAAGACCATATCGCGCCAGCCAGTGGCCATGCAGCCGGGGCGAGCGGGAATGTGCGACGGGCATGCCGATGACTCCGGCCAAAGGGGCGTGGCTGATCTGACTGGCTGGAAAATCCTCGGTCATCTTCGCTTCATCATGTGCCTGGGGGCCAAAGTCCCGTCTGCCGTCAGACTAGGCGGCATGTTCCCAAGAAAAAAGAGCCAAGCGTATCTTTTGCCACATCTTTGGTCGCAGACGCGCCGGCCGTTCGGGATGTGGACAGATTCCTGGGAGGAATCGGTTCGGGGCCTGGTGACAAAGCCGTCAAGAGCTTTTCATCACTGAATCTCAGCTTGAACGAACCAGGAACGGCGTCCTCTTCTCCACAGGTGTACAAACTCATGCGCAGCGTCAGCCTTGTTGTGGACAAATCAAGGGCAGGATCATTATCCGCAAGATTATCCACACATGAGGAATTTGTTTACAAACAATTTTCTTTCCTTGCGGCTATTTGACCACAAGGTTGTCCACAGGCGCTGATTCTGAGGAAATCGCAGTGAACAACGCAGGGATCCCGCTATCCACAGCCCCTACATCTACAACATTCCCTTCTATCTTCTTTTTTATTAAGTGAAGGAGAGTGAGGTTCAGATGATCGACTGGCTGCCCGTGATCTATCCCTACGTGAAGGCGTTTCACGTGATGTCGGTCATCTCTTGGATGGCGGGCTTGTTCTATCTGCCCCGGCTGTTCGTCTATCATGCCGAGCGGCGTGGCGAACTGGCCGAGCCGGTGGGCAGCTTTGTCATCATGGAAGACAAGTTGCTGCGCCTGATCATGAACCCGGCGATGATCGCCACATGGATCAGCGGCCTGACGCTGGTGATGACGCCGGGAATCGTTGATTGGACGATGATCTGGCCTTGGGTAAAGGCCGCCGCTGTTCTGGGAATGACCTGGTTTCACATGTGGTGCGCGCGGGAACGCAGGGGTCTGGCCGCCGACAGGGCGCAGACTGGGCGCAGATACAGGATGATGAACGAGGTTCCGACGCTGCTGATGATCGCGATCGTCAGCGCCGTGATCGTCAAGTTCTGATCGAAAAGATTGACTCGTGCCGGGTATGGGCTTATGTGCGCCGCAACCCCGGCCGTCCGGTACGGGATTCTCCGAACACCTTTTCTGTGCCGCCCCCTGAGTGGCGCGGCCGAAAGTTTGCGCCAAAATGACCGAAGAACGCCTTAACCTGTCCGATCTGAAGGCCAAGAGCCCCGCTGATCTGTTGTCCATGGCAGAAGAGTGGGAGATCGAGAACGCCTCGACCATGCGTAAGGGCGAGATGATGTTCTCGATCCTCAAGGAGCATGCCGAAGAAGGCTGGGACATCGGCGGCGAAGGGGTGCTGGAGGTCGTCCAGGACGGTTTCGGCTTCCTGCGTTCAACTGAAGCCAACTATCTGCCCGGTCCCGATGACATCTATGTCAGTCCGGACATGATCCGGCAGCACTCGTTGCGCACCGGCGATTCCGTGGAAGGCGTGATCCGCGCGCCCGGAGAGAACGAACGATATTTCGCGCTGACCAAGGTCGAGCGGATCAACTTTGAGGATCCCGAAAAGGCGCGCCATAAGGTTGCCTTCGACAACCTGACGCCGCTTTATCCTGATGAACGGCTGAAGATGGAGATCGAAGATCCGACCCTGAAGGACCGCAGCGCCCGGATCATTGATCTGGTGTCGCCGATCGGAAAAGGGCAGCGGTCACTGATCGTGGCTCCGCCGCGGACCGGCAAGACCGTGCTGTTACAGAATATCGCCCATTCGATCGAGCGAAATCACCCTGAATGCTATCTGATCGTCCTGCTGATTGACGAACGTCCCGAAGAAGTAACCGACATGCAGCGCAGTGTGCGTGGTGAAGTCGTATCCTCGACCTTCGACGAACCTGCGAGCCGTCACGTCGCCGTATCGGAAATGGTGATCGAGAAGGCCAAGCGTTTGGTCGAGCACAAACGAGATGTGGTGATTCTTCTTGATTCTATTACAAGACTTGGTCGTGCGTTCAACACTGTGGTGCCAAGTTCCGGCAAGGTTCTGACGGGGGGCGTCGATGCGAACGCCCTGCAACGTCCAAAACGCTTTTTCGGCGCCGCGCGCAACATTGAAGAAGGCGGCAGTCTGACCATCATTGCCACCGCGCTGATCGATACCGGCTCGCGGATGGATGAGGTCATCTTTGAAGAGTTCAAGGGCACTGGCAACAGCGAGATCGTGCTGGACCGCAAGGTCGCAGACAAGCGCGTCTTCCCGGCAATGGACATCCTCAAGTCGGGCACGAGGAAAGAGGAACTGCTGGTCGACAGCAAGGACCTGCAGAAGACTTACCTGCTTCGCCGCATCCTGAACCCGATGGGCACGACAGATGCTGTCGAGTTCCTGATCTCAAAGCTGAAGCAGACCAAGAGCAATGCCGAGTTCTTTGACTCGATGAACGCCTGACGAGGCCGAAATGGATCTGATTTTCGCAGAAGCCACCCCGCCCGGGCGGGGGGGCGTTTCTGTCATCCGGCTAAGTGGAGCGGGTGCACGGGCTGCGGCCGAAAAGTTGGTCGGCCTGATGCCGCAGCCGCGTTTCGCCTATTTCAGGGACTTGAAAGAGGGGAGCGAGCACCTCGATCAGGTGCTGGCTTTGTGGTTTGCCGCGGGAGCGAGTTTTACAGGCGAAGAAGTGGCCGAGCTGCATCTGCACGGTGCGCAGGTCGTAACCCGGCGCGTCGCGGTCGCTTTGCAGAACTTGGGTGCCCGCGGAGCTGATGCTGGCGAATTTACCCGCCGGGCATTCTTGAATGGCCGAATGGACCTGGCTGAGATCGAGGGTTTGGGTGATCTTCTGGCTGCAGAAACTGAATCGCAACGTAAACTCGCCCTGCGCGCGGCAGGCGGGGAAATGGCCAAGCGCGCAGAGGCTTGGCGGTCAATGCTGATCGAGGCCGGCGCCCTGGTAGAAGTCAGCGTGGATTTTGCCGATGAAGATGTTCCCGATGAGGTGCCGCAGCGCGTTTTTGAAATTGTAGAAGACCTTATCCGGCAGATCCAGCAAGAGCTTGATGGCTTTAGTGCAGCCGAGCGTGTGCGGCAGGGTTTCGAGGTGGCGATCATCGGGCCACCGAACGCAGGAAAATCAAGCCTGATGAACAGGTTGGCGCGCCGGGACGTTGCCATTGTTTCCGAGGTTGCCGGTACCACGCGCGATGTGATCGAGGTCAGGATGGACCTGAATGGCTTGGCGGTGACGCTTTTGGATACCGCTGGTTTCCGAGAGGCGGGTGATCTTGTTGAGGCTGCCGGCGTTGCTCGCGCCCGAAGTCGTGCCGAGGCGGCCGACCTGCGCATCCATCTTTCGCCGAGTGCTGAACCGCTCAAAGATCTTTGGCGCGACGAAGATCTTGTTGTCAGAAGCAAGGCTGATCTGTCTGCCGCCGCAGGGGGGCTGTCCATCTCAGCCTTTTCTGGAGAGGGCATAGATGAGTTGATAAAGTCCTTGTTCGAAGTTCTGGCAGAAAGGTCGAGTAATGCAGGTCTTATCAGTCATGAACGTCAACATGCAGAACTGTGTGACGCCAAGTCGGTGTTGGAAACTGTCTTTGATGCCCCTGTGGAGTTAATCGCCGAGGCGCTTCGACGTGCGAGTGCCGCACTGGATCGACTTTTGGGACGAATCGATGCAGAAGACTATCTTGACCGGATATTCTCATCCTTCTGCATCGGCAAATAGGAGTGCTTCACGTGAAACATTTTGATGTTGCCGTAGTGGGCGCAGGTCATGCTGGCATCGAGGCCGCAGCTGCTGCAGCGCGGGTGGGTGCTAATGTTGCTCTGATCACCCTCCGTCCAGGGGATATCGGTACCTTATCCTGCAATCCTGCCATTGGCGGTCTGGGAAAGGGACATCTGGTTCGTGAAGTGGATGCCCTGGACGGGGTCATGGGCAGGATCGCCGACGCTGCTGGCATTCAGTTCAGGTTGCTGAATCGCCGCAAAGGACCGGCAGTCCAAGGGCCAAGAGCGCAAATGGATCGGAGCGCCTACCGCAACGCTGCGTACCGTATCATGAGCAACTACCCCGGGGTTACCCTCATCTTCGGGGAAGTAGATTCCATCCGAGCGCAAGAAGGGTACATCACGGGCTTAAGCTTGGCGGACGGAACAAAATACGCATGTTCCACCCTTGTGCTGACGACCGGAACCTTTCTGAATGGCATGATCCATATTGGAGATGTCAGCAAACCTGCTGGTCGGTGGGGAAATGATGCTGCGGTCGGATTGGCAGCCTCACTGCGACAGTTCGACCTACCTCTGGGACGCCTAAAAACAGGGACGCCGCCACGTTTGGATGGCGGCAGCATCAACTGGTCGGCTTTGGAAAGCCAGCCAGGCGATGAGGAACCGACTCTGTTTTCTTATCTTTCGGACAAACCCCGGCTGCGGCAGGTCTGCTGCGGGATTACCCACACAAACGAAGCCACCCATACGATCATTCGCAACAATATTGCCCAATCGGCTATGTATGGCGGTCAAATTTCTGGTCGCGGACCTCGTTACTGTCCTTCAATTGAGGACAAGGTTATTCGGTTCGCTGATAAATTATCGCACCAGATATTCCTAGAGCCTGAGGGCCTCGAAGATCAAACTGTTTATCCCAACGGAATATCCACGTCTCTTCCAGTAGAGGTCCAAAAGGCTTATGTTCAGTCCATTAAAGGGCTGGAGCAGGCGGTTATCCTTCAACCCGGCTATGCTGTTGAATATGACTACGTCGACCCCACGGCTCTGGACGCTACTTTAAGGGTCCGCAGCGTCGATGGTCTGTACTTGGCCGGCCAGATCAATGGGACAACGGGTTATGAAGAGGCCGCAGCCCAAGGATTGGCTGCTGGGTTAAATGCTGCCCTTGAAGCGAAAGGGAAAGAGAGGCAGCGTTTTAGTCGAACGAACAGCTACATTGGGGTCATGATTGACGACCTGATCTCGCGCGGTGTTACTGAGCCATATCGGATGTTCACGTCCCGGGCCGAGTTCCGATTGACGTTGCGGGCAGACAATGCAGATCAACGTTTGACGGAATGGGGCCGCGCTTTGGGCTGTGTTGGTGATGTACGCTGGCAGTCGTTCTCGGACCGCCAAGCTTTATATTTCAGCGCACGCACAGCGCTTGAACATCGGTGTCTAAGTCCTTCAGAACTTGCCAAGGGAGGTCTTGCGGTTCGGCAGGATGGTCAGCAACGATCCTTGTTCACGTTATTGGGTCTGAATGACATTGATCAAGCTGGGCTGGCTGCACTGGCGCCAGAAATTGCAGCCATAAATGAAACAACGCTGACGCAACTGCGCAACGACTCCCTCTATAGCCAATACGTTGATCGGCAGGCCCGCGATGCTGAGGCTATCAAGGCAAATGAGGAGGTCACCCTTGGAAAAGACATCGACTACTCCTCGTTGGGCGGACTCTCAGGAGAGTTGGTGCGCAAGTTGTCTGATCGCGCCCCAGAAACCTTGGCTGATGCGGCGAAGATAGAAGGCATGACGCCTGCGGCGCTGGCTTTGCTTCTGTCTACAAAAAAAATTGCAGGGCGGCGCAGGACGTGACTGTTCCACGTGAAACAGAAGCCAGGTTGCGTGATTATGCAAGCTTAGTGACGCGCTGGAATCCTCGTATTAATTTGGTAGCTCAAGCGACTGTGTCTGATTTCGCCGAAAGGCATTTGCGAGATTCTCTCCAACTCGCTGAACTCGTTGATGTCAGGCAGGGAAACTGGGTGGACTTGGGCAGCGGTGGGGGGCTTCCGGGACTGGTGGCTGCGATCTTTTTTGCTAACCGGCCAGTCAAATTTACTTTGGTTGAAAGCGACAAACGTAAATCAGCTTTTCTGAGAACAGTCGCTCGACAACTGGATTTGGAGAATGTCTGCGTCATCAATGAGCGCATTGAAGCGATTCAGCCGCTCAGTGCTGATCATGTTTCAGCACGCGCATTAGCGCCACTTCCAAAGCTTCTTGGCATGGTTCAGCGACACCTTTCACCGCACGGCGCTGCTTGGCTGATGAAAGGTCGGAATTGGCAGCAGGAATGCAAAGCCGCGGCCGTAGATTGGCAGTTTGAATTGGCCTCCTTTCCCAGTAAGACTGATCCCGAAGCCGCGATCCTCAAGATAACCGGAGTTTCCGATGCGTGAGCAGCATATTGTCGCCATCGCTAATCAGAAGGGCGGCGTCGGCAAAACCACAACCGCCGTCAACTTGGGCGCAGCCTTGGCCGCAGAGGGGCACAGCGTTATCTTGATTGACTTGGACCCCCAAGGCAATGCTTCGACGGGACTTGGTGTGGAGGCAGATCAACGTGCATGGACTGTCTATGATCTTCTGACAGGAGACGTAGATCTGGAAACTGCAGCGATTCAGACACAGGTTCCGAATCTATCGGTCGTCCCCTCAACCCCGGATCTTGCGTCTGCTGATGTGGATTTATCGCAAACTGCTGATCGCACCCGTCTGCTGGAAAGACAACTACGAACCGCGGCGCCAGGAACCATTATTTTGATCGATTGCCCTCCAGCCCTCGGACTTCTGACAGTGAATGCGATGGTCGCTGCGTCAAGCGTCTTGGTGCCACTTCAAGCTGAGTTCTATGCCCTGGAGGGGCTCTCGCAGCTTCTGGGCACAGTAAAGCAGGTTCGGCAGGGGCCCAACCCGCGGCTACGCATCAATGGCATCCTTTTGACGATGTCTGATTATCGCAACAATCTGGCCCAGCAGGTGGAAGCAGATGCCCGCGAAACTTTGGGAGATTTGGTATATCCAACCGTGATCCCGCGTAATGTCCGGGTGTCCGAGGCGCCGTCGCACGCGCAACCGGTTCTGGTATATGATCCTTCGTCCAAAGGAAGCGTCGCCTATAAGCGCTTTGCCTCCGAATTTACTGCCCGCCTGAAACTCGTGCCGGAGGTGGCCTGATGTCTGACAGCAAAATTGCGAAACGGGGTCTTGGGCGGGGGCTGTCCGCCCTGATGGCGGACATGGATCTGGGTCCCGAGGCAAAGGCGACAGCCGGGCGCGATCGGACCCTGGTGCCCATCGAACAGATTACCGCCAACCCTGACCAGCCACGGCGCAGCTTTGATCCCGAGGCTCTGCAGGAACTGGCAGCCTCGTTAAAGCAGCGCGGTATCCTGCAGCCGTTGATCGTCCGGCCGCATCCGCAGGATCCAAACCTGTTCCAAATCGTGGCAGGTGAGCGTCGCTGGCGCGCAGCGCAGATGGCGCAGCTTCATGAGGTTCCTGTCATCATTCGCGAGATGTCGGACACCGAAGTTCTGGAAGTCGCCATTATTGAAAATATCCAGCGGGCCGACCTGAATGCCATCGAGGAGGCCGCCTCGTTTCGACAGCTGATGGACCGGTTTGGCCACACCCAAGAACGCCTGGCAGAGGCTTTGAACAAAAGCCGAAGCCACATAGCCAACCTTCTGCGCCTTCTTAACCTGCCAGATTCCGTGCAGGAGATGGTGAAGGACGGTAAATTGAGCGCCGGCCACGCCCGGGCGCTGATCACGGCAGAGGATGCCGCCCAACTGGCACGGCGTGTTGCGGAGAAAGGTCTTTCGGTTCGTGAAACCGAAGAAATGGTGCGGAAGCTGGCGCAGCCGCGCGCGGGAAAAGCCCCAAGACACGGCCGCGCTGATGGGAAAGACGCCGATACAAAGGCCTTGGAAGCAGATCTTGCGGCGCAGCTCAAGATGAGAGTGCAGATCACCCATACCGGCGCCGAAGGGGGTGAACTGACAATTGCATATCGCGATTTAGACGAGTTGGACCGCTTGTGCCAGATCTTGGGGACCAAGCCCTAACACAACATCTTGCGCTATGCAGGAGAATTACCTCTAGGGGTGGGGGCGGGTGATTAGAAATGCTGCCACCCCGGCGCAAATACCAGCTTGTGTCGCCACCACCCATAGCGGCATGCCGACCAGCCAGGACAGCAATACGCCGCCGCTCATTGCGCTGATGGCCCAAATTTTGGCCACGGGCCCTACCGCGCCTCGTTCTTGCCAAGCCCGGACGGGCGGACCGTAGGTCGGGTGATCCAAGATCCGCTGTTGCAGGACCGGCGATGAACGGGAGAAAGCCCAAGCTGCAACCAGCAGGAACGGGACCGTCGGCACCACCGGCAGGGCCACGCCGATGATCGCCAATGCCATGAACGTCCAGCCGATAGCCAGCCACATGCCCCGGCGCATGTCAGGCCGCCAGTTCGCGCAGGATGGCGTTCAACACTGGCCGCCCCGCATCGGTCGCACGCAGTCGGCCCCCGGTCCGCGTGACCATGCCCAGATCATGCAACGATGCGACTGCAACTTCATCCAGCGGCTGACCGGCCAGACGGGCGTACCGGGCCTCATCCAGACCTTCGTTCAGTCGCATTGCCATCAACAAATATTCCGTCGCCTGTTCGCCCGCAGGAATGAACTCGCGCGGCATTTCGCCTGTTCCCTGCACTTCGACCGCATTCAGCCAGGAGCCTGGAGCCCGCAGCGCCTCGGTCGCCACCCGGCCTTGCGGCAATGTCAGTCGGCCATGGGCGCCGGGTCCGACGGCCGCCCAGTCACCTTGGCGCCAATAGACCAAGTTGTGCCGGCTTTCTGCGCCTTTGCGCGCGTGGTTTGATATCTCGTATCCTGCCATACCCGCCACGCCGCACAGATCCTGCGTATCGGCATACATGTCAGCAGACAAATCGTCGTCGGGCAGGTCGCGCAGCTTTCCCGCATCGGCGCGGGCGCCGAAGGCGGTGCCCGGTTCAATCGTCAGTTGGTACAGCGACAGGTGGTCGACGGCCATTGCCAGCGCCTCGCGCAGTTCTGCCCGCCAAGCGGCACGATCCTGGCCTTGGCGGGCATAGATCAGATCAAAGCTGACGCGGCCAAAGCTGTCCCGCGCCACGTCAAAGGCAGCCCGGGCCTCGGCAACGGAATGCATCCGGCCAAGGCGCCGCAGGTCAGCGTCATTCAACGCCTGTATGCCCATCGACAGCCGGTTGACGCCTGCCTCTGCAAAACCTTGGAACCGCGATTTTTCAACGCTGGTCGGGTTGGCCTCCAGCGAGATTTCGATGTCGTTAACAAAGCCCCATCCGGCCCGGGCCGCACGAATGACGGCGTCAACTGTCTCGGGCTCCATCAGCGACGGGGTGCCGCCGCCAAAGAAAATGCTGCCCAAAAGACGTCCCGGGGTTTCTGCCGCGATCCGCGCGATTTCGGCGGTCAGGGCATTCGCCCATCGCTGCTGATCGACCCGGTCCACCACGTGGCTGTTGAAGTCGCAATAAGGGCATTTCGAGGCGCAGAACGGCCAGTGGACGTAAAGCCCAAAGCCGCCGGCCCGCCAGTCCTCATTGCCTGTGCTCATCCCCGGAAAGCCGTCACTTCGATCTCGATCTTCATTTCGGGACGGATCAGCCCGGCCACGATCATGGTGGCGGCGGGGCGGATCTGGTCCAGCGCCTCGGACAACACGGGCGCGATCGCATCGACCAGCGCCGCGTCTGTGATGGTATACTGGACCCGCACGATGTCGTCAGGGACGAACCCCGCTTGGTCCAGCACCGCAAAAATCGTGGAAAAACAGTTTTTCGCCTGCGCCGCAGCGTCCGTGGGCATGGTCATCGCGCTGTAGTCGTAACCAGTGACCCCCGAGACAAAGCACCAGTCGCCTTTGATCACGGCCCGGCTATAGGCCAGCCGCGCCTCGAAGGGGGATCCGGTCCCAATCCTAGGCAAAGGCGGCCTCGATCATCTTGGCAACGGCCAATGCGCGGTGGCTGAGGCTGTTCTTCATTTCGGCCGTCATCTCGCCCATGGTCTGCTGGTGGCCCTGCGGTTGAAAGATCGGGTCATAGCCGTGCCCTTCGGCGCCGCGCGGGGGCCAGACGATCTGGCCCGGAAGCACACCTTCGAAGACCTCATCATGCCCGTCCGGCCACATCAGCACCAGTGTGCAGCGGAACTGGGCCAGGCGCGGGTCAGCGGCACCGGCGTCTTCCAGCGCGCGCCATGTCCGTTCCATCGCCATGCCGAAGTCACGGCCCTGTCCGGTTTCGGCCCAATCAGCCGTATAGACGCCAGGCGCCCCGCCAAGCGCATCCACGCAGATCCCGCTGTCGTCGGCCAGGACCGGCAGGCCGGTCGCCTCCATCGCGGCACGGGCCTTGATGCGGGCGTTGCCGATGAAATTGTCCTCGGTTTCGGCCGGTTCGCCCAAGCCCATGTCGGCCGCGCCTGCGACATCCACACCGTAAGGCGCCAGCAGCGCCCGCATTTCGGCCAGCTTGCCGGCATTATGAGTGGCCACCAGCAGGCGCCTTTCGGTGAACTTCCTCATGCAAGCGCGGCCTTCTGCGCGGCCACCAGTTCGGCCATGCCCGCCTCGGCCAGGTCCAGCAACTGGCCCATCTCGTCACGCGAGAAGGTTGCGCCCTCGGCCGACATCTGCACCTCGATCAAACGGCCGGCGCCGGTCAGGACGAAATTTCCATCGGTGCCGGCTTCACTGTCCTCGGCATAATCCAGGTCCAGCAGCGGCTGGCCGGCATAGATGCCGCAACTGACGGCGGCCACATGATCGATGATCGGGTCGCTGGACAGAACGCCCGCCTTCAGCAGCTTGTTGACCGCCAGGCGCAGCGCCACCCAACCCCCGGTGATCGAGGCGCAGCGTGTCCCGCCATCGGCCTGGATCACGTCGCAATCGACGGTGATCTGCCGTTCACCCAGGGCGCTGCGGTCGATGCCCGCGCGCAAGCTGCGGCCGATCAGGCGCTGGATCTCCTGCGTGCGGCCCGACTGCTTGCCCTGCGCCGCCTCGCGGCGGTTGCGGGTATTGGTCGCACGGGGCAGCATGCCGTATTCGGCGGTGACCCAGCCCAGGCCGGTGCCCTTCAGGAAACGGGGCGGATTATCCTCGATTGATGCGGTGCACAGGACGTGCGTTTCGCCGCAACGGATCAGGCAGGAGCCTTCGGCATGCCGCATGACCCCGGTTTCGATTGAAATCGGACGCATTTGGCTTAGATTCCGGCCTGAAGGGCGCATGACTTATCCTTTTCCTGAAGATAGCCTGCCCCATACCGCCCCAGGGCACAGTCACGCAACCCCGCGAGCCCGATGAGCCAAGAATCGCTGCTGAACGAGCTGAACGACAGATCCCGCGAAGTGTTTCGCCGGGTGGTCGAATCCTATCTGGATACGGGCGAGCCGGTCGGCTCGCGGACCCTGACCCGTGCCTTGTCCGAAAAGCTTAGCGCGGCGACGATCCGCAACGTGATGCAAGACCTGGAGTTCATGGGCCTGCTGGACAGCCCGCATGTCTCGGCCGGGCGGCTGCCGTCGCAGCTGGGGCTGCGCCTGTTCGTCGACGGCATGATGGAGGTGGATGCGGTCGCGCCCACCGACCGGGCGGCCATTGACCAGACCCTGGGCAATGACGATCCCGACACGGGCGTCCTGCTGGACCGTGTCAGCACTGCCCTGTCGTCAATCACGCGCGGCGCCTCACTGGTCCTGATGCCCAAGCACGAGGCGCCGATCCGTCACATCGAATTCGTCAGCCTGGGTGCGGACCGGGCGCTTGTGGTTCTGGTCTTCGCCGACGGCCATGTGGAAAACCGGGTGTTCACGCCGCCTGCCGGTCAGACGCCCTCGTCGATGCGCGAGGCGGGAAATTTTCTGAACGCCATGGCCGAGGGCAAGACCCTGGCCGAACTGCGCGTCCAACTGGCTCAGCAGGTTAACCTGCGCCGCCGCGAACTGGATGTTCTGGCTGCGGAGCTGGTTGAGTCCGGAATTGCGTTGTGGGGGGCCGAGGCCAGCGACCCGCGGCTGATCGTCAAGGGGCGTGCCAATCTGCTGGACAGCGAACTGGCCGACCTGCATCGGATCCGAGTGCTGTTCGACGACCTTGAACGCAAGCGTGACATCGTGGAATTTCTGGAGCTGGCCGAACGGGGCGAGGGGGTTCGCATCTTCATTGGCTCCGAAAACAAGCTTTTTTCACTTTCGGGTTCCGCTCTGGTGGTTTCACCCTATATGAATGCCGACCGGAAGATTGTAGGCGCGGTGGGTGTCATCGGTCCGACCCGGCTGAATTATGGCCGGATCGTCCCGATTGTCGACTATACCGCCCAGCTGGTCGGGCGGGTGTTGTCCGGCCGGAAAGGATGAAGTGAAGATGACCGAGCAGAACGAACAGCCGATTGAAGACTTTTTGGAAGACCCGCTTGCCGATCAGGACGACGAGATCGCGCGCCTGACCGCAGAGCGCGACGAGCTGCGTGACAAGTGGATGCGCGCACTGGCCGATGCCGAGAACTCGCGCAAGCGTGCCGACAAGGATCGCCGGGACGCCGAACAGTATGGCGGCTCGCGCCTGGCGCGTGACCTTCTGCCCGTGCATGACGCCCTGACACGGGCTTTGGATGCTGCGGGTGATGAACAGCGCACGGCGGCGGCAGCCCTGATCGAAGGCGTAGAACTGACCCTTCGCGAGTTGTCGAACGTTTTCACCAAGCATGGCATCACCATCATCCGCCCCGAACCGGGCGAGAAATTCGATCCCGCCATACACGAAGCGATGTTCGAGGCGGCGGTGCCCGGAACCATCGCGGGCCAGATCATCCAGGTGATGGACAACGGGTTCCGCCTGCATGACCGGCTTTTGCGCCCCGCCAAGGTTGGGGTGTCCTCGACCCCGGCCAGCTGAGGCCAGGGCTTCAAGCCAAGTGGCGGCCCGGCTTCTTTGCTGGGCTACAACCTTCCTCTCACTTGCCGAAAATTCCCATCGGCGCGACCGTAGCACAGACCGGTCGTTTGGAGGAGGTGACCATGGCGAGCACTGACGGGGTGAGTATTCACCCCAGCGTCGATCACGGCGTAAAACAAGGCAATCCGAACTTTTCGGGCGGCGTCCTGACATGTCACTGCACGTCTGACCCGGTCAAGATCCGGCTGAGCGCGCAAACAGCCCACAATCACGTCTGCGGCTGCACCAAGTGCTGGAAACCCGATGGGGCGGTGTTCAGCCAAGTGGCTGTGGTATCGCGCGATGCGGTCGAGGTTCTGGAAAACGGCGATAAGCTGGAGATCGTGAACCCCGATGCGCCCATTCAGCGCCATCGCTGCCGCGATTGCGGCGTGCACATGTACGGGCGCATCGAAAACAAGGATCACCCCTTCTACGGCTTGGATTTTGTCCACACCGAACTTTCCTCGGATGAGGGATGGGCGGCGCCCGAATTTGCGGCTTTTGTCAGTTCGGTTATCGAATCCGGTGTGGAGCCGTCGCGGATGGACGGCATCCGGTCGCGCCTGCGCGAGCTTGGGCTGGAGCCCTATGATGCGTTGTCGCCACCGCTGATGGATGCGATTGCGACGCATGTCGCCAAGCGTTCGGGAGCCTTGCCGGCTTGACGCCGGGCCCAACCAACCTGAAGAGAACCGCCAAGGGGCCGCCAGTCGGCCCCTTCGCCCTGACCGAAAGCCCCTTGAGGCGATAGGAGAGAAGAAGATGAGAACCCGTGCCGCCGTGGCCCTCGAGGCCGGCAAACCGCTGGAAGTGATGGAGGTCAATCTCGAAGGCCCAAAGGCCGGAGAGGTGATGGTCGAGATCAAGGCGACCGGCATTTGCCACACCGACGAATTCACCCGCTCGGGTGCCGACCCGGAAGGAATCTTCCCGACCATCCTGGGCCATGAAGGCGCGGGCGTCGTGGTCGAGGTCGGACCCGGCGTCACCTCGGTGAAGGTGGGCGACCACGTGATCCCGCTTTACACCCCTGAATGCCGCGAATGCGCCTCCTGCCTGTCGGGCAAGACGAACCTTTGCACGCGCATCCGCGCGACGCAGGGCCAAGGACTGATGCCCGACGGGACCAGCCGCTTCAGCATGCTGGATGGGACGCCGATCTATCACTACATGGGCTGCTCGACCTTCTCGAACTACACTGTCCTGCCAGAGATCGCGGTTGCGAAGGTCCGCGAGGACGCGCCTTTTGACAAGATCTGCTATATCGGTTGCGGCGTGACCACGGGCATCGGCGCGGTAATCAACACCGCCAAGGTCGAGATCGGCGCCAAGGCGGTCGTGTTCGGTCTGGGCGGCATCGGCCTGAACGTGATCCAGGGCCTGCGCATGGCCGGGGCCGACATGATCATCGGCGTCGACCTGAACAACGACAAGAAAGAGATGGCCGAGCGTTTTGGGATGACGCACTTCGTCAACCCGAAGGAAATCGACGGCAATATCGTCCAGCACATCGTCGAGATGACCAAGACGCCCTTCGACCAAATCGGCGGCGCAGATTACAGCTTCGACGCCACCGGCAGCACCAAGGTGATGCGCGACGCGCTGGAATGCACCCACCGAGGCTGGGGCCAGTCTATCATCATCGGCGTGGCGGCGGCCGGCGCGGAAATCAGCACGCGGCCGTTCCAGCTGGTCACCGGCCGCGTCTGGAAGGGCACGGCCTTTGGCGGGGCGCGCGGCCGGACCGACGTGCCCCGGATCGTCGACTGGTACATGGACGGCAAGATCGAGATCGACCCGATGATCACACACACCATGCCGCTGGACGACATCAACAAGGGCTTCGATCTGATGCATCACGGTGAATCCATCCGCTCGGTCGTCCTTTACTGATCCTTCATCGCTGCTTAGGTAAAAGAACGGCGGGACCCGCGGGCCCCGCCGTCGCCATGAGAAAGAACAAGGAGCAGGCCGATGCGTCACCAGTGGCTGGACGATGACGACGATGAACCGCAAGAAGACGACCGCCGCCATAAGGAAGAGGGCGGCCTGGGCCTTCCCGAGGGCGACAAGATCGGCAAGCTGTACTTCAAGTCGCGTACGGTGATCGTCGCGGGTGCCATCAACGACAAGCTGGCGCAGCGCACCGTGGCCCATCTTCTGGCCTTGGCCGAAGAAAGCGACGCGCCGATCAACATGCTGATCAGCTCTCCCGGCGGGCATGTCGAATCGGGCGACATGATCCATGACGTGATCAAGTTCATCCGTCCGACCGTGCGCACCATCGGGTCGGGCTGGGTGGCCAGCGCGGGCGCGCTGATCTTCGTCGCCGCGAAGAAGGAAAACCGCTACTGCCTGCCCAACACGCGCTTCCTGATCCACCAGCCCTCAGGCGGGATCGGCGGCACGTCGTCGGACATGATGATCCAGGCGGAACAGGTGCGCCTGATGCGCGATCGCCTGAACCAGGTCTTTGCCGAGGCCACCGGCCAGAGCGTGGAGCGGATCGAGAAGGACACGCAGCGGGACTTCTGGCTGAACACCCAAGAGGCACTGGACTATGGCCTGCTGGGCCAGGTCATCCGCAGCGTGGATGAACTGAAATGAGCGGGCAGGGCGGGGTGACGATCCGCCCCGCCACATCCGACGATTACAACGCGATCTGGGACATCCTGCAGCCGGTCTATCGTGCTGGCGAGACTTATTGCATCCCCCGCGACATCACCTGCGACTCTGCCATGGCGGATTGGTTCGCCGCCCCTTTCAGCGTCTTTGTGGCCGAGGCCGAAGGACTTATTCTGGGGACCAGCCATGTGGGTGCGAACCGGCCCGGAGGCGGATCGCATGTCGCGAATGCCTCTTTTGCCACGCATCCGCAGGCGCGCGGCCGCGGCGTGGCACGGACTTTGGTGGAACATGCCAAAGGCTGGGCCTTGCAGCAGGGCTTTCGGGCGATGCAGTTCAATTTTGTTGTCGCAACCAATGCCGATGCCGTCCATTTGTGGCAGAAAGCCGGTTTTGCCATTGTGGGCCGCCTGCCGGACGCGTTTCTTCACCCCCAGTTGGGACCGGTGGACGCACTGGTCATGTTCCAAACCTTGAAGGGAGAAACGAATGAGCTTTGAAACCCTGTCCGAGAACCGCAGCTTTGGCGGCACCCAGGGCGTCTATCGCCACCGGTCGGATGTCACCGGCACCGACATGACCTTTGCGGTCTTCCTGCCCGAGATGGCGCAGCTGGGCCGCGTCCCGGTGCTGTGGTACCTGTCGGGCCTGACCTGCACCCATGACAATGCGATGACCAAGGCCGCCGCCCAGCAGTGGTGTGACGAGGCTGGCATCGCCATCGTCTTTCCCGACACTTCGCCCCGCGGCGAGGGCGTGGCCAATGACGACGCCTATGACCTGGGCCAGGGCGCCGGTTTTTATGTCAACGCCACTCAGGATCCGTGGAAGCCGCATTTCCGCATGTGGGACTATATCGTCGAGGAACTGCCCCAGCTGGTCGCCGGAAACTTTGCTGTCGATCCTGACGCCATGGGCATCACCGGCCATTCCATGGGCGGTCACGGCGCCCTGACGATCGCCATGACTCATCCCGACCGCTACAAATCCGTTTCGGCCTTTTCCCCCATCGCCAATCCGACCGAGTCGGACTGGGGGCGCAAGCAGTTCACGGCCTATCTGGGCGAGGATAAGTCGACCTGGCGCGGCCATGACGCCACCATCCTGATGACCGAGACGGGCTTTCCCGGCGAGGTGCTGATCGATCAGGGCAGCGCCGACCAGTTCCTGGACCTGCTCAAGCCCGAATCGCTGGCTCAGGCGATGATGGCGCGTCGGCAGCCGGGCCAATTCCGGATGCAGCCCGGCTATGACCACAGCTATTTCTTTGTCCAGAGCTTCATGGCTGACCATGTCTTTTGGCACGCGGACCGGCTGCTCTGACCTGATTACCGAACATTCCCGGCGGCCTTGCCGTTTGCCCCTCAGACTTTAGGGGCAAGATGCAGGGCCCCCGATTGACGCAAGGGGGTGCTCGTCCAACACTTGGGTATGGAGAGCCGCGGGGGGAGGAACACCGTGGCGCTGTATCCAGGAGCGGAGGAGCATTTCAATGAAACATCTCTTGAACAGCGCGGCTGTCGCGCTGCTTCTGACGGGCGGAACCGCCTATGCGAACGAAAGCGTCCTGACCGAAACGGCCAAGCCCGAACAATGGGCCATCCAGACCGGAAACTACGCCAACCAGCGTTACTCTGAGCTTGACCAGATCACCCGCGAGAACGTCGGCGACATGCGCGTTGCCTGGACCTTCTCGACCGGCGTGCTGCGCGGTCATGAAGGTGGTCCGCTGGTGGTGGACAACATCATGTATGTCCACACGCCCTTCCCCAACAACATCTTTGCGCTGGACCTGTCTGACAACGGCAAGATCCTGTGGCGACACACCCCGCAGCAGGACCCCGAAGTCATCGCCGTCATGTGCTGTGACACCGTCAACCGCGGTGTGGCATATGCCGACGGGATGATCCTGTCGCACCAGGCCGACACGACCCTGGTGGCGCTGGATGCAAAAACCGGTGAGGTCAAGTGGTCGGTCAAGACTGGCGATCCCGCCGTCGGCGAAACCAACACCGCCACCGTCTTGCCGGTGGGCGACAAGGTCATCGTTGGCGTGTCGGGCGGCGAGTACGGCGTGCGCGGCCGCATCACGGCCTACAACCTGTCCGACGGTTCCGAGGCTTGGAAAGCCTATTCGACCGGCCCCGATGAGGAGATGCTGGTCAACCCCGAAACGACCATGCATCTGGGCAAGCCGATTGGCGCCGACAGCTCGCTGAACAGCTGGGAAGGCGACCAATGGAAGATCGGCGGCGGCACGACCTGGGGCTGGTTCAGCTATGATCCGGACCTGAATCTGGTCTATTACGGCACCGGCAACCCCTCGACCTGGAACCCCAGCCAGCGTCCCGGCGACAACAAGTGGTCGATGACCATTATGGCCCGCGACGCCGACACGGGCGAGGCCAAGTGGTTTTACCAGAAGACGCCGCATGACGAATGGGACTATGACGGCGTGAACGAGAACATCCTGGTCGACAAGGAAATCGACGGCCAGATGCGCAAGCTGCTGGTGAACTTCGACCGCAACGGCTTTGCCTACACGCTCGACCGAGAGACGGGCGAACTGCTGGTGGCCGAAAAATTCGACCCGGCCGTCAACTGGGCGACCCATATCGAGATGGACCCGAACTCGGACCAGTACGGTCGTCCGCAGGTCGTGGCTGAATATTCAACCTCGCAGAACGGGGAAGACACCAACACCACCGGCATCTGCCCGGCGGCCCTCGGTACCAAGGACCAGCAGCCGGCAGCTTATTCGCCCAAGACCGGCATGTTCTATGTGCCCACCAACCACGTCTGCATGGACTACGAACCCTTCCGCGTCGCCTATACTGCCGGCCAGCCCTATGTCGGCGCCACTCTCTCGATGTATCCGGCACCGGACAGCCACGGCGGCATGGGCAACTTCATTGCCTGGGACGCTGTAAACGGTGAGATCAAGTGGTCGCTGCCCGAGCAGTTCTCGGTCTGGTCGGGTGCGCTGGCTACCGCGGGTGACGTGGTTTTCTACGGTACGCTTGAAGGCTTCCTGAAAGCGGTGGATGCCGAAACCGGCGAGGAGCTTTACAGCTTCAAGACCCCGTCCGGAATCATCGGCAACGTCATGACCTACGAATATGACGGCAAGCAGTATGTTGCGGTGCTGTCAGGCGTCGGCGGTTGGGCCGGGATCGGTCTGGCAGCGGGTCTGACAAATCCCAACGATGGTCTTGGCGCCGTTGGTGGTTATGCCGCGCTCAGCGACTATACCCAGCTGGGCGGTCAGCTGACCGTGTTCGAGCTGCCGGGATAAGACCTTCGGGCGGGCGTCTCATACTTTCGTTCCGCACAAGCAAGGTTGATCTGTGAAAGGGCCGCCCCGGGGTTAAGCTCGGGGCGGTCCTGTCTGAGGAGAGCAGGCAGGTAACGACATGGGAGGAAAGCCACATGAAAGCCATCACCAGTCTGACGGCGCTGGTACTTGGCGCGACCTTGGCCACAATGGCCTTGGCGCAAGCCGATGCGACAACTGAAACCACCGAAGCAGAGCCCGTCGAGAGCGCCGAGAGCGAGACGGTGATGCCCAGTGGCCACGACATTACGGCAGTCGAGATGACCGACGGACGCTGGCGGAACGACGAAGGGATTCCGACTTTCAAGGTCGAGGATGGCGTGGTCGATTTCGCGACCTTCAACGGTTTCCGCCGTTATCATGCGGAATGCCACGTCTGCCACGGCCCCGACGGCGAGGGATCGACCTATGCGCCGGCGCTGAAGGAATCAGTTCTGCGCATGGATTATTATGATTTCATGCAGGTGGTGGCGTCAGGTCGCCAAGGCACGAATTCGGTGATGCCTGCATTCGGGACGAACAAGAACGTCTGGTGCTATATCGACGACATCTACACTTATCTGGTGGCGCATGGGACCGACACGATTGGTCGCGGACGCCCCGCCGAACGTGCCGACAAGCCCGAGGAATATGCAGCGCAGGAAGATGCCTGCATGTCGATGTGACCGGGTCCATGCGGCGCCTGACAACTGCGCTGACCATTGCCGCCGGGCTGGGGCTTGCCGCCCCCGCCGCGGCGCAGGTGGCTGATCTTCGGTCCACGACCCAGTTCCGCGTATGTGCCGATCCGGCCAACATGCCCATGTCGTCGCGCGACGGAACGGGGTTCGAAAACCGCCTGGCCGAATATTTCGGCGGGCTTCTGGATATGCCAGTCACCTACAGCTGGTTTCCCTCTGGCACAGGGTTCATCACGCGCACGCTGCGAGCGGGTACCTGTGACGTGGTAATCGGCTATGCCCAAGGGGACGAACTGGTCCAGAACACCAATCATTACTACACCTCGGTCTATGGTCTGGTGGTGCCGCGCGACGGGCCGCTGGCCGCAGTCGACCGGCTAAGCGATCCGGCGTTGAAAGAGGCCGACATCGGGGTGGTTGCCGGTACGCCGCCTGCAACCCATCTGGCCCGTGCCGGGCTGGCGCCAAACATGCGGGGCGTCGATCTGTTCGTTGATCGCCGTGTCGAGGACCCGATGGGAGAACTTCTTGAGGGTGTCAAGACCGGCGATCTGGACGCTGCCGTGCTGTGGGGTCCGCTGATCGGACCCCGCATCAAGGAGGATCCCGACTTGATCTTTATCCCGCTTCTGAAGGAAGAGGGCGGGCCCAAGCTGTTCTATCGCATCACCATGGGGGTGCGCCTGGAGGAGCAGGAATGGAAGCGGCAATTGAACAGCCTGATCCGCCGCAACCAGGACGGCATCAACCAGATACTGCATGATGCAGGCGTTCCCTTGATTGATGACTATGGCCGCGAGGTGCTGCCGTGATCCGGACGCTGTTTTTGTCGGTCCTGCTGGCAACGGCCGCGGCGGCAGAAACGGTGCCCGAACCTGACAGCTATCGCGGCGAACCTTATCGTGCGCCTGTGCCGGCCAGTCTGGCGGGGGCGCAAGTGATCGACGCCGCGCAGGCCATTGCCCTCCACCGGCAGGGGGCCGCATTTCTGGATGTGATGCCTCGCAAGGTCCGTCCCGAAGGGCTGGCGGAAGGCACGATCTGGAACGAGCCGCCCCACCAGACCATACCGGGCGCCGTCTGGTTGTGGAACACCGGCTATGATCGGCTGGCCGCGGCCGAAGAAACCCGCCTGCGCGACGGCCTGACGCGGGTGCGGCAGGATGATCCCAAAAGACCTGTGGTCATCTTCTGTCGGGCAGATTGCTGGATGAGCTGGAACGCCGCCCGTCGCGCATTGGAATGGGGGCTTGGGCCGGTGATCTGGTTCCCTGGTGGAACGGAAGGCTGGTTGGAGGCAGGGGGCGCACCCCTTGTCACGGCAGAGCCTGTCGTCCCGTAAAGACGCCAAAGGCACGCGGTCCCAAAGGCAGTGGAATCCGAGCCTGAACTGTCAGGCTGTGCGCATTCAGGATCGTAAGTTCGTCAGATTCCCAATTGGCGACGGCAACGGCGCTGCCGTCCGGCAGGGCAGATATTCCCTCAGGGTAATCGCCGACTGCGACCTCGTCCAGAACCTCCAACGTATCGGCATCAAAGACCGTGACGCTGGAAGAGTACTGGTTCGTCACAAAGCCGCGCCCCCCGGCAAATGCGACAGCATAAGGATGGCTGCCGGTTGGGACCTGCGCCACCAGCAGTCCCGCGACGGGATTGATCACCGAGACGCTGTCGCCCTGCACGTCTGCCGTGTAAATCCTGCCATCATGGAAGGTCAGACCGAAGGGATGCGGACCGGCGGTTTTCACCTGGTGCAGCCGGCGTCCGGTGGCAGCGTCGAAGATACTAACCGTGTCCGCATCGCGATCCGCCGTCGCCACCAGGGCGCCATCCGCGCTGACCGCGACGCCTGCGGGTGCCGCCGCGGTCGATGACTGCCAGACGGGCTTCAGGGTGACATCCAGAAGCGTCAGCGTGGCACCGAACCAGTCGGTGACGAAGACCCCCCCGCTCGGTGCGACCGCCAGTCCAAAAGCGCCTTCACCCAAGTCGCTTTGCGCCACGGGCATGCCCGCTTCGTCCAGCACATGCAGCCGGCCAGTATTGGCGGCAATCACATAGACGCGCGCGGCCTGCGGATCATAGGCGACCGGAGCCGGCGCGCCGGGAATATCACGGCTGCCTATGACCTCTGCGCGATCCAGATCGATCACCGAAAGCGCATTGCCGTTCTGAGAGGTCACAAAAGCAAGATCCCCGGCCAAGACCGGGGATGCAAGCCACGCAACAATCATTGGCAGCCAGGACCGCATTGGCCTATTCGGCCCGGCCAAAACGTTCCGCCAGCGCATCCAGCCCTGCCGTGTACACACCGTCCACGGCCGTCACGGCGGCCTCGTCATTCAGCTCTGCCGGGGGTTCGTTGTTCGGAAAGCCGCGATAGAAGCCGCCCTTCCAGATGACCTCGGCCTTGCCCGCCTTGTCCTTGACCTGCAGCGTCGAGGAATAGTTGGTCACCGGCAGGACCGCCGTGTCCACGTCGGTGATCATGTACTTGTAGCTCATCTTGTCGTTGTCGATGGCCATCAGCTGCTCGGTGATGGTCGGCGTTCCGCTGTCGGACTTCAAGGTCAGGACGCGTGTCGATTCGTCGGGCACGTCCGCGGGGGCGCCTTCGGGGGTCATTTCGGTCGATGCGATGGCCGGGTGCCAGCTCATGTCGTCAAAATCACCGATCACCTCCCAGACCTCGGCGGGGGTGGCGTCCAGCACGACCGTCTGTTCGGTCTTGAGCCGCGAGGGGCCGTGCGCCGCTGCCGCGCCTGCAAAGGCCACGACCGCGCCAAGCGCAACGGCAAGAACCTGCGTCTTCAACATTCCTGTCAGTCCTCTCGAAAAATGATGTTTCTCAGCAAGTAGCTGTAACCGCGCCGATAGGCGTCATCGGTGTTGCCCCTGATTTCAACCGAGCCCGCCCGCAGGGTCTGCCCGCTTTCGGCATCCCGGACATAAAGGTTCACCGACTGGATCAGGTTCGACACCTTCTGGACCTCGCCTGCGATTGCGTAATCCGATCCCATCTCGGCGGCGATGCGGGTGTCCGCTCCGTTTGAATGGACGGGGTTCTTGATGTCGGCCACGGCCTCTGCCGGTGGCTCGGCCAGCGTAAAGCCGCGCTTTGTCAGATCCTCGGCAATATAGTCCTCGATCATTGCAAGACGGGCGGTTTCGTCCGCGCGCACGCCGTTGATCTCTCCCTCGGTCGAGGTGTCCAGATAATGGATGCCGAACCAGGTGGCTTGACCCGGTTGCGGCGCGGGCCGGGCGGCGGTCTGGCCCATGGCGCCGAACGGAGCGATCACCAGCGACAGGATCAGGATGTGGCGAGATATGTTCATGCCCCGACCATGCGCCGGGTCCGGTATCGCGTCCATAAGACAAAAGACTGAGGACCCAAGACCTAAGGTTGAGCCAAAACTTCCCGGCCGGCGCGGGATAATTAACCGGCTTGCCCCATGACCCTTCACCCTCCACCATGCTGTCAGGGAGACAAGAAATGCTGAAAGGACTTATTGGACTTCTGGCGGGCGCTGTGGCGCTGGCCCAGCCCGCCGCTGCCCAGACCCCCGATCCGGTGCTGATCCGGACAGCCGTGCTGCGGGTGGACGATCCCGGCCTGCCGCCCATTTCGCGGCTGGACCTGGAACCTGCGGACCTTGGTTTCGCGGGAGCCCGCCTGGCCATCGAGGACAACGACACCACCGGCCGCTTTATGGGCCAGGACTTCGAAGCGGTAGAGGTTGCCGCAAGCCCCCAGACCGCCGCCGCCGAGATGGGCAAGCTGCTGGACGACGGGATCGAGTTCATCGTGCTTCTGGCCGATGATGCGACGACGCTGGCCTTGGCCGATCAAGCCGGCGATCGGGCCATGGTGATCAACGCCCGCGCCCGGGGGGACAACCTGCGCGGCGCGGATTGCCGCTATAACACCATCCATGTTGCCCCAAGCCGGGCGATGCTGGCGGATGGCCTTGCCCAGTTCCTGATGTGGAAGAACTGGCCGCGCTGGTTCCTGATCCACGGCAGCCACCCCCAGGATCAGGCGATGGCGGACGCCTATCGCCGTTCGGCCGCCAAGTTCGGTGCGCAGATCGTGGAAGAGCGTGAATACGTGGACACCGGCGGCGCCCGCCGCACCGACAGCGGTCATGTGCAGGTGCAGGCGCAGTTGCCAGTCTTTACCCAACGCGCGGCCCAGCATGATATCGTCATCACCGCCGACGAGGCCGATGTCTTTGCCGCCTATCTGCCTTATCTGACCTGGGACCCGCGCCCGGTGGCGGGGTCGGCCGGGTTGGTGCCGCGCAGCTGGCACCCGGCGATGGAAGCCTGGGGCGGCACGCAATTCCAGAACCGCTTCGAACGCCTGGCCAACCGCCCGATTCGCGAAGAGGATTATCAGGCTTGGCTGTCCCTGCGCATCGTGGGCGAGGCCGCGACCCGCACCCAGTCCGGCGACCCGAAGGTGCTGAAGGAGTTCATCCTGTCGGACAGATTCGATGTGGCGGGCTTCAAGGGCCAGGCCCTGACCGTACGGGCTTGGGACCACCAGGTCCGGCAGCCCATCCTGCTGACCACGGGGGTGCTGACCACCTCGGTCAGCCCGCAGGACCAGTATCTGCACCAGACCAGCCAGCTGGACACCCTGGGCATCGACGGACCCGAAACCGAATGCCAATTTCCATGAGGACCCCCATGAAGCACCTGCTCTGCTCTGCCACAGCCGTCGCCGTGCTGGCACTGGCCGGTCCCGCCTTGGCCAACCGCGTCTTTGTCACGAATGAACGCAGCAATGACGTGACCGTTCTGGACGGCGAAACGATGGAGGTGATCGGCACCTATCCCGTCGGCAACCGCCCGCGCGGGATCACCATCAGCCCTGACGGGACCGAACTTTACGTCTGCGCCTCGGACGACGATCTGGTGCGCGTCTTTGACCCGAACACGATGGAAGAGCTGCACACGCTGCCTTCAGGACCCGACCCCGAGCTGTTCGTGCTGCATCCGTCGGGCAACCCGCTTTATATCGCCAACGAGGATGACAACTTGGTCACGGTTGTGGACGTCAAGACCCACCGCGTCCTGGCCGAGATCCCCGTTGGGGTCGAACCCGAAGGGATGGGCGTCAGCCCGGATGGCCGCGTTGTCATCAACACGTCGGAAACGACCAACATGGCGCATTTCATCGACACTGAAACCTACGAGATCACGGCGAACGTGCTGGTGGACAGCCGTCCGCGCTTTGCCCAGTTCACAGCGGACGGGTCCAAGCTTTACGTCACATCCGAGATCGGCGGCACGGTCAGCGTGATCGATCCCGCCACCCAGCAGATCACCAAGAAGATCACCTTCGAGATCCCCGGTGTCCTGCCCGAGGCGATTCAGCCTGTAGCCGCGCGCGTCACCTCGGATGGAAAGAAGCTGTATGTCGCGCTTGGGCCCGCCAACCGCGTGGCGGTCATCGACGCGCAGACGGACGAGGTGATCGATTACCTTCTGGTCGGGCAGCGTGTCTGGCAGATGGCCTTCAACCCGGACGAGACCTACCTTTACACCACCAACGGCAATTCGAACGACGTGTCGATCATCGATGTCGCCCGAGACGAAGTGGTGCGGTCGGTCCAGGTGGGCCAGCAACCCTGGGGCGTCGTGGTCGCCCCCAACTGATTCCAACAGGAAAAGGAACGATTGATGACCTTGCTGAACAGGCTGATGTCGGGCGCGGCCCTTGCGATGATCCTGGCCCTGCCGGCTGCCGCACAGGATGCCCCGGCCAAAGCGCCCGCGACGGATGGAGCAACCGAGGCACCGGCACAAGCTGCAACACCTGAGGAGGAAGGCGGCAAGGACGGGCAGGGGGACGGCGTCCACCAGGCGGCGGGCAAGTTCGACTATGGCTTTGCGGGGCTTCTGGCGCGTGACAATCGCACCGAACTTGCGCCGCTGACACTGGCGTCCGGCCAGCCGGTGGCATCGGCGGAATACACGCTGAAATCGGGAGGTTATTACCGCATCGACATCACTGCCGACGGCAGTCAGGAACTTGCCCTGTCCGGCGGCGACTTCTTCAGGGCCATCTGGATCAACGAGATCGTCATCGACGACATCGAGATCCGCCCGATGGGCGTCCACAGCATCGAATTCGACAGCGCCGGCACCGCGACGCTCAGTTTCATCGCCGTGCTGCCCGGACGATATGCCTTGTCAGTGCCCGGATCATCGGGCGACAGTCTGCAAGCCGTCTTCAACATCCAGTAGGTACCCTTGACCGCAGCGCTTGAGATCGACCAGGTCAGCCACAACTTCGGCGCCGTGCAGGCGCTGAAGGATGTGTCGCTGACGGTGCCGCAGGGCGGGTTCACGGCGCTATTGGGGGTAAACGGGGCGGGCAAGACCACGCTCTTTTCGCTGATCACGCGGCTTTACAACAACCGCTCGGGGGTAATCCGGGTTGCGGGTCACGACCTGCGGCGCCAGCCGTCGCAGGCACTGGCCCGTCTGGGGGTGGTCTTTCAAAGCCGCGCGATGGATGCCGACCTGACCATCCGGCAGAACCTGATCTACCACGCCAGTCTTCATGGCATTCCGGGCCGGCTGGCGCGTCCGCGCATCGACGAGGTGCTGGCCCAGGTCGATCTGGCAGACCGCGCGGATGCCCGCATCACCGCCCTTTCCGGCGGCCAGTCCCGGCGAGCCGAGATCGCGCGCGCCCTGATCCACCGGCCCGAACTGCTGCTGCTGGACGAGGCGACGGTGGGCCTCGACGTGAAGTCCCGTGCCGAGGTGCTGGCACTGACCCGCCGGCTGATTGCCGACCACGGCGTCTCTGCCCTTTGGGCCACGCATATCATGGACGAGATCGCGCCCGACGACGACCTGGTGATCCTTCATCGCGGCCAGGTGCTGCGCCACGGACCCGCGGCACAGATCGCGGGTCCGGACGGGTTGACCCGCGCCTTCCTGGACATGACCGGGGTCGCCGCATGATCCATCCCACCGCCTCGGCCCGCGGCTGGCTGACCGCCTTTCTTGGCATCGCCCGGCGCGAGACCCAACGCTTCGTCAACCAGCGCGGGCGCTTTCTGGCGGCGCTGGTGCGGCCGCTGGTCTGGCTGTTCATCTTTGCCGCCGGCTTTCGCGCCGTTCTGGGCCTGTCGATCTCGCCGCCCTACCAGACCTATGTCCTCTACGAGGTCTATGTGACCCCTGGCCTCGTCGCGATGATCCAGCTGTTCAACGGCATGCAATCGTCGCTGTCGATGGTCTATGACCGCGAAACCGGCGCCATGCGGACCCTGCTGGTCAGCCCCTTTCCGCGCTGGTTCCTGTTGGGGTCCAAGCTGATCGCAGGGGTGATCGTGTCGATCATCCAGGTCTTTACCTTCCTGGCGATCGCCTGGTTCTGGGGTATCAGGCCCCCGGCTTGGGGCTATGTTGCCGTCATCCCGGCGCTGATCCTGTCGGGGCTGATGCTAGGCGCGATGGGCCTGTTCCTCAGCAGTGCCATCCGCCAGCTGGAAAATTTTGCCGGCGTGATGAACTTCGTGATCTTCCCGATGTTCTTTGCCTCCTCGGCCCTCTATCCGCTGTGGCGGATGCGCGAAAGTTCGCCCCTGCTGCACGACATCTGCCTGTTCAACCCCTTCACCCACGCCGTCGAACTGATCCGCTTTGCGCTGTACCTGCAGATGAACTGGACGGCCTTGGCAGTGGTTTTGGGCTGCCTGGCCGCGTTCTTCGGGGCGGCCGTCTTTATGTATGATCCGCAAAAGGGCCTCTGGGCCCGCCGGAAAGGAGGCCCCGCATGATCCGCCTGTCCTTGGTAATCGCCCTGCTGACGGCTGGACCCGCCTTCAGCGCCGCCGGCACCGATCCCGACTGGCCCTGTATCCAGCGCAAGCAGCCGAACCTGTCCTTGGGGCAGGTCTGGACTGGCCCCGCGCCCGATGAAACCTCGGCCGAAATGGCGCGCGACCCCCGCATTGATCAGCTGGCCGCCCGGTTGGAACAGCGGCGCCTGCCGCTTGATCAGGCCGAAGCCGAGATCGCAGAATTCGCCGCCCAGGCAGACAATGCCCAGCTGGTGGCCCTGATGCAGGCGATTTTCGACAAGATCGAGCGTGACCGCAGCGCGCTGATCGCCGGCATCTCCCGCTATGGCCGCTCGCAGGTCGAGATGTCGGGCCGGATCGAGGCCCGGCGCGCCCGCATGGCCGAACTGGAAGCCGCCGAACAGCCTGACTTTGACGCGATCGATGCCGAGGAAGAGGCTTTGGACTGGGACTCTCGTATCTTCACCGAACGCCAGCAGTCGTTGACCTATGTCTGCGAAACGCCGGTGATCCTGGAACAGCGCCTTTTCGCCCTGGGCCGGGCTATCGCCGGCCACTTGGACTAGGACTCGTTCTTGATCACAGCCAGAACAAG
>QKYL01000163.1 GCA_003255745.1 Paracoccus saliphilus
CCCTCGTGACCCGCCTGCACACGGCAGCCAAAGAAGCGCTGGACGCGTTCGATGCCCCGGCAGCCAAGCCCGCCGTCAAGGCAAAGGCTCCCACCAAGGCCAGAACACAGCCCAAGCCTGCGATCGAGCACGCCCCGAAGTCGAAACCGGTCGTCCAGGAGCAGGTCCGGGATGAACCCGCAGCCGAGCATCGGATCAAGCCCAAGGACGACGCTTGGGAGGACGGGCACTAGCCCATTCTCAGCAGATCCTGCCGGTGCCGCCTGAACAGCGGGCGAGCAGGCTTCCCCTCCCCCGGACCCCCACCCGCCGCGTACGCAAACGCACGCGGAGTCGTCCACTCGGCCCACAAGGGGCCTCGCGTCCGACGGCAAACAAAAACTCCACAATCCGTCCTTCCGGCGGGGGGTCGCCAGCTACCTGGCGGGCGCTCCCCCCCGGCGCGCAAGCGCGCCCGGACTGTGGATTTTTTGCCTGCCTATATAAGATTGAGAAGGAAAACACGCTTTTTTCCTTTGTTTACAACAACGCAAAAGACAAAATTTTGATCTCGAAAGACAAAAAATTACCATCCCGAGACAAATATACGTTGATTTTTGTCTTTCGAGCGAAGATAGCCTAGTTGTCAAAAGACAAAAGAAGGGGCCTGTTGTGTCTAATGAATCTCCGAAAGTGACTAGCCTAAGCGTCCTGGAGACCAAGGAGGTCAACCTTCGTCGGCTCGACTATAGCCCCCGAGAAAACCCCTTCATGGCTGGCGCTGAAATTCGTACATCGACAAAGACTGTCCGTACCAGAAGTACCCCGCGTGACCTGCTGGACCCTGAGACGGGGGAGGTCGTAGGGGCAACGGTTATTCACACTATCGAGGAACGTGACGAGGAGCATTTCGTCAAAGTTTTTGCCGAAGGAGTGCGGGCAGCGTTCGATCTTACTAAAACGGGTGCACGCGTCTTCAACACGGTTCTGGCGGAATATCAGTCATCGAAGATGACAGGAGGGTATGCCGACAGTCTCACTCTCTTTTTCTTTGATGAAGGCCTGAACGGTCGAGCAATCGACATGAGCGAGAAGAGCTTTCAGAGAGGCTTGAAGGAGCTTCTCAGCAAAGGCTTCCTTGCTCCAAAAGCACCTAATCAGTTCTGGGTTAATCCAGCCCTGTTCTTTAAAGGTGATCGTGTAACTTTCGCGCGTGAATACCGCATAAAAAAGCGGAACACCTTGGAACAGGTAGTGACAGGCGCTTTGGAACGAGACGTAACCCCATGAGTTACACCCTTGGAGACGCCGCAAAAGCTGCTGGGAAGAGCAAAACTACTATCCACAGAGCAATTAAGACTGGCAAAATTTCTGCCAGTAAAGCCGATGATGGATCATATTCCATTGACCCCGCAGAGCTGCACAGGGTGTTCCCCTCTCCATCCCAAGAAGTACTCCGCGTTCCGTTACTACGGAACGATATGGAACACCATAGTAACGCCTTAGAAACGCTTCGCATCCAGTTGGAAATGCATGAAAAAGAACGCGAACGGGAGCGCGCTCTTCTACAGGAAACCATCGCTGATCTGCGCGAGGACAGGGACAAGTGGCGTCAGCAGGCAACGAGCCTATTAGCTGATCAGCGCCCTAAATCTGCACCCGTCCCCTCTGCCAAGCGCCGCCGCTGGTGGCCGTTCTAGAGCCTTGAAAGATCCCACCTGGGCAAGGCGCTGTTCTACACGCAAAGACCCCCGGACCTGGCCGCAGGGAGGAAGGAGCGGCAGGACCGGGGGCTGTTGTGTCGCCGGCGCCGCAGGGAGGAGAACGGGGCCGGGATAGACTTTCTAATAAGGCAAGGACGTTTCGGCATGGTTAACGTCTGGTTGAAAAACGCTTCGGCGCCTTCTCTGGTTCAACCTCCGGCCTCTGCTGCTGCCTGTAATGGGTCTTATGAAGCGGCACTTGGGGCAGGGGCGGGATCAGCCAGAGGTTGTGGGGGCGTCGGCTTGATCGGAACCTCTCGGAGGTAGCTGCCGCTATGGATCAGGATGACAGGTTGATCTGACGAGGAACCAGGATGACACTCTTTGTGTCAGAAACAGGGGATGACGATATGTCCGCGATGTCCGCGCGCGGAGCCGAAGGTAGAGGCGCCGCCACCAGCACAAAGGGCCGGAGCCGAGTAGAGGAAAGGTCCGCCGATGCGGACATTGAGTTTATGATCAATGCAAAGGTCGATCAGGCCATCTACCTGCTGGTCGAGCGGTGGCAAACAAATCAGCCTGATGCCGAGGAGGAGGCCCCTGGCAAAAGCACAATTGTCCCGCAGAAGGTCAGCAAAGTCCGAAAATCTAACCGCCGTAGCGGCAGCTAACTCAACTCATAGATCTTCCGCAGATTGCTCACACTCTTGTCGCGAAAGGCGTTGGGCTCACTTTCCAGTAGCTGAACAAGGATGTTGAACAGTTCATCTACTTCATTCTCGGTAAGATCGGCAGCGGTTCTTCCCGCCAACAATCGGTCCCTGAACCCCTGCGTGGCAGCGAGTGTACGCGCAGATCCTTGGACCATAGTGCTACTCCCGAGGCGGACAAGAGCCGGAGATCGAGCCACCGGAAGCAGGTCCGCTGTGCAAAATCATCCGGTTCAAAGCTTCTTTGGCGGCGTCTAGATAACAGGCTGTTTGGCCAGCGCTGTGCGCGATGTAGCTGACTACCGCACAGACTGCGCTGTCTGCCTTCCTTCAAACGATTTCTGCTGCACGGAAGAAATTTCGCGCGAAAGACTATGCTGAGCCAGTAGTTTCATATGAAGAGCCTGATATTTGGAATTATGCTGATAGGCCGCCACGGCAGCAATCAACAAGCGCCACTCTTCCCAAGTCAGGTTCTTCAGCGGCACTTCATGAGGCAAGCTTCTTCTACAAGATTCTGGCTTCATTGAGGAGAATCCTATCTAGAGTACTCATCCTTCCGTTGCGTTAACCTATGCATGCAATCGGGCATTTCTCCAGACAAAAGTTGTAGGTGCATGAAAAAATGTTAATTTACCTTAAGTTGCATAATGGAAACGGAATAGCGTCGGGCCTCACCGCCCTGCTGGCCGTTGTAGAGGCAAGCGTAGCGCAGGATAGAGGCATGCCGCGTTTGAACGGCACGCGCGACCAGTGCCCTGAACCTCATTAAAAATGCGGATCTGTCGCGAGTGCCCAGCTGATGCTCAAGCTTTGGGTTTCGCACGAATTCACGAACTGATCCGTCCTCTAAAGTTTGAATACATGGCCGGGAGGATATGGTATTCATTTTGTTGAAGAGTCTCTGGTCCGAGCAAGGGAGGCTTTCCGATGCATCTTTCCACCGCTCCTGCCATCACACGCCGAGCAGCGTTGACTGTCGGCGCAAGCCTGCTCGCCGCGCCCGCTTTCGCGCGTCCCAGCTGTGATCTGGGCCTGCCGGGCCACGTCAAAGGTCCGATTGTCTGGGGCGATCTCGATCAAGACGAACTCGATGCCGCCTACAATCAGGAATTTTACCAGCCCCATACGGACGCCGTGAACTCAAGGCTGTCTGCCCTTAGTTTTGACCTGCGCTTCCGGCACGGCTACCCGGAGCGCGTGGCCTATGGCGAGAGCCCGGGCGAAGCCATGGACATATACAAGGCGCCCCAAGCAGGCGGCCCGGTCTTTATTTTCATCCACGGTGGGATCTGGCTTTACCTCGAAGCCAGCTCGGCAGCCTTTGCGGCCGAAATGCTCCTGGACCGCGGTGCAAGTTTCGTGGCCCTTGATTTCTCCCCCGTGAACGAACTCGATGGAGACCTAAGCCGGATGGCCGACCAGGTGCGACGCGGGATTGCCTGGGTGGTGCAGAACGCAGAAAGTTTCGGAGGCGACCCAGGGCAAGTCTATATCGGAGGCCATTCCTCGGGCGGCCATCTTGCGGCAGTCGCGCTCACAACGGACTGGGCAGGAGAGTTCGGCCTTCCGGCCGATGCCGTGAAGGGCGGCCTGTGCATGAGTGGGATGTATGATCTCGCGCCCGTGCGCCTGTCCTGGCGGAATGCCTACATCGCGTTCACCGACGAGATGGAACACTCTATGAGCCCGCAGCGCCATCTCGACCGGATCAACGTTCCCGTAGTGGTCTCTTACGGCACGCTGGAAACCCCTGAGTTCCAGCGGCAGGCCCAGGACTTCGTCGCGGCGCTCGAGGCTGCCGGGAAACCCGTTCAACTCGTCACAGGGCAAAGCTACTTCCACCAAGATATGTGGGAGACGCTCGGGAACCCCTATGGTCCTAATGGCCGGGCCGCACTGCAAATGATGGGGCTCACACCGTAGAGGCTGAACCGTCCCGCCTACCGCTATGCGCGGTGCTTCCAAGGGAGCAGTTCGTCGACGCAGGTGATTTCGTAGTCCGGGATGCGTGCGAGGGTGTCTGCAAGCCACGCCTGCAGGTCAACGCCGTTCAGCTTGCCTGTTCGTCCGACACACCATCACATACCCGTAGTGCCACTATCCTATGGTGGACACTATCGAACCGTCTCTATGTCAGGCAGGTCAGTGAGACCGGACGCTTACTTGCTATGGGCAACGCCCTCCGAAGGAAGGTTGATGTGTTCCTTCCCCGTCTTGCGGGGCGAGCGATCAATTTGGCCTTGTGCCAAATTGTCTAGTGAGTACACATAAACCTTCCTTCGGAGGAGCGGTTCATGGGCGCGCGAGGCAACGAGGAGGAGGACGCCTGGCGCCTCCGCCTGGACCGCAGCACCGGCGGTAGGATGCTCCATCTTGGGGCGCAGCGCAGCTTCGCCATCCTCCGCTGCGCCAAGATCAAGACCATGGGCAACATGGGTGCCTCCCTCCAGCACAGCTTCCGGGAACGCGACACGCCCAATGCCGATACT
>KZ836051.1 GCA_003255745.1 Paracoccus saliphilus
CTGGCGGATCGCGGCCATGACTCAGACAGGGTTCGCAAGACCGTGGAGGCCCCCAACGTGGTGCCGGTGATCCCGATGCGCAAAACCCGCAAGCTGCGCGTCGCCGTAGACCGCACCCTCTACCGGCTGCGCAATCTGGTCGAACGCTGCTTCAACAAACTGAAGCATGCCGCCACGTCGCAACCCGCTGCGACAAGACCGCCGAAAGCTTCGCGGCCTTCATCGACATCACCTCGATCCGCCTCTGGCTCCGCCATTTGTCAACATGACCTAGGATCTCTTCNGATCTCTTCTTCGCAGGAACCCGTAGGCGTCCGAGGCAGTGGCCGCGGTGTTTAAGAACTTGCGGCCAGGCGCAGTACCTCGTCATGGGGCCGATCCAGCCGTCCGGCCAGTCCATCCCGCACGGCCTGGTCCAAAATCGCGCGGAACTGCACGGCATCCGGACCATAGTCGGCGGCCTTGCGGCGCCACTTGCGCAGCAGCACCGGCACCAGCGGCCAGAACCACGGTCCTGCCGCGACCCGGTAGGCCATCAGGGCATTGCGATACATGTAGAACACCTTCCAGATCGGTCGCAGCACAACCCCCGACTGACCCTGCTGCGCCGCCGTGTCGTGATCAAAGCGGATCTGCGGCACAAAGGCGATGCGCAGGCCCTGACGGCGCATCTGCAAGGTGTAAAGCTGGTCGTCCCCATAGATGAACAGGCGCGGATCGGGCAGGCCCGCCCGGATCAGCGCCTCGCGTGACAGGAACAAGCCGACAAAGCTGCTCATGTCGATCGCCCGAGGCGGGGCATCATTGTTGTAATCCGCATCGCTTAGGTGAAAGCCGGCGCGGCCGCGCCCCAAGGGCAGGCGTGCCAATGTCCGCAGGAACTCGCCTCGATGCCAGAACGGGTTGCGATAGGGGCGGTTCATCTCGCAGATCCTGCCGTCGGGATGATAAACAGCCGCGCCGACGGCGTCCCAGCCTGTCTTGTCCAGCGCCTTGAAAGCGGCGAAAGTCCCGGATTGGGGCCGACCGTCATCGTCCATCAGTACGATCCAGTCCGCATCGCCCTGATCCCGCGCCAACTGCATCCCACGGGAAAACCCGCCCGCGCCGCCCAGGTTGGCTGCGCTGTGATGCACGATCAGCCGGGGGTCATCCAGGCTGTCCAGCCAAGCCCCCGTTCCGTCGGTCGAGGCGTTGTTGACGATGAAGACCTGATCAACCGGCTCTGCCAACAGGCTGCTGATCGTGACGCGCAGCTTTTCCAGCCGGTCATGCGTGACAACGACCGCGGCAAAGGTTGTGGATGAAGGGGCCATTCATGCGGCTCGCGGCTGCTGCCGGCGATGCCCGGCGGTTCGATCCGCGTTACCATGATCGGCCGCCCCGTCACAACTGCCGTTCTGAAAGACGATCCTTCCGATCCGGCATGCCCGCGCACAACATTGCGTTTTCAGAGAAGACAGGCTGACAAGGTGCTGGCTTGCGCCTAGACATCTTGCAAAAGAACGAGTCAGTGATGCAGATCGAAAGAACTTTCCTTCAAGATGTCTTTGTCTTGACGCCGGCGCGCCATGGCGATGATCGCGGGTTTTTTTCCGAAAGCTGGAACCGCAAGACGCTGCGCGAGGCGGGGGTGAACCTGCCGGAATTCGTTCAGGACAACCACTCGCTGTCGCGCCAGGCAGGCACCGTTCGCGGGCTGCATTACCAGGCCCCGCCCCATGCGCAGGGCAAGCTGGTGCGATGCGGGCGGGGGCGGCTGTTCGATGTGGCCGTCGACGCGCGTGAAGGCAGCCCGACCTATGGCCAGTGGTTCGGCACGGAGCTGAGCTTTGAGAACGGCCGCCAGCTGTGGATCCCGGCGGGCTTCCTGCATGGCTTCGTCACACGCGAACCCGATACCGAAATCGTCTACAAGTGTACCGCGCATTATGACCGCGAGGCTGACGGGGCGGTGGCGTGGGACAGCCTGGGCATCGACTGGGACGTCAGCGACCCGGTCCTGTCGGACAAGGACCACGCCGCGCCCGCCTTTGCCGACTGGCAGTCCCCCTTCATCTTCGAGGCCAAGGCATGAAGATCCTGATCACCGGCGGCGCAGGCTTCATTGGCTCGGCCGTGGTCCGGCTGGCCATTGCACGCGGGCACCAGGTCGTGAACCTCGACGCGCTGACCTATGCCGCCAACCTGGCCAATGTCGCGGATGCCGCGCGGTCCGACCGCTATGCCTTTGAACATGCCGACATCTGCGACCGCGCGGCGCTGGACCGCATCCTGGCGCAGCACCAGCCCGACGCGATCATGCACTTGGCGGCCGAAAGCCATGTGGATCGGTCCATCGACGGGCCAGATGCCTTCATCCAGACCAACGTGATCGGCACGTTCAACATGCTGGAGGCCGCGCGTGCCTTCTGGGTCCGCGAGGGCCGGCCCGACAGCTTCCGCTTTCACCACATCTCGACCGACGAGGTCTTCGGATCCTTGGGCGACACCGGCCAGTTCACGGAAACCACCCCCTATGACCCCCGCAGCCCTTATTCCGCCAGCAAGGCCGGGTCGGACCACCTGGTGCGTGCCTGGCACGAGACCTATGGCCTGCCGGTGGTCCTGACCAACTGTTCGAATAACTACGGGCCCTATCACTTCCCGGAAAAGCTTGTTCCGGTGGTGATCCTCAAGGCGCTGGCCGGGCAGCCGATCCCCGTCTATGGCGACGGCGGCAACATCCGCGACTGGCTGTTCGTCGAGGATCATGCCGATGCCCTGCTGCTGGTGCTGGAAAAGGGCCAACCGGGGCGCAGTTACAACATCGGCGGCGAGAATGAGGCCCGCAACATCGACCTGGTGCGCACCATTTGCGCCCATATGGATGAACTGCATCCCGCAGGCGCGCCGCACGCGGATCTGATCACCTTCGTGGCCGACCGCCCTGGCCATGACCGCCGCTATGCCATCGACCCCACTCGCATCCGTGATGAACTGGGCTGGCAACCCTCGGTGACGGTCGAGCAGGGGCTGCGGCGCACGGTGGAATGGTATTTGGCCAATCGCGACTGGTGGCAGCCGCTTCTGTCCCGCGACGGGGTCGGCCGGCGCCTGGGGGCGGCGTGATGCGCGAACTTCTGGTCTTTGGTCGCAGCGGGCAGGTGGCCCGCGAACTGGCGGAACTTGCGCCGCGCGCCAGGTTCCTCAGCCGCGACGAGGCAGATCTGGCCGATCCCCAGGCTTGCGCCGCAGCGATCCGCATGATGGCCCCCCGCTTCGTCATCAACGCGGCCGCCTATACTGCCGTGGACCGTGCCGAAGCCGAACCAGATGCCGCCCACACCGTCAATGCGGACGCGCCGGGTGCGATGGCGCGGGAATGCGCGGCCCTGGGCATCCCGTTCCTGCACATCTCGACCGACTATGTCCTTGACGGCGCGGGCCATCTGCCGCGCGACGAGGATGCGCCGACCGGTCCCTTGGGCGTCTACGGGGCCACCAAGCTTGCAGGGGAAGAGGCCGTCGCAGCCGCCGCCGGGCAATGGGCGGTGATGCGGACCTCTTTGGTGTTCTCGGCTCATGGCACGAATTTTGTCAGAACAATGCTGAGACTGGGCGCCGAACGTGACCGCCTGACCATCGTGGGCGACCAGGTCGGCGGTCCGACCCCCGCCGCGGATATCGCGGCGGCCGCCCTGGCGGTCCTCTGGGGCATGCAGGCCGATCCAGCCAAGGGCGGGATCTATCATTTTTCCGGGGCGCCGGACGTCTCCTGGGCCGATTTCGCACGCCAGATCTTTGCCCGCGCCGGCATGGAAACCGAAGTCGCGGACATTCCCAGCACGGACTATCCAACCCCGGCGCGGCGCCCCCTGAACTCGCGGCTGGACTGCGGTCGCATTGAGCGGGATTTCGGGATCCAGCGTCCCGACTGGCGGATGGGTCTTGCGCGCGTGCTGCAACAACTGAAGGACAGGTCATGACACAGCGCAAGGGCATCATCCTGGCCGGCGGATCGGGCACGCGGCTTTATCCGATCACCATGGGCGTGTCCAAGCAGCTGCTGCCGCTTTACGACAAGCCGATGATCTTCTACCCGATCACCGTCCTGATGCTGGCCGGCATCCGCGAGATCGCGATCATCACCACGCCCGAGGATCAGGACCAGTTCCGCCGCCTGCTGGGCGACGGCAGCCAGTGGGGGATCAGCTTCACCTTCATCGTGCAGCCCTCGCCCGACGGTCTGGCGCAAGCCTATATCCTGGCCGAGGACTTCCTGGCCGGCAGTCCCTCGGCCATGGTGCTGGGCGACAACATCTTTTTCGGCCACGGCCTGCCCGAGCTCTTGGCCACGGCCGATGCGCGCAAGGACGGCGGCACCGTCTTCGGCTATCGCGTGTCAGACCCCGAGCGCTATGGCGTCGTTGATTTCAACGACCAGATGCGCGCCCGCGCGATCATCGAAAAGCCCAGGGTGCCGCCCTCGGACTATGCCGTCACGGGCCTCTATTTCCTTGACGGGACCGCGCCGGAACGGGCCCGCGCCGTCAAGCCGTCCGATCGCGGCGAGCTGGAGATCACCACCCTTCTGGAAAGCTACCTGCACGATGGCAGCCTGACGGTCGAACGCATGGGGAGGGGCTTTGCCTGGCTGGACACCGGCACCCATGCCAGCCTGCTGGATGCCGGCAACTTCGTGCGCACGTTGGAGAACCGCCAGGGCCTGCAGACCGGCTGCCCCGAGGAGATCGCCTTTGAAGCCGGCTGGATCAGCGCCGACCAGCTGCGCGAGCGCGCCGCCAAGTTCGCCAAGAACGACTACGGTGCATATCTGCTAAGGCTGATTGGCTGAATGGCGGAGCCAGAGGCGGATCGAGGTGAT
>QKYL01000166.1 GCA_003255745.1 Paracoccus saliphilus
TAACCTGAGCAGATTCAGCTGGGTCAATACAGGCAGGTAGCAGGAGCGGTCAACTCCGAGCGGAGGCGACTTCAGCCTGCGCTTGCGACTGCTGGGGAACTACCAGGCCCCTTCGGGACAGCGGAGGGTACAAGCCAGCAGCGACGAAAAGGGCGGAAAGCACTCTGACGGCGGTGCGGCAAACCAAGGCTCTCAGGACGCGAGAGCGGACCTTCGTCGCCAGAATCACACGGCCGGCGACTGGTCCGTCAGGAAGGGCGGATAGCGGTCTGACGGCAGTGCAGCAACGCAACTGCGGCGAGCCCGGGAAAGCGGCCGTTCATTCACGGTGCAGCGATCATCCTTTACTGCGACCCGTGACGGGCGGAAGCGCTTGGCCTCTGCCGGGCTGTGCTTCTCCCGATAAATTCCGGTCAGGGACTGCTGCATGTCGCGCATGATGCCGCTGAGATAGGCCGGATCGCCCCGAACTGCAGCGACCGTCATTTCGTCACCGCTGCTGACGGCCTGCCGCACGAAGCCCAGAGCCTTCTGCCCGGGCCGCGTGTCCACGGTGCTCGTGCCCTGATGCTCGGCCAGACCGTTCACATACACCCGGATTTCCTTACCGTAGCTGCCAGCCGTTTCGGCGCCGATCGGCGAGGGAAGCTGATCTTCCAGTGTCGCAATGGCTAAGCTCAAGTTCCCATGCGCCTTGTCGAGCGCGCCGGCAGCGGACCTGAACATTTTACCTGACATGTCCTACGTCCGAATAAACTGCGCCGCTTTAGTCAGTGTCGGGTCTTGCGCCGCCGCCGCGCGGGCGTCATGCACTTTGCGCATACCCTGGTATGCGGTGTCGAAGGCGGTTAGGACCTGCCCAAGCACGCCCTTCGAATTGTCGTCGTAATCATCCAGAAACGCCACGACTTGCGGATGCAGGCATGGCGAGACCCGCGTATCAACCGCCACTTCCAGAACTTCAGTCATTTCACCCTCGCTTACAAGCTTGATAGATCGCGAAAAGTTACGCTTGCGGTAAGGGTGGGACAGTCCGCTGAAGGTCAGCAAGAGAGTTTTGTTTTCTTCTAATATTATACATCGCATCACTGCTACGAGACGGGCAGACTACGCATAGAACGGTCAACGTTTTCGCTACGTTACAGACGTGAACTCGCACACCGCTCAACTTGACAAGTCCAATCGCATGGGCCGCAATGAGAAAATCTCGCACTGTCAGTCATATTCATGGCGCACGATGATGCGCGGACATCATAGCTGAAGAGGATTGGCTTTGTCAAAAATTGATCGATTTATTCGATATGGGGTTGAAAGTCGAATTGCCGAAAAGGCCACGAGCAATGGGCTGACCACTTCCAAGGCCAGAGTTCTTAGCCAAAAAGACATGATTGAGAAATTTGATCTATCTAGCGCTGAGGCAAAGCATATCTCAAATTGCATTAAGAGGGCGCCAATAGACAAGGAGGTGGTTGACCTTCTTCTGGAATCCGCAAACTATACTTGTTGCGTGTGCCACGGGGTTAAAGGGACATCATATATTATCCACCACATCGAAGAATATGAGAAAAGTCAGAATAACACCTATTCCAACTTGGCTGTATTGTGCCCAAATGATCATGACCTCGCTCACCGCCCGGGAGGGCTGAGCAACGATCTCAGTCCTTCACAAATACAGAAGGCCAAGATGAAATGGGAAAAACAGGTCGAGATACACGATGCGCAGAAAGCTGCGCGGGCCATTGAGATAGATGACTCTGCTGTCGACTATATAAATGTTATGCGGATAGAGGCAATGTGCGCAAAACACCTTGGCAGCATTCCATTCACGACAATTTCAGAGAAATTGATTGCCTACGGCATATTAGATAGGACCAGGAAGTTCGACCAAAATTTTGTAAGAAACAATCTTTCAAATGGCCGCTACTTGTTTGATTACATCAACCACGAGGAAACGGAGCACTACAGGCAGCTATTATCCAAGATTTCGGAAGTTGTGGACTTTGTCGATCTTTCAGAAATGGCAGCCAAGGGCTTTAATGGCGTAAAAGACCTTGAAGGAAAGCATGCGTTCTTTATTGGAGGTGTATACTCAAAGAGTCCAGATCTGCCAATCACCTCTAGCAGTCCGCCAATTGCCATGCACTACCCCACCAAGAAAATAAATATATTTTGGGATCTAGACCCGAATTACCTCATGTCGATGTCTTCAATATCGCGCATGGGGAGGAAGAATAGATACATAGTATACTGCTCAATCAGGTCAGTGGAGCGCGGAGGGAAGGGGGAGCCATGCCAAGTCGTCGCGAGCCCGCTCCTGATCTCGCAGCCATCAAAATTTGTCCACAAAACACCAGCCATTGCATACATCCGGCGCCACAGGGATGAATTTAATGATGACGAAGATTTTGATATAGATGAGTAGATAACGTTCCCAGTGTCTTACGCACGCTGTGCCCGTCTCCATGACCGCACGCCAAGCCCGTTGCAGACCAATCGCTTCTTGGCTGGCTGCCCTTGAAGCAGATCAAACATTTGACCGAATAGAGCGATGTGGGGTCGTTGTAATGGTGGCCCCCACTATCCAAAGCGCCGTAACAACACTAACAACGACATAAAGCCGGTTCACCAGTTGTTATAACAGTTAGTGTTGTAATAGTGGCTGGGATATAAGGGGCGGCACTTACAACGGCGCGGGCATCCGCCCGGCACCACGTCCACCTTGGGGCGATACAGCGTCACGTTCTGCTGACCTGTGGTCACCTCAACCCGATACATGAACTCGCACTGCCGCAGGTCCAAATCCACCTTCGCCCACTGCGCCCGGTTCACTTTCACCTCGGGAAGCTGGGTCAACCTGCGGGCAGGTGGAGACGATTGCGGCACGGTGGTCTGGATTAGCCTTGCGGCCTATAGCTCGGACTCTCTTGCGGAGACCGACAACGATCCGCTCAATTTCGGCCTCGGCGGTTAAATCAACTACTTGCCCAATTTCGACGGCCCCCGATTTCTGTATAAAATCGAGCTGCTGCTCTTCCTTTTCCGAGAGCATTGTCACATGGGCTCGATCCATCAATTCAACTAACCTCTTCTTGCAAAGAATTGCTAGTCTGCACGATGCTGCGCTGCTATCCTCATGCACGATCAGCAAGTCAACATCATTGAAAGCGTTTTCTTCTTTAAAAAATGAACCAAATCCAAAGATGGAAGAACGACTCACTGTATCAAACCCTTCTCGCGGAAATAATCCCGTTGCTCGGCCGTCAAGTATCTCCAGAAATCCTTATGGTACAACGCCCCCATAAACTCCGCTATCTTAAACACACCCACACCCTGATCTCGGCGCTCAAGCTTCAACTCATTTGTATAGCCACACCAAACGGAGCTAATGATAATAGCATCTAGATGCCCGAGATTTTGGACTGTTTCCGCATACTGGGCCACACCATAGGCGTAGCACTCGCATACAAAAACCCGAAGCACTGACCCATCAGGGCGGGTAATCTGGTACAATCCGTCGCCTAGCAAAGCAAGTTCATGAACGCGGCCATGAGCCTGCATCCTTTGCTCGAAGAAGTTGAAGTGGCCGTAGGAGTTAGGCCAAGGGAAGTTCTCGCTATATGCCGCCATCGACGCCACTCCTAATCATCGCTTCAAACTCAGCCGGGAAACGCGTCACAGCCGCATACTCTATTTCATCAGCAACCCACATTTCATAGCTTCTCACGTGGATAAGAAATTTCGCCACATCTTTCAACTCTTCGGCTCGGAAAACGTCCCTTCTAGCTCTAATAGCCTCCGCGATAGTTCGGTTATTGGGGACAATAGTGGCCAAGCGCTCGCTTAGCCAAACTGCATATGCCGATGTGTCGTGCGGGTGGCTCATTGCGAGTTCAGACTGCGGTCCATATCGAACCCAAGATTCAAAGTTCTCCGTCATTAAACCGAAAATCTGATGGAAAATGTTATCTCGGTCCAAGTCGCGAGCCCCGCCCATTCGCGCCAATATGGCACTTTCATGCTCAGACTTCATCGCGTGAAGAACGTCGACCGAGAACCTCGCCTCATTCTCCTTGCGATCAATTAGAGTATGATGTGTCGGGCATAGTAATATGAGATTGATGTAGTCATCGCGTTCACGCTGGGTCTGAGTAGCATCGTGGCGATTGGCGTCGCTTTTGTCGCCACGAATGTGAGCCATCTCGCCCAAAGTGAATGGGGCGGAATCTCCTGCTTCGTGAAAGCACAAGCGTTGAGGGCAGCCACGGAACGAGCAGTGGCCAGCCGCAGCTGACCAAAGGATCTTAATCGACTTCGCTGTTATCGACATCGTAATGCACTTCATTATTGTTTGCAGATGAGAGCACAGAGCTGAGCAAGCAACAACAGGCCAGCGTGCGTGAATGGTGCTTACAGTAGGCTTGCCTGCCCTGAAGCCGCATGCTTAGCTGCGCTTTGCAGTTTTGGGATCATCGATGTGGATGTGGTTTGTCTTCGCGGCCATCAATAATCTCTGACCACGCAGCTTCCGCTTCGTCCGCATTGCTACCATACAGGCGGAGGCTCTGCTGCGGCGCCGGCTGAACGTCGGCTTTCGGGCTGCGGCCACGCAACATAGTTGAAGGACGACAGGCGGCAAAGGTGAAGGTTTTCTGATGCGGGTCGCGGCGTAACGGTGGCGGTGATGTGCAACCACGACCCGGGTTGGAAAACCTCCTGA
>QKYL01000167.1 GCA_003255745.1 Paracoccus saliphilus
CAACCTGGACCACTCAGGTGGGGCTGATCAACGTGTTGGAACAACTAGCCGAGGAAAGCGGAGCCACGGCTTTTCTTTCCGTTGCAGAAGGCTCGGAATGCGTCGTGGCAATGACGGCCGAACCCCGTAATGCGGTCGTCGCGATACACTATAAGGTAGGTGTGCGGCATCCGCTAAACCGCGGTGCTGCCGGATTGGCGATCCTTGCGGGGCGGCCTGCCTTGCCGGATGAGCCCGAAGAGGTGTCCGTAGCGCGCCAATGTGGTTTTGCCCTCACGCGCGGGCAGTTGCATCGTGGCGCAGTCGGGGTTTCCAGCCCCCTGATCCTTCCGCCGGGGCTAGACCAACTTGATTATTCAATAGGGGTGGTGGCACTGGAGGCGCTGGACACAGACATGGCCTCTCGCACAGTTTGCAATGCTGCGCAGCGACTGAGTGCCATGCTGGCTTGAGCAAGCGAGATATCGTGTGGCCGTCGCTGTTAGCCGGTCGGCGGTTGGTGGTTGTCCGAGAGGGCCCAGGATCGCTGGAAACATGCGACGCATCTGATCCTCGCCATAGCGGAAGGGGGGTGCTTTGACAGGGTCAACATATACAAGCGCGCGTCAGCTCCGATCCAACAATCTCGCGCGCGTGCCGATGCCCCGCAAGCGCGTCGATAAAGGCTAAGAGCGTCATCCGCTCATGCTAGCGCATCTTGGGTCCTTCCGGCGCATCTTCGTATGCGGTGGGCGTTGTCGCGCAAGTTCCCAGAAGCTGGGAACGTCGCTCCTCGGACACGTCTCCTGCCGCACGGGCACGTTCCCAAGGCCTCTCCCTGAACGCGACGTGCTGCCGGAAGAGCGGGAGCTCTTGCTAATGCGTTGAAGTTCAATAAGCGCCACGCCAACGCTGGCGCTGAACTCTAGCGCCTCGCAGCTATCGAAGCCGTCAGGTCAAGCTTGCATAGTCTGCTGGGAAGGTGTTCAGGGTCTGTTGGTATTTTCCCGCCCGAGAACTGCAGCGAAACTGGCCCGCGCGGAGGCCAGCGGGCCATCCACCTCCAAAGTCTGCGCGGCAGGGTCTTCGGGTGCCGACCGACGGATGATGCTCAAGCTGTATTCGAGATCCCGGGCGATAGCTCCGAAGGCGGCGCATTCGGGGAGGCGGGCACTTACCTTCAACTGCGTGGCCTGGTCATAGGCACGGCCAAGTGCGACGATGACCTCGCAGAGGTCAGCGTCGGACATGCCGGCGATAGAAGTTTTGACCTGCTTTGGGTTCATACTCTTTCTCCGTTCCTGCAACCTTGGTTCTGCTCAGAGCTTGAAATCAGAATATGCGGATATCCGCCGGTGGCTGCTCGCAACATCAAAGGCGGTCCGTCGTCACTTCAGAATACCCTGTTCGGAGGATGAAGCGCTTGATTCCTCGATTTTGTTATCTGCTATTTGTCAGATCCATACACGATCGAGCTCTAGGTAGCGGTAAGACAGGGCAGAATGACAATGAGTTGACCATCAGGTGCTTTATCGCCATAGAGATGATATCAATATCATCTCCCCGAGCTTTGGTTGTTGCGCGTTTGGCATCGCGCCATGAGCGAACCCTCCTTCGGAGGATTGGCGTCTTTAACCGCACCGCCTTTGTGGCATGCACTGATAGGTCGATGAAAGGGTTCATCACGCGTACGGGCACAGTCATGAAATAAGCTCCTCCGACGGGGCTCGATCTACCCGTCAGGACAACTGGCGCACTGACCCATCTGTCTAACGTCTTGGCCATCTAACTGGCCGGAGAGCGCCATATCGTCTGAGGTCAGAAAGCCATCGCGATCACGAATGCGACACAAGCTGAACCGGCAAATCGAAGACGCGGGAGCCGCTCTCGTTCCCCCGCAGCCGCCGAATTACTGGCACAGGCGAAAGCAGATCGGGCCGCGACGCCTGGCAGGCTGCCCGGTGTGATTATTGCCGCTCGCCTGGCGAGCATTTCAGCGAGGATAACATGACCGAAAGCTACAGCAGGCAGCGCCAGAGGGCAGAGATCGCGTTCGGCAAGATGCAGTCGGCCCCCACCGCGCGCGAACGAGCCTTCGACGAACTTGACGCGATGAAAATCACGCGCGAGGAAAAGACCCTGAGGCTGCGCGAGGCGCGTCTTGCGAAGGAACGGCAGGACCGCTCAGAACGCGGTTCCACCGCACCCGAGAAACAGACACCGAAGCGGTGACTTTTTCAGAATCAAATCTTAACTGGAACAGAACCTTGAAACACACGAACAAGAACGACCTCTCTGATCGCCGCAGCGCTGCTACCGATGCAAAGGCCGCGCGCCTTCAGGCCTATCAGTCCGCCAGGCAGGCCGCTGAACTGGGTCGCGAGGCCCGGCAGATGGAGCGGATCGCCCTAGCCAAAGCACGAGAAGCGCGTCGCGTTCTGCGCGAACAGACGAAGCTGGAGGAGCAGGCTCGGATCGAGGCGGAGAAGCGCGAGCAAGACGCAGCCGCTGCAGCCGCTGCCACAGCTGAGTCCGACGCCCGTGCCCGGGCAGCCGACAGCCGGATTGCGCGCGTCATTGACGATGAGGCCACCCGCAAGGCCGAGCGTGACCAGCGTTACGCCAACCGCAAGGCACGGCAGGCCTAAAGGACCCAAGGCTGCGCGGTGTGCTTCCTTCATCTTGAAGCATACCGCACCTTTGCACCGACAACGCCTTGGCCACCTGCAAAAATCCCCTGCGTCACGTCAGGAGAATTCTCCCTTCGCATTGCCACCTGCGGCGAGGGATCGCATCGGCCCCTGCTGCGGATCAGGGCGTCAGGAATCATTAGCCATCCCCCACAACCAGCGCAGTAGACATCAGTGCGAAACCCTGACCTGAACAACCTTGCTCAGGTCCGGACGCCCTGTCGTACCGAAAAGTATAAGACATAGCCCTACGCCACCACGACCACTCGCAGCCAATCCCTCTGCGTCTGTCCCACGATGATGAAGATGAGCCCGGAGCCGGATCAGGCCGTTGACTAGCCTTGCCCGTCGCCTCCTTTCCTGGTGGCGGTCAATGTCGCAGCTCTCCGCGAAAGCCAGTCGGTCATGCTCACCACGTTGTGCAGTGTGCTGCTATGGTCCGCAGCCGCACAGTCGTTGATCCACCAAAAGTGCCCATCTGGTCCGCTGGCTATGTAGCATGAGATGCAGCCGAAACGGTGAGGGCCTGTGCGATCAAGTTGGTTTCCGCAGATACTGCACCACACTATTCATCTCCCGATTTGTCCTCTCATAATGGCGCCAAGCGATTGCTTGTCCGTGAGCAGAAGAGCAGCAGCCCGATGGAACACAGCGTGGGGTCAGCTGTTGATCTGGACTCCCTGTTGGAACTGGCCCCGCCGTGACTGGCGGGGCTTTTTTCCTGTGCGAGGGGCAGTCATACCTGCGGAGGATGCAGCCATGGATCTGGAACGCGCCATCGAGATTGCAGCCGCTGCGCATCGTGGTCAGCGGGACAAGGCGGGGAGCCCTTCATCCTGCACCCGCTGCGGGTGATGCATGCCTGCTCGACCGAACCGGAGCGCATCGTGGCCGTGCTCCATGATGTGGTCGAAGACACTCATTGGACGCACGATGACCTGCGCCGGGAGGGGCTGGGCGAAGAGCTGGTGGCGGCGGTTGACGCAATGACCCGGCGCGAAGGCGAGAGCTATGCCGATTTGGTGGACCGTGCGGCGCGCAATCCCATCGTCCGCGCCGTGAAGATCGCGGACCTGTGCGACAACCTCGACATGACCCGCATCGCGGATTCCACGCAGTCCGATGTGCAGCAATCGCGGAAATACCTGCAGGCGTTGAGGTCGCTGGGCGTGTCGCCCGAGTGACGCAGCAGGGCCCCGCTGGCAAGTTTCCGGGTTCCTTACCGCTCGCCCTTCCGCCAGTCCCAAGGCATGAAGAACTCGCTGCTCCAGACCCCCCGCCGTACCACCCTGGCCACGACCTCTTCCGGGTCATAGGTCCTGCCGCCATATTGCCGGTAGGCAACCGCCCAGCCGTTCTCGACCATCCACGCATTCAGGTTCTCCGCCCCGGCCCAGCAGATCGCGTCGCTCCGTTCATAGCGGTCCCTGTCCTGCTCCTCGCATCTGACCTGCCGCCCGGCGATCACGGACACGAGGGCGTCTTCGGCCTCCGCCCCGCTGGCCCAGTTGCGACCGCCACGTCGGCAGCTCTGCGCCGCTTCGGGGGCATCGATGCCAAAGAGCCTCACGCGCGATCCCGCCACGTCCAGCGTATCGCCATCGATGACCTTCGCGTTCCCGGCCTGTCCTGTGGCCGCGGGCTGGCCGCTGACAAGCTCCTGCAGCATGTCCTCCAGCGCCTGGCGCAGCCGGGGATTGTCGTCGCCGATCAGGAACAGCGCCGCCATAAGGGCAATGACGGCAAGCCAGACCTTCGGGCCGGTACGGCGTCTTGTTCTGCGGCGCTTCGTCATGCCGGTGATGTGCAACATGTGTAACCGCCCCAAGCGC
>KZ836052.1 GCA_003255745.1 Paracoccus saliphilus
CATCAGCCACACGTCATTCTGAAGGCCGAAGTCCAGGCGCCTCAGGTGCGATTTGACAGTGCACTCTTGGTGCAGCGGCATGTAAACTCCCTGCTGCTCGGCATCTACCTGCGTGATGGCGGCGGCACGAGCGTGAAGACAACCATTGGCACGTTCTTCGGAGCGACCGAAGACCCTGCAGAACCCATCCAAGGCCGCAGCATGGCGGAGAATTTTCGGCTTGCGCTGCAGGGCGACTGGGTTAGTTCCGATCAGGTGATAGAGGGATTGGAACTTCTGACCCGTGGCACCGCCCTGGAGGACACTTATGGCGTAACCAATCGCTGTCTGGTGATGTTCGAGGACATGTTGAACCGCTGGTGCGGCGAGTATTCCCAGCTTCTCGCAGCTCAGGCTGCGGCTCCCGAGGCAGATGCGGCGCACCGCTTCTACAAGATGCGCGCAAAGCGGATGCGGTCCGATTTCATGATGACCGAGCTTGCCCGTCTTGGTTTCACGCCCGCCTACGGCTTTCCGGTGGATGTCGTCAGTTTCGATCATGTCGGCGTGGACACCACATCGGGCGGCCCGTCCCGGCCGATGGAGGTCGCGATCCGGGATTATTCACCAGGTACAGAAACTGTCATCGACGGCTTGGTGCATCGCAGCGAAGGTATCCGCCCGAGTTGGGGCAATAGGCTTGACCCGGCCGCGGTGGAGGATTTGCGCAACCTGTGGACATGCAGGAACTGCAATGCCTTTGGCACTGCACGCGCGCAACCGCAGACATGCCCAGTCTGCGGCGCAATTCCGAGCTTCAATGAGATCCTGCGCCCCGTGGGGTTCTTGGGAACGAAGAAGCCTCATAGCGCTTATGAGCGTCTCGAGTACGTGGCCCCTGACCCATCGCGCGCGCGCGCCGATGGCGGGACATGGGTTTCGCTCCTGAACCCGGATCTCGGACGGCACAGGGTCGACCGGCAAGGGCGCATCCTAAACACGGCGTCCGGATCGCACGGGTTCGGATATGCGATCTGCATCTCGTGCGGACGGGCAGAGGCAGAGATTGATGCAGATGGCACCTCGCTACCACAGGGGATGAAAGACCATTTCCCGTTGCAGGCCATTCGCACGCCCGATGGTCAACGTGCGGCCGGGCAGTGTCCCGGCAATGATCACGGATCGCGNCCACTGATGTCTATGAGCTGCAGCTGGAAAGCATTCCCAGCACACCGACAGGGCGCAGGGTTGCGCTTTCGCTGGCTGCGGCACTGCGCGAGGCTCTTGCTGAGCGGTTGGGCGTCGATGCGGAGGAAATGGGCCTGAGTGTAGCCCCAAGCCTGCGGGACGATGGCGGCAAGCGCATGTCAATCTTCCTGCACGACAAGAAGACGGGCGGGGCCGGGCTTGCTGTCTCGGCAGAGCCGATCCTTCCACGCCTTCTCGAGCGGGCCGCGCAGATCCTCGATTGCCGGTCAGACTGCACAAGCGGTTGTCCAGAGTGCACTCTACGCCGTGACATGCAGTTCGAGCTGCCTAAGTTCGATAGGATTGGGGCCCTAGATCTGCTGACTAAGGATATTCTGCCGCACCTGGCCTTGCCGGAGAACCTGCAGATTTTTGGGCCCAAAACTCGGGCTATCACCGAAGATCTATCAACCTACTTGGCGCGGCAGATAAATGCGGGAAAACTGCGTCGTATCGATGTCATTTTGCCCGATGATCCCGCGACGTGGGATTTGCAGGACTGGTCAGGTCTGACGTGTTTTACACGGGCCGCGGGATTGGGGTGTCAGACCCGCATCCTCATTCCTGAGGGCTCAGTCGCCAAGCTCGATATTTCGCAGCGACTGGATCTGTTGCGGGTGTCGGCTCGGGCCGAGGCAACGATTGTTGAGTACCGGGATATGAGGCATCCCGCCGGAGCGCAGGTTCTGGCACAGATTGAGACGGTCGAGGGCTTAAGTGATTTAGCCACGACCAACTCGGATGCCGCGTGCCTCGACCGGCACTGGGGCGAAGTTGCTGCGTCCCCTATTCTGTTCGGGCAAGGTAAATCCATCAAGGAAGGCCCTGCAGTTGATCCTGCAGCTCTGGCTTTGGTGCGCGGAGGAAATGCGGTCAAATTCGGCATTGGCAAAGAATTGGACGGGCCTGCTGCACGTTTTGGGCAAAAGTTCTGGAAGCTTCTGGACGAACAGTGTCCGTCTGCATTCAGACAAGATCGGTCGATGATCCATATCACCTATCATGACAGATACTTAGTAACCCCGCTCTCAGTCCGTCTTTTGAGCGAGGTCTGGCAGCAAATGCCGGGGCGTCAGGTGAATACACAGTTCTCTCTTGTGATAGGACGAACAGAAGGGGATCCGCGCGACTGCACTTCTTTCACGCATAACTGGCCGGATGATGAGGACCGGTGCGGCGTGATTGAGGCACTCATGCCCGGGATCGACATCGATCTTCGGAACCGTCGCGATTGTCCGCATCAGCGCTTCTTCCGCTTGGAGTATTCCAACGGCAAAGCCACTGAGATTACGCTGGACCAAGGCTTTGGGCCGTGGGTCCTGGCATTGAGAAGCTTGCGCTTTGACGGACAGGCTCTGCCCAACCGGCAGGCGGCCATGTTGAAATCTGCGCAGCTCAACATAACCATGCAGCATGGGGCCCGATATGACTCGCCAGTGATTATTGAGCTTTGAAGCGGAAACCCCTGCAGAAAGCTTTCTAGCAGGGGGCCGCTCTCACAGGATCAAGAATAATTCGCCGATCCGTTCAAGATGGGCCGGATGTCAGTGAGCATCAGCATGCCATTTGGCCACAGCGACACTGATTTCGTGCCAACCTTTGTTTCATCAATACTTGGACTCGTCCCAGATGATCATCGGCGAGATGTGCTCAGGAAGGTGGTGGTGCAGCGTCCAAACGATGGTTTCGTCATCGCCACACTTCGTGCCGGTAGGTGACCGTTCCAGTGGACGCCAACACAATCACGGAGCGACATGCCAAGGATCTTGGCAATGCGATCCAACTCGCGGGGCTCTTGGCCGCCTCTGTGGGCTTCTGAACAAGCGGGAGGTGCTTGAGGTCGATCCGCTTCGTGAGCCCTCAAGACAGCAGCAACGGCTCTACGTCCGTGACAAGCTGCCCACGCTCGAGTTTGGTGTATCGCGTGTTGACTTGGCACGCTTGGGTCGGCGTCAGCAGCGGGCGGCCGTCGAGGATGCTGCAGAGGAGCTGCGCACTGGGTGCGTGGCCACCTATTCCTGGCCCGCAGTGGGAAGCTTGTCTGGAGACGGCCGCATGTGCGGGGCGCCGGAGAGGCGTACCGCCGACTTGTTGTTGTAGAATCTTCAGATCTGGGTCCTTAGACAGGGCGACCAATCACCTGACAGCGTATCATTTTCTAGCGCCGCTATCGTGGTCAGGCAAAGGAACTGAACAGGCAGAATACCGTCAGAAGAACCAGCGTATTTCTTGCAGCTTCCTATCAACATTAGCTGCCTAGGCCCTGCCCTCGCATGCTGGACACAGCGCACGAGCTGCAAGGGATGTTGGTCCGGCTCCGGTTGCTGATGGAGGCAAGAGACCTTCAGGGCTTGCTGGAAGGCTGGGGTCATGTCGCCCACGCAGCCACGGAGTCAATAAGGCCGATTTATGTCTCATCTAAATGGCTATATGAACCTTGGCACCTCTATCCAAACTTGGGGAGGCTCTATAGTAATTCTTCTGAAGCAGAATTGACGAGGCTTCGCAGTTCGTCCAACGTTGTTGTCATCTTCTCTCTCATCTCAAAGTTGTCAAGAAAGGTGAGCCTGAACTTCACGAAATAATCTTGCTCGAAATGATCTGAGATTATGGCAATGCCAACAACAGATAATTTGTCGTTAATCAAAAATGATCTTAGAACAAATGGCTCCGCTACGCTTGGAGGCCCAAGCGCCTCCGCCTCAGGGTGCTGCTGTCGAATTTGATCACAAACCACTCCAAGCTCATAAATTCTACCATCTGAGCTGCACTCTTTCGATGCATTATCAAAATTTGCTTCGTAAAGATAAAGCGCCGCTTTCGCACCGAACGCGTCATAAATCAACGTGACGTCCCGTTGAGTCGTGCCGCCGTTGTCTATCATCTCTTCAAAATGCAACCAGCCGATCTGAAACGGAGCAGAGAACA
>QKYL01000170.1 GCA_003255745.1 Paracoccus saliphilus
TCCGGGTTTTGAAGAAACGCTTTAGGCTGGCTCTGCAAAAAAGCAGAAGCGGGCGCGTGAGTTTTACGAACGGGCAGGCGCGGAGGTCTGCTGGCGGAACGCCAAGCGGTCGCGCGCACGAAGCGCGATCGCCTCTTTGCTTTAGTGGGATGATCCAGCCCTCTATTGTCCTGCGGGCCGCTTTGCCATAGGCCGCACAGACGGACGTCGATTGGTAGCGCGCCCAATTGGTGATCGTCTCAATCTCGGCCTTCAGCTGCGTGCTGCCTTCGACAGCGAAGAGCAGCCTCAGTTCGCCGAACTTTTCCTTGCACTGCATCAGCGTGACTTCTGCAGAAGGCTCCATGCTCGCGCGCCGGTAGGCGGCCTCGACGGCTATGGCGAGGAGACAATACCAGCCGGCCGGCACGACACCCCGCATGTAGCGGGGGCGCTCAGGATCGGGTGATACGGCTGCGTCGATGCGATCGGCCGCCTCGGCGATGTCGAAGTCTGCGAGAGCGAAGCTTGCCGGGTCGACATTCTTGCCTGCAAGAATGTCTGATGCCGTAACGGTGGCGATGCTCATGGTGTCCTCACTAGCGCGGTCTTTCCATGAAGCGGCCATCTTGGCCACAAGGTTCGCACACCGTAGCGGCAACGCCACGACATTATCCCCACGCGAGGCAACTTCCATTGGCAACTTGCTTTGCGCAGGACATGCTGAATATGGATGGAAATCAGGAAACATTTGCTAGGCCACCATTTCCATGATGCGAGCCGTCTCGATTGCCGCGGTGGCAACCATTATCCCCGCGCTGCTGCTCTATCTATGGACGGTCACCTACGCACTTACCGACCTGGCCTTCATTTGGCTCCTGTTCGTCGCGCCGCTCATTTTCATGAGCAACAGGCTTCTCGTGCTGCAACGCTGGCGAGCCGAGCGGCGCGTGGTCTTGCGGGATGAATCCTTCATTGCGCCGTGGATGACGGGCCAGCTCTGGGCGTTCGTCTCGTCGATCCTGCTGGCCGCGGTCCTGATCCCGGCCCTTGCCTGGCACGCCCTGACCATGCCGGCAGACGTCGCGGGGATCCTGTGCGCCCTGTCATTCGCAGCGGGGACGGTGTTCCTGACCCTGCGCTCGTTCTTTCAGCGTCATTTCATGCCGCCCTTCGACCGGGTCTTCGCGTCGGGACCTAGCACCTGGACCGTTGGGCTGCCCTTTGCCTTCATCCTGTTCTACGTCACCTGGCATGCCTCCGACATCCCGACGGAGATGGGCTCGGCCTCGTTCGTGCAAGCTCTCTCTATCGATTTGCATCAGCTGCCAGAGCGCGGCAGCTGGCTGTCCCAAGTCTTCCGTCTGGCGTCGGACTTCGACAGCGTCAAGCTGTGGATCGTAACGCAGGCCGACGAATATCCCGCAGTCGCGGGCTTCTACAATCTCGACATGGTCCTCTTCGGCCTTCTGACGGCGCGGGCCAGCATCGTCATCACCAATTTCATCGAAACCCATTACGACGGCAGGTCGGCATGACTCAGGGGAAAGACGGCCAAGATCAGGACAACGAGACCAAGCAGACTCCTGCCCAAGTAGATGGAAGGCCCAAGGTCCTGGCCCGCTGGTATTGGGGCACCACTGGTCTGCTGATCGTCGCATCCCTTGGCGTGAGCGCGATCGCCGGCAGGCAGATCGCGGAAGAGGTGCCCGAGGTTCAGGAGCCCGCCGAAGACAGCGGGGGATGGGCCGACGCGGCAATGAGAAAGGCCGAGAAGGCGGCGATGGAGATCATGAAAGAGATCGACCCGGCACTGGAAGATGCTTTCGAGCCAGTCTATGCGGGAATTCCTCGCTACTTGGATTTCCACTACTCGCTGAAGGGCGAATGGCTGGAACTGAGCGCGAGTGTTCTCGGGCAGATGGAGAGCCAGCTCGACCGGCAGCTCTTCACGGGACTGGAAAGCAGGATCGGCACCATCTCCCAAGGGCTGCAAACTGATTTCGGTCGGCTGTGGCTGGCATCGGTCGAGGCTTCATTAGCAGAAAAGCCTGCGGTCAAAGGGCCTTTCGCCGAGCTGGCGAGGCAGTCCGTGGAAGATGCCCGGAACCGGATCGAGACGACGGCTGTCGTGTTCGGGGGCCTCGGTGTAGGAGCCGCCGCACTTGCGGTCGTGCCCCGCGTCGTCGCCGGCAAGCTCGGCCAGAAGATCGCAGGCAAGGTCGCCGTCAAGACAGGAGCGCGATGGGCCACGGTGGTCAGCGGCGCTGGCGCCGGGGGGGTGTTGTGCAGCTGGGCAGGACCGGCCGCAGCGGCTTGCGCCGTTGCAGGCGGGATAGTCTCGTGGGTCGGCGTGGATTTAGCCATGATCAAGCTCGACGAGCACGTCTCTCGGGACGAATTCCAGCAGGAGTTGCGGGCTCTGGTCGACGAGCAGAAGGCGGCAGTTCGGACTGTCCTGCAGGGTATCGTCAGGGAGCGCCTGTATAGCGCACAGGTAGAACGCAAGGACGTCGTCATGACGATCTCGCTGGACGAGCTGCCCGATTACAAAAGGCGGATGGCCTGCGAGGCGGTGGAGGAGATCGCGCCGCACTATGCGCGCGTGATCGGCAGCCTCAACGAAAGATCACCTGCGAAGGTCGATGCCCTAATCGATCTGCTCGCACAGCACGAAGATAGCCGTCTCCTGGCGCCTTGGGTTGATCGCGTCGAGGCCAGCATCCTGAACGCCGATCTGGATGTCAGGCTCGACGGCGACCTGAAGATCAAGGTTCAAGTGCCGCAGGACCTGCAGAACGGGCAGGAGATGCGTGCCGTCCTGCGAATGGGCGACTTGGAAATCACGAGCGCTTGGACCGAGCCAAATTCCTACGGAAATTTCGTCTTTCACATGCCTGTCGAGGACAAGCTGCCATTGCTTGGGCACCAGCGGATGCGGGTCAATCTCAGTCAGGATGGAGGCCTAAGGCGGTGGAACAGGCAGTTCGTGGGGCAGGCAAGCTTCCTGCCTCACAGCATCCTTCCCGATCGTCCCGGTCTGGCTGTCATAGGGGAGACCGGTGTCGCAACATGGGCGACGGGCAAGAGCGGGAGCGCACCCCGGGTCTGGGTCGAGATCCCCGTATCCGGCGCACTACTCGAAGGAGTGGCGCCGCCGGAGTTCTGCGCGATTTGATCATTCGCTTCCGCTTTTTCAGAAGACGGGCTGCGTTTCCATCGCCATGTCTCTTCTCCAGCGTCGAAGCTGGTGCGGTGGCGCAGGATGCTTTAGTCGACCCGGGCCAGCCTGTTGACCAGCGCGATGGCGACTTTGTTGGCGGGCACGCTTGCGACGGCTCCGGCCAGCTAGTTGCCGAAGCTGAAGTTGGGCCAGAGGTGTGGACGCGTCATGATGATCCACGCGACCCAAACCAGCAGCATTCGTAGATCCCGACTGCCCCGCTTGGTAATACTGCCGAGGATCTTGCGCCCGCCCGTGCTAAACTGCTCGGGCACAAGGCCTACCCAAGCCGCGAAGTCGCGCCTGCGGTCGAAGGCCTCGCCTTTGCCGATAGCAGCACCCATCGCCGTCGAGGTCATTGGACCAACACCGGGGATCGAGATTATCCGCCTACAGTTCTCTTCGCTGCGGCTCCCCTCCTTGATTTCCCTGGACATCCGGTCGATCCGCTCGTCCGCCTCGTGCCAGTCGTTGCGAAGCCCGATCAACACTCGGCGCATGCATAGAGAAATCTTGTCCCGGCGCTGATTGAGGATCGCCTTGAACTGCGGTGAGGCAGAGGGGGTGTGCGAAGAGGCCGACCAGCGAGACGCTCCCAAACCGATCTGGGCAGCAAAGCCGCTATGATATCTACGCCTTTTGTTGTTGAAATTGCTACGCCTGCGCCCCGGCCGAAGTGCAATTCAACGTCAACCTCGGGTCAGTCAGACACGAAGCGAACTCAAGCCACAGTTACAAAACGGCGTATGTGCAGCGCGCGGAAGCTTCACTAAGCGCGGCAGCTGCACCGCGCACGAACGTCCGGTCCGAAGAACTTGCATTGCTGCAGCCAGCGGGTGCCGACCGGCCGCTAAGGTGAAGGTTTTCTGATGCGGGTCGC
>QKYL01000171.1 GCA_003255745.1 Paracoccus saliphilus
CTGCAACATGTGTAACCGCCCCAAGCGCAAGGGGGATTTTTGGAGCTGATCTTGGCGCGTCATCGGGTGCTGACATGTGTCCGGCCTCATGAAGCGGCGTAATACATGCCGCAGGGCCCGTATGGTGTTCGCGGATCAGGCTCCAAATCAACGCCGCGTGCTCGATGGCACTTTGTTGCAGGCTGGTTCCTCTGATCCCGTCTCACGACCGTTGCGCCAAACTGCTCCTTGCCCTCTTGTGCTCCGACGCCCTCGCGACTGACGCTCGGCTTACGCCGTTGCAGCCGGAGCTCGATAGTCTTGGCCCTTTACCATCAGGGCCCAGACAATGCGTGCCATCTTGTTGGCCAGTGCGACGCGCACCAGCATCGGTGGCTTGCGCGACAGCATCCCCGCCAGCCAGGTGCCGGGTCGCGCCGCGGCATGGACGTGGCGCTTGATGATGACGCTGTTGGCGCCAAGGATCAGCAGGCGCCTGAGGGATCGTTCGCCCATCTTCGTCGTGGCGCCGAGATGTTGCTTGCCCCCGGTCGAATGCTGCCGGGGCACCAGACCCAGCCAGGCGGCAAAGTCGCGTGCCTTGCGGAAGGTCTCGGGTGGCGGAGCCAGAACCGCGATGGCCGTGGCAATCAGCGGCCCGATGCCCGGCACCGTCATCAGCCGCCGGGCGAGGTCATTCTCCTTGGCGCGACGGGTAATCTCCGCATCAAGCTTGGCGATCTCCGCCTCCAGATGTGCAAGAGCCGTGATCAGAGCCTTCAGCGTGGGTACGGCATCGGCAGGCAGAGCGCCTTCCGGATCTTCCACGATCGCAACCAGGCGCGCGGCGTTGGCGGCTCCCTGGGGCACGATCTGTCCGAACTCGGTCAGATGGCCGCGCAACGCGTTGATCGCTTGCGTGCGCTGCCGGATCAGCAGCTCGCGCACGCGAAAGAGCATTGCCGCGCCTTGGACCTCTTCGCTCTTCACCGGAACAAAGCGCATCGTCGGGCGCAGTGCTGCCTCGCAGATCGCTTCGGCATCGGCGGCATCATTCTTCTGGCGCTTCACGAACGGCTTCACATAGGCAGGCGGGATCAGCCGCACGTCATGGCCCAGTTTGCCGATCTCGCGACCCCAAAAATGCGCACCGCCACAGGCCTCCATTGCCACGACGCATGATGGCAGCTGGCTGAAAAACTCCAGCACCTGAGCCCGCCGTATCTTCTTGCGCAGGACCGCCCGCCCTGCGCCGTCGGCTCCATGCACTTGGAACACATTCTTCGCCAGGTCGAGCCCGACCGTGATAATCTTCGACATGACCGCTCCCCTCCGTGGATCGTTGCAGACCCACCTTGGCACATCAGATGCCGTCGGGGGGCGGTCACATCATCAACGCCGCCCTTGTCCAACAGCAGGACTAGAGTATATACTGCCTCGTATCAACAGGAGCTTTTATCATGGCCCACATCGCCAAGGTGTTCCAATCGGGCAACTCTCAGGCCGTGCGGTTGCCCAAAGACTTCCGCCTGGATGTCAGCGAGGTCGAGATTACGCGCGAGGGCGATGCGCTGATACTCCGCCCAAGGACGCTGGAGGCAAGGCCATGGGCATCTCTGCGTGCCGCTGTCGATCGTGGCGTGAGCCCAGATTGCATGATTGAAGGTCGCGAACAGCCCACCCACCAGCATCGTCCTGACCTCGACCAGCTGTTCTCGTGATCCGTACTCTGCTGGATACCAATGCGGTGATCGCTCTTGTTGGTCGCCGTTCGCCCGAACTGCTCGCACGCGTGGAGGCGGCCGAACCGGGTTCGCTCGCCATCTCGGCCGTCGTGGCGCATGAACTGTGGTACGGCGCCTATCGCAGCCAGAAGGTCGCCTTCAACCTGGAAACCCTGCGGCTGCTGTTTTCGGATTTGCCGATCCTCGACATTGACTCGGAGGATGCGCGGGTCGCGGGCGAGATCCGAGCGGAACTTGCCCGTGCCGGAACACCGATCGGCCCATACGACGTACTGATTGCAGGGCAGGCCAAGGCGCGGGGGTTCACCTTGGTGACCAATAACACAGGCGAGTTTCGCCGCGTGGTGGGGCTGAAGCTGGACGATTGGACTGCCCCCTGACAAGGGAATCGTGGGCAGCTTGCAGGAGATTGAATGGCTCTTACGACCTCCGGTAGAACTTATAAAAGTGGCCGCTGACACGGCCATCAATTCGATTCAGCTCACTAGTCCGCAGGGGAAGACTCCGCGTCAGTTTCTGGCCCTCCTGTGTCCGCTTGCACTGCCAAGCTACGGGCGATTTCCTTCAGAAGCTCAGCTATGGCCGCGTCAGTGGCCCTGTCTTGTTCCGTCGCCGCCTCTTGTGCGGCGGTCACTTCCTGTAGCTGAGATGTCAGCGCGTCGATTGAAACCTGCATTTGCCCCATCGTCTCTGTGTTCGCTCGAGTTGCAGCGTCTTCATCGCCTGAAAGACGATCTTCTATTTCGAGCGCTACCATCATGAAGAAGGACAGGATGGTGATGATGTTGCACAACACCTGCAACTGACGCGCGAGTCTTTGGCGCGTGGTCTCATCGACTGGCGCTTGTTCCTGCTCCGCCAGTGCCTCTTGCGCTGCGATGGTCCGGGCAAGCATGCCTTCGATGTTGCCGGACAAACCCAGGCCGATCTGCGCCGTTGCCAGGATGCTACCAATTTGACCAAGAGCCCGCATTTGCTCAGTAAGGCCGGTGGCAAGGATGCTGAAACGGTCCCCGAAATCAGAGCCAAGACCAAGACCCCGCAATGCATTCGCATTGTCGAGAATACGCCCGTACTTGCCGATATCCAGTGCAGCCAAGGCACCCCCAATACGGGGCAAATCCAAGGATCGTGTAACACCAAGGGCGTAGCCAGACTCGAAGTCTCGCAAGATGCCGGGCATCAAGCGAAATTGCTGATCAATACCCAAAGACAGACTGCCAAAAATCTCGGATTGCCGCTTCATATCCGATGCCAAACGGGCGAAAGGACTTTCTATTTTCAGATTATCCATAATGGACTGGGAAAATCCAAACGTTGCTCGATCTAAGCCTGCGGTCATGCCGCGCAACCCAAGGGGGTCCACGATGCGGCTCAACTGCTCTGACTGACGCGCCATATCTGCGAAGACACCTGATGTACCTAACCCAAGTGCTGCTTTCTGAGCGGCTCCAATGCCTAGGCTAGGTGACATATCTCCGAGCTGACGACGCAGCCTCTTGTCAGCGACTTTACGATCTTCATCGTTTATCTCCACGCCTAGCTTAGAAATGTCGAAGCCCTTGGGCTTCTCATTGTCGGAGTCTTCATCACTCATCGTCTATACCTTGCCGTCGCCGCGCCGCTCTCCATGCGACATAGTAACTGCCGCTTTTTCCCGAAGTGTGCAGGAGAGTTTTCTGGGCGCCGACGACAGCTTTTCGACCATTGGAGAAATCTTTTTTCGCCCGCAGTTAACGGCAGCTCTCCGCCTCTGAGGACGACCGTAGTCTGCGTAGCCGTCCTCAGGCTACAGGTGCAGCGAAGGTCCGAAAGGTCCGCGAAGCAGCCGCCAGCAATATCAGTTAGACGCACTGCTGTGACATAAATCCAATTTATCCCGGCTGTTCATGTAGAAGCAAAGTAGGATTGTCGCGAACTGGCAAAGTTGATTTGTCGCCTCTGCCCTGAAGGCTGACGCTGCGCTGAACAGCTCGGCAAACCTGAGCTCCGACATCCCCTCAGGAAAAACTCACTGCTGGCGCTGGAAGAAGGAAAGACCCTTGCCTGCAGATCTGCAATCTCTAGTCCGCAGATGCCGACCGCCGGTTGAGGTGTAGCCCAGCATGTTGAGCTGCCTCTATTCGATCAGTGAATCAGGCGACGCCAACGCGCGGAGTTTTTCAACCTCTGTGATGGTGACCTGTGCGCCCTTGTTGTAGATCCCATACTCGGCCAACGCACGAAACGCGCGAGACAGGCTTTCAGGCGTCATGCCTAGGGTCAGTCCCCATAAATTTCGCTTGCA
>KZ836053.1 GCA_003255745.1 Paracoccus saliphilus
CGGCACTGTTCGATTCTCAGGGAGTAGCTCAAAGTTATATGAACAAATTCCTAGCTGCGCCTGTGCCCTGATTGATGGCGATAGCATCTTGAGAGAAGAACTGGCAAATCGACGCCGGTTTCGCGCCGGAAATTTTCGTTCTATGGAACCCGGCGCCGCATGGCTCATTGAGCTTGCACCAAGGCAACTCGGAGGCGAGCAGAATGCTTCGAAAGCGAAAGATGATCGCGCTGCTAGCCGCGTCCGTCTCCATGTTGACCAAAAGCCGCGGCTGACCGGACTTGTCAGTCTTTACTGCATCTGAAAGGAAAGAGAATGGCTGACTATCGCGATCCGAAAGTTACGAAGGGCGAAAGCGGCAGCAACGTCGGCAAATGGATCGGCATAGCCGTTGCCGTTTTGGTCGCCCTGCTCCTCCTTGGCTGGTTGCTCGGGTGGTTTGCTGATGAAGCCGAGGAACCTGTCGTGGTCGACCCAATGGTGACTGAAGAATCGACCACGGCACCGACCGCTGACCAGCCCGTTATCATCGACCCTGCCGAAACAGCGCCCGTTGTGACGGAATAAAGCGACGACCTCATGCTGCTGAACCCGCGGGCCGGTCCGGCCCGCGGGTTTGTCATGTGGAAAAGTATTCGCCGGATGATGTGGTGCGTCGACGGTGTCTGGCACCCTTTCCTTCCCAATTTCAGCGCATGAAAATGGGGGATTGCCTCAAGCCGACGACATATTCGATATGCGGAACGCTTGCTTCTTCTTTATTCTGGGATTGGCCGCGACGGCATAGACAGGTCCGGAGGACCGATGCCCTCCGGACCTGCAGGTGTCACCTGCGCGCAATGACCAAGCCCATCAGGAAGCCGATACCCACAGCGATGCCCACAGATTGCACGGGATTTCGCCGGACCATATTGGTGGCCTCTTCGTATCCCAGTTCAGCATAGAACGCTGCCTCCTGAGATTTCTGCTGCCCCGCCCTGTACAGCTCGTCTGCCTTTTGGGCGGCCTGTTCGGCATAGTCTTGTCCAGCTTCCCGGACCTGGCCCACGTATTTGCGCCCCGTTTCCAAGGTTTCACCGGCCAATGCCGTTCCCCGATCAGCAGCATCGCGAACGGTCTTGCGGACGGCTTCTGTCATGCCGCCATTATCGGCCTCGGAAGCCTTGTCAGCTGACAGATCAGTAGTGGATTGTGCCGCGGGATACTGAGCCATGAGATCGTCTCCTATTTGAAGTTGCGAGAAATCAACAACAGCCATCGCTACCTCGTTCCCCGCTATTGTCTGATCCCCCTGAGCCAACTGCGCTTCCGGCGGCAATTTGGAGGCAACAGCGGCGCCCGAGGGAGCAGACGTCCATGAAAACTAGACCCTGACCGGATGGTGAAAAGCCTCTTGCGAGAGATCGCCGGATACCCGAACGTCCGCACATGAATCTCGATCTATCAACTCTTCGGCTCAATGCCATTGATCTTGGCGTGCTCTTCTCGTCGGACCTGATCGCCTCGGTTCTCCTGGTTCTTGTGCTTCTGGTTGCGCGGATGATTGCAAACCGCCTCCTGCGGGCCAGGACTGACGCGCAGCCGCATGTCCAGAGACGCTGGTTCGCCACGATCCGCAACGTCATCCTGTTCCTGCTGCTGATCGGCCTGGTCCTGATCTGGGCACCTCAGCTGCGCACCTTTGCGCTTTCGCTGACGGCAGTTGCAGTCGCCGTCGTCGTCGCAACGAAGGAGCTGATCCTCTGCCTCCTGGGCTCGTTCATGAGAGCGTCGTCGCGGCCATTTTCGGTCGGGGACTGGATCGAGGTTGGTGCCGTGCGCGGAGAGGTCATAGATCACAGCGTCTTCATGACGCGGTTGCAGCAGTTCGAACCGGGTTCATTTCACTATGCCGGCCGCACGGTGGACATTCCCAACAGTGCCTTCTTCACGACGCCGATCCACAACCTGACCATCGGGCGGGACTATATCTTTCACAGCTTTTCGATCACGGTCGAGCCGAAGTTCAGCCTTGTCGCGCAGTCCGATCGCATCAATGCCGTGATCGACCGGCACTATGGTGCCTTCGCCGCCGAGGCACAGCGGATCAATGCCAGCCTGGAACGGAGGACTGGGGTAGACCTTCTCGATCCCGAGGTGAGCACACGTTTTTCCACGACCGATCTTGGCAAGTATCGCGTCAGCATCCGGCTGTTCTGTCCGACCCGTCTTGCCGAGAGGCTCGAAAACGATATCACACGCGACCTGATGTCCGAGTTTCATGACCTCGCCGAGCGCCCGCAGCAGTAGGTCTTGGGTCATCCGCGCAACGGGACCATTTTCCTGCGGTATCTGCACAGCCTCCGCCAGAAGGTCGCTCTGCGCGCGGCCTGGCGGGCAAGCGGCCACCTGGCGAACAGGTCTTCCGGCATATCTGCTGCCCGATTTCCGCTTCGACTGCTTCTGTCAAGGCCAGATCAGCGCCACGTAAGCCACATAGCCCGCGACCAGGATGGCGCCCTCGACGCGGCTGATGCGCCTGCCAGTGAAGGCGAAAAGCACCAGCAGCAGCGATGCCCCGATCATGACCAGATTGTCGAAGCGCACGATCTCGCTCGGCACATTCGTCGGGGAGATCAGGGCCGTGAACCCGCCGATCCCGAGAATGTTGTAGATGTTCGACCCAACAATGTTCCCGAACGCCACCTCGGTCTGCTTGCGCAATGCGGCCATCACAGACGTCACCAGTTCGGGCATTGACGTTCCGACCGCAACGATCGTCAACCCGATGATCGTTTCCGAAATCGAGAACGAGCGCGCCAGGCCAACGGCACCACTGACCAGGAAATTGCCGCCCAGAACCACCAGGGCCAGTCCGGCTATGGCAATCAGGATCGAGATCAACGCGGACTTGCCGATATCACCAGGGGCCTTGAGTGCAGGATCTGCCTCCTGCAGTGCCAGCGACTTGTCAAACGCTGCGCCGTGCGCGGCGTCGGGCGCGCCGGCTGCCAGTCCACGCTCCTGCCAGAAAGCGGCGAAGACATAGATCGCAAGAGCGGCCACGAACACCAGACCGGCAATCAGCCCCATCGGCACAAGCGCGGCAACGATCGCAAAGACGACCGCGACCAGAACCATGATCGAGCTGTCCCGCTTCAGGGCGTTCGAGGACACCATGATGGGTGTAAGGATCGCTGCAATCCCCAGAATGAGAAGGATGTTGGCGATGTTGGAACCGACGATGTTGCCGTAGGCGATCCCGGGGGATCCACTGATTGCGGCCTGAACCGAGGTGACAAGCTCGGGCGTGGACGTTCCGAAACCGACCAGGGTCAGCCCGATGACCAGCGGCGACACGCCAAAGCGGGTTGCCACCTGAACCGCCCCCCGAACCAGCAACTCTCCGCCAACCACCAGCAGGATCAAACCACCGATAAGCTGCAGCGTGATCTCCATGATCCATCTCCTGATTGAAACCCATGCGCTGAGCTGCTGCTGGTTTCGTGGACACGAAGATAAGATCGTGACCAAGGAACTGGAGAGTGGATATGACGAGACGGAAGTTCAGCCGTGAGTTCACGACGGNAACAGCTGGATGGCGTCACGGCACGACGGGCCCTGAGGCGCGGCCGGTTTGCACAACGCTATATCTACCAGTAAGATGGTACTTGGTGATTGCCAGGGATCCAATCAGTTATCGAAGAAAGAGTAACCAGTTTTTCAGGCGCTGCGGATGCCTGCAGGAGTTGAGATGATCGATACGACGTCGCCGCGCATCCTTCAGCCTGGCACGACATGCTGGACCATCAACCGCGCCGACCGAATGGCGGTGATCATCGATGCGGCCGACTACTTTGCCACGGTCCATGCGGCCATCCAGAAGGCCCGGCACAGCGTCATGCTGATCGGTTGGGACTTCGACACGCGCATCGCGCTCAACCGTCCGGCAGAGGACTCGGATGTTCCCAACAAGCTGGGCAAGTTCC
>KZ836054.1 GCA_003255745.1 Paracoccus saliphilus
GAGAGCGCTGCAGCGCTCCAGATCGCGAGGCCCATTATCGGTTTCATGCGATTTCCTCCCCTGTTCGGCGCTCTCCATTGGTTCTGGATGGTCCGGCAGCGAGCTTGAGGTAGTGCAGCCGGAAGTCTCCCGCGCGCCCCTCATCAGGCTAGCGGCCGCACCAAAAGCGGTCAAGCACGGGAAGTGGCGGGGCAGGCGTTCGATCTCTCAGCCTGTAAGCAGACGGTGTTGTGACGTTGGAACCCTCCGGCTAAAGGAGACCGCTGCTGCACACCTCGCGTGCGCGGCGAAGGCATCCCGAGGAGAATGAGATGAAGACTGTGACCCGCATTGACCTGAACGACGCTCGCAAGCTGATCGTCGGTGCCGCGGCTCATGCCGACCAAATTGGTGTTCCAATGTGCATTGCCATCACCGACGAAAGTGGCCAGCTCGTCGCCTTTGAGCGAATGGAGGGCGGCAAAGTGACCTCGACGACCATTGCGATCGACAAGGCGTTCACGGCTGCCGCTGCCAAAAAGGCAACCCATGAGTACGGTGCCTCCAGCCAACCCGGTGCTGCGGCCTATGGTATCAACTCGGCCATTGGTGGACGGCTAATGGTCGTGGGCGGTGGCCTGCCGATCCTCTGGGAGGGTCAGGTGGTCGGAGGCGTTGGCGTTTCCTCTGGAACGCCCGCACAGGACCAGGCCGTTGCTCAGGCCGGGATCGATGCTTGGCTTGCGGAGCAGAATAACTAAGCGGCTGGCTCCGGGCGGTGCTCTTTGCGAGCGCCGCCTGCGGTAGAAGCCTCACTGCCCCGCATTGAGCGAGCGCTTAGATCAGCCCCTTGTGGCGCTCAGGCCGCCGCTGCCGATCCGGCGCAAGGCGATGTCCAGATTGGCCTCAGCCTCACGGATCTCTCGGGTGGCGCGGCGCAGATAGCTCAGGTGCTCATGGGCGGCAGATTGGGCGTCAGCCGGGCGTCTTTCAATGATCGCCTGTGCGATGTCGAGGTGCTGGTCGCGCAGCAAGTCTCGTACATCGGGAACTGTAAACAGGCGCTGACGATTGTGCAGAACATCCGTTCGCAGGTTCCCAGACAAGACGCGCATGATCTGAAGCAGCACGAGATTGTGGCTGGCCTCATAGATCGCGAGATGGAGTTCTGCGTCTGCTTCGGCCTCATCGTTCGGGCTATTCGCCTTGTGCGCGGCTTCGATCTTGGCAACGCATGCCTTCATCCGCTGGATTTCCGGCTCGTTCGCGCGTTGAGCTGCCATGGCCGCAGCCGAGCTTTCGACGACGTCGCGGAACTCGAGGTAGTCATCTGCAACCTCGCTATGTTCGGAGAGTAGGGCGATGAGCGGGTCGATGATGCATTCCTTGCCTATCTGTGCCACCTTCACGCCTCGACCTTCCTTGCTTGTCAGGAAACCACGTTCCTCCAATGACTTCAGGGCATTCCGGAGAGTCGGCCGCGAAACGTTGAGCTTTTGGGCAAGTTCCCGTTCCGGCAGGAGCGCTTCACCCGGTCGCAACGATCCTTCAAGGATGCGGCCTTCGATATGCTTCATGACGGCATCAGCAGCTCTCTCGGGCCGATTCAATTTTTCGCTCATGTGGCTCACACTTCATCGTCAGGGTCAAACGATACGGCGCAGGAACACGCCACGCAACGCTGCCAACCCCGAGAGAACAAGCTGTACCACTTGACCAGCCCGGTAAAATTATTTTACCAAAGCCACTGCTTCGTGCGGGAGGACGTGCGCAGCCAAGTCGTATATGTGGGTCCGCGCGCCTCTCGAGCGTGGCGGCCGGCCCTTTCGCTCAGGAGGAGAGTCCAGTTGTCTACCGGTGTTCTAGCGCTGCTAGCATTCTTACCAATCATAACGGCAGGTATCCTGCTTATCGGCTTCAGAATGCCTGCCAAATACGTGATGCCGTTGACCTATGTTCTGGCGGTCGCCGTAGCACTGACAGCTTGGGGCGTGAGCCCAAACCGCGTTATCGCGTCCACGCTTCAGGGGCTGATGCAAACTGCTGGACTGCTTTGGATCATCTTTGGCGCGTTGCTGCTGCTCAACACGCTGAAGCACTCCGGGGCAATCCTGACGATACGCGCCGGCTTCACGTCAATTAGCGCCGACCGCCGGGTTCAGGTCATCCTCATCGCGTGGTTGTTCGGCTCGTTTATCGAGGGAGCCTCCGGCTTTGGCACCCCGGCAGCGGTGGCTGCGCCTTTGATGGTCGCGATCGGCTTTCCCGCAATGGCGGCGGTGGTCTTCGGCATGATGATCCAGTCGACACCGGTGTCCTTCGGAGCTGTCGGAACTCCGCTGATCGTTGGCGTGCAGACAGGTCTCGATCAAGCCGTGATCACGGAAGATCTGGTGGCGAGCGGCTCGAACTGGGAAGCGTTCTTTCATATCATCACGTCGGAGGTTGCAATCCTGCATGCGATATGCGGGACGCTGCTGCCGCTCCTGCTGGTGATGGTGATGACGCGGTTCTTTGGACGGAACAGGTCCTGGAGCGAAGGGCTTGCGGCTGCGCCATTCGCGCTTGCTGCAGCCTTTGCGATGACAGTCCCATATGTCCTGTCAGCCTTGTTCCTGGGGGCTGAGTTCCCTTCGCTGATAGGGGGTCTTGTAGGCCTCGGCATCATGACCTTTGCCGCAAAGAAGCGGATCCTCGTTCCGCGAGGCACATGGGATTTTCCGCCGGTGTCCGAATGGTCCCAGGACTGGTTCGGCCAGCTCGACATCAAGTTGGACAATCTGGCCAAGCGGCAGATCCCGCTGGCTTTAGCGTGGGCGCCTTATGTGATCCTGGCACTCGTGCTTGTCCTCAGCCGCACAGTTCCCGCTTTCGGTGATGCGCTGAAGTCAGCGAACATCGTCTTTGCCGGCATCCTGGGCGAAACCGGCATCAACGGGGATTTCTCGCTGCTCTACTCGCCTGGCGGCATTCTGGTCGTAATTTGCCTCCTGACGGTGCTGATGCACCGCATGTCCTTCACCGGCTTTCGAAAAGCAGTAGGGGAGAGCGGCAACACCATCCTCGGAGCAGGCTTTGTGCTGATCTTCACGGTGCCGATGGTGCGGGTGATGATCAACTCAGGTGTCAATGCCAACGATCTTCAAAGCATGCCGGTGCTGGTGGCGAACTGGGTGTCGATTCAGGTCGGTTCGGTTTATCCGTTTTTCGCACCTGCCGTGGGGGCACTGGGCGCGTTCCTTGCCGGATCCAACACCGTCAGCAACCTGATGCTCAGCCAGTTCCAGTTCTCTGTGGCCCAAGGGCTTGGGCTGTCTTCGGCTCTCATGGTAGCAGGACAATCGGTGGGCGCCGCCGCCGGCAACATGATCGCCATCCACAACGTGGTGGCTGCCTCGGCAACCGTCGGCCTTCTGGGTCGGGAGGGCGCCGTCCTGCGTATCACCATTCTGCCAACCCTCTACTATCTGGTTGTCACGGGGCTTCTGCTCTGCGTCGGCTTCTATGTTTTCGGCATCATCGATCCCCTGCTCGCCCCCTGATCATCTCGGCGAGGCGGCTTGACCGTTGCCTTGCCGCACCTCGTGAAAGGAACCGCACGTGTCCACGATTGCGATGCCAGCACCAGATGCGGCGATCATCGCCCGCAAGCCAGAAATCGTAGCCGCCTTGGCCGCCGCGCTACCGTCGGAGACGGTTATATTCGATCCGGACGAAACGCGTGCTTATGAATGCGACGCACTGACAGCCTATCGATGCACGCCCCTTGCCGTGGTGCTGCCACGCACCACCGAGGAAGTGGCCATGGCTATGCGCATCTGCCACCAGATGGGCGTTCCGGTGATCCCGCGTGGAGCGGGCACCTCGCTGGCCGGAGGAGCGCTGCCAACCGCCGACGGCGTCGTGATCGGCACCATGCGGCTCCGCGAGATCCTGGAAATTGACACGGCCAACCGCTTCATCCGCCTGCAGACCGGCGTCACCAACCTTGCGGTCAGCGCAGAGCTGGAGCCGGAAGGCTTCTTCTATGCGCCGGACCCATCGTCGCAGTTGGCCTGCACCATTGCCGGAAATATCGCAATGAACTCCGGAGGTGCCCATTGCCTCAAATACGGAGTGACGACCAACAACCTGCTCGGCCTCCGCATGGTGATGTCGGACGGCCAGATTGTTGACCTCGGCGGGCCCTATCTCGGTGCCTCCGGGCTCGACATCCTTGGGCTGATTTGCGGTTCAGAAGGGCAGTTGGGCATTGTTACTGAGGCAACATTGCGCATCCTGCCGCGCCCTGAGGGGGCACGCCCAATGCTAATCGGGTTCGACGACGCCGAAACGGCGGGCGAATGCGTCGCGCGCATCATCCGGTCAGGGGTCCTGCCGGTGGCAATCGAATATATGGATGACGTCTGTTTGCGCGCGGTCGAGTCCTTCGCAAAAGCGGGATACCCGGATTGCGCCGCCGTGCTGATCGTCGAGGTCGAGGGTTCCGAAGCGGAAATTGCCGACCAGATCGAGCGGATCCGCCTGATCGCCTCCGAACTCAACCCGGTCGAGTTCCGCAGCAGCCGCAACGCAGACGAATCCCTTGCCATCTGGAAGGGCCGAAAGTCGGCTTTCGGCGCGATGGGACGGCTTGGCGACTACCTCTGCCTGGATGGCACCGTGCCGGTGTCAAAACTGCCCTACACTCTGAAGCGGATCGGCGAGCTGTCCAAGGAGCATGGGCTGGAGGTTGCCAATGTGTTCCATGCAGGAGATGGCAACATGCATCCGCTGATCCTGTTCAATGCCAATCAGCCCGGTGATCTGGAACGGGCAGAGGCGTTCGGCAGCGATATTCTGCGTCTCTGCGTGGACGTCGGCGGATGCCTTACTGGAGAACACGGGGTGGGGATCGAGAAGCGCGACCTGATGACGAAACAATATGCGCCCGACGATATGGCCATCCAGATGGAGATCAAGGGGGCGCTGGACCCGAAGTGGCTTCTGAACCCGGCCAAGGTTTTTCCCCTGGAGGTATCGAAGCCCTATCGCGAAGCGGCGACAAAATGAGGGTGGCGGAAATGAACGTGCAAGGTGAAATCCGAACCGTTGCTCCGGAGACGGAGGCAGAGCTGGCCGAGTATGTTGCTGACTGTCACGGAGCGGGACGGAAACTGCGCATTTCCGGGGGTTCGACCCGTCTGCGCAGATCGGCCGCAGCGAATACTCACCTGACCACGCAGAAAATGGACGGGATCGCCCTCTACGAGCCAGGCGAGCTGACACTGATCGCGCGGGCCGGCACCCCGCTTGAGGAGATCGAGCGCCAGCTGGCCGCTGAAGGGCAGGCGCTTGCGTTCGAGCCGATGGATCATCGTGTCCTTCTGGGCTCGAGCGGCATGCCGACGATCGGCGGGATGGTTGCCGCCAATGTCTCCGGTCCGCGTCGCGTCCAGGTGGGAGCATGCCGCGATTACGTGCTGGGCGTGCGCTTCGTAGATGGCCGTGGGCGCATCCTCAAGAACGGTGGTCGGGTGATGAAGAACGTGACCGGCATGGATCTGGGGAAGCTGCTTTGCGGGTCTTACGGGACACTCGGGGTGCTGACAGAAGTGGCATTGAAGACCCTTCCGGTTGCTGAATGTCAGAGAACCTTGGTGTTCGAAAATGTCTCCCCACGCCAGGCGGTCGAAATCTTCTCGGCCGCGCTGGCCACGCCATTCGAGGTGTCCGGCGCGGCATTTCATAGTGGCACGGCTTGGGTCCGCATCGAAGGGCTCTCTCGCCAGGTCGATTACCGGCAAGAACGTCTTGTGGAGCTGCTTCGGGACAAGAGCATCGAGGCCATCGGTGACAACGAAAGCCGGATCCTTTGGCGTGACCTGCGGGACCTGCGCCATTTTGCCAACAGCCCTGGCGCTATCTGGCGTATCCTGGTGAAGTCGACGGACGCCCCGCAGGTGATCGAGGCGCTTGGACCGCTCGGCGGTGCGGCGTCACTCGACTGGGGCGGAGGGCTGCTCTGGTATGCAGGCAATTCTGACGCGGCAGCCGTCCGCAAAGCCGCCGCACCAGGCGTCGCCACGCTGGTGCGGCCCGCCGCGGCGACGAGCGGCCCCGTCTTCCCTGCAGAGTCCAAGGGCGTCGCGGAACTGAGTGCTGTGCTGCGCAGGACGTTCGATCCTGGCGGCATCATGAACCCCGGACTGATGGAAGGCTGAGATGCAAACACATTTCAACAACGCCCAGCTTGCCGATCCTGCCACCGCGCGGTCGAACGAGATCCTGCGATCCTGCGTCCATTGCGGGTTCTGCACGGCGACCTGCCCCACCTACAAGGTGTTGGGTGATGAACTCGACAGCCCCCGTGGCCGCATCTACCTCATCAAGGACATGCTGGAAAACAGCAAGGTGCCGGACAAGAACACGGTCAAGCACATTGACCGCTGTCTGAGTTGCCTGAGCTGCATGACCACCTGTCCTTCCGGGGTGCACTACATGCACCTGGTCGATCACGCGCGGGAATATATCGAGAAGAATTACAAGCGCTCTGCCGATGAACGGCTGCTGCGCTGGCTGCTGGCGCGCATCCTGCCTTATCCTGGTCGGTTTCGGCTGGCCTTGGCAGGCGCCAGACTTGCGCGACCGTTCCGTAAATTCATTCCGGATGCACGGTTGCGAGCGATGCTGGAGATGGCGCCGGCGAAGCTCCCGTTGCGCAGTCCCAACGACCAACCTCAGATCTTACAGGCGCAGAATGTACGCCGGAAGCGCGTGGCGCTTCTGACCGGCTGCGCTCAGCGCACGCTGAACACCGACATCAACGATGCCACCATCCGGCTGCTGCGCCGGCACGGGTGCGACGTTGTCATCCCGAAGGGCATGGGCTGCTGTGGCGCCTTAAGCCATCACATGGGCAAAACCCATGAAAGCCACCGCCTGGCCGAGTCCAACATCCGGGCGTTGGTGGCCGAAATAGATGGTGAGGGCCTTGACGCTGTGGTGATCAACACCTCGGGGTGCGGGACGACGGTCAAGGACTATGGCCACATGTTCCGCGATGGCTCTCTTGCGGACGATGCCGCCAAGGTGGCGGCGCTGGCCCAAGACATCTCCGAGATAATGAGCGAGATTGGCCTTCAGGATGCCACGCATGCTGAGCCGCTCCGCGTGGCTTATCACGCCGCCTGCTCGTTGCAGCACGGCCAGCAGATCCGCTCGGCGCCAAAGGACCTGCTGAAAGCGGCTGGCTTTCATGTCGTAGAGCCTCGTGACAGCCATATCTGCTGTGGGTCAGCAGGTACTTACAACCTGCTTCAGCCGGAGATTTCGACAGAACTCAAAACTCGCAAAGTCGCCTCGCTGAAAGCACTCAACCCCCAGGTCATCAGCGCCGGCAATATCGGCTGCATGATGCAGATCGGCTCCGGAACCAGCCTGCCGATCGTGCACACGGTTGAACTGCTCGATTGGGCAACTGGTGGGCCAAAGCCCAGAAGCCTTGAGCATCTTCTGGTTTCTCGTCTGGCAGAGGCTCAAGGAATACTGGGGGATCGCCATGCGCTGCTGCAAGACTGACGAAAGTTTCAGCGCCTTCATTACCCTCGCTGCAACCGTCGGTCGGCTCAGGTGAACGTCAACACGCCCTAGTTCTCCGCCAACCTCATCCAGTTGTCGCTGACACAGTTTGACTTGGGCGAGTTGAACAATGAGGAAGCGGAGGCACGCAACTCCCGCCTCGCCGGGGCTCTGCATCAGCGACATGAAACACGGAGGCCAGGGTGACCAACCCACACTTGATCTACTTTGCCGACCCGATGTGCTCATGGTGCTGGGGATTCTCACCTGTCATTGACAGCGTTGCTGACGAGTGTGGCTCCTCGCTGCCAATCCGGCTCGTCTTGGGCGGACTGCGCCCCGGGACGACGGAGCCACTTACGCAGAACTCCAAGCGNTGCGCCCCGGGACGACGGAGCCACTTACGCAGAACTCCAAGCGTGACATCCGGCAACACTGGGAACACGTGAAGGAAGCCTCAGGCCAAGCCTTCTAAAATATGCTGTCCGTGGTCCGACGATTTGGAACAGGCGAGCTGATCTGGTCGGGAGGGCTCTGGCTGTGGGTTGAGGTTATGCTGCCTGGCGCTGACGGACCAAGCGCCGGCGCTGCATGGTTCGCTTCTTGATCTTCTACTTTTCTGCCAGAAGGGCCGGGCCGCGCCCGAAGTCGACGTTCGCCGGCGTGAGGTTGCCGAGGCTCTCGCCATAGCGTTGGTTGGAGTGCTCGACAACGGTTACGATGGCCGCCTCGAGTTCGGCCTGAAGGTCGTGGTTTTCCAGGAGAATGCGGTTTTTGAGCGTCTGGTGCCTGCATCCAATCCCGCCGTGCGTCTGTGGTGATTTGGTGTGCCGCGGACATGATCCATCCCATTTTCTTCGAGATATCCGGTCAGGTCACCAACGGGAAACGCCGACCTGGGGAGGTCGGCGCCTTTGAAGTGCTGCCCGCGCGGCCGGTCTCGCCCGTACGGGCGCCGGTGCTGGCAGATGGCTTCTTACCGAGAGGCGAGTTGCACCGACGCGCTCTTGGCCGAGATTTCCACGACGTCGGCCAGCCGGGTGAAAGTGTAGACCGTCTGCGAGGCGCCGGGCATGGAAAAATGGACTTCGTCTTTGTCTTCAAGACGCATGACGACACGCTGCGGCTCACCGCCGGTGCGGGCGCGGAAAGTGGCTGTGACCTCATGGGCGCCATCGGGAAGATCAACGCGATAAGCCGTCATATCGAGGGCGCCGGTGTGCAGGCTTCCAGCCTGAATCGGCGCGGACAGAGAGGTCACTTCCGCGGCCGCGGGAGCTGCAATGGCGAAGGAGAAGATAGCGGAAAGCAAAATCTTTTTCATGGAAGGTATCCTTGCGGAAAAGTTGGTTCTGAACTCGGTACCGGCCAGCCGCAGCACATGGTGCTCTGGAAGCACTCAGCGGAGGGTGCTGCTGACCAAGAGCACGGGGCTGGTGCCCCGTTATGATCCTGCCGATCGGCATTTCGCGCTGGTACGGCGTGCGGACGGAAAGCGGTTCCGGCGGAGCCGCGAGACTGTCAGAGCGATAGGCTGGTGAGGTCAGACTGCGGCAGACGCACCTATGATGCGGCGGATCTCGGCATTGCGGCTCAGGCCCTTCGCAGACAGTTCATCGTTCGACATTTCGCTGAGACGGGTCAGAGCGCGCATCTGCGAACTGGACTCTGCGAGCATGATCATGAAGCGGCCGACAGCACGGAAGGGAGCCAGCAGGGTCGCGGCGGAAAGGCCGGTGGATGCGTGGGGGTCAGATGCGATGGTCGCCATGTGGATATTCCTTGCGGGTTGAGGTGGGTTTCCTTCCCTGCACCCAAGATTGGCCTTCCGCGCGCTGGCGACAACCGCCGATGCTGCATAGCAGCATTGTGTTCTCTTCACGCGCAAAGCGAAAAGATGGCCGTTTCGGTATGTGTCGCCACCATCATTGCTCTTCAGATGATCCGGCCGGTTCTCCGATGGCGGCCCTCCGGCTTAGCCACAATGACGCCTTCAACCGGGATTACCTGATAATCCTCCCCAAAAAACTAAAGGGATGCGGGCGTAGAATTTTCTCCAGCACGATACCGGAAGAGATCCTGATGAAGATGACGAGATTTGGCGAACCACAGATCCTTGCGATCCTGCGCCAGGCCGAAGGCGGCATGCCGGTTGCCGAGCTGTGCCGTCAGCATGGCATGAGCACGGCGTCCCTCTACAAGTCTCGCGCGAAGTATGGCGGCATGGATGCCATGATCAGCCAGATGAAGAGCCTGGAGGACGAGAGCCGCCGGCTGAAGCGCATGTTTGCAGATCTGAGCATGCAGGCCGATTTGCTGAAGGAAGCCTAGGGAAAAAGTNNNGCCTCAGGGACTTGCCCGTGATGCTCTGCCGCGCATGCCAGCAGCAAAAAAGCCCCGCCAGAGGCGGGGCGAGCTTTGAAGGGATACTGGGGACGATGACGTGAAACTCGGAACAGGAACACTGTGGACGGCGCTCAACACGCTGCGCTGCAGAAGGTTCCGCCATGCTGGCAGGCCACGCTATTCGGCAGCAAGGCGTGGCCGGCGCCCGTGGAATTCAGGGTCGATGCCGAGGATGTGCATGATCTCGAGGATATCCGCCTGGAGCCTTTCGATGCGCCTGGCGACCCGCTCCTCGTCCGCATCGACTTGCTCATGAAGCCCGCGAAGTTCTGCGACGGTCGCCAGAGCACGCTCGATTTCAGCCTCCAGGCGCACGCACTCGCCTTGCCGATTCTGAATGAACGTTCTGGCTTCCTGCACCCGGTCGTCTGCATAGACTTGCGCGAGATCACGGGCATTGAAGCTCATCTTGGCGGCGAGCTCGAGAAGCTCCGGCTTCAGATTGATAAGATCGGGATGCCGGTGGAGAAAGTCGAGCCGCTCACGGGTGGCATCGTATTCTGACTTGAGCCTGAAGACGCCACTCCGGTCTGCTGCATGGGCCGCATGATAGGCGCGGGCGACGTCCTCCATGGAAGTCTTGAACTGCCGGTGCGAAACTTCCAGAGCCATGACGCGGGCGGAGGAGGGCAGGAATGCGGTCAACCCGAGCAGGAAGATCGTGAGGGTCAGCTGGATGGGCATCCCCAGATGGACAGGCTCTCCCGAGATCCGGGCCGTCAGGCCGATCCAGGGAAGGATGCCCAGGACGGCGGCCAGCGAGGCGCAGGCGGCGAGGGTGGCTGAAATCAGCACGATGAGGACGGCCATCCGCTGCGCCAGAAACTGTGCGAGGCCCAACCATCCCTTCAGATCACGTGGAAACATTTACAATACCTCCTTCACGTGGCTGAGTTGCCAGTGCGCCAAGTAAGCATGCTGGATGAGGTCAAGACCAAGAACTATGTACAATCTTACTTAATTTCCGGCCTGTGGCGCGGCACGGAAGAGTTCCTCCTAAAGGCGCACTACAACCAAAGCGTGTCGCGAAGATTATTTATAAGCGCGAACCCATGTCACGTCTTTCGACCGGAGAAACAGAACGCGAATTCTGCTGGTTGAGCGAACGGGTCCCCTTGTGAGGCAGTGCTGCGAAGTCTGTGGGGCCGAGACGGTCGCTGCCCATCACGATCGCTACGACGAGCCCCTGAACGTCAGGTGGCTCTGCCGTCGCCGTCACGTCAAGCTTCACCACCATGGCGAGGACATGTTTCCCATTGGTCGCGCCGTCTCGGAGGATGGATCATAAGCGACGCGTAGCGGCAGTGGACGATGATCCCGCGCACGGGACAGCGCCCGGCCCCTGCTAAAGCGACGGTGCGAGCGCAGGCGGGCGTCGGCACCAATTGCGAGATGTAGCGGGGGATCAACTACAGGGCTAGGCGGCGATCTAGAACAACGCGGCGGTTAGTCAGCAGGGATTTCCTCTTTCCCTTTCGCCAAGGACTTGCCTGAGGGGGTGGGTGAACAACGACAAGGAGCTTGCTTGCCCCTCCACAAGCTGGACTCCCTCACCACTGCCGCTGCCCTTCCGCCAATGGCCTGCATCGCGGTCGCGAAGTTCCCGGCGTGGCCGATCATCCGTGAATGTGTCGGCTCTGTAGCAGCATTCGCACGATAGCGAGGCGCGTCAGCCCACGTTCCGGCGCTTGGGGCATAGCATTGCTGAATAACCCCGCCCCTGGGGGCGAGAGGGTAACTTTATCCCAATGAATATGCTGACGCGGCTGCGCCGTAGGTTGGATTCCAAGAGAGTCAGGGGATGATTTCGAAAGCTCGCCGCCTCACTGCGAACCTGGGTGCCAGCGGGGATAACAAATCTGCAGTTCGTGCAGAAAAATCTGGACAGGTCACCGCATTCACTCCTAAGGTTGCAGGAAGAACAATAAATCTGCCGCAGGTTGTTGTAATTGAACACGTCGCGGTGTCCAGAGGCAGAGACAGGACGCAGGGGTTATCGGGGCGCATATTTCGCGCACACTCAGCCTATATTAGGCGGGTTGACCGAATAACCTGCGTAGGCCCCCGGTCTTTGGCCGGGGGCCAACTGCCTGCCTTCAAGGACATTTTGGAACACGGCCGGACGCAGATACATCAACATTGAGGAGCGGTGCCCTGAGCGTTTCATGAGGGCGTGTCGCACGGCTCAGAAGTTTCACTGCCACAACAGCAGGCCGATCTCTTTCGGGTGCATCCATGCGTATCAAATCTGCCAATTGTGCCGCTGCACCTCCGGGTCAAGATATGCCGGCATTTGAGGGCACGGGGGCAGGAACTGCCGTTGCTGTGATGGATCCACGTGACCGTCTTCTGGCCGATCATGATCGTGTCGTCGCTGTCAAGCCTGCCGATGGCTTAACCTGCGCACGTCCGACGTCCGCCTGATCGCGGCCGGTGACGTGATCGTGGTACCCGCATTCATGGGCTTGGTTTTGGTTTGCCGCAGATCTTTGACTGGGGCGTAAAAGCACCGGCTGCAACGTTTGCATAGTCAATGGAGGGGCATGCGCATGATGAGGGGAGAGCGCCTCCTTTTTATCCACAATTTCGGGGGACAGTTCCGGGGGTAACGGGAGAAGGCCGAGCGGGATCAAAGCGCTGCTCCTGCCTGTCATCGCGTCTTCGGTCGAATATCACGACTGTATTTTTCGGCATTTCCTTCTACAAATGCTGCGAACTTGAAGTTCGCCGGGGATCAGGATGACAAGCACGACGCATGACTTTCAGACGGATCTCGACATCATCGCGTCCATTCCCGCGGTATCCTCCATCCTGGATGTCGTCTGCCAGATGACAGGCATGGGCTTTTCAGCGGTCGCACGCGTGACCGAAGGCCGCTGGATTGCCTGCGCCACCAGGGACGAGATCGGTTTTGGTCTTGCCACTGGCGACGAACTGCCGGTGGAGACAACCATCTGTCACGAGATCCGCCAGACACCGGCGCCGGTGATCATCGAGAACGTGTCGGAGGACGAGGGCTACTCTGCCCACGAGACACCGCTGATGTATGGTTTCCAAAGCTACGTCTCCTTTCCCATTCACCTGCCCGATGGAGAGTTCTTCGGCAACCTCTGCGCCATCGATCCATTCCCCCGGAGGCTGAAATCTTCGCAGACGATCGCGACATTGGAGCTTTTCGCCGAACTGATCGGCCAGCATCTCGATGGCGCGCGCAAGCTCGCCCGGACGGAACGCCTGCTGGAGGAGCGGCGGGACTGGGAACGCCAGCAGCGGGTCATCCAGCGGGAAATGATCCACCGCATGAAGAACACGCTCACCATGATCCAGGCCGTGGTGACCCAGAGCCTGCGGACTGCCGCCACGCTGGAGGAGGCCGCGGCCCTGGTCACCGACCGGGTGCGGGCCATGGCGCGCGCGCAGGACTTCCTGACCGAGCACAGGTGGGATACGGTCGATATCCACGAAATCGTCGAGGGCGCGCTGGCGCCCCATAGCGACGGCGGAGATCGGTTCATTATCGAGGGAGACAGCGCCGAGGTGAATGCGCAGCAGATCATGGGGCTGGCGCTGGCTCTACATGAGCTGTCGACTAACGCGGTGAAGTACGGGGCGCTGTCGAACGAGCAGGGCCGGATCCACATCGCTTGGAGAGTGGCGCCGGACAGAACCTTTACGTTTCTCTGGGAGGAGCGGGGCGGTCCCGATGTGGCCCCGCCGTCCAGGAAGGGCTTCGGGGCGCGCCTGACCGAGCGGGTCGTGCCATCCTATTTCGACGGCCATGCCCAACTGCGGTATGCGCCTGAAGGGGTCCGTTACGAACTGACAGGAAGTCTTTAGAGACCGCGGCCGCGACCGGAGGCAGGGGATCTGGCATTCCGGGAGATGGGAACATTCCTTGGCAGTTCCTGTTACGACTACGGCTTCCACAGAGCATTGGCGCTGTGGGACCGATGTCCCTCACAGGCCGGAAGCGCCCGATCATCTGCCAAAGTCACAGGATCCCCATTGCCCGATGAAGCCACTCCAGATGCTGCGACCTGCATCCTGATTGTCGAGGATGAGCCCATCGTCGCGATCGACCTCCAGTGCGTTTTCGAAGATCACGGATATATTGTTCTCGGGCCGGCCAGGTCCGTCAGCATGGCCTTTCGGCTGCTGAACAGCAGACGGCCGGATCTTGCCCTTCTCGACGCGAACCTCCGAGGTCAGCCGGTGACCCCGGTCGCGGAGCGTCTTCGGTCCTACGGGATCCCGTACTTTCTGTCATCCGCCTACGAGACTTCGCAGCTGCAGGTCGACGAAGTCCTGGCGAATGTGGAAAATGTCCGGAAGCCGGCCCAGAGCAGTAGCTTACTAGCTGCCGCCCGACGCGCTTTGGATGGAGCTTAGGTGTTCAATCCTGCGCGGCGGCAAAGCTCGGCCATGTTGTCCTCCCCGCGAAGTCCAGCCAACACCATGCGGATCTTCTCTTCCGCGTCATGAACCTTGCGGGGCACTCGGCGGATATCTTCGACAGCCTTCTCCGCCTCAGCTTTCGCGGTCCCGAGCTTCTTGCTCATCTTGGCTCCGTAAGGGCGACGATGGGAAACCCTCCGTCACCCAATCTGCCTGATCTGTCCCCTGAGCGCTGACGTCAGACACTCTCAGACCTTCCTCCCTCCCTCACAACCACAGGTCTGACCCCGTTACGCAGGCATCGGGCGCATCCGCGACGCCACGGAGCTTCTCCTGGGGTGCACGGCCTATGTCTCGATCGAGCTGAGAACGTCAGGCGACAGGATGGCAGCGACTGCACTGCGGCACATGAAGACGCTGTCGGAGCTGCGCACGATCACTGTGGCGACCAGACCTCCTCGCCTGAAGGCCGTTGCCTGGCAATCGGTCTCACCAGTGGCGGCGCGCCATTTCTCGGTGATGTCGACGGAGTCATCTGTGAGATCATCGCGTGTCAGCATAGCAAGGCTCCTGATAAAAAGTATAACGGCGTAACGTTGGACATCCTGCTGAAATGCGCAGGGGTTCGTTTCTGGCAGAAGCTTTTCCGTGCCTGCGCAAGGAACGGCACCATAAAAGCTAAAACATCGCGGGGCGCAGGGATGTCGTTTGCGCGACAGAACCGCCTCTGGCTCCTGCAAATTTTATCGATAACGACAAGCACGGCCTTTTCGGTGCGGGTTCCGTGCAAGTTGGCCCACCGGCGCCAAAGGCCCGCGCAAGATGCGGAGTGAGCATGGGGATGATGCGCCTGGTGCGGTTCAGCCGATCCGCATCCACATCGGCGCAGACGATGCTGAAAAAGAAGTCGCGGTTTTCGTCACGGCTGAATATCACCGTCACGATCCCCTGCTCTCACAGTTCTTCGTTGAAGAATGGCGTCCGCAGAAAGTGCTCGCGCGGCAGCATCTCATCCGCCTGCATCATGCGCCTCAACGGGCGGATCAGCGCGGAGTCGATCCAGAAGTGTCTGCCGCGACGCCTCCCCGAGCAGGGCGGCATAGATATGGTCGATCAGGTTGCTTATCTGCTGCGGCTCGTCTGGAGGATGCATCTGTGGCACTCCGTTTCGTCGCTTTACTTGTCCTACCCCGTGCGGGGTATTCCGGCACCTCTACTCAGACAATAGTCTTAGAAACGCGCCTCTTCGCGTACAACCCGCACCTGCGGAGGACGCGAAATGCGCTTGCCTTTGTGGCGCTTCTTGCCTTGAGGGCACAAACAAGTCTGTGTTCTGTAAATGGAGCCTTGTTATGATCGAGATGTTGATCAGCGCCTGCGCACTCTCGGCGCAATTGGCCAGCCCCCCACAGCAATGCCGCGACTTCAGCCTCCTGTTCGATGCACGCGAGGTCAGCATGATAACCTGCATGATCCACGGGCAGACCCAGGTCGCCCGCTGGAAGGACGCGCATCCACAGTGGAACATCCGTCGCTGGCAATGCCGCATGCAGGACAGACGAGAAAGCAGGATTTGAGCGCTGACCGACAGTCTGAGGGAGCGGGGGGATCCTCATCGGGGGCAAACTCCACCAGATCAAGCACGCCTTAGCAGTCTCCTGTTCACGCAGATCCGGATGAGCACGCCGCTACTTCGGGAGGAGGATCAAATGAATCAGGTTGCAGATCGTATCCGACCAAGGGAGGTGAAGGTTCATGCCTCGGCAGAGTTCACGGCTGACATGGCGGAGAACCTCTGTCTGGTTTTCCAGTGCATGCCCGAAGGAGAGAGACTTGTCGTGAGCTTCTCGAGCGCGGGCGTTTGGGCTGTAACGAGCCAGGGCCGCCGGATCTTCATCGGATCAACTGAAGTGTTCGAGGTGGGAACGAAGAATGACGAACGACCTCACCTTCAGTGACATCATGAGATGAGGGACCCAAGGCGAGCAACGGGAAAGTTCCACTTTCAAAAGCGCTGCCCGTCCATAAGTCGCTTATGATGCCCCTTAGACACTTCCTAACGTGCACCCTCGGAGGAGAGCAGGGCGGGCACAGTCCTGGCGATGATGCGGATGTCGCTGAGCAGGTTCCAGCGTGACACGTAGTGGCGGTCCAGGCGGACGCGTTCGGCGTAAGTCGTGTCGCTGCGCCCGCTGACCTGCCACAGGCCCGTCAGGCCGGGGCGGCTCGCCAGGTAGAAGCGCGCTGTCCTGCCGTAAAAGGCCAGTTCGTCCTGCACGACCGGACGAGGGCCCACGAGGCTCATCTCGCCGCTCAGGACGTTCAGGAGCTGGGGCAACTCGTCAAGGCTCAGCTTGCGCAGCACCCTGCCGATGGGGGTGACGCGCGGATCGTCTGACAGTTTGCGCTGCGTGTTCCAAGTGATGAGATCGCCTGGATGATGGCGGAAATGCTCCTCCAGGACCTGATCGCCGTTGACGACCATGGTCCGGAACTTCCAGCACTTGAACTCGCGGCCGTTGAAGCCGATGCGGCGGTGGCCATAAAGTAGCGGCCCCTTGTCGGACTGCTTGATCAACAGCGCCACTCCCAGGATCAGGATGCCCAGCAGCGGCAGGACGAGCAGGACCAGCGCAATGTCGAAGGCGCGCTTGGCCTGGCCACCGATGGGCTGAGACCTAATCGCCAGCGCCGGTTGTTCGGAAGGAAAGGCATCAGATGCTGCTGGTTTGCTGCAGGTGACTGAACCGACTTTGGCTGCGTCTTCAACATTGAAGCCGTTATAGTCAAACATGGCAACTCTCTCGAGAACTCGTTAAGATTTGCTTAAAAATGTCTCTACGTTCGGCAGCATTACCGGCCAAAAGTCTAATGTCTCTATCCGTTGTGAAGGGTTGGTTAACGCCGCCTGGAGGGGGGAAGCCATTTGGATGGGTTCTTGCCGGAGGCTTCGAGGCCCATGAGGGGCAATACCTCACCACCTGTATGGCGTATTTCACTGGAAGTTCTTCGCCTTCACCCTCAGGCTGTCGATGTGCCGGTCCGGGATGTAGATGTCCCGCGGCCGCGGCCCTTCGGTCGCCTCCACCCGAGGGTCCGGCGCGGGGGCGCCGCGGTGGAACTCGTCGCCGCGCCCGTGCGGCAGGGGGAAGCTGCCGCCGCGGCTGCCGACGCTGGCCAATTCCGCCGAGAGATCGACGATACGGTGGGCGACGTGATGGACCACCTCACCCTCGCGTTGCACCCGGCCCATCACGCCGATCATGCCGGCGCCGAGGATGATCCGGCGGTGAGCCTCGAAGACCTTGGGCCAGACCACCAGGTTCGCCACGCCCGTCTCGTCCTCCAGGGTGATGAACATGACGCCCTTGGCCGAGCCGGGACGCTGGCGCACCAGGACAATGCCGGCCAGCTTGCACCAGCGGCGGTTCCGCGCCGCCATGGCGTCAGCGCAGGTGATCGCGCCGCGGCGGGCAAGGCCCTGGCGCAGGAAGGCTACCGGATGGCGGCGCAGCGACAGCCCGGTAGGGCCGTAGTCTTCCACCACCTCGCGCCCGGCCGTCATTGGCCGCAGGGTTACGGCGGGTTCATTGGCTTCAGGCAATGTATTGTCTGCGCGGTCCGCCGCGGCAGCAAAGAGCGGCAGCTCCTCGTCGCCCAGGCCCTTCAGGTGCCAGAGCGCCTCGCGCCGGCCGAGGCGCAGGGCAGGGCGGAAGCCGTCGGCCTCGGCAATGCGGGTGAGGCTGGCAATCGGCACCCGCACCCGGCGCCAGAGATCCTCGATCGAGCCGAAGGGCTGGTCGGCGCGCTGCAGGACGATGGCGGCGGCATGAAGGTTGGCCAAGCCCTTGACCATGCGCAGCCCGAGCCGGACGGCGAAACGGCTCTCGTTCCCGGTCGGCTCAAGGGTGCAGTCCCAGTGCGAGGCATTGATGCAGACCGGGCGGATCTCCACGCCGTGGTTCTGCGCGTCCCGCACGATCTGCGCCGGGGCGTAAAGGCCCATCGGCTGGCTGTTGAGGAGCGCCGCGCAAAAGACGTCCGGATGCCAGCACTTCAGCCAGGACGAGGCGTAGGAGATCAGCGCGAAGCTCGCCGCGTGGCTTTCGGGAAAGCCGTAGGAGCCGAAGCCTTCCAGCTGGCGGAAGGTCCGCTCGGCAAAGTCCGGCGCGTAGCCGCGCTCGATCATGCCCTGCACCAGCTTGTCGCGGAAGCGCGAGACGCCGCCGGTGAACTTGAAGGTCGCCATGGACTTCCTGAGCATGTCGGCCTCGCCCGGCGTGAAGCCCGCGCATTCGATGGCCACCCGCATGGCCTGCTCCTGGAAGAGCGGCACCCCGAGCGTCTTGCCCAGCACCTTTTCCAGCTCCGGCGTCGGAAACTCCACCGCCTCTAGCCCCTCGCGGCGGCGCAGGTAGGGATGGACCATGTCGCCCTGGATCGGGCCGGGCCGCACGATCGCCACCTGCACCACGAGATCATAGAAGGTGCGCGGCTTGATGCGGGGCAGCATGGCCATCTGCGCCCGGCTCTCGATCTGGAAGGTGCCGAGCGTGTCGGCCTTGCGGATCATCGCGTAGGTGCGCGGATCCTCGGCCGGGATGGTGGCCAGGTCGTGGCGGATGCTTTTGTGCTCGGCCAGCAGCTCCAGGCCCTTGGCCACGCAGGTCAGCATGCCCAAGGCCAGCACGTCGACCTTCATGAACTTCAGCGCCTCGATGTCGTCCTTGTCCCATTCGATGATCTGGCGGTCCTGCATCGCCGCGGGCTCGATCGGCACCAGGTCATCCAGCCGGTCATGGGTCAAGACGAAGCCGCCCGGATGCTGGCTGAGGTGCCGCGGCGTGCCGTGCAGTTCGGCCGCCAGCTCCAGCGTCAGCCGCAGGCGCCGGTCGGCGGGATTGAGCCCCAGCCCCCGGATCTGCTCGTCGCTCACCTCTTCTTCCGACCAGGACCAGATCTGGCTGGAGATCGACTGGATGAGGTCTTCGGGAAGTCCGAGCGCCTTGCCCACGTCGCGCAGGGCGCCCTTGGTGCGGTAGCGGATCACCACGGCTGTCAGCGCGGCGCGGTCGCGGCCAGGCGGATCGACCGAACCAGAAGTGGCTGGCCCACTTCACCTGCATCTGGACCGCGGAAGGCTGGCTCTGCGTCGCGGTCGTCCTGGATCTCTTCTCCCGGCGGGCGGTTGGCTGGTCCATGACGGCCGACCGAGATGCATCGCTGGTCATGGACGCCTTGATGATGGCGGTCTGGCGATGCGAAGGCCGATGCGCTGTTGCACCACTCGGATCAGGGCTCGCAATACACCAGTGAGCAGTTCCAGCGTCTGCTGGCGGACAACGGGATCACCTGTTGGATGAGCCGGGCCGGTAATGTCTGGGACAATTCCGTGATGGAGAGCTTCTTCTCATCGCTGAAGACCGAACGGACGGCCCGCAAGGTTTACCGCACCCGCAACGAGACCCGCGCCGACGTCTTCGATTACATCGAACGCTTCTACAACCCGCGCAGGCGCCATTCGAAACTGGGCTACCTCAGCCCAATGGAGTTCGAGGCCCGCGCTATGCTAGCTTAACCCGGTGTCCATGAAACCGGCAGCAGCTCACAGCGAGCGGCAGCTAGGTCCGCGAAGTTGCCGCTAGCGCTTCAACAGGGCATCGACGTGAAAAGCCCAACGCTGCCGCCGGCCCTTGAAGGGCCATCGATTTGCGGAAGACGGTTCAGTCCTCGGGCGGAAGCAGATCCGGGTTCCACACGATCTCCCAAAGGTGCCCGTCAGGGTCGCGGAAGTAACCCGCGTAGCCGCCATAGAATGTATCCTGTGCGGGTTTGATCACCTCGGCACCTGCCCGGGCCGCGGCCTCCATGCATTGATCGACCTCTTCATGTCGCGTCACATTGTGCCCGATGGTCAAAGCGGTCGGGCTGACCGGCTGCAATGGCAATCCAGTATCATGGGCAATGTCGGCTTGCGCCCAGAGCGCGAGTTTCAGACTGCCGGACAGGTCAAAGAAGGCCACGGCACCATGCTCGAACTCCTGCCCAATGATGCCTTTTGTCGGCAGTCCGAGACCGTCGCGATAGAAGGAAAGCGACCGTTCGAGATCGCTCACGCCAAGTGTTAGTACAGAAATCCTAGGTTTCATGTCATGCCCTTTCTATCGGCCCCTGCACCGCGCAGACGCTTTGATAGTCTTGGGCCGCTGCTTTGCAGCGGAAGGACCCGAAAGTTGCGGGGGCCGGGCCAACCTTCCCGAGCCTAACCTGTTTAAGACTGGCAAAAGCTAGGTCGGATAGCTGAGGCGGTCAACGGCAGCAATGTCCCGCTAAGCCGGCAGCCAATGCCATGCACCTCGACGAAGCTCGCCTAGTAGTGAAGCTGATTGGCCGGCCATGGCTATCGCAGGCTACGGGCAGCTTGTTCAAGCCAGACCGGCAAGGCCGTGTAGGCGCTGTGGTGCGGCCTCTACCACTACATTCTTAGCCACTCTGAAGACTGGCTGCCGCTAGGATCAGCAGGTAGAGTTCCGTGAGTGCGGCGGCGACAACCATAATAGGGATTAGCGTCGTAAGCATGAGCGCACCAATATATGCGAGTCGGTGTAATGGTCTCCGGCGGTCTTGCCATTTGGTGTGCCACATGACGTAAACCTTTCTCGTCGCTCGTACGGGCACAGCATGCGCCCGGCGTATCTGAACCGCACCCCAACGGGGCAAGGCATGCAGTGTTGGGGGCGCAGTCACCGGCTGGACGGGTTGATCCTATCGAAGAAAGCCCCAAGCTGAGTCCTGCGGCAGATAGAAGCTGACCGGCAGCCAGGCTCTGCCCCAGATCTGCAGCACGGTCTGGGGCAGTATCTGTTCAGTCCTGTTGCTGCAGAAACTTTATCAAGTCGCCGAGGGCGCTGGAGACAGCTTGCTGGTTCGCCCAGTTGGGTTGGTGGTTTTTCTGCATGATTAACTTGGTCATGCCATTTTGCTAAATTCAACATCTCAAGAATAACACATACCGTCCTCCGCTCTTAACGCCATGCGGATGGCCGATCGTGAGCAGAAGTATAGTTTTCTAACTCAAGGTTGCCTGCGCCTTTGCTGAAACAGTCCGGACGGGATCGCTCGCCAAGGCAGAGCACGTGGGGCGGCCTCTGATTGACGGTGGGGAAAATCCCGTGACAGGTCATGTTTACCGCCTCGGCAGAGACGCGCCTTTGAACCTTGCCGAAGAAGTTAGCTGACGGTCCGCTTCGGCCCCCAAAGCAAGCGACGACGCAGCGTAGGTCAACATGAAGTGGGTTCTGTCGCAAACCGTACGGCGTGACGCAGGGGTCGATGGCCGCCTCGGCTTCAGGTAGCAATCTGACAGAACTGCTGAAAGGGACGGAGCTCCGGCCGGAACTGGCCTTTGCGGATCATGTTGACCAGCTCGATCCCGGCGATGGTCGACGCCGCTGACCTGAAGCTCTTGAAGCCGAGCATCGGCCTCACCCGACGCTTAATGAAGCGATGGTCCTGCTCGACCAGATTGTTGAGATACTTGATCCGCACCATCTCGATCGGGACCGGGCAACCGAACCGCTTCAACATCCGGTTGATGTCCTTGATGCCCTCGGTGTTGGCAGCGCTCTTGTCGATGACGATCTTCCGCGGCAGGCCGTTCACCTCCATCGCGCGAGTAATGAACCTGATAGCTGCCGGCTTGTTCCGGCGCTCCGAGAGCAGGAAGTCCAGCGTCTTCCCGAACTTGTCGACGGCGCGCTAGAGATAGACCCATTGGCCTTTCACCTTGATGTAGGTCTCGTCCATGCGCCAGGATCTGTCAGTGAGCCGCTTGCGCCTACGCGCATCTTCCGCGACCTGGCCCGCGTAGCGATCCACCCATCGGTTAAGTGTTGCATGATCCACCAGGACGCCCCGCTCCGCCATGATCTCCTCGAGGTCGCGGTATGATACGCCGTATCGCAGGTAGAAGAAGACAGCGTGCAGGATGATATCCTTGGGAAAATGGGCACCTTTGAATGATACGCTCATTGCTCATCCCCCTCAGAACGGCCGACATCACACCCATCCTATCCTTCCGGCAAAGACCTGCCGAGAATTTGCGACAGATCCCCTTGAACGAGGCTTTTCGACGCAGCCTGATCGGCGGGTCCAGCGACATCAGGAACTGACCCCTCTGCGTCAGGACAAGCTGACCCCCTTCGTGTTTTGAGTTGATGTGATGGGTTGCGCCGGAGCGGCCTTTTGCAAAAGGCCGCTCCGGCGCTTTTCGCGCAGCCGATAGCTCTCGCCGCGGATGGTGACGATGTGGCTGTGGTGAAGCAGACGGTCGAGGATCGCCGTTGCCACGACCGGATCTCCGAAGATGGTGCCCCATTCAACCACGGACCGGTTCGAGGTGAGCAGCAACGCACCGCGCTCGTATCGGCGGCTGACGAGCTGGAAGAAGAGATGTGCGGCGTCCGGCTCGAAGGGCAGATGACCCAGCTCGTCGACAATCAGCAGCCTGGGCTTTTGCCAGCTGTGACAACTTCTCCTCCAGCTTTCCTTCGGCGTGGGCCTTGGCGAGGGTGGCGACCAGCGTCGCCTTCAGCGTGGCACCGCCGTCCAAATCCCGAAGGATGTCCGGCATCTGGCGCGACGGATCATGCATGGCGTGCTGGCGCGCCACCGGGGGCCGCGCCTTCACCGGCTGATCCTCTGATCGACCAGCGGTAGGCGACAATCGAACGTTCGGACTGCAAGCGCATCGCGCCACTCTGGGTCTCCATTCGCGGCAGGCGTGCAGGCGGAACAGCAAGCCAAAAAAGACGCAGGAGACGATCCGTCTGCCGCTGCGCAGCTAATCTTGGCTAGAGGCCCGCAGTGGAACTGTCGTGTAGACCCACCAGCTCATCGGGCGCGGCGGTGACTGCGGCCGCCAGGGCGAGATCGTCGTTGGCGTCGTCTCCGACATGGAGAATCCCTTCACAGAGAGCCGGCGGCTGTCCGCGTCAGGAGGCGGCCCGCGACGCAGCTCTCAGTTAACGCTCAAGATCCCGCAGCGGTAGGGCAGCCTGCTATTGATAAAGTAAAATCAATTCACCCCATACCTTTGTTGTATTTAACCTTCTTCCGTGCATTAGTTGACGCAGGGGAAAGCGCTGACTGCGTGGGAGGGCTATATAGATGATGACAGACTTTCGGAAACGTACTTTGCCTCAGGGAGTGCCGCTGAATAATATGACGCGAGATGAATGGGGGCTGCTGATCGCTGCCGTTGCGGCCTACCAGCACAACCCGAAATACCAGGACCTCCACATGAAGCTGCTGGCGCAGCTTGCGCTCTCCCGCCCGCCGGAGGAGCACGCGGCGGTGCGCTGAAGAACGAGCATCCAGTTTTCGGTGACAAAAGGGCAAGCTGCCGTGCCAGCCGCCTCCGCGCGTGGGTATAACGTGCTCTGTAGCTCCGCAACCTCGACCTGGCGCTGCAGCGCCAGGTCGTCGGTCTCGCCGGAGGTCAGGCTACGCGGCCGGGCGAGAGGGCCGCATGACCTGCGCACTCACGATGATTTTTCGCCGACCAGGGTGCTTCGCCGGGTTCGAAGCAGGGATCGCTGCTCGGGATGGCGCGGGCAGTCCCGCCAAGGCCAAGAGGGGGGCAGGGGCGGCCAGTGCGGCTGCCCTTGCATCTGTCATCGGGTTTGCACGTCGGCGGCTCAGATCTGCCGCTGCACTGGCTGTCGAAATTAAGCGCCAGCTCCAAAGAGCCTTCGCGACGGATCGTCTGTCATCGACCTATCAGAATTAAATCAAGAGCAACTTGCTCTGGACCTTCCACTCATGCGAAGCATCAACGCCCTTCACAGGTGAGATCATCATGCTCGCTCCAGACAGTCAGGTTCGCCCCTCTTTTTCCGATGAACGAGCTCGGTCCTCGGCCCTGCGCCGCTACCGTATTCTTGATACACCGCGGGAAGCGGACTTCGATGACATCGCTGCCATGGCGGCGGAGGTGTGTCAGACACCTATCGCCGTAGTAAACTTCGTGGACAGTGAGCGGCAGTTCTTCAAGGCCGAAGTCGGTCTGGGCGTGCGCGAAACCCCCTTGGACACCTCCTTCTGCGGCCATGCCATCTTGTCCGAAGACATGATGATCGTTCCGGATGCACGCAATGATCCTCGCTTCGACGGCAACCCGCTGGTCACGCAGGAAGGAGGGCTGCGTTTCTACGCCGGTGCACTCCTGAAGACGCACGATGGTTATCCCATCGGAACTGTCTGCGTCCTCGACACCACGCCCCGTGTGCTGGACGAGTCCCAGATCCGGACCCTGAAGCTCCTGGCGTGTTGATTTTCACCCAGAACTGAGCCGGCA
>KZ836055.1 GCA_003255745.1 Paracoccus saliphilus
CGTCCGAAGAAAACCGTTCCCCCTCGGCGACGTCTTCAGCGGCCGGCTAGATCAGTTGCATGGGTCAGTCCGGAAAGCATGTGGGCAAAGACACCCTTCTCGCTGCACCGTTTCCATCATCTGTAAAGGGTCTGGTGCGGCCCGTAATCCGGAGGCGCGTTGCGCCACCGAAAGCAATTGTAATTGAAGAATATGATGCCGCTCGTCACCCGTCTATCGTCCACGCGGGCTTGGCATGGGAAAAAGGGCATATAGCTTGGCCATCTGCTCGTCGCTCAACCAGCAAAGATCCCTTATCTCACCGCTTTGTTTTCCGAGCGGTGAATCATGCAGCGCGCCAGGAATTGATGCGTCCTGACCCTGGACTGGAACATATCCCCCCGCCACCCGTTGCTAGCACGTCGCGCCGGAAAACCTCAGAACCCCCTGCGATGCCTTGCTCCATGATCCATGGTGCATGCATTGCTGACGGGTGCGCAGCGGTCGAACATGGCCGTCTGGTGCCCGGGTCTTTGGTGTCTGCCGGCGAGACGATACATCTGCCAGCACCGAACAAGGACATCCCCATGACCGAAGAGACCCCCCAGGATCCCGCCCGCCGTAAGTTGATGGGTGGGGTGGCCGGAGGCCTTGCAGCTGTCGGATTTGCCGGCGCTGCCCATGCGCAACAAAGCGATCAGGCCGCCGAAGCGGCGCCCCTGACCCGGATGCGGGATCCGCAGACCGCTTATCCCCAACCGCCCTTCCCGAAGCAGCAGCAGGAATGGCCCGGCCTTGCCAGCGAAATGGACCCTGTCCCCGATCACGGCGAGGAAACCTATCGTGGTTCGAACCGCCTTGAGGGTCGGCGCGCGCTGATCACAGGCGGCGATAGCGGCATCGGCCGTGCCGTTGCGATTGCCTTTGCCCGAGAGGGTGCGGATGTCGCGATCAACTATCTTCCCGCCGAAGAGCAGGACGCCCAGCAGGTTGTCGCCCTGATCGAGGAAGCCGGTCGGCGCGCTGTCGCCATTCCCGGCGACATTACCGATCGCGATTTTTGCCAAGACCTTGTCCAACGCGCCGTGGAGTCCTTGGGAGGTTTGGATATCTTGGTCAACAATGCGGGCTTCCAGCAGTCCGCGCCGTCGATCGAGGACATCTCGGACGAAACTTTTGACCAGACCATGAAGACGAATATCTACGCCCCCTTCCGGATCACCAAGGCTGCGCTGCCGCATCTGGAGCCAGGCGCCTCGATCATCATCACCGCATCGGTGGTTGCCGAACAGCCCCCCGAAAACCTGTTCGACTATTCCCAGACAAAAGCGGCCAACGTGATCTATGCGCAGGTTCTGGCCAAGCAACTGGCGTCGCGTGGGATCCGGGTCAATGCCGTGGCGCCGGGGCCGTTCTGGACTCCGCTGCAGGTCGTGGGCGGACAGCCCGCCGATGCCATCCCCCAGTTCGGATCCTCCACGGCGATGGGCCGTCCGGGGCAGCCGGTCGAGATCGCACCGCTTTACGTGCTTCTGGCAAGTGCTGAATCCAGCTATTCGACCGGCGAGCTTTTCGAAGCGACGGGCGGCTGATACAGCAACATGGATGTTCCGGACCTTTCCGGAACATCCCACCTGCCACCGACATTTGAAGTCCAGGCCGGGGCGTTCAAACAGAATCCCCCTGTTCTCGATGTGCGATGGCGACCAACAGCCCCCGGCTCGGCCGCAGGTCTTGATCGCGAAAGGTTGCTTGTGCAGGGCAGCAAGCCGAGGGCCTGCGGGCTTTCCTCCGCAGGGTGGCCGTGACAAGAACACCCTCGACCGCGCGTCCCGCAGGCAAATGGCCTGCCTCCGGCACCTGCCGGATGTCGGCAAGGTCGCCTCGGCTGCGGCAGGATCAAGATGAACCAATTCTCTCCAGAAATTCTTACCTTTCATGCCGCGACGCTGTGCATAGGGCTGATCGTCGCCTTTCGTTTCGTCGCCCGGCTTCCGATGGCACGGCCGCCAAGATACCTTCTCATGGCGCTGGTGCTGATCGTGTCGGTCAACCGCGTCTTCAGCCAGCTGCTGCTCGGTTCGCTGGACCCGATTGAAATGCCCCGGCCGTTTATCATCGCGCTGAGCTGGCTCTTTGCTTCGGTGCTGATGCTTGCGGTCCTGCAGGTGGCGCTGGATCTTGTCACGGTTCTGCGCTCGCTGGCCGCGCGGCGCCTGGTACGTCCCGTTCCGCACATACGCTGGATCATGGCCATATCCGCCTTGGTCTTGTCGGCTATGGGCGTGGCGCAGGCCCTGCGGGTCCCACCAGTCACCACGGTGGCGGTTGCGATCAAGGATCTTCCCCCGGATCTGGATGGCTACCGCATCCTGCAACTCTCGGATCTTCACATCTCGAAGCTGTTTCCAGGCACATGGGCCGAAAAGGTGGTTGCGCTGGCAAATGATCAGGGCGCGGATCTGGTCGCCATCACGGGCGATGTGGTCGACGGCACCGCAGAGGCCCGCCGGCACGACATCGCGCCCTTGGAAAGATTGCAGGCGCCTGATGGTGTCTTCATGGTGCCGGGCAATCACGAATACTACTTTGACCATAAGGCGTGGATGGATGTCTTTCCGGCACTGGGCCTGCAACCCCTGGCGAACAGCCACGTCGTGATCCGCCGCGGCAGTGCCGACCTGGTACTGGCAGGGGTGACCGATCCCGCCGCAGGCGGGTATGGAGAGGTCCGCCCGGATGTCCTTTCGGCGCTGACCGATATTCCCCAAGGGGCGCCCGTCGTGCTTATGGCCCATCAGCCCATTCTGGCCCGTCAGGCCGCCCGCGCCGGTGTCGATCTGCAGCTGTCCGGGCATACTCATGGCGGCATGGCCATCGGCATGAGGCGCCTTGTCGCGCGGATGAACGACGGCTTCGTTTCGGGTCTCTATCACCTGGGCGACATGCAGCTTCATGTCAGCAACGGCACGGGCCACACGCCGGGTTTTGCGTTCCGCTTTGGCGTTCCGCCCGAGATGACAGTGATCGTCCTGCGCCCGGCATAGCATGCCGGGTACTTGCAAACACAAGCTCCAGCGCCGCATTCCACCAGGCACATCGGCGCCAAAATGCACCAGCATGCTGCAGCGCCAGTTCAGCACGTGGCAAGCCAACGGCCGCGAGTTGTCTGCGACCTGTTGTCTGCGACCTATGGGACGCAACTCAAACCGCGCAGCATGATAAAGTCTTTTAAAATAAGCCCGACGCCTGACTGAGGTCAGCGCCCATGGAACAGATTAGGCCGATTGGGTGACGTGGGGTTTCTGGCTCATCGTAGCCTTCATGGAGCGAAGATGAGCAAGAAACCCGTGACAACAAAGGCCGGTGCCGAGCGGGTCGTCAAAGACCTCCGCCGGGCGACGCGCAAGATCCACAACGCCGAAGAGAAGATCAGGATTGTTCTGGCTGGCCTGCGCGGCGAGGATGGAGCGTGGTCGCGCCATCGGTTCGAGTGGCCACGCGACGATTGCCGAGCTGTGCCGTCGCGAAGGGATCGCCCAAAGCCTGTATTACAGCTGGTCGAAGGAATTCCTCGGTGAGGCGTGAGCCGCCACCGGTCCAAGGCCAGGCCGAACGGCAAGAAGCGCCTGGCCGGAGACACTGCCCGACAGGTATGAGGAGGATCAGAAAACAGTCCGGGGGACTGTTTTCCCGCCGATTGCAGTGGCGAGGTCAAGGACCTGCGCGCGGAGTCGCTGGCCCTCAAGGAGGTTGTGGCCGACCTCACCCTCGAGAACCGCCTGCTCAAAAAAAACATGACCGGGGCTGGGGGCGGGCGCGAACTGGGGGCGGGCGCGAATANGGTGAGGCGTGAGCCGCCACCGGTCCAAGGCCAGGCCGAACGGCAAGAAGCGCCTGGCCGGAGACACTGCCCGACAGGTATGAGGAGGATCAGAAAACAGTCCGGGGGACTGTTTTCCCGCCGATTGCAGTGGCGAGGTCAAGGACCTGCGCGCGGAGTCGCTGGCCCTCAAGGAGGTTGTGGCCGACCTCACCCTCGAGAACCGCCTGCTCAAAAAAAACATGACCGGGGCTGGGGGCGGGCGCGAACTGGGGGCGGGCGCGAATAAGATACCCTGCCTCTGAGAAGTCCGAGATCATCCGCATCGTCGAGCAATCCCACCTGCCGGTCCGCCGGACTTTGGCGCAGANTGTGGCCGACCTCACCCTCGAGAACCGCCTGCTCAAAAAAACATGACCGGGGCTGGGGGCGGGCGCGAATGAGATACCCTGCCTCTGAGAAGTCCGAGATCATCCGCATCGTCGAGCAATCCCACCTGCCGGTCCGCCGGACCCTGGCGCAGATCGGGGTGCCGCCGACCACCTTTTACCGGTGGCATGATCGATACGTCTAACACGGCCCGGAANGGCGGGCGCGAATAAGATACCCTGCCTCTGAGAAGTCCGAGATCATCCGCATCGTCGAGCAATCCCACCTGCCGGTCCGCCGGACTTTGGCGCAGATCGGGGTGCCGCCGACCACCTTTTACCGGTGATATGATCGATACGTCGAACACGGCCCGGAGGGGCTGGAAGACCGCCCGTCTCGGCCGTCCAGGGTCTGGAACCGCATCCCGATGCTGTGCGTGATCGGCTCGTGGAACTGGCGCTCCACGAGCCGGACCTTTCGCCGCGGGAGTTGGCCGTTCGCTTCACGGACACCGAATGTCCAGCGACATCAGGGACTGACCCCCTTGCGACACTAAGAACTGACCCCCTCTGTGTTTGATATGTTGATGGTGGGATNTTTCCCGCCGATTGCAGTGGCGAGGTCAAGGACCTGCGCGCGGAGTCGCTGGCCCTCAAGGAGGTTGTGGCCGACCTCACCCTCGAGAACCGCCTGCTCAAAAAAAACATGACCGGGGCTGGGGGCGGGCGCGAACTGGGGGCGGGCGCGAATAAGATACCCTGCCTCTGAGAAGTCCGAGATCATCCGCATCGTCGAGCAATCCCACCTGCCGGTCCGCCGGACTTTGGCGCAGATCGGGGTGCCGCCGACCACCTTTTACCGGTGATATGATCGATACGTCGAACACGGCCCGGAAGGGCTGGAAGACCGCCCGTCTCGGCCGTCCAGGGTCTGGAACCGCATCCCGATGCTGTGCGTGATCGGCTCGTGGAACTGGCGCTCCACGAGCCGGACCTTTCGCCGCGGGAGTTGGCCGTTCGCTTCACGGACACCGAATGTCCAGCGACATCAGGGACTGACCCCCTTGCGACACTAAGAACTGACCCCCTCTGTGTTTGATATGTTGATGGTGGGATGCGCCGGAGCGGCCTTTTGCAAAAGGCCGCTCCGGCGCTTCTCGCGCAGCCGGTAGCTTTCGCCGCGGATGGTGATGACGTGGCTGTGGTGGAGCATCCGGTCGAGGATAGCAGTGGCGACGACTGCGTCTCCGAAGATACCGCCCCACTCTCCTATAGCCCTGTTCGATGTGACGAGCAGCGCACCGCGCTCATAGCGGCGGCTGACCAGTTGGAAGAACAAATGCGCCGCGTCCGGTTCAAACGGCAGATAGCCGAATTCATCTACGATGAGCAGCTTTGGCTGGCGAAGTGCGTCAGCTTCTCCTCCAGTCTTCCCTCGGCGTGGGCCTTGGCCAAGGTGGCCACCAGCGTCATGGCGGGCACAAAGAGGACGGTGTAGCCCGCCACGATCACCTCCCTGCCGATCGCGACAGCGAGGTGGGTCTTTCCCACACCGGGAGGCCCCAGCAGGAGCACCGCCTCGCCGTTCGCAATGAAGCGTCCGGTGGCCAGATCGCGGAACTGTCCCTTATCGACTGAGGGTTGGGCTCCGAAGTCGAAGCCGGATAGCTCCCGCACGAACGGGAAGCGGGCCAAGCCATAGCTCATTTCAATCCGCCGCTGGTCCTTGCGTGCGATCTCCCGCTCGCAGAGCAGCGTCAGAGCCTCACGGATCGTCAGCTCACCACGTCCGGCTTCATTAAGAAGCCCGTCGAGCTGATCGCGGATTTCGGTCAGCTTGAGCCGTGTCAGCATCCGTTCAAGATGGTCAGGCGTCTCGAAAGTCATCACCAGGCTCCTCCCGCCACGGCTTCGTACTCGCTGAGCGGCCGCAGAAGCTCTGGCACCACGGGCGCGGTTTCAGATCCGGACTGCATCGCTGCGCGGGTCAGAGGGCCTCCTGTGATGCCCTCGAAGTGTGTCCTGTCCACGATCCGGGCCCGGCGCTCGAGTCTAAGACGATGGCATGCGACCTCCTGACCGGCATGGCTAACCCGCAGCTCCGTGCCCGTGACCAGGACGTTGACCCGCTCGCCGATCAGCTGCCAAGGCACCGAGTAGGCGTTGCCGTCGACCTCGACCGCGCGGTCGGAGGAGACCGGTCGCACGAGCTCGCGACTGGTCAGCAAGGCCGGAATACCGTCGAGAGGCTTGAGTCGATGAGCCTCGTCCCGAGAGAAACGCAGATAGGGCGGCTCACCTGTTGTGCCGTGGATGCGCGTATCCTCGATCTCCCTGATCCAGCCTTCCAGATGGTCCTCAAGCGCAGCAAAGCTCTCAAACCTGCGGCCGGCGATGGCATTGCGCCTTACGTAGCCCACGCCGCGTTCGGCCTTGCCTTTCGTCCGAGCGCGATAAGGTGCGCAGGCACAGACTCGAAAGCCCCAGTGCCGGGCAAAGGCGTGGAGCCGAGGATTGATCGTCACCTCTCGCGTCGCCGGATCATGGTGAGAGATCAGGGCGCGCGCGTTGTCGAGCAGCACTTCCTCCGGCACACCGCCGAAGCGGCGGAAGGCGCCTTCCATGCCCTCGAACCAGTGCTCCTGCCGCTCATCGAAGAAGGCGCGCACAGGCAGGCGTCGGGAGTAGCCTAGCGTGGCCACAAAGAAGAACACCTTCACTCTCGTGCCGCTGATCTCGACCTGGCGCTCGCCGAAGTCGATCTGCAGCTGCTGGCCGGGATGGGTCTCGAAGCGAACGGTCGCCCGTGCCTTGGCACGAAGTTCCTGACGCAGCGGCGCGACTGCCCGCTCCACAATGCGAAGGCTGACCGTGACAACCTTCTCCGTAGCCAGCTCCTGACGCACGACGTCCGCGTTCCCGGCATGCTGCCGGAAGCGTTCCGACACCCAGTCCTCCAGGCCATCGAGAGCTTTTGCCCGTACAACTGAAAAGGGGCGCGCCAGCCGCCCGCGCTCAACCAACGCCTGACGGTGTTCCGCGAGCAGCCGAGTTCTGCTGCGGTACGCTTCAAGCCCCACCCACGCGCCTTCAGTGCCAGCATCGCAGACACTTCTTCAGGCGTCCGCATCTCGATCCTCCGCGAAAGTGTCCTCGCAAAGAACCCTGCAATACTGCTTCCGTCATGTGACCTCCTTCCGACAAAGGGGTCAGTTCCTCATGTCGTTAGGGGGTCAGTTTTCCATGTCGCCTNGCCGTTCGCTTCACGGACACCGAAAAGTATTTCGTATCAGAAGCCTCTGTCTATCGGCTGCTCAAGGCCTATGACCTGATCACCAGCCCAGCTTATGTGGCGGTCAAAGCTGCCGACAAGTTCAGGGACAAGACCACCCGGCCAAACCAGATGTGGCAAACCGACTTCACCTATCTCAAGGTGACAGGCTGGGGATGGTTCTACCTGTCCACCGTGCTGGATGACTTCTCGCGGCTCACATTGTGGGCTGGAAACTGTGCACCAGCATGGCTGCGGACGATGTCAGCGCAACGCTTGATATCGCCCTTGCTGCATCAGGATGTGACAGTGTCGCCGTGCGGCACAAGCCGCGGCTGCTGAGCGACAACGGTCCCTGCTACATCGCGGGTGACTTGGCCCGATACCTCGAAGAAAATGGTATGGACTATGTTCGCGGCGCCCCCAACCACCCCCAGACGCAGGGCAGGATCGAGCGCTGGCACCAGACCCTCAAGAACCGCCTCCTTTTGGAAAACTATTACCTGCAGGGCGAACTCGAGGCAGCCATTGCAGCCTTTGTCGAGCATCACAACAACCACCGCTATCACGAGAGCCTCGGGAACCTCACGCCAGCTGACGTCTACTTCGGCCGCGGCCCGGCCATCCTGGCGGAAAGGGAGAAGATCAAGAAGCTTACCATCCAGAACCGGCGCTTGAACGATCAGCGCCAGGCAGCATAACCTCAACCCACA
>QKYL01000183.1 GCA_003255745.1 Paracoccus saliphilus
GTATCTACGAACACCAGACCAAAGGCGCAAGCCCAGATCGGCAGAAAAATCGGCATCCAAAGGATATTTTACGCAAGCCGCTGTAGTTAAATCATTTATTTATACTCTTTTTGGCTTTGCCCACGACATTGGCCTTTGCACGAACAACCGGACGGCCAGCAGGCCCAGAATCATGGCCATCCAGAACAAGGGGCTGGGCTCGTTCACCTTGACCGCCCACAGCCAGTGCAGGGCCACCAAGGGCGCCGCCAGATACACCAGCTTGTGCAGCATCCTCCAGCTCTTGCCGCCCAGCTTGCGCAGCGACAGGTTGTTTGAAGTGATCGCCAGCGGCAGCAGCATCACAAAGGCGAGCATCCCGAACAGCAGATAAGGCCGCTTGATGATGTCGCGCGCCATCTGTCCCCAGAGCAGCCCCATGTCCATCACGACCCAAGCAAGAACATGCGGCAGGGCATAGGCAAAGCAGAGGACCCCCAGGGCGCGCCGGAACCGCATCAGCGAAATGCCGGTCAGCCGCATCAGAGGAGTGACCGCCAAACCGCCTACCAGGAAATAAAGCGCGGTCCGTCCCAGACGGTGCTCGATCTCCCGGATCGGGTCGACCCCCAAGCCACCTGTAAGCGTGTCCCAGACCAGAAGGGCAAAGGGCAACGCGCCGGCCAGCCAGACCAGCCAGACCGGGACAAGACGCAGGCTGTTATTGATCCGGCGGATCATCAGTAATTCGCCTTCAGGTCCATGCCCGCATAAAGCTGCGCCACCTCGTCAGCATAGCCGTTGAACATCAGCGTCTCTTCGCGGCCCGCAAACAGGCCTGCACCGACACGCCGCTCGGTCGCCTGGCTCCAGCGGGGATGATCCACGGTCGGGTTCACATTGGCGTAGAAGCCGTACTCCGACGGCTGCATCTGCTGCCAGGTCGCAACGGGCTGTTGGTCGGTCAGGGTGATGCGGACGATCGACTTGATCGACTTGAACCCGTATTTCCAAGGCACGACCAGCCGGATGGGCGCACCGTTCTGCTTGGGCATCGGTTCGGAATAGAGACCAGTGGCCAGGATCGTCAGCGGGTGCATCGCCTCGTCCAGGCGCAGCCCCTCGCGATAAGGCCAGTCCAGGATGGCGCGAGTTTGTCCCGGCATCTCGGACGGGCGCATCAAGGTTTCGAAGGCCACGAACTTGGCCCCGGGCTGGACGCCCGCCTTTTCAAGGGCCGAAGCCAGCGGCACGCCGATCCAGGGCACGACCATCGACCAGGCTTCGACGCAGCGCAGACGATAGATCCGCTCCTCCAGCGCATTGGCGGGGGCCAGGTCCTCGACCCCATAACTGCCCGGTCGATCGACCATGCCGCCGATCTCGACAGACCAGGGATCGATGGTCAGCGCGTCGGCATAGCGCGCGGGGTCCTCTTTTCCTGTCCCGAACTCATAGAAGTTGTTGTAGTTGGTGATCTGTTCAAAGGTGTTCGACGTCTCGTCGGTCGAAAAGGGGGACGGTTTGCCGGTCAAGGCCCAGGCCGCACCGGGCAGCAGCGCCGATGCGCCCAAGGCGGCGCCGGCGGCCATGAACCGGCGGCGGTCAAGGAAGACGGACTTGGGGGTGATGTCGGACCAGTTGAGCTTCATGTCGATCTCCGATCTGCAGGACAGCGCTGTCCCGGTTGCAGCTTGTCACAAGACACGGCGCTGGCGGGCCAGGTGGTGCATCACGTTTGGTTGAAAAACCGCCAGCGCCCTTGGGGACCGGCAGCCCCTCAGCCTGCGCGCGCGATCTCGGACAGGAAGGCGTCGGCAAAGCGGTCCATGCGGACCTGGTCCAGGTGCCGGGTCAGCGCATCGCGGCTTGAAGGCCGGGCTTCGGCGATGCGCCGGATCTGGCCGGTGGAGCAGGAGAGGGGCTTTTCGGTTCCGTCCTCGCCCCGCTGCAACCGCGCCTGCGCCTCGACCAGACGATCGAAAAGCGCACCCTCCGGCCGCCCAGCCAGTGCGCGGCGGGACGGGTGCATCTGCGGCTGCTCGCCCGCGATCACCGACAGGAACTCGGCGCCAAAGCTTTCCAGCTTCTTGGCGCCTACTCCGCCAATCCGGGCCATCTGGTCCAGGTCCTGCGGACGCTTCTGCGCCATCTCGATCAGGGTCCGATCAGGAAAGATCACATAGGCCGGCACACGGGCCGCCTCGGCCAGGGCCCGCCGCTTGGCTTTCAGCGCCGACAGAAGCGGCTCGTCCTCCTCGTCGACCTGGGTGCGCAGGACGTTCGCGGCGCGGGCGTTCTGGGTCGTGTCCTGCCGCAGGGTGACGCTTTCTTCCCCGCGCAGGATCGGATGGGCGGCCTCGGTCAGGTGCAGGGCACCGTGGCGCTCGGGGTCAGGACGGCACAGGTCCAATCCCATCATCTGCCGGAAGATTGCCTGCCACTGGCCCCGACCATAATCGCGGCCGACGCCAAAGGTCGGCAGCTGGTCGTGGCCCCGTTCGCGCACCTTGTCCGTGTTGGTGCCGGTCAACACGTCGATAAGGTGGCCGCTGCCGAACCATTCGCCCGTCCGCAGCATCGCAGACAGCGCCTTCCTGACCGCCAGTGTTCCGTCGAACAGCTTGGGCGGGACTTGGCACAGGTCGCAATTACCGCAATCCTCTGCCATCTCTTCGCCAAAATAGGCCAGCAGGCGGCGGCGGCGGCAGCCAGTGGCCTCGGCCAGCCCCAGCAGCGCGTTCAGCCGCGCATGATCGCCGGCCTTGCGGGCGGGATCGGCCAGCCCCTCGTCGATCTGCGTGCGGCGCAGGCGGATGTCGTCGGGACCATAGAGGGTCAGCGTATCCGCCGGATCGCCGTCCCGGCCCGCGCGGCCGATCTCCTGGTAATAGCCCTCGATGGATTTCGGCAGGTCGGCATGCAGCACCCAGCGGATGTCGGGCTTGTCGATGCCCATGCCAAAGGCGACGGTGGCGACCACGATCAACCCGTCCTCGCGCTGGAACCGCGCCTCGGCCTCGCGCCGCGCCTCGGCCTCAAGGCCCGCGTGATAGGCGATGGCCGGATGCCCGGCCTCGCGCAGGGCCTGCGCCAGCGTTTCGGTCCGTGCGCGGGCACCGCAATAGATGATGCCGGACTGCCCGCGCCGCGCGGCGACATAGGTTAGCACCTGGGCGCGCGGGCTGTTCTTGGGCTGGAAGGCCAAGCGGATGTTCGGGCGGTCAAAGCCGCGCAGGAAGGTGACCGGCGCCGCTTCTTCGAACAGGCGCGTCACGATCTCGGCCCGCGTCTCGACATCCGCCGTGGCGGTAAAGGCCGCCAGCGGTACGTCCAGCGCGCGCTTCAGGTCGCCGATGCGCAGATAGTCGGGACGGAAGTCATGGCCCCACTGGCTGACGCAATGCGCCTCGTCGACCGCGATGGCGGTGACATTGGCCCGGCGCAGCAGGTTCACCGTCCCGCCCGAAGCCAGCCGTTCCGGCGCCATATACAGGATCTTCAGCTGGCCTGCCGACAGCGCCTGGAACACCGCCTCGGTCTCGGCCTCGGTATTGCCGCTGGTCAGGGCGCCCGCCTCGACGCCGGCCTCGCGCAGCGCGCGCACCTGGTCCCGCATCAGCGCGATCAGCGGAGAGATGACCACCGTCACCCCGTCGCGCATCAGCGCCGGCAGCTGATAGCACAGCGACTTGCCACCCCCCGTGGGCATGATCGCCAGCACATCGCGCCCCTGCGCCACGGCCTCGACGATCTCCTGCTGGCCGGGACGGAAGCCGTCAAAGCCCCAGACCTGACGCAGAAGATCGCCCGCAGGAAGGTCTCGCGCCATCAGAAGCCGTAGAAGAACCCGGCATTGTTGGCCAGGGCCCGCTGCAGGATGATGATGATGATAAAGACGATCAGCGGCGCCAGATCCAGCCCGCCCGTGCGGGGCAGCATGTTGCGGATCGGGGCATAGATCGGCTCCAGCAGGCGGTTCAGCCCGTCCCAGATCTGCGCGACCAGCGGCTGGCGCAGGTTCAGCACCTGAAAGTTGATCAGCCAGGACATGATGATGTGGACGATCATGATGAACCACACGACCTGCAGGATCAGTTGCAAGGCCTCGTACAGCGTTCCCATGGTCACTCCTTCGTCCGCGGCGGTTTTGCACTGTATGGCGACGTGCCGGGCCTGACGCAAGCCGATGCCGCCGCGTTCGCCTTGACGCCCTCGTGATCCGCAGCCACCCAAGGTCCAAAGGAAAGGGCCGCCATGTATCCGCTGATCCGCTTTGCCAAAGAAATGCTGAAATTCCGCAACGCGCCCCGGCTGGCGCCGACCGGAACCCATGTCTCCACCCATATCTGCTGGCCCTGGGACCTCGACCCCTGGATCGAGCTGAACAACGGGCGCACGCTGACCCTGTTCGATCTGGGCCGAATCCCGTTGGCCAGCCGCACCGGGCTGATCCCGATCCTGCGGACGCGGGGCTGGGGCATCACGGTTGCGGGCAATTCGACCCGTTACCGCCGCCGCATCCGGGCGTTCCAGCGCTTCACGATGATCTCGCGCACCGTGGGGTGGGATCACCGCTTCGTCTATATGGAGCAGTCGATGTGGCGGGGGACCGAGTGCTGCAACCAAGTGCTGATCCGCTCGGCCGTGACCTCGGCGCAGGGCATCGTGCCGCCGGCCGAGGTGATGGCCGCGATGGGGCATGGCCCCGACAGCCCGCCCCTGCCCGACTGGATCACCGCCTGGATCAAGGCCGACGCGGTGCGCCCCTGGCCCCCGACCATCCCAGAGGACGCGAAACTTTCCTTGCCAGTCTGACAGTTGCCGGGCCTTATGTCGCAAAACGCGCGACAGGGGGACGGCATGAACCGCAAGCGGATCTGGGGCTGGTGGTTTTTCGATTGGGCCAGCCAACCATTTCACACGCTGCTGCTGACCTTCATCTTCTCGATCTACTTTGCCGAGGTGGCCAAGCGCCATTTCATCGCGATGGGCGACAGCAGCACGATGGCCGGCGCCAATGCCCAGGCGCTGTGGGGCTATGGCCTGGCGATCAGTGGCGCAGTGATCGCCCTGCTGGCGCCGATCCTGGGCGCCATCGCCGACACGTCGGGGCGGCGGCTGCCCTGGGTCTGGCTGTTCTCGGTCCTCTATGTCGTGGGATCGGCGGGACTGTGGTGGCTGATGCCCACCCAGCCGGCCCTGATCCAGGCCGTCGTGCTGTTCGGCATCGGCCTGATCGGGGTCGAATTCGCCACGATCTTCACCAATGCCATGCTGCCCGGTCTTGCCCCTCGACACGAGGTCGGCCGCCTGTCCGGCTCGGGCTACGCCTTCGGCTATCTGGGCGGCGTGGTGTCGCTGGCGCTGATGCTGGCGCTGTTCGCCGAAACACCCAGCGGGCGCACCCTGGCCGGCATCCCGCCGCTGTTCGGGCTGGACCCCGCCCTGCGCGAGGGGACCCGTTTTGTCGGCCCCTTTACGGCAATCTGGTATGTCGTCTTCATGCTGCCCTTCTTCCTATGGGTCCGTGAACCCGACGCGGCGCGGCGCCCGATCCGGGTACGGGCGGCGCTGCGCGATCTCTGGGCGCTGATCCGCAGCCTGCGCCATCGCCGCAGCCTGGCACTGTGGCTGCTGTCGTCGATGTTCTCGCGCGATGCGCTGAACGCGCTCTATGGATTTGGCGGCGTCTATGCAGGGACGGTGCTGGGCTGGCCGGTCTTCCTGGCCGGGATCTTCGGGGTGATCAGCGCCATTTCGGCCGCGATCATCAGCTGGCTGGGCGGCCGTGCCGATCGCAGCTTTGGCCCGTGGGCGGTCATCATGACCAGCATCCTGGCGCTGACTGCCGTCTGCACGCTGCTGGTGGGCATGGACCGCAATTCCGTCTTCGGCATGCCCGTCGGGGCCGAGCCGCTTCTGGCAGGGCTCCGCCTGCCCGACCTGATCTTCTTTGCCTGCGGCGCGGTCATCGGGGGCGCGGGGGGCGCGCTGCAGGCCGCCAGCCGCACCATGATGGTCCGCCACACGACCGAGGCGCGCGCGACCGAAGGCTTTGGCCTTTATGCCCTTTCGGGAAAAGCCACTGCCTTCCTGGCGCCCTTCCTGATCGCACTCAGCACCGATCTCAGCGGCAGCCAGCAGATCGGATTCCTTCCGTTGATCGTGATCTTTCTTGTCGCGCTGGTTCTGCTAGGGTGGGTCGACCCGGAAGGAGAGGCCCAACCGTGATCAAGAAAACTCTGACCGCCGCCGCCCTGATGCTGGGCCTGGCCCTGCCCGCCACCGCCGACCCATTGGCCAAGGACGTGTTCGGCGCGTTCCGCGGCCCGTCGCAGGGTCCGGCAGTTGCCATCGGATATTACTCGCAGGGTTGCGCCCAAGGGCTGGTGCAACTGCCCGAAAGCGGACCCACCTGGCAGGCCATGCGCCTGTCGCGCGACCGCCATTGGGGGCATCCGGTGATGATCGACTTTCTGGTCGGACTGTCGCGTGCCGCCCGGCAGGCCGGCTGGCAAGGTCTGTATATCGGCGACATCAGCCAGCCGCGCGGCGGGCCGATGACCTCGGGGCATGCCAGCCACCAGATCGGGCTGGATGCAGATATCTGGATGCTGCCGCCGCCCTCGCTGCGGCTCAGCCGCCAGCAGCGCGAGAACATCTCGTCCGTGTCGGTTGTCGCCTCGAACGGGCTGGGCCTGTCGGGCAACTGGACGCCACAGCACATGTCGATCATTCGGGCGGCCGCGGGCGACCGGCGGGTCGAACGGATCCTGGTCGACCCCGTGGCCAAGGTCGCCATGTGCCAGATGGAGACCGGAAGTCGCGGCTGGCTGCGAAAGGTGCGGCCGATCAACGCCCATGATTATCACTTCCATGTGCGGCTGTCCTGCCCCGCCGGCTCGATCTGCCGCAACCAGGACCCGCCCCCGCCAGGCGACGGCTGCGCCGAGGCGCAGCAGTGGATCAACAACCGCGCGAACCCGTCCCGCGCCCCGTCGGCCCCGGCCGATCCCGATTATCGCCATCCCCGCACCTATCGGCTCAGCGAGCTTCCCCGACAATGCAATACCGTCGCCGCGGCACCTTGAGCGCCCGGCTGATCGCTGCGACCCTGTCGCTGATCATCGGCACCACGCCTGCCCTTGCAGATGCGGTGCTTGATCATGTGGGCACCTATGTCTGGCGCTATGACCACGCCAGCTTCGGCGGCTTTTCCGGCATCGAGATCAGCCCGGACGGGCTGAGCTTCCACGCATTGACCGACCGCTCGCACCTGTACTGGGGCAGCGTCGAACGGGACGATCAGGGCCTGATACGGGGCATGAGCATCGCCGGTCGTGCCAACCTGCAGGATAGTCAGGGCAAGCCGCTGCCGCCGGGCTATACCGGCGACAGCGAAGGGCTGGCCGTGGACCGGGACGGCGGCATCTGGGTCAGTTTCGAAGGGCTGGACCGGGTCGCGTCCTTTCCCGACCCCGACCGGCCGACCGTCCGCCTGCCCCGACCGCCCCAATTGCCGGGCATGGGCGTGAATTCGGGGCTGGAGGCGCTGGCGATCCGCAACGACGGCACGCTGATCGCCGTGCCCGAACGCTCGGGGGGCCCGGACCTGCCCTTCCCGGTTTTGGCCTTCGACGGCGCCTGGTCGCGGCTGGCCCAGATCCGCCGCGACCCGCGCTGGCTGCCGGTGGGAGCCGACTTCGGGCCGGACGGCCTGTTCTACCTGCTGGAGCGGGATTTTCGCGGCATCCTGGGCTTTTCCTCGCGCGTGCGCCGGATGGACCTGACCGCCGACGGCCCCAAGGACGAGGAGATCCTCCTTGAGACCCGCCCGCTGCAAAATGACAACCTTGAGGGCATATCGGTCTGGGACGATGGGCAGGGCATCCGGATCACCATGATTTCGGACGACAACTTCATGTTCCTGCAGCGCACCGAGATTGTCGAATATCGCCTGCACGACACCACGCGGCAGGCGCAGCGGAATTGACAAGCCCGCGAGCCGGGGCATAAGCGCCCCTTGCCCCGCGAGGGGCCGTGTTTTTCGCAACCCTGCACCACGGGAAACCGCCGATGACCCGCTTTCTGCCCGGCATCCTTGCCATGGCCGCCATCGTCGTGGCGTCCAACATCCTTGTGCAGTTCGTCATCGGAGACTGGCTGACCTGGGGCGCCTTCACCTATCCACTGGCCTTTCTGGTGACCGACATCATGAACCGCATCCACGGCCCTGCCGCCGCGCGGCGGGTCGTGCTGGCCGGGTTTGTGACCGGGTTGGCCTGTTCGCTGGTCGCTGCCGGGTTTCAGGCCACGACACTGCGAATCGCGCTGGCGTCGGGCGCGGCCTTTCTCGTGGCGCAATTGGTCGATGTTGCTGTTTTCGACGCGCTGCGGAAAGGCCGCTGGTGGCGCGCGCCCCTGGCCTCGACCTTGGTCGGATCAGCGCTGGACACCGCGCTGTTCTTCACGATCGCCTTCTGGTCTGGCTTGCCGTCCGACGTCAATACAGGCTGGGCCGCAGAGCCTGTTCCGCTGCTTGGTCAGGGACCGGTCACCGCGCTGTGGGTTTCGCTGGCAGTTGCCGACTGGTTGGTCAAACTTGGTCTGGCCCTACTGGCCCTTGTGCCTTTCCGACTGATTGTCCGCAATTTGTTGCGGGGGCCGGACGAAAGCTGATTGACAGAATTTCGATCTGTGTCACCATTTCCCTATAACGGCAATCTTTTGAAAGGAGGTGGTCCAGTGTCGAGAGTGATAGTGGAGAGAGGTGTCGGAACATCCAGGGGGGCCGTGGCCTGAGGGCAGCCCCAAGGGTCGTAAACCCTGGTTGGGACCGGATGTTTTTCCATCCCTAACCGGACCATCTCCGTGGATCTCGCGGGCCGCCTTCTTGAGGCGGCCCGTTACCCAGTTAGAGACGCAGGGATGCTTATCCCGCCCTCTCACGTAAAAAGGACGGCCGCGCGGCCGTCCTTTTCCATTCGGGTCGCCACTGTCCGGACCCTCTCGATCATCGGGAAACGGGGGCCAGAAGCGGCCCATGTTGCAGGCAACCGGATCATCCTTCGGCCCCACGCTGTATGGGCGCAAATCCGAAAGCTGTCAGATCCGCTCGATCGCAATGGCGATGCCCTGCCCGCCCCCGATGCACATAGTGATCAGCCCGATGCGGCCGCCTGTCCGCTCCAGCTCGTGCAGCGCCTTGACAGTCAGGATCGCGCCAGTAGCGCCGACCGGGTGACCCAGGGCGATGGCGCCCCCGTTCGGGTTCACCTTGGCCGGATCAAGCCCAAGCCCCTTGTTCACCGCCAGCGCCTGCGCGGCAAAGGCCTCGTTCGATTCGATTACGTCGAACTGCGCCGCCGTCAGCCCGGTGCGCTTCATCAGCGCCTCGACCGCCGGGATGGGGCCGATGCCCATCACCTCGGGTCGCACGCCAGCCACGGCATAGCCAAGGATTCGGGCGCGCGGGGTCAGGCCGGCCCCCTCGGCCGCCTCGGACCGCGCCAAGACCAAGGCTGCGGCGCCGTCGTTGATGCCGCTGGCATTGCCTGCCGTGACGGAACCACCCTTCTGGAAGACCGCCTTCAGGCCCGCCAGCTTGTCCAGGCTGGTGTCCTTGGGATGTTCGTCGGTGTCGAAGGCGGCGATGCCCTTGCGGGTCTTCACCTCGATCGGGACGATCTGGTCGCGGAAATGACCGGCGGCGATGGCGGCCGCCGCGCGGCGCTGCGATTCCATCGCGAATTCGTCCTGCTGCTCGCGGCTGATGTCATGTTCGGCCGCGACGTTTTCCGCGGTGACGCCCATGTGGCCGGTGCCCATCGGGCAGGTCAGCGCGCCGGTCATCATGTCCAGCATGGCCTGGTCGCCCATCTTCGCGCCGAACCGGGCCGAGGGCAGGATATAGGGCGACCGGCTCATGCTTTCCGCACCCCCCGCGACGGCGTAATCCGCATCCCCCAGCAGCAGCGCCTGCGTGGCCGACACGATCGCCTGCGCACCGGACCCGCACAGCCGGTTGACGTTCATGGCCGGAGTCGTGTGCGGGATGCCCGCCTCCAGCATCGCGACGCGCGACAGGTACATGTCGCGCGGCTCGGTGTTGATCACATGGCCAAAGACGACGTGGCCGATCCGCTCGGGATCGACCTGCGCGCGTTCCAGCGCGGCGCGGGTGACGGCGCTGGCCAGCGCGATGGGCGGCAGGGCAGACAGGCTGCCGCCAAAGGTGCCGATTGCCGTGCGGGTGGCGGACAGGATCACGATTTCAGATGCGGTCATTGGAGTCTCCTCTTCCTTCAAGCAGAATAGACCTGCCACCCTGCCTCGCAAGGCGGCGGTGGAATTCCGTCACGGCACGCATCGGAATATAACTCTCCTTTCGACAGGACAAATTGCGGGCCGCAGCATTCGGCGCTATGCTTGTCAGGAATAACGATACGAGGCCCCGCATGACCCAGACTGCGACTGCCCCCCGGCTGCGCATCAAGCTTCGCCTCGAATACGACAGCCCGCTGATCCTGGGGCCGGGCAAGGCCGAGCTGCTCAGCCGCATCGCGCGGCTTGGCTCGATCTCGGCCGCCGCGCGCGAAATGGGCATGAGCTACAAGCGCGCCTGGACACTGGTCGAAGAGATGAACATGGCCTTTGCAGACCCGGTGATCGACAGTGCGCGGGGCGGCGCGGGCGGCGGCGGGGCAACAGTGACGCCGACCGGAGAAAAGGTGCTGGTGCATTACCGCGCGCTGGAAACGCTGCTGCGCGAGGCGGGGGCGGAAAACCTGCACGCCCTGAACGCCCTTCTGCGCCCGGAAAGCAGCTGATCGGCCAGTCGCGACAGGCCCGCCCTGCCGCACCGCAAGGGAAATAGACATGCCGCCACCGCGGCCCGTGACCTTCTGTCGGACCCTTCTTCCGGCTTTGTGATTTCACTGCCGCGTGATTTCCCGTAATATTGCCTGAAAAGCAGAACAACGAGCAGCACGAGGGCAGAATGAACAGGCTACTGAAGCTGGCCATTGTTGGGCTGGTCGCCTCTTGCGGCGGCGGCAACTACAGCGCGCCGCGTCAGCTGGACAACGCGTGCGCCATCGTGGCCGAACGCCCCGCCTATCTGCGCGCCATGCGCAAGACCGAACGGAAATGGGGCGTTCCGGTGCATGTCCAGATGGCGACGATGTATCAGGAATCCAAGTTCATCGGCGACGCGCGCACCCCGCATCAATATGCCCTGGGCGTGATCCCCATCGGCCGGCAGAGCAGCGCCTTTGGCTATTCGCAGGCCTTGGACGGCACCTGGGAGGAATACCAGAACGCCACCAAGAACCGCCGGGCGCGCCGCGACGACATCCGGGATGCGACTGATTTCATGGGCTGGTACATGCATGGCAGCCAGCAGAAGCTGGGCCTGTCCAAGCATGATGCCGGCTCGCAATACCTAGCCTATCACGAAGGGCGCGGCGGCTTTGCCCGCGGCAGCCACCGCCAGAAGGGCTGGCTGATGCGGGTCGCGGCGCAGGTCGGGCAGCGGTCCGAGATGTACCGCCAGCAGCTGGTGTCCTGCCGCCGCGCTTGATCGCTTGACGCGGCAAAGGGGCTGAGGTCCTCTGAGGTCAACAGATCAAGGGGGACAGCACATGTATCGCGTCATCGGAACCGGCAAGTCCCGGGCCTTCCGGGTATTGTGGATGCTGGAGGAGCTTGGGCTGCCCTATCAGCATGTTCCCGCCAATCCGCACAGCGAGGGCGTGGCGCAGTTCAACCCGACGGGCAAGGTGCCCGTGCTGATCGATGACGGCACGCCGATCACGGATTCGACCGCCATCCTGACCTATCTTGCTGACCGGCACGGCCAGCTGACGCACAAGGCAGGTACACTGGACCGCGCCCGACAGGACAGCCTGACCCAGTTCCTGCTGGATGAATTCGACGCCGCCCTGTGGTTGGCCGCACGCCACAGCTTCGTCCTGCCCGAAGAGCTGCGCCTCAGCGCCATCAAGAACACGCTCCGGTGGGAATTCGAAACCAGCCAAAAGACGCTGGTGCATCGCATGGCCGATGGCCCCTTCCTGATGGGCGACCAGATGACCGTGCCGGACATCATCCTGGGCCACTGCCTGGACTGGGCCTTGGCCGCGCGTTTCCCGATCACCGAACCGCGCCTGACCGAGCATCTTGACCGCATGCGCGACCGTTCGGCCTATGGGCGGGCCGCGGCGCTCTGAGGGGCCGCCGGCCGTGGGGCGGCAGGGGTGCCGTCCTGCGGCGGGTCCGGGCAGTCGGGTCCACAGGCGGCGACCGGTTTGGCATCTGGGATCAGGAATCCGTCAATGCGGCGCCGGTCCTCGGGCGAGAAGTCGGTAATGGTATGCGTCATCGGAAACCTCCTCTGCGGACCAAGGGCCGGCCGCGGCGGTTCCTCCCCCAAGGCAAAGGCTAGGGCGCAATGCGCGATTCGTCTGCGAAGATCGGCTCCTTTGCGACTCAGGTCGCAGATAGACGGGCGGCTGCGGCCTGCCCCGCGCGGCGTCCGGTGGCCAGGCAGCCGGTCAGAAGATAGCCGCCGGTCGGTGCTTCCCAGTCCAGCATCTCTCCGGCGGCGAAAACGCCAGGCAGCGCCCGCAGTTCCAGATCAGGATGCAGGGCGCAGGGCATGATCCCGCCCGCCGAGGAAATCGCCCTCTCCAGCCCCATTGGGCCCTCATGACGCAGGGGAAGGGCCTTGGCGCGCGCCGCCCAGGCTTGCGGATCGTCCGGAAAGGGCCGGCCCCATTCCAGCAGCAGCGCAACCTTGACCGGATCGCCCAGCACGCGACGCAGCCAGTTGCCCAGGGACAGCCGGCCGCGGGCCTGATCAAAGCGCCGCGCCAGGGCCTGCGCGGTCAGATCAGGGGCCAGATCGACTTCGGCCGACGCACCGTCCCGGATCGCGGCCGCGACCTCATAGATGCCGCCGCCCTCGATCCCCGCACGGGAAATCACCCATTCACCCCGCCCGACCTTGTTTCCCACGCGGATGGCCGTACCCTTGACCGGTGCCCCCATGAATCGCTGCATCGGGTCCGACCAGGTGACGCGAAAGCCCATGTTGGCGGGACGGAAGGGGGCAACATCGACGCCCGCACCAGCCAGGATCGGCACCCAAGCCGCGTCCGATCCCAGCCGCGGCCAGCTTGCCCCGCCAAGCGCCAATACCGTCGCTTTCGGATGTAGAAGCCTTGGCCCGTCGGGCGTATCGAACCGGAACCCGCCTTTTTCCAGCCCGACCCACCGCCAGCGGCGACGCAGGTCCACGCCGCCGCCTGCCACGCGCGCAAGCCAGGCCCGCAGCAGGGGCGACGCTTTCATTCCAACCGGAAACACGCGCCCGGTCGAGCCGGAAAAAAGCTCCACACCCAGCCCCTCGGCCCAGGCCATCACCTGCGCCGGGCCGAAGCAGGCGCCCGTGTCATCTTCCAGCAGGTGACCTCTCGGTTCGGGCGACAACTCGCCGCCAGCCAGATGGGCCTGGAACACCGGCAGCGGTTCGACGCGCGTCAGGTTCAGGCCGGACTTTCCCGCCATCAGGAACTTGCGCGCCGGGCTGGGCATGGCCTCGGCCACGATCACACGGCGGCCTGGTGCCATCAGCATTTCGGCCGCCATCAGACCGGCCGGGCCGGCGCCGATCACCAGCGCGTCGACCGGCTCGCTCACCGCCGGCCCCTGGGCTTCATGGCCAGCCGCAACAGCGCGCGTTCGACCAGCGGCATCTGCGGCGCGCGGCTGGTCGAGCGCAGCGTCATGTCCGTCGCCAGCAGCAGCGACACCGCCTCCTCCAGCGGCCCCATGCCCCAGCTTTGCGCCTGCCGCGCCATGCGGTCGCGACGCGGCCCGAACACGGGCGGCCGCGCCCGCGCCAATGCCACGCCCGGCCCCGCCGGATCGGCCGCCGCCAGGTGCAGCGCGCGGAAATGGCGCAGCGCGGCGATGCACAGCGTCACCGGCACGATGCCCTGCTGCTCGATGCGCCGCATCAGCGGGCCGAAATCGCCCTCGCGGCGCTCGGCCACGACATGGATCAACTCGTCCAGATCCGCCTCGATCGTGGCCGGGGCCAGCAGGGCGATCTCTTCGGCCGTCAAGGGCGCAGGATCGCCGTACTTGTAGAGGCCGATCTTCTCGACCGTCTGCCGCAGGTCGCCCGGATCCAAGGCGCGGGCCAGCAGCATCAACTCGCGCATGGCCTCGCGCGGGACCTCGCGCAGGCCGGCCTCGGCCAGCCAGCGGGCGACCTCGTCCTCGTCCGGGGGATCGTCATAAATGGGCGCGGTCACGGCCTGGCCATGCGTTTCGAACAACTTGCGCAGGGCCGAGGTCTTGGACAAGGACGCCGCCGTCACCACGACCACCGCGTCGCCCTGCCGCCATTCCGTCAGGGCTGCGCGGACCGCCTCGGCCGCGCTGTCTGGCGTATCCTCGACCACCACCACGCGTGGCCCGGGAAAAAAGCCCACCTCGCGCACCGCGTCGATCAACTGGGCCGGGTCCTTCTTCAGACCGGCGCCCGGCATCCGGGTCAGGCGCATCTCCTCGTCGGCTTTGACGCCGACCAGCGCGCGAACCGCCTCGGCACGCTTCATCGCCACCCGCATCGCGTCCTGGCCATAGATCAGCAGCCCCGGCCGCGAAGGGTCGGGCCGCGCCAGATAGCGCGCGATCTCGGCCCCCTTCAGCAGCATGGCCGCTACTCCGGCAGAGAGGCGGCGGCCGCCAAGAGGCGGGTCACCACCTGGTCAGCCAGCATCATCGCCAGGCGTTCGCGCGCGTCCCCTTCGGCCGCCAGGGTCGAGATCGTGGTGCCGGTCGTCGAATAGGACGTGAAGCTGCTGACCCGGCCCTGCGCCACCACCTGCCCGCCGGGTCCGGTCAGCGCGAAGTCGGCCGTGCCGTTCAGGGAATAGCGGGTCGTCACCTCGTCAGGGGTGATGGCCTGGCTGACGACGGCTGCGTTGATGCGGTAATCCAGATCGTAATCAGCCTGATCCTCGGGCCCCAGCCGTTCCGCCACGCGCCGGTTGAAGATAAAGTCGATGGGCGTGTCCGGATCGCGCGGCCGCACCCGGCCAAACAGCCGAGATCCCCCGCCACCCGGTCCATAGACCGGGCTTAATCCGCAGGCCGCCAGCGCCAGCACCCCCAGCAGCAGGGCGCGGCGCGGCAGGCGCTCAGGCGACCACATTGACGATCCGTCCGGGCACGACGATCAGCTTCTTGGGCGCGGCCCCTTCCAGGAACCGCTGCACCGTTTCGTCTGCCAGCACCAGCGCCTCGATCTGCTCCTTGGCCATGTCCTTGGGAACGGCGATCTCGGCCCGGCGCTTGCCGTTGATCTGGATGGGCAGGGTGACACTGTCATCCTCCAGCATCGCCGGGTCGGCTTGGGGCCAGGCCGCGTCCACGACCATGCCCTGCCCGCCGGACCGGGACCAGATCTCCTCGGCCAAGTGCGGCACCATCGGCGCCATTAGTTGCGCCATGATGCGCAGAACGGCGCGGCGGGCCTCGCCCCCGGCCTGCGACTTCCCTACCGCATTGGCCAGTTCGTACAGCTTGGCCACAGCCTTGTTGAAGGCAAAGCCCTCGATGGCGCGGGAGACATCGGCAATGGCGCGATGGGCGGCGCGGGTCAGGGCGATGTCATCGACCCCCTCGGCCGGGGCCTCATCAGCCAGGCGCCACAGCCGCGACAGGAACTTGGACGCCGCCTCCGCCCCCGAGACGGTCCATTCCACATCCCGCTCGGGCGGGCTGTCGGACAGCATGAACCAGCGCGCCGTGTCCGCACCATAGCTTTCGACAATATTGACCGGATCGACGACGTTCTTCTTGGACTTGGACATCTTGGCCGAAGGGATCACCCGGACCGCCGTGCCGTCCGCCAGTTTGCCGTCGGTCACATCCTCGGGCAGGTGATAGACCGGCCGCCCGCGCGCGTCTTCGGTCATGTAGATCTCGTGCGTGACCATGCCTTGGGTGAACAGGGCGTCGAAGGGCTCCCTGGCGCTTTCGGGCAGATGCCCGGTCTGCACCATCGCGCGGGCAAAAAAGCGCGAATAGAGCAGGTGCAGGATCGCATGTTCAATGCCGCCGATATACTGATCGACATTCATCCAGTAATCCGCATCGGCGCGGTCGGTGGGCGTAGAAGCGCCCGGCGAGGTGAAGCGCGCATAGTACCACGAGGAATCCACGAAGGTGTCCATCGTGTCGGTTTCCCGACGCGCCGCCCCGCCGCATTTCGGGCAGGTGGCCTGGCGCCAGGTCGGGTGGCGGTCCAGCGGGTTGCCCGGCACGTCAAAAGTCACGTCCTGCGGCAGCAGCACAGGCAGGTTTTGCTTCGCCTCGGGCACGGTGCCGCAGCTGTCGCAATGCACGACCGGGATCGGACAGCCCCAGTAACGCTGGCGCGAGATGCCCCAGTCGCGCAGGCGGAACTTGGTCACGCCCGCGCCATAGCCTTGGGCCTCGGCATGGGCGATGGCGGCGTCCACGGCGGCCTCGCCGCTCTGATCGACAGCCCCGCTGAAGCCGCGAACATAGGTGACGGCCTCAGACTTGGCCGGCACGAAAGGCGCCTTAGCCACCAGGGCGTCGGCCTGATCCAGCGTCATTCCGCGCTCACCAAAGGTCGCGCGGATCGGCAGGCCGTATTTTGTGGCGAATTCGTGGTCACGCTCGTCATGGGCGGGGCTGCCGAAGATCGCGCCGGTGCCGTAATCCATCAGCACGAAGTTCGCGATCCAGATGGGCAGCTGCCAGTCGGCATTCAGCGGGTGACGCACGGTCAGGCCGGTGTCGAAGCCCAGCTTGGGCGCGGTTTCTATCGCCTCCTCGGTGGTGCCGATCTTGCGGCACTCCTCGCGGAAGGTCTCGATTTCGGGGCGGCTTTCGGCCAGTTCCTTGACCAGCGGATGATCCGGCGACAGCGCGACGAAGCTGGCCCCCATCAACGTGTCCGGCCGGGTTGTATAAACTTCAATCGCCTCGTGTCCCGCAGGCGCATCGACGGTCTGGAAGCGGAACTGCAACCCGCGCGACCTGCCGATCCAGTTGGCCTGCATCAGCCGCACCTTCTCGGGCCAACCATGCAACCCGTCCAGCGCCTCCAGCAGCTCATCGCTGTAATCGCTGATCTTGAAGAACCACTGCGTCAGTTCGCGCCGTTCGACCTGTGCGCCCGACCGCCAGCCCTTGCCGTCGATTACCTGTTCGTTGGCCAGCACGGTCATGTCGACCGGGTCCCAGTTCACCTGCGCCGATTTCCGCGTGATCAGGCCCGCCTCCAGAAAGTCCAGGAACAGCGCCTGCTGCTGGGCGACATAGGCGTCGTCGCAGGTGGCGAATTCGCGGCTCCAGTCGATGGACAGGCCCAGGGGCTTCAGCTGGTCGCGCATCGTGGCGATGTTGGCATAGGTCCAGTTGCGGGGATGGCCGCCCTGCTCCATCGCAGCGTTTTCGGCGGGCATGCCGAAGGCGTCCCAACCCATCGGGTGCAGCACCGAAAACCCCTGTGCGCGCTTGAAGCGTGCCACCACGTCGCCCATCGTATAGTTGCGCACATGACCCATGTGGATGCGCCCCGACGGATAGGGGAACATCTCCAGCACATAATATTTCGGGCGCTCGTCGCGGATGGCGGTGAAGGTTTCGGCGTCGGCCCAGGCCTTCTGCCAGCGGGCTTCGCTTGTGGCGGGATCATAGGGCATGTGGGACCTCGGGCGTCATTCGTTGCCGGGCGGGTTTATACCCCCCGCCGCAGCGGGTCCAGAGGCCGACGGGCAGGGGCGGCAGGCACCACGGGTGCCGCCCGCCCTGTCACAGGCGGCCGTCGCGCAACCGCAACTGACGCGCGCGCGTCAGGATCGCATCCTCGACCGCGCGCACTGTGCCGGGTTCGACCGCGGCCCCGCCCGGCCCCTGCAGCGACAGGCGCAGGCTGCGCGCGTCCAGGGCCGGGTCGCTGATCTGGATCGTCGCCCGATAGGACCGCCCCCCGCCCGGAGGCGTCCCGTAGCCGGTCTGGATCACCCCGGTGAAGGGATCGATCGTCTGCACCGGCAGGAAGTTCAGCACTTCCAGGCTGGCATTCCACAGGTACTTGTTGACGCCGACAGTCTGGTTCGGGTTTTCGCGATTGTTCAGAAGATCCCAAATCGTGGATTCGCGCGCCTCAACAGCCTCGGCTGGAACAGACTCTGCTCCCCCTCTGCCGTCAGCTGTGCCGCAAGCCGCCGGAGCTACAGAGAATGCTAATACGATCATAAGGCGCGCGGCGCGTGCGATATCCATGCCATCCCCCGGGCTCTTTCTGTCAGCGCCAGCATTAGCCCGGATCGCCCTGCTGAAACAAGCGCTTTGGGGCAGGGTGAGGGAAGGGCAGGCGCTGCGCACAGCGGACCCTGGATCAGGTGTGGCCCTTGTGCATCACGGAATTGGGTAAAGAAAACAGGCCGCGCTTGAATCCGTTGCATCACAAGTTCGAACGGGTGAAACAAATTGCATACCCAGGGCGGGACCGCCGGCTTGGGCATCAGAGAGACAAGAGGGAACATCACCATGAAAAAGGCACTTTTCGCCTCCACCGCGCTGGTTCTGTCGGCCGGCGTGGCTGCTGCCGACGTGACCATCTCGGGCTATGGCCGCACCGGCGTCATCTATTACGAAAACGAAGGCGAAGTCGGTGACTTCAATGAGTCCCAGGTGATCTCGCGCCTGCGGATGAACATCGTTGGCACCACTTCGACCGACCAGGGCGTCGACTTCGGCGGTGTTTTCCGTCTTCAGTGGGACCAAAACTCCAGCTCGCGCGGCTTTCAGGGTGAACTGAACTCGGGCAGGCTTTATGTTACTGCCAGCGGCCTGACCGTCGAGGTCGGCAACGTCAACACCGCGTTCGACTCGGCCGGCCTGCTTTATGCGACCGAACTAGGCTCGTATGATCGCTCGGTTGGCTTCTCCAGCAAAGTCGGCACCTTCTTCGCCTACGACGCCGACCGCTACACCGGCCAGCTGTTCGGCGTCGACACCGACGGCGACGGCGATGTGGACGCTGACGACGGGCTGGACGAACTGGCGACGTACAATGGCGTTGCCGCCAGCTACTCGGTCGCCGGCGTGAATCTGCGTGCGTCCTATGTCGATCCCGACCAGTCGGGCCTGGTGCGTGACAACGAAGAACTGGGCCTCTCGGCTGATTACACCTGGAACGACCGCCTGGAACTGTCGGCCGCCTACGTGAAGGACGGTGCTGGCTTCGAAGACAACGACATCTGGTTCGTTGGTGCGCGCTATGCCGTCATGGACAACGCTCGTGTCGGCCTGAACTATGTCGACGCCAGCAACGACTCGGAAGCTGAAGTTGGCAACACTTTTGCTCTCTATGGCGACTATGCCCTGGCTGACGGCCTGACCGTCATCGAAGCCTATGTTGCGAACAACGACTCTGACGACAATGAAACCGACAACGCGTTCGGCATTGGCGCCAACTACGACCTTGGCGGTGCCCGTCTGGGTGCGTCGCTGCAGCGCGACTACGAAGAGCGCGTGACCGCCGACATGGGCGTACGCTTCGACTTCTGATCCTTCAGATCATGAACAGAGCGAAGAGCGGGCCTTGCGCCCGCTCTTTTCTTTTTGTCAGGTGGCGGCATGGGACTGGATGACATCAAGGGCCGCATCGCCGCGGCAGAACAGACCGCCGGGCGCAGCCCCGGCAGCGTCACGCTGATCGCGGTCAGCAAGGTGCAGCCCGCGGAACGGGTCGAAGCGGTTCTGGCCGCCCGACATACCGTTTTCGGCGAAAATTATGTGCAGGAGGCGCAGGAAAAATGGCCCGGCTGGCGCGCCCGCTTTCCCGGCGTCTCGGTGCACATGATCGGGCCGCTTCAATCAAACAAGACCAGGGCGGCCGTCGGATTGTTCGACGCAATCCACACGCTGGACCGCATGACCTTGGCCCGCAAGCTGGCCCAGCAGATCGACGAACAAGGCCACAGGCCACAGCTGTTCGTGCAGGTTAATACCGGGGACGAGCCGCAGAAGGCCGGCATCCTGGCCGATGAACTGCCGGGCTTTCTGCGGTCATGCGCCGAACTGGGCCTGTCGCCCGAGGGGCTGATGTGCATCCCGCCCGAGGGCGTCGACCCGGTGCCGCATTTCCGCCTGCTGCGCCGGCTGGCGCAGGATCACGGCCTGCGCGGCCTGTCGATGGGGATGAGCGCAGATTTCGAAGCCGCCATCGCGGAAGGCGCCACGCATGTCCGCGTGGGCTCCGCGATCTTCGGTGCCCGGACTTATGCCTGACGCGGGTTAGCGAGGGCCCGCCAGGTTCGGCACGACCAGCCGCGTGCCCGGCCGTGCGTGGCGCGCGATCCACAATAGATGCGGGCGCGCAAAGGCAATGCAGCCTTCGGTCCCAAAGCGCGGGCGACGCCACTGGTGCAGGAAGATGGCCGACCCGGCGCCGGGCATGGCCTGAGGCCAGTTCCAGTTCGTGGTCAGGATCAGGTCGTACAGCGGATCGGCGCGGCGCAAACGCTCGTGGCTGGCTGCCAGGGGCGCCCGCGCATGGTGGTTATACTCCGCGTGCGCCGGATCGTCGCACCACAGGTCCCCCGGCCCGATGGCCCTTGCCCAAGCGGCCGGGCGCGGCATCCGGTCGGGGCGAAACCACAACCCGGTGATGCGATGGATGCCGGCGGGTGTGGCGCGGTCGCCTTCACGCTTGGCAGTGCTGATCCCCGCCCTGCCGATGCTGCAAGGAAACAGCCGGCCCCGGAAACGCAATCCGAAAGGTGTCAGAACCATATCGGCCGCGCTCACAGCAGGTGGCCCGACTTGATCGCCTTGGTGTCCAGATAGCCGGTGTTGTGTTGGTTACGGGGCACGATCAGCGGCACGCGTTCGGGCACTGCGATGCCGTGCCCCTCCATCATCGCCACCTTGCGCGGGTTGTTGGTCATCAGCCGCACCGCGCCAAAGCCCAGGCGCCGCAGCAGCGCGGCACCGATGCGGAAATCACGCTCGTCATCCTCGAAGCCCAGCCTGTGGTTGGCTTCGACCGTGTCAAAACCCTGGTTTTGCAGGTCATAGGCGCGCATCTTGTTTGCAAGCCCGATCCCCCGCCCCTCCTGGTTGAGATAAAGCAGCACGCCCAGTCCAGCCAATCCCATCGTCGCCAAAGCCGCGTTAAGCTGCGGCCCGCAGTCGCACTTCAGGCTGCCCAGCACGTCGCCGGTGAAGCAGGCCGAATGCAGCCGGGCCAGCACCGGCTGGTCGCGGGGCGGATCGCCGATCTCGATTGCATAATGTTCGGTGCCGCCGTCGTCGGGGCGAAAGATGTGCAGCCGCGATTGTTCGGCCGCCAGCAGCGGCAGGCGGGCGGCGGCGACTGGGGCCAAGGCATTTTCGGCCGCCAGTTGCGCGATCAGCGGGCCGGGGGCCAGCCGCGTCAGGCCCGGCGGCACGGAAGGCACTGGCACCAGCAGCATGGCCGGCAGCAGTTCGGCCGATTTCGCCAGCGCCAGGGCGGCGCGATGAGGGGCCGCGTCGCCCCCGCGCGCGCTGGAGAGGGGCCCCTTCATCGGCATGCGCAGGTCGTCGGCCGGGTCGGCCAGCGCACGCAGCCATGCCAAGTCCGCATCCCGCGGCAGCAGCACCCTCGCCAGCCCCTCGTCATAGACGCGCGCCTTCAGCGTTTCGGCCCGCCGGGCAGTCAGGGCCAGGACCGGCTCTCCCAGCTGGCGCAGATCGGCCAAGCGCGCGGGCGACAGGGTCTCGATCGCGGCCGCCAGGTGGTCGCCCAGAACGACGGGCAGCCCCATGCGCAGGTCCGCCCGGGCGCGGGCGATGGTTTCGGCTAGTGTCGGGATCAGGCTCATGGGGCCACGCAAAGTTGAAACAGTCTGAAACATAGCGCGCAATCCCGACAACTCCATGTGAGATTTTCGACATGTCGCTGGACGGGTCGCGCCGACACGCCCACTGATTGCCCAAGAAACCAAAGGAGGCAACCATGGCCGGACTGAAAAAAATCCTGCTGGTCGACGACGAGGAAGACCTGCGCGAGGCCCTGGCCGAACAGCTGGTGGCGACCGAAGATTTCGACGTGGCCGAGGCAGGCAGCGGCGCCGAGGCGGTCGAGGCCACCAAAAATGCGATCTTTGACCTGGTGGTGCTGGACGTGGGCCTGCCCGACACCGACGGGCGCGAGCTGTGCAAGAAGCTGCGCAAGCTGAACGTGAAATGCCCGATCGTCATGCTGACCGGCCACGACACCGACGCCGACACGATTCTGGGGCTGGACGCGGGCGCCAACGATTACGTGACCAAGCCCTTCAAGTTCCCGGTCCTGCTGGCCCGGCTGCGCGCCCAGTTGCGCACGCATGAACAGTCGGAGGACGCGATCTTCCAGCTGGGGCCCTATACGTTCAAGCCGGCGATGAAGATGCTGATCGACCAGAAGGACCGCAAGATCCGCCTGACCGAAAAGGAAACCAACATCCTCAAGTTCCTTTATCGTGCCCAGGACGGTGTCGTGCCGCGCGACGTGCTGCTGCACGAGGTTTGGGGATACAATGCCGGCGTCACCACCCACACGCTGGAAACCCACATCTATCGCCTGCGCCAGAAGATCGAGCCCGACCCCTCGAACGCCCGGCTGCTGGTGACGGAATCGGGCGGCTATCGACTGGTCGCCTGACCGCCTTAGGCAAGTTTCGGCGCATGCTGCCGACGCGCGGAACCGAGGCGGTGGCCGGACGTTAGGCCCCCGAAGCCCAGTGGTCGGTGGATGCGGCCACACCCTCCCTCTCTGATGACCCCGGCGTTTCCCCGCGCCGGGGTTTTTTCGTCAGCCCCGGCCGTGCGGCGCGGTCCAGTCCTCGTCCGGCCCGATGGGAATGATCCGGTTCGGGTTGATCATGTCGTGGCTGAAGTAATAGTGCCGGACATAGTGGTCGGGATGCACGGTCTCCGCCACGCCGGGCCATTGATACAGTTCGCGCGCCCAGGCCCAGAGGTTGGGATAGTCCACCACCCGGCGCCGGTTGCACTTGAAATGGGTGTGATAGACCGGGTCAAAGCGCAGGATCGTGGTGAACAGCCGCCAGTCCGCCTCGGTGATCCGGTCGCCGATCAGGTAGCGGTGCCCGGACAGCAGCCCCTCGATCCAGTCCAGGCTCTCGAAAAGCGGCACGACTCCCTTCTCATAGGCAGCCTGCGAGGTCGCGAAGCCGGCCTTGTAGACGCCGTTGTTGACGGTGTCATAGATGCGGGCGTTGACCTCCTCGATCCGGTCGCGCAAGGCCTCGGGCCAGTAATCGTCCGTGTTGCCGGTGATGCCGTCAAAGGCGCTGTTGAACATGCGGATGATGTCGGCGCTTTCGTTCGACACGATCTGCCCGGTTTGGCGGTCCCACAGGACCGGAACCGTCACCCGCCCGGAGGCATCGGGCCTGGCCTTCAGATAGACCTGCCGCAGATAGTCTAGGCCGAACTGCCGGTCGCCGGTGGCGCCGTCGAAATCGGTGCGGAATTCCCACCCTTCCTTCAGCATCTCGGGATGTACGACAGACACCTCGATGTGATCCTGAAGGTCCTTCAGGGCACGGAAGATCATCGTGCGATGGGCCCAGGGGCAGGCATGGCTGACATAAAGATGGTATCGCCCGCTTTCCGCCTGAAAGCCGCCCTCTCCGGTCGGGCCGGGACTGCCGTCCGCCGTAACCCAGTTGCGAAACTTGGAGGTGTCGCGCTGAAATTCACCGCCCGTGCTGTCGGTGTCGTACCACGTGTCCTTCCAGACGCCGTTGACCAGTTGGCCCATGTCGCTTCCTTTCCGTGATATGACGGGGCAACGGACCCGCGCGCCGCCTTGTTCCGCAGTCTTGTTTCGCAGTCTTGTTTCGCCGCCTTGTTTCGCAGTCAGCCGATGGCGCGGTCGCGCGTCTCGGTCGGGATCAGCATCAGCGCCGCGGCGGCCAGGACCAGCAGCAGGGCAAAGCTGCCGATCGCCAGGCCGAACCCCTGGGCAAAGACCACCGCCAGCAGGCTGGGGGCCAGGATGCCGCCCAGGCGCGCCATGGCGCTGGCGGTGCCCATGCCGGTGCCGCGCAGGTGGGTGGGGTAAAGCTCGGGGGTAAAGGCATACAGCGCGCCCCAGCTGCCCAGCAGCGCAAAGCTCATCACGATGAGGGCGGTGGCGACGAGGGCGGGGCCGCTGGCCACTGCGAACAGCCCGCAGCCCGCCGCCGAGAGCAGCAGGAAGGCCGCCAGCGTCGGGCGCCGGCCCAGGGCCTCGACCCCCCAGGCGGCCAGCGCATAGCCCGGCACCTGCGCCAAGGCTAGGATCACCAGGAACCCATAGCCGCGCACGAAGCCAAAGCCCTCGGTCGCCAACTGGCCCGGCACCCAGACAAAGACGCCGTAATAGGACAGCGACACCAGGAACCACACCGCAAGGACCCCCAGGGTGGCGCGCCGCAGCGGCGCCGAGAGGATCGAGACCGCCGCCCCCGCCGGCACCGGCGCCGGACGCAGATGGGCCTGACTGGGCAGGGGCTGGGCCCCGTTCACCGCCAGCACGCGGTCGATCACGGCGCGCGCCTCGGCCTGACGGCCCTTGCGGACCAGGTACATGGGCGATTCCGGGAGCCAGAAGCGCAGAACGAAGCCGATCAGCGCCGGCAGCGCCGCCACCAGGAAGATCCAGCGCCAGGGCGCTGAAGCCCCCCAGGATGCCGCGGCCCAGGCCGTCAGGGCCACGACGATGGTGCCGATGGCCCAGAACCCTTCCAGCCAGACCAGCCAGCGTCCGCGGTTCTTCGGCGGCAGGAATTCCGCCATCATCGCGTAATCGACGGGCAGCGTGCCGCCCACCGCCACCCCGGTCAGGAAGCGCAGGATCAGCAGCCAGGTGAAGTCCCCGGCCATGACCGAGGCAAGGCCAAAGACCGCGTCCATCGCCACCGTGCCGACCAGAACCCATTTCCGCCCGATCCGGTCGGCCACCCGGCCGAACAGGAACGCGCCCACGAACATGCCCAGAAAGAACACCGTGCCGATCTGCAGCGCGGTCACCCGCTCCAGTCCGAAGGTGGCCGCAACAGACGGCGCGGCAAAGCCCACGGCGATGACCTGCATCGCATCCGCTGCCCAGACCAGCCCGAAGATGCCCAGCAGCCGCCACTGGAAAGGCCCCGTGCCGCCGCGCGTCAGCGCCTCGTCGATGGTCAGTTTCATCCGGATCCTCCGCGCCCTTTCCCCTTGCATAACGCCCGCGGCCCATATGGCAAGCCTGCGCCTCGACAGGCCCGGCCCCCGCCAGTAGGGTCCGCGCCCAAAGGAGACCCCCATGTTCACCATCGCCACCTGGAACATCAATTCGGTCCGCCTGCGCGAAGGGCTGGTCGCCCGCTTTCTGAGGGAGGAGTCGCCTGACATCCTCTGCCTGCAGGAATGCAAGTCGCCCGTGGACAAGATCCCGCTGACTGCCTTCCGCGACCTTGGCTATACCCACATCGTGGCGCGCGGGCAGAAGGGCTATAACGGCGTGGCCATCCTGTCGCGCCTGCCGCTGGAGGACGCGGGCGACCGCGATTATGCGCGCCTGGGCCATGCCCGCCATGTGTCGGCCCGGCTGGAAAACGGCGTCGTCATCCACAACATGTATGTTCCTGCGGGCGGCGATGTCCCGGATCGAACGGTGAACGAAAAGTTCGGGCAGAAACTGGATTTCGTGGCCGAAATGCGCGACGTCTTTCACGCCGACCGGCCGCAGAAGTCGATCCTGGTGGGCGACCTGAACATCGCCCCGCGCGAGGAGGACGTCTGGTCGCACAAGCAGATGCTGAAGATCATCAGCCACACGCCGATCGAGATCGATCACCTGCTGGCCGCCCAGGATGCCGGCGGATGGGTGGACGTGACACGCCAGGACATCCCGCAGGGGCTGCTCTACAGCTGGTGGAGCTATCGCGCCAAAGACTGGGACGCCGCCGACAAGGGCCGCAGGCTGGATCATGTCTGGGCCAGCGCCGACATCGCCAACGCGGCGCACGGCAGCCGCATCCTGCGCCCCTGCCGAGGCTGGGACCAGCCCAGCGACCATGTGCCGGTGCTGGCCAGCTTCGACCTCTAGGCGCATCGGGACTTTCGCTTGAGGCGCTGACGCCCCATATTGGGGGCGACAGCATCGACCGAATGATCCGGGGACGACATGACCATGCTTTTCGAGGGGGCCGCCGCGCCCAAGACCGCCGACTTCATCAAGGACGTGACCGAGGCCGATTTCATGGCAGAGGTCGTCGAAGCGTCGATGGAGGTGCCTGTTATCGTCGATTTCTGGGCGCCGTGGTGCGGTCCCTGCAAGACGCTTGGCCCCGCCCTGGAAGCCGAGGTGACGCGCCACAAGGGCCGCGTCCGCATGGCCAAGGTTGATGTGGACCAGAACCAGATGATCGCAAGCCAGCTGCGCGTGCAGTCGGTCCCGACGGTCTATGCCTTCTACAAGGGCCAGCCGGTCGATGCCTTTCAGGGCGCGCTGCCGCAAAGCCAGATCAAGCAGTTCGTGGACAAGCTGGCGGCACTGTCGGGCGATGACGGCGGACTGGGCGACGCGCTGGCCGCGGCCGAACAGATGATCGAGGACGGCGAGGCCGCCGACGCGATCGAGACCTTCACCGCCATCATCGGCGAGCTGCCTGACAGCCCCGAGGCCTGGGGCGGCCTGATCCGCGCCCATCTGGCGGCGGGCGACCAGGCCGCGGCCGCCTCGACGCTGCAGCAGGTCCCGCAACCCCTGGTCCATGCAGGCCCGGTCGAGGCTGCCCGCGCCCTGCTGCAGCTGGCCCAGCAGGCCGAAAGCGCAGGTCCCATCGACGACCTTCAGGCACGGGTGGATGCCGACCCCGCCGATCAGCAGGTGCGGCTGGAATATGCTCAGGCCCTGCACGCCGCAGGCCGGGTCGAAGAAGCGATCGACGTCCTTCTGGAAAGCTTCCGCCGCGACCGCGACTGGAATGAAGGCGCGGCCAAGGCGCAGCTGATCACCATCTTTGACAGCCTCAAGCCAAACGATCCGGTCGGCCAGAAGGGCCGGCGCCGCCTGTCCTCGCTGATCTTCGCCTGATCAATGGCCCTTCGCTTCGAACTTCCGGACCGCCTTGCCCTGTTCCCGCTGCCGGGGGCGGTCCTGATGCCGCGTTCGCGCATGCCGCTGCACATCTTCGAGCCGCGCTATCTGCAGATGCTGGAAGACACGCTGAAGACCGATCATCGCCTGATCGGCATGATCCAACCCGACAGCGATGGTCTGGCGGCCATCGGCTGCGCAGGTCGGGTGGTGGCCTTTTCAGAAACGGGCGATGGGCGGATGATGATCTCGCTCGGCGCGGTTTCGCGCTTTCGGCTGCAGGACGTGACCGAGGGCTTTGCCCCCTACCTGCAGGGCCAGGTCGACTGGAGTTCTTTCGCGCGGGACCGGGGCGGGCCCGAACATGACGCGGGCCTTGATCGCGACGCCCTCTTCGCGCTGCTGTCGCGCTACATGGAAACGCAGGATCTTTCTACCGATTGGGACGCCGCAGCCAAGGCCGAGGACGAGCTTTTGATCAACTCCCTGTCGATGATGCTGCCGTTTTCGGCGGGGGACAAGCAGGCGCTTCTAGAATCTCCCTCCCTGTCGGACCGGCGCGAGCTGCTGGTCGGGCTTATCGAATTCGCCCTGCACGGCGGCGAGAATGAGGAACGTATGCAATGACCGAACCCGCAGGACCCACCTTCGACCGCCACATGCTCGAGGCGCTGGTCTGCCCGGTGACCCACACCACCCTCAGCTATGATGCAGCACGTCAGGAACTGGTGTCGCGCGCCGCGGGCTTGGCCTTCCCGATCCGGTCCGGCATCCCGATCATGCTGATCGACGAGGCCCGCCAGATCAAGGCCGATGACTGAGAACAGCCGCCCCGTCGCGATCCCCCGCGTCTCTGCCCGGCGATTGGCCCCCGCGGCCCTTCCGGGCTGGGTGCGCGGCCTGATAGTCCTTTGCTGCCTGATCGAGGGGCTGCTGCTTCTGGCGGGCCTTTTAGGATATCCCATCGCGCGGCAGGCGGGCTTCATGCTGGGGGGCTTCTGGTCGCCGTTGTTTCTGGACGGCCCGGGCCTTTATCCCGGACAGGGAATTACGATGTTCCTGACCTATGGACTGCTGCACGGCGGGCTGCTGCATCTGGCGATGAACATGATCTCACTGGCGGCCGTGGCGCGGGAACTGACCGTCATGGTCGGCGCAGCCCGGATGGCGGTGATCTATGTGGCAAGCCAGGTGGGCGGTGCGATGGTTTTCGCGGCAATGGAGCCGCAGGCGGGGCCGATGGTCGGGGCGTCAGGCGCCGTGTTCGGCTTGGCTGCTGCGCTGGTCGGCCATGCCACGGTCACGCTCCGGCGCCGGCAAAGATCGACCGCCCCTTTGGTTCGCGCGGTGGGCCTGATCCTTGCCCTCAACGTCGCGCTGACCCTTCTGCTGCCCTCGATCGCATGGGAGGCGCATCTGGGCGGCGCCGCGACCGGCCTTGTGCTGGGCCTGCTTTTCGCCTTCAGGCGCCGCACGGCCTGACCCTCGGCACATCTCCGTTGCTCAAATTCCCGCGGGGGTTTGGGGTGCGGAGGTCCCGGTCTCGCCCGGCGCGGCTGCCGCTTGAACCTCTGCTATCCCCTCGGACGCTTCGTCATCCGTCTCCAGCCCCTCGGCCGCCATCAGCCGGCGCAGGGCCGGGCGGAACATGTCTGCCGGGGTCCAGGCCAGGCTCGCCGCATTTTCGTCCGAGGCCTGGGCCAGATGCTCGGCGATCAACCTGTGGCCGATGCCATAGCCCGTCCACTTGCGGATCTTGCCTCGCCCGTGAAACCACTCGTCAAAGTCGAAGTCGCGCCGTGCCCACAGGTGGCCCACCTGCCGCAGGCAACCGGGAACGGGACGGGCAGCATCCCAAGGATCGGGTTCGCGACCCAGCACCTGCGTCACGAAGTGGCCTGCAAGGCCCTCGCTGACCAGCGCCTCGCCCAGGGATCTGCCGTATCCCGGCCCCTCCCACCGCACCAGGTGGTGCATCTCGTGGACCAGCGTCCGCATCAGGTGATCATGGGTGAAGCGGCCCGGATTGACGGTCACCTCGATCAAGCCCGGCATCGCCGCACGACCACCCACGCCCCGATCAGGAATTCCACCGCCAGTCTCGGCCCGGATCACCAGGTCGAAGGGCGGCAGCGTGACCAGATGCCCCACCTGCGCCACGGCCTCGCGGGCGGTGGCGCGAATTTCGGCCATGTCCCCGGTCAGGGCATGACGGGCGTTCAGGAAATGGATGTTCCAGATGGTCATGTGGGTTCATCAGACCTCGGGAACCAGAACCTCGCGCTTGCCGACATGATTGGCTGCGCTGACGACGCCCTGCTCCTCCATCTGCTCGACCAGCCGCGCGGCCTTGTTGTAGCCGATCGCCAGCTTGCGCTGGATATACGAGGTTGAACACTTGCGGTCCCGCGCCACGATCATCACGGCCTGGTCGTACAGCGCATCGTCACCGCCATCGCTGCCGCCAAGGCCCAGGACCGCGTCGATATCATCCGCCTTGTCATCCTCGACCCCCTCGACCACGCCGGACTTATAGCTGGGCGGACCAAAGGACTTCAGGTGGTTCACCACCTCCTCGACCTCCTCGTCGGACACGAAGGGACCGTGGATGCGCGTGATCCGCGCCCCGTTGCCCATGTACAGCATGTCGCCCTGGCCCAGCAACTGCTCGGCCCCCTGCTCGCCCAGGATGGTGCGGCTGTCGATCTTGGACGTGACCTGAAAGCTGACCCGCGTGGGGAAGTTCGCCTTGATCGTGCCGGTGATGACATCGACGGACGGGCGCTGCGTCGCCATGATCAGGTGAATGCCCGATGCCCGCGCCATCTGCGCCAGGCGCTGGATGCAGGCCTCGATCTCTTTGCCCGCGACCATCATCAGGTCGGCCATCTCGTCGACGACCACGACAATATAGGGGAAGGTTTCGGGCTGGAACTCCTCGGTTTCAAAGATCGGCTCTCCGGTGTCCTCGTCGAAGCCGGTCTGGACGGTGCGCTTGAACATCTCGCCCTTGCGCAGCGCCTCTCCGACGCGGCCGTTATAGCCCTCGATGTTCCGGACGCCCATCTTGGACATCTTGCGATAGCGGTCTTCCATTTCACCTACGACCCATTTCAGGGCCACAACCGCCTTCTTGGGGTCGGTTACGACCGGGGACAGCAGGTGCGGGATACCATCATAGACCGACAGTTCCAGCATCTTGGGGTCGATCATGATCAGACGGCATTCGTCAGGCGTCAGCTTATAGAGCAGGCTCAGGATCATCGTGTTGATCGCGACAGACTTACCCGAACCGGTGGTGCCCGCGATCAGCAGGTGGGGCATCTTGGCCAGGTTCGCCACCACCGGGTCGCCGCCGATATCCTTGCCCAGCGCCAAGGGCAGCGGCTGCGTGCCGTCGCCAAAGGCGCGGGAGGCAAAAATCTCGCGCAGCAGCACCTTTTCGCGCCGGACATTGGGCAGTTCGATCCCGATGACCGTGCGGCCGGGAACGGTGCTGACGCGCGCCGACAAGGCCGACATGGACCGGGCGATGTCATCAGCCAGGCCGATCACGCGACTGGCCTTCAGGCCCGGTGCGGGCTCCAGTTCATAGAGGGTGACGACCGGGCCCGGGCGAACCTCGGTGATCTGGCCCTTGACGCCGTAATCGTCCAGCACCGCCTCCAGCATGCGGGCGTTTTCCATAAGGGCTTCGTGGGACACCGGAACCGCGTCGCTGTCCGACGGTGCCGACAGCAGCTCCAGCGGCGGACGTTCATAGGCCGGGCCGCTGTTTTCGAACTGCGGCGCGGATTCGGCCTTGCGTACTACGATGGGGCGCCGCGTCTCGATGCCCACGGGCTGCGGATCTGCCGGCTCCGCGTCGGCATCCTCGGCTTCGGGGTGGGCAGCGCCATGCTCGCGCGCCAAGCGCGAGGCCACGATCTTCACGACCGAGGTCTTAGCCGCATTGCTGCGGATCGCGTCGCTGATGCGGCCGCGTACCTCATCCTCGGAGGGGCCGTCGCCGTCGTAGTCCGAATCGCGCTCGATCAGTTCGGGTTCGGGCATCTCCTCCTCCAGCTCGAAGGCCGGAGCGGCCGCCTTGCGGCGCGAACGTTCGGCCGCCGGCGCGGCGGGGGTCTCCTCGGACCGGTCCTCACCGCGCTTGCGCAGCCGCTGCGACAGCCGTGCGGCACCGTCAGCGCCGAGCAGTGATAGATGCAGCGCGGTGGACAGCCCGCCGGTGAACCGGCGCCACAGCCCGACCAGCTCGTCGCGGCTGAAGCCCAAAACAAAGGCGCCCACGGCCAGCACCGCCACCGCGACCAGCAGCGCGGCGATCCGGATGCCCAGCTGCGCCTTCAGCGGCAGCAGGTTCAGCATCGCGCCCATGATCATGTCGCCGAAATGGCCGCCCAGGCCATAGGTCTGCTGCCATTCCGGACCCGGCATCATGGTGCTGGCATAGACCGACACCAGCGCCACGGCGAGGGGCGTGAAGATGCCCCGCATCAGGCGCTCCTCGCCCCGGTGCAGCATCAGGCGCAGGCCCCAGACCCAGGCCGCGACGACCAGCATCCACGATCCGTATCCCGCGATCATCATCAACGGAGAGGCAATATAGGCGCCAAAGCTGCCCAGCATGTTTTCCGCCGGCGCATCGGTGGCCGACAGGAAGCTGGGATCGTCGGACGACCAGCTGCCCAGCATCATCGACACCAGAACGCCCACAAGGATCAGGCCCGCGCCCAGAAGCTCCTTTCCCCGCCGCTCAAGCGCGGCCTGAGTGTTCTGGTCGAACAAGGGATCGCGGTGTTTCGCCTGCCAGCTTGCCATTACCTCACCCTTCCCCGTCGGTCATGTCTGCGGCCGCCGCGGCGCCCGCCTTGTCGTAAAGCACCGCGCGCAGCCGCGTCAGGGCAGCCTCGGTCAGCGCCGCATCGGCGACCAGCGCCACGCGCACGAAGCCATGTCCCGGATTGAACCCGTCCACCTCGCGCGACAGATAGGCGCCCGGCAGAACCTGGATGCCCGCCTGCGCCCAAAGCCTGCGGGCGGCAGCTTCGCCATCCTCGGCCGGCAGCCACAGGAAGAACCCTCCCTCGGGCGGCCGATAGCCGGGGATATCGCCCAGCACCCGGTCCGCGATGCGGTATTTCTGCTGATAAAGCGCCCGGCTGGCCTCGACATGCGCCTCGTCGGCCCAGGCCGCCGCGCTGACATGCTGCACGGGCAGCGGCAGTGGCGCCCCGGCATAGTTGCGCAGGCGCCGCATCTCGCGGATCTGCGCGACGCCGCCCGCCGCAAAGCCCGAGCGCAACCCCGGCAGGTTCGATCGCTTGGACAGCGAGTTGAACATCACCACCCGGTCAGGCAGGCCCATCGCGGTCGCGACCTGCAGCGCGCCGGGCGGCGGCACGTCGCGCCAGATCTCGGAATAGCATTCGTCGGCGAAAATCAGGAAGTCATGCCGTTCGGCCAGCGCCACCAGCGTTTCCAAATAATCGCGACCGGCGACCGCGCCCTGCGGGTTCGCGGGCGAACACAGATAGGCCACCGCGACCCGGTCCAGCAGCGCGGGGTCCAGCGCGGCGTAATCGGGCAGGTTGCCGGTCTCGGGCGTCGCGGGAACGAAAACCGGCTCGGCCTGAACGGCGGCGGCGGCCACGGCATAAACCTGATAGAAGGGATTGGGCACCAGTATCGCCGGGCGCTGGCCGTTCTTCCGTTCGGGACACAGCGCCAGCGCCGCGTTGAACAGCCCCTCGCGCGTGCCGTTCAGTACCATCAGCCGGTCAGCGCCCACATCCAGCCCATAGCGCCGATCCAGCCAGCCGCCGATCGCACGCAGCAGTTCGGGAATCCCCTCATTCGCCGGATACTTCGCCAGCGTGCCGATGCTGTCGGCCATGACCCCGGGAACAAACTCCGGCATCGCGTGGCGCGGCTCTCCGATGGTCAGCACGATAGGGGATTCGCCCGGCGCCAGATCCGGCGTGATGTCGGACAACAGCGCCCGCAGGCGCGGGAACGCGTAGTCGGGCAGGTTCGAGAACCGCTCGGGGAATGCCATCTCTGCCTCGCTTCTCGGGGTCTGCGCCCCGTTCCTTTTGCAGAAACATTAGCGTGAACGCGGCCTTGCGTCCAGCAAAAGACCTGCAATCGGGCAGGCCCTTGCCTAATCCGCCGCCAGCGCCGCCTCGGCCCCCGCAGCCACGCGCAGCAGGTGCCGGTCATGCCCCGCATGCCCCAGCATCGAGATCCCGCAGGCGGGATGCCCGGTGGGCAGCGTGATCGCCGGCAGGCCCAGAAGGTTTGCGATGCGCGTGTTGCGCAGGGTCAGCAGATTGGCGCGAACGAACTCGGCCTCGTCCTTCATCAGGCGGTCCACGGCGGGGGGCATGATCGGCACCGTCGGGATCAGCACGGCGTCATAGCCGCCGACGACCTCCTTGATCCACCTGCGGCGGACGCGGGTCAGGCTTTCCCAGGCCGCCACGTAATCGGGCGCGCTGACCTCGGCGCCGCCGCGGAAACGCTCCAGGATCGGCTTCCACATCAGCTCGGGCGCGTCCTCGATCTGGGCGCGCCAGATGCCATAGGCTTCGGGGGCGAAAAGCTGCGGGGACAATGCCATGGCGCGGTCGATCCAGTCGGTGGCGACATGGGTGACCTGCGCGCCCGCGCGCGCCAGCCGGTCCACCGCATCTTCAAAGGCGGCGACGGGGCCGGCCTCTGCCCCGTCAAAGGGCAGCCCGTCCAGCACCATCAGCCGCAGGCCCTGCGCCGTGGCCTCGGTCAGATCGGGCGCAGGCTGGTCGGCCATGATCGTGAACAATTCGGCGCAATCCTCGACCGTGCGGGCCAGCGGACCTGCGATGTCGAACCTGCGCGCCAGGGGCACCACGCCCTTTTCGGGCAGCGCCCCCTGCGTCGGCTTGAAGCCGACCAAGCCGTTCCAGGCAGCCGGCACCCGGACCGACCCACCGGTATCCGTGCCGATGGCCGCCGCCGCCAGCCCCAAGGCCACCGACACCGCCGCCCCCGAGGACGAGCCTCCCGGCGCCAGCGCCGGGTCCAGCGCATTGGGCGGCGTCGCCGTCACCGGGTTCAGGCCCAGCCCGGAAAAGGCCAGTTCGGTCATGTGGGTCTTGCCCAGGCAGATCGTGCCGCGCCGCGCCGCGCGGGCCAGGATGTTGGCATCCTTGCGCGGCACCCGCGCCTCCAACAGCTTGGACCCGGCCTCGGTCACCGTGCCGCCGCTGTCGATGTTATCCTTCCAGCTGATCGCGACGCCGTCCAGCAGGCTGTGGCGGCGCCCCAGCTTGGCGCGGTCATGCGCGGCGACGGCCTCCGACCGGGCGCGCGCGGGCGTCAGCCGGGCAAAGATCCGGTCGCAGTCGGGATGCGCCTTGGCGGCGGCCAGATAGGCCTCGGTCTGGTCGATCGGGTCCAGAAGGCCCGCCATGATGGCGCGGCCCTGCTGCGTGGCGGACGCCTTCAGCCAATCCATGAAACGACCCGCGCCATTCAGAAATCCACCGCGATGCCGTTCTTTTCGTAATCGCCATAGCGCACCGGCTCTGGCCCATCGCGGCCGCCATATTCCTTGGGCAGGATCTGGGCGGCGCGGGCGCGGCGACGTTCCTCGGCCTCGGCCAGGGCGCGTTGCGCGGCGGGCGGCAGGTCGGGCGCCGCCTGGGGCGCAGGATCGGCGGGGCGGTCGGTGTCATCACTCATGGAAACATCCCCCGAATGGGCGTATGGGTCGCGGTCAGTCTTGACGAACATGTAGGCGAAGGAAAGCGTTTTGGCAAAGCCGGGCGGCGATATGGCGCGCAGGGGCGCGTTGCGATTGATCCAGGGTGTGCGCGAGGGCCGGTCCCTGTCAGACCAGCAGGGCGCGCTGCGCAGCTTGGCCGTGGCCGAACAGGCCCGCGCCGCACGGCTGGCGGCCGAGACGCTGCGCCACCAGGGCCGTGCCGATGCGGTGATCGAAACGCTGGTCAGCCGCAAGCCAGCCCCGCAGATCGCCGACGTACTGCGCCTTGGCGTGGTCGAGATGCTGGAACTGGGCGCGCCCGCGCATGGCGTGGTGGGCGCTGCGGTGGATCTGGCCCGCACGCTTGGCAAGCGCGGGCAGGCCGCCGCCGGCATGGTGAATGCCGTGTTGCGCAAGGCGTCCGCCCATGCCGGGTGGGCCGACCTGCCGCCGCAACCCCTGCCCGACTGGCTGCGCGAGCCGCTGGCCGAGGCTTATGGCGACAACGTCATGCGCGCCATCGAGGCCGCGCATCAGCAGGGTGCGCCACTGGACCTGACCCTGAAACCCGGCGCCGCGGCTTTGCCGGATGCCGAGGCGCTGCCCACCGGGTCGCTGCGCCTGCACGGGCCGGTTCAGGTCTCGGCTCTGCCGGGGTTCGACGCCGGCGACTGGTGGGTTCAGGATGCCGCCGCCGCCCTGCCCGCCCGTCTGCTGGCACCGCAGCCCGGCGAACGGATCGCCGATTTTTGCGCCGCGCCGGGCGGCAAGACGCTGCAACTGGCCGCCGCGGGGGCGCAGGTCACGGCCGTGGACATCAGCGAGCAGCGCCTGAAACGCGTGACCGAGAATCTGACCCGCTGCGGGTTGACCGCGCGGCTGGTCGCGGCCGACGCGCTGGACTGGCACCCCGACACGACCTTTGACGCAATTCTGCTGGACGCGCCCTGTTCCGCCACCGGCACCATCCGCCGTCACCCCGACCTGCCCTTCATCCGCGACGGACATGGCATCGCCGAGCTGATCGAATTGCAGGCGGCCCTGCTGGACCATGCCCTGTCGCTGCTGCGGCCCGGCGGGCGGCTGGTCTATGCCACCTGCTCGCTGATCCCGGACGAGGGCGAGGTGCAGATTGACGAGGCGCTGGCCCGCCATCACGGCCTGACCGTCGAACGCCCCGATCTGCCCGGCATCGACCCCGCCTGGATCACCGAAGAGGGCGGGCTGCGCCTGCGGCCCGATTACTGGCCGGACCGGGGCGGGATGGACGGGTTCTACATGGCGCGGCTGCGCAAACCGTCCTGACGCTGGACCTTCGGGCGGGGTTTCGGTAATCGGGCGGGGAACCAGATCCTCGAGGCCCCCATGACCGACCCCGTCGCCCTCAAGCGCGCGCTGATCTCCGTTTCCGACAAGACCGGCCTGATCGACTTCGCCCGTGCGCTGGACGCACGCGGTGTGCAGATCCTGTCCACCGGCGGCAGCGCCAAGACCTTGCGCGATGCGGGTGTCAACGTAACCGACGTGGCCGACGTCACGGGTTTCCCCGAAATGATGGATGGCCGGGTCAAGACGCTGCACCCCAAGGTGCATGGCGGTCTGCTGGCGCTGCGCGACAACGCGGACCACGTGGCTGCGATGAAGGAACACGGGATCGGCGCGATCGACCTGCTGGTCGTGAACCTGTATCCGTTCGAGGAGACGGTCGCCAAGGGTGCGGCCCATGACGACTGCATCGAGAACATCGACATCGGCGGCCCGGCGATGATCCGCGCGGCCGCCAAGAACCATGGCTTTGTCACGGTGGTCGTGGACGTGCAGGATTACGACGCGGTTCTGGCGGAACTGGACGCCAATGACGGCACCACCCTGCCCTTCCGCCAGCGGATGGCGCAGGCGGCCTATGCCCGCACTGCCGCCTATGACGCCGCCGTCAGCACCTGGATGGCCGGTGCCATCGGCGAGGCCACGCCCCGCCGCCGCGCCTTTTCCGGCACGCTGGCCCAAGGGTTGCGCTATGGCGAGAACCCGCACCAGCAGGCGGCCTTCTATGTCACCGGCGACAGCCGTCCCGGCGTGGCGACCGCCCGGCAGCACCAGGGCAAGGAGCTGTCCTACAACAACATCAACGACACGGATGCGGCCTTTGAACTGGTGGCCGAATTCGACCCGGCCGAAGGCCCCGCCTGCGCCATCATCAAGCACGCAAACCCCTGCGGCGTGGCCCGTGGCGCGACCGCGCTGGACGCCTACAAGCGCGCCTTCGACTGCGACCGCACCTCGGCCTTTGGTGGGATCATCGCGCTGAACCAGCCGCTGGACGGCGCCACGGCGGAAGAAATCGTCAGGATTTTCACCGAGGTCGTGATCGCCCCCGACGCCGACGAGGATGCCCGCCGCATCTTTGCCGGCAAGAAGAACCTTCGCCTGCTGACCACGGGCGGCCTGCCCGACCCGCGCGCCGGGGGGGTGACCTTCCGGCAGGTGTCGGGCGGCCTGCTGATCCAGGGTCGCGACAACGGCCATGTCAGCCGCGACGACCTGAAGATCGTGACCGAGCGCCAACCGTCGCAGGACGAGCTGGCCGACCTGATGTTCGCCTGGACTGTCGCCAAGCACGTGAAATCCAACGCCATCGTCTATGCCAGGGACCGCGCCACCGTCGGCGTGGGCGCAGGCCAGATGAGCCGCGTGGACAGCACCCGCATCGGTCGCCGCAAGTCCGAGGACATGGCCGAGGCCCTGGGCCTCCCCCAGCCCCTGACCATCGGCTCGGCCGTGGCGTCGGACGCGTTCTTTCCCTTTGCCGACGGCATCGAGGCGCTGGCCGAGGCCGGCGCCCGCGCCGTGATCCAGCCCGGCGGCTCGATGCGCGACGATGAAGTGATCCAGGCGGCCAACCGGCTTGGGCTGGCCATGGTCTTCACCGGCCAGCGGCACTTCCGCCACTGATGGCCCGCGCCCCGCAGAAGGGTGCCCCCAAGGGCGCCGCCCCAAAGGCCAGCCGTGCCGCCCCGCCGCGGACGGCAACCCCGCCGCGCGCCGCCCGCAGCCAACAGCCCGACGCACCCCACCGCAGCGGCATGCGCCTGGTGGCCTGGGTGGCGGCGGCCATCTTTGTGCTGGACCAGGCGCTGAAATACCTTGTCGTCCACGTGATGCAGCTGGACCGCGTGCGCGAGATCGACGTGCTGCCGCCTTGGCTGAACCTGCGGATGGCCTGGAACCAGGGTGTCAATTTCGGGCTGTTCTCTTCGGACCAGGAGGTGATGCGGTGGGTGCTGGTCGGCATCGCGGTTGCCATCTGCATCTGGGTCTGGATCTGGGTCTGGCGCGCGGCACTTGGACGCTTTGCCCGAGTGGCGGCGGGTTTGCTGATCGGCGGCGCGCTTGGCAATGTGGTGGACCGCATCCTTTATGGCGCGGTGGCCGATTTTTTGAACATGTCGGTGCCGGGCTGGCAGAACCCCTTCAGCTTCAACGTGGCCGACATCGCGATCTTTGCGGGCGCGATTGGCCTGGTCCTGATGCCGCAACCCCGGCCCGAGGCAACGCCGCCCGCCCGCAAGCGTGGCACCGGCGCGCCCAGGGTCCGGCCCGCGCATTCCAAGGGCGCCGCGGCGCCGGGAAAGCCGCACGAGCCCTTCTTGCCGCAGCCGCGGCAGGGGGACCTGTTCGACAAGTCCAAGCAGGCATCCCGTGATCAAGCCCGTGACGGCGACGGAAAACCGGGCTAGAACGGCCCAAAGCACAAAGGGGCAGGACATGCGGACGCTGGCGCTGGTGATCGGACTGGGGATCGTGACGGGCCTTGGGGCCTGCTCGGGCGGCTCGCAGCTGAACAACATCAAGGCCGACCAGTCGGGCCCGGATGAATTCGCGATCCTGCCCACCCGCGCCCTGGCGATGCCGCCCGACCTGTCGATGCTGCCGGCGCCCACGCCGGGCGGCACGAACATCACCGACCCTACTCCGCAGGGTGACGCGGTGGCCGCCTTGGGCGGCAATCCGGCAAGCCTGGCCGACCAAGGGATAGGCGCGGCCGACCAGGCGCTGGTGGCCCAAGCCAGCCGCCTTGGCACCGATCCGCAGATCCGCGCCCGGCTGGCGCAGTCGGATGCAGAATGGCGGGCGCGCAACGGCCGCCGCCCACTGGAGCGGCTGTTCGGCACCTCGGCCTATTTGCGCGCCTATGCGCCCATGACCTTGGACGCCGCCGCCGAGCAGTTGCGCTGGCAGCGCGCAGGCGCCATCACCTCGACCGCGCCCGCCCCTGTCGCACGTTGATGGGGTTCGACCCGCAGGCCCCGGGGTTCGCTTCCGATCCCTGGCCTGTCTATGCGGAGCTTAGGGCGCAGCCGGGCCTGCCCTTCTGGCCGGACTTTGACGGGCACCTGGTGGCGCGCATGGCAGATGTGCGGGCCATTGCGCTGGACCGTCGCATGGTGCGCGACCCGGCCGCCTTCTGCGCCCCCGACGAGGTGCGTCGGTTGCAGGTCGCGGGCAATTTCCACGACATGCCGTTCCATGAACGCTATGTTCAGACCTCGATGCTGGACACGGACGGGCCGGACCATGACCGGTTGCGGCGGGCGGTCTTTCCCTTTTTCACCAAGACCCGGCTAGAAAGCCTGCGGAGCTTTGTGACGGGCTGGGTGAATGCGGCGCTGGACCGGGTGATCCCGCAGGGCCGCATCGATTTCGTGGCCGACGTGGCGGCGCCTCTGCCGGGGCAGGTGATCAGCCACCTGATCGGCACGGAGCCCGCGCTGGCCCCGCAGATGACCGAATGGTCCGATCACGTCGTCAGCTATTTCGACATCGACCGCACCCCGGCCAAGAAGGCCCGCGCCGAAGAGGCCACGCGGCTTTTTGCGCAGGTGCTGGAGGATTTGCATGCGGCCCGCCGCGCCCGCCCGCAGAGCGACCTGATGTCGGCGATGATCGAGGCCGAGCAGGCGGGCCTGTTGACCCATGACGAACTGATTGCCACGATCATGCAGATCCTGCACGCGGGCCACGGGTCCACGATCGACGTGATGGGCAGCGGGCTGCACGCGTTGCTGACCCATCCGGAACAACTGGCGCTGCTGCGCGCGCATCCCGGGCTGATGCCGCAGGCCGTGCAGGAGATGTTCCGCTTTGCCGCGCCGCTGCCCTTCTTCCATCGCTATGCGTCGGAGGATCTGACGATCTGTGAACAGCACTGGCCACGGGGCAGCAAGTTCGGCCTGCTTTATGCCGCGGCGAATCGCGATCCGGCAGCCTTCGCGGCGCCGGACCGGCTGGACATCACGCGGCGCCCCAACGTGCATCTTGCCTTTGGCGCAGGCCCCCATGTCTGCCTGGGCAACAACCTGGCGCGGCTGAACATGGAGATCCTGTTTACCGCCCTTCTGGCCCAGGCGCCCGGTCTGGCGCTGGACGGGCCGGTGTCGTGGAAGTCGGGGCTGCAGGCACACGGACCAACCCGTCTGCCGCTGCGCCTGTCGGCCTGAACCCGCACATGCCGCAAGGCGGGGGCACGATCCCGGCCCCCCATCGAAGGGAGCCAGGATCGGGGGGCTGCGCCCCCGCGCCGCATCCGCCACGCCGCACTTTCCCGCGAGGGCGCTTGAACCCCACCAGCCACAGGTCCAAGTTCCCGGCAGCAAGAGGAGGTTCCCGCAAACATGTGTCGTCCCGCATTCCGTCCCGCCCTGGCCGCGGCTTTGGCGCTGACCACGTCGATGACGGCCCTGCCCGCCCTGGCCGAGATGCCGGAGGGGATCAGTCATTTCACCCTGCCAAACGGGCTGGAGACCGTGGTGATCGAGGATCGCCGCGCGCCGGTCGTGGTGCAGATGGTCTGGTACAAGATCGGCGCCGCCGACGAGGCTCCGGGCAAGTCCGGTATCGCGCATTACCTGGAACACCTGATGTTCAAGGGCACTGACCGGCTGGAGGCGGGCGAGCTGTCCAAGACCGTCACCGCCAATGGCGGCAGCGACAATGCCTTCACCTCGTGGGATTACACCGCCTATTTCCAGCGCATCGCCAGCGACCGCCTGCCCCTGGTCATGGACATGGAGGCCGACCGGATGGCCAACCTGTCCATCTCGGACGACGACTGGATGGCCGAGCGTCAGGTCGTGCTGGAGGAACGCGCGCAACGGGTGGACAGCGATCCCCGCGCCCTTTTCGCAGAAGAAATGAACGCGCTGGTCTATGACAACCACCCCTATGGCCGGCCCATCATCGGCTGGCGCGACGAGATCGAGGCGCTGACGCGCGAGGATGCAATTGCCTGGTACGACGCGCATTATTCCCCCGAGGAGGCGGTGCTGGTGATTGCTGGCGACGTATCCGCGGAAGAAGTGCGGCGCCTGGCCGAGGAGCATTACGGCGACATCCCAGCCAAGGGCGAGGCCGCGCCCCGTATCCGCCCGCAGGAGCCGCCCAAGCGCACGACCCGCCGGATCGAGATGGCGGACCCGCGCGTGGCGCAACCGCAGATGACACGCAGCGTTCTGGCGCAGGAGCGCGACCCCGGCCAGCAGCAGAAGGCCGCGGCGCTGACCGTTCTGGCCGAGCTGCTGGGCGGATCGGTCCAGACCTCGGTCCTGGGGCGCGAACTGGTGCTGCCGGGCAAGGCGCTGTGGGTCGGGGCCAGCTATGACGGGCTGTCGCTGGACAGCACCGAATTCAGGCTGTCGCTGGTACCCGCAGACGGTTCCACGCCTGAGGAGGCCGAGGCCGCGCTGGATGCGGCGCTGGCCAAGTTCCTTGAGCGCGGACCGGACGAGGCCGATCTGGAACGGGTCAAGACCCGGATCCGCGCGGCGCAGATCTATGCCCGCGATTCCGCGCATGGCCGTGCCTATGATTACGGACAGGGCCTGGCCACCAGCCTGACCGTCGAGGACGTGAACGACTGGCCCGACATCCTGGGGGCGGTGACGGCCGAGGATGTCATGGCCGCCGCGCGGGACGTCCTGTCCGGCCCGGGCACCGTCACCGGCTGGTTGCTGCCGGCCGAAGCCGAAGCACCGATCCCGGTCGCGCCGCCCGCCACCGAACAGCCCGCCACCGAACAGCCCGCCACCGAACAGCCTGCCACTGAACAGCCCCAAAACCCCGAGGTCCAAGGATGATCCGCGCCGCCATTGCCACCGTGATCGCACTGGTGGCCCTGCCCGCCCAGGCCATCGAGATCCAGGCCGTCACCTCGCCCGGCGGAATCAAAGCCTGGCTGGTCGAGGATGACAGCATCCCCTTTGTCGCACTGGACATCCAGTTCAAGGGCGGCGCCAGCATGGATGCGCCAGACAAGCGCGGTGCGGTCAACCTGATGACCGCCCTGCTAGAGGAAGGTGCCGGCACCCGCGATGCAACCCAGTTTGCGCAGGCGGTCGAGGATCTGGGCGCCCGGCTGTCCTTTGAGGCAAGCGACGATTCCATCTCGGTTGGCTTTCAGGCGCTGAACGACACCCGCGACGAGGCCGCCGACCTGCTGGCGCAGGCCCTGACGCAGCCGCGCTTTGACGACCAGGCGGTTGAACGGGTGCGCGCACAGGTGCAGGCCATCATCCGGTCCGAGGCGAACGACCCCAACAGCATCGCCTCCAAGGAAATGGCGCAGCAGGCGTGGGGCGATCATCCCTATGCGACCTCGATCAACGGGACGATGGAAAGCGTTGCCCCGCTTGGGCGGCAGGATCTGGTCGTGGCCAAGAACCGCACCTTGGCCCGTGACCGGGTGATCGTGGGGGCCGCCGGTGATATCAGCGCCGAGGAACTGGGTCCGCTGCTGGACCGGATCCTGGGCGGGCTGCCTGAACAAGCGACGGCCCCGCTGCCGGAAGCGGCCGAGCTGCAGTTGACCGGAGGCGTGACGGTTATTGATTGGGACAGCCCGCAGACGGTCGTGTCCTTTGCCGGGCCCGGCTTGCCGATCGACCATCCCGACTATTTTGCGGCCTTTGTGGCCAACCATATCTTGGGCGGCGGCGGCTTCAGTTCCCGCCTGATGGAGGAGATCCGTGAAAAGCGGGGACTGACCTATGGCGTCGGCACCAGCCTTGCCTCGGGGCTTTATGGGCAGACCTGGCAAGGGGGCATGGCAGGATCGAATGCCACCACCGCCGAGGCAGTTGATCTGATCCGGCAGGAGTGGAGCGGCATGTCCGCAGGCGTGACGGAACAGGAGCTTGCGGATGCCAAGACTTATCTGACGGGGGAATACCCGCTGCGATTTGACGGAAACGGGCGCATCGCCTCGATTCTGGCGGGGATGCAATTGATCGGACTGCCGATCGACTACATCAACACCCGCAACGCGCAGGTTGAAGCCGTCACGGCCGAGGATGTCGCGCGCGTCGCGCGCGAGTTGCTGGACACGGACCAGCTGCGCTTCGTGCTGGTGGGCCGGCCCGAGGGCATCGAGGAGACCTCGGCCGAACCCGCCACCGAGTGAGGCGGAGGAAAGGATGCTACAGGCGCCGCGCCCCGCTGGGGCGCGGCGCGGTTGCTTTGTATCCCGACCGAATCTCTGGCGGCTGCGGTGTGGTGCTGCTAGATTTGGGGTCATGAACAGTCACGCCCCCAAGATACGGCCGGTCATTCGGCAGCTGGACGAAGCCACAGCCAACCGTATCGCGGCGGGCGAGGTGGTGGAACGTCCGGCATCGGCCGTCAAGGAGCTGGTCGAGAATGCGCTGGACGCAGGCGCCACCCGGATCGATATCTGCATCGAGGAAGGCGGCAAGCGCCTGATCCGCGTCACCGACAACGGCTGCGGCATGACAGCCGAGGATCTGCCCTTGGCCCTGTCGCGCCATGCGACCAGCAAGATCGACGGCTCGGACCTGCTGGCGATCACCAGCTTTGGCTTTCGGGGCGAGGCCTTGCCGTCGCTTGGCGCGGTCGGGCGGCTGACCATCACGTCGCGGGTTCAGGGCGGTGACGGCGCGATGATCGCCATCGCGGGTGGCCGCGTGACCCCGCCACGCCCGGCGGCCGCCAATCGCGGAACGATCGTGGAACTGCGCGACCTGTTCTTTGCCACGCCCGCCCGGTTGAAATTCCTGCGAACCGAACGGGCCGAAACGCAGGCCGTGGCCGAGGTAGTGCGCCGCCTGGCGATGGCCGAGCCTTATGTCGGCTTTTGCCTGTCCGCTGACGGGCGCGAGATCTTTCGCGCCGATGCCGAACAGGGAGAGCTGTTTGGCGCGCTGACAACCCGCCTGACGCGAATCATGGGCAGCGATTTCGTCGACAACGCCCTTCTTATCGATGCCGAGCGGGACAGCATCGCGCTGACGGGATTTGCGGCGCTGCCGACCTATTCGCGGGGGGCGGCGGTCGCCCAGCACCTTTACGTCAACGGTCGTCCGGTGCGTGACAAGCTGCTGACCGGGGCCTTGCGGGCGGGCTATATGGATGTGATGGCAGCCAACCGCTATCCGGCGGTGGTGCTGTTCCTGAACTGCGACCCGCAGCTGGTCGACGTGAACGTGCACCCGGCCAAGGCCGAGGTCCGTTTTCGCGATCCGCAGGCGGCGCGAGGGCTGCTGGTCAGCGCGCTGCGCCACGCCATGGCACAGTCGGGACACCGCGCCTCGTCAACCTTGGGCCAAGCCACGGTAGAGGCATTCCGCCCCGAGCCGTCTGCCGCCCTGGCCCCCGCACCCTGGCGGCCCGACAGGCCCTCGGCTTCTGCAATCCGCACCGCGCTGGACCTGCAGGACCCGGCGGGCGGCTTTGCCGAGGCCCCCTCGGCCCGTTACGATGCTGTCGAGGATGGCGCGCCCGAGGATGCGCCCTTGGGGGCGGCCCGCGCCCAACTGCACGAAAACTACATCATTGCGCAGACGCCGGACGGGCTGGTGATCGTTGATCAGCATGCCGCCCATGAGCGGCTGGTCTATGAACGCCTGAAGGCGCAGGCGGAAGCAAACGGCATCACCAGCCAGGTCCTGCTGATTCCCGAAATTGTCGAACTGCCGCAGGCAGATGCGGCCCGCATCCTGTCGATCGCGGATGATCTGGCCCAGCTGGGGCTGGTGATCGAACCTTTCGGCGGGGGGGCTGTCGCGGTCCGCGAGGCGCCGGCCATGCTGACACGCCTGAACGCGCCCGCGCTGATCCGGGACATCCTGGACGAACTGTCCGACCAAGGCAGCTCCGACCGCCTGCGGGCACGCATCGATGCCGTCCTGTCGTCGATGGCCTGCCATGGCTCGGTCCGGTCCGGCCGACGCATGACTGCAGAAGAAATGAACGCCCTGCTGCGCGAGATGGAGCGCACCCCCCGGTCTGGCCAGTGCAACCACGGGCGGCCGACCTGGGTCAAGCTGCGGCTTTCGGATATCGAGCGTCTGTTCGGCCGGCAGGGCTGACAGGGACGGCTTGACGCAAACCCCTGGGCGGCGCGATGCTGGGGTGCAGGATCCAACGGGGGAAGGACCAATGCTGCAGATCGCTGCCGACAAGATCGCCCATATCATCATCCGCGCCCGCGACTATGACAGCGGCGTCAATGCCTGGGCCCATCAGGGCAGCGGACGACAACATGGCACAAGGTCCGAACTGCACGACTTCATCGCGAACCTGAACGAGGACGAACAGGCCAGCCTTGTGGCGGTGATGTGGATTGGTCGTGACAGCTTTGAGCCCGAGGAACTGTCCGAGGCGATCGAAACCGCGCGTATTGAACGCAGCATCCCCACCGAGGATTACCTCATGGGCGAACCTCGGCTGGCAGATCTGCTGGAAGCGGGACTGGAGGCCCTTGGCATCTCGCCGGGCGAGGCCGAGAACGATCTGCAGCGCCAGGTTTGACGCAGAAAAAGGGGCAGCCCGAAAGCTGCCCCGAAACTCTTGACGCAACTGCTTGGGCCAAGGCCGCGGTCACCCTTCCGGGGTGATCCGGACCAACTGGCCGTTCTCGTGATCAGTGATCAGAACCAAGGCACCGTCATCCGCAACCTCCAGGTCACGCACACGACCGATGCCGCGGACATGACGGGCCTCTCCGGTGACCCTGTCATCTTCGATCGCCAGGCGGATCACGTCTTGGGACTGCAGGCCGCCCAGCAGGGCCTGCCCCTGCCAGTCCGGAAACATCTCTCCATCATAGAAGACCAGGCCGCTCAGGGCCGGTGACGGGTCCCAGTAATAAACGGGCTGGATGGTGCCTTCTTGCTGGGTCACGCCCATTTCGGCACCGCTGTAGTCGATGCCATAGGTCACCAGAGGCCAGCCATAGTTCCCGCCGGCCTTGATCAGGTTCAGCTCGTCGCCGCCCTTGGGGCCGTGCTCGCTCATCCACAGTTGCCCGTCAGGTCCCATCGCGGCGCCCTGGATGTTGCGATGGCCCGTTGACCAAATTTCGGGCAGCGCGCCATCGATCCCTGCCCCCGCCGGGGTCCCGTCAACCGCATCAATGCGAATGATCTTGCCCAAGGTCGCCTGGGGGTCCTGGGCATACTGGCGCGGCTCGGGGTCGGAACGCTCGCCCAGACCCACGAAGATATGGCCTTCGCCGTCGTGGACGATCCGCGCGCCGAAATGCTTGGTGGACTCCCAGGCCGGCTGCTGCTGCCAGATGCGCTGAACATCCTCCATCCGGGTGCCGTCCTCCGACAGGATGCCGGTGGCCACGGCTGTGGCGTTCTTGCCGTCGCCGCGCGGTTCCGCATAGGTCCACCAGACGCGGCGTGTTTCGGCAAAGTCGTCCGCGACCGACACGTCGTGCAAGCCGCCTTGGTCACGATTGTCGACTTCGGGCAGGCCCTCAACGGGGTCGGACAATTGACCGCCGGCGGACACGATCCGCATTCGTCCGGGACGCTCCGTCACCAGCCAGTTGCCGTCCGGCAGCTGCACCAGCCCCCAGGGATGCTCCAGCCCCTCGACCAGCACGGTCTGGGTCAGGGCAAGGTCGCCGCTCATCACGGGGGCACGGGTCTGGTTCTCAAAGGCGGGGGTCTGGTTATAGGCCGCACCATGCGGGGGCGTCGCGTTGAAGTCCTGGGCCGAAGCCAGCGTGGCCAGAAGACCGGTGGCGGCAAGCGTGATCAGGCTGGTCGTCGGGCGGCGCGATGGGGACATCCGTGTCGTCCTTTTGAGGCTGGCATGGCAATCTGCGCAACCAATCCCCAAAGGTGCCCGGACGTTCCCCGCCCCCGCGTCACGAACGCGTCAGGGCAGGGAGAGGGACCGCATTCAGTGCAGGTGATCGACCTTGCGCATGTGCTGCGCGATGTCCGCCACCTGGTCCAGCCAGTCCTGGACCAGCAGGGGATCATGGGGTGCGGCCTGCACGCCGATGGGCAGGCGGCCATTGCGCACGGCCTCGACCGCCAAGGCGACGGGAATCGACACAAGCTGCGCCATCGCGCTGCCGTGGTCATTGCCTTGTGCGTCCAGCACCCATTCCTTGTCCCATATCACCTGGCCGCCGCGTTCCGCCCGCAGCGCCACGAACAGCACCACGCGGTCGGGTTCGCCCTTGGCATAGCTGTTTTCGCGCCAGAACTGGTCGGCCATCTCGCGCAGGCGGGTTTCGCCGGCAGGTCCCTCCAGCGTTTCAATTTCGGCGAAAACAGGCGACCATGCCTGCTGCCAACCCTGCAGGCGGATGGTGCCGCGGACAAAGTCCTGCACGTCCCATGCCTCGTCAAAGCCGTACTGCTGCACGAATGGCAGGCTGTCGCGGTTGGGATATACCTCAAAACTTTCCGGTTCGGGCAGCGGCGCCTGATATGCCTCGATCGCATGCCAAGGCCGGGCCACGTCCCGCACCGCCCCACCCCGCAGCGACCGCGACGGGGACCGCAGCGCCCGCAGCACACCCAAGGGCGACCAGCTGAACTTGTAGCGGAAGGGATTGGCCTTTGCCGGCACACCGCCGCAATAGGAGGTAAAGCGCACCACGTCGCCCGGCTGCGCGACCTGCCGGTAATCGTCCACCAGGTCATGGGCCATCAGGTGGTCGATGCCCGGGTCCAGCCCGACCTCGTTGACCAATGCCACGCCCGCCGCACGCGCCTCGGCATCCAATGCCGCCATCTCGGGCGAAACATAGCTGGAGCTGACGAAATGTGCCTTCTTGGCAATGGCCATGCGCGCCAGGGGCACATGCTGGTCGGCCGGCAGCATCGACACGACCACATCGCCTTGGCTGACCACAGCCTCCAGCGCCTCGGGGGAATATTCGCGGATCTCGCCGGTCAGGTCGCCGACCTCGGCGCGGGCCTTTTCGACCGTGCGGTTCCAGACAAAGACCGGCGCGCCCGCATCGATCAAGCGGCGCAGTCCGGGGATCGCGCTAAGGCCGGTTCCGACCCAGTGGATGTTCATCTCAGACCTCTTTCGAATGGTCGTGGTACAGCCCGCCCGCCCGCGCCCAGGGGCCAGTGTCGCGCGTATCCAGCCCCTCCAGCACCGGCAGCAGCTGGGCTGCGTAATCCTCCGAGCTTTCGCGCGGCAGCATCGAGGGCAGGTTGTCGATCGCCACGACGTCCAGCGGCGGCACCTCGGCCACCCGCAGCGCCGGCTGGTCCCAGCTGGTCGTGCGGTCATAGACCTTGATCGGGGAAAAATCGCTGGTCGGATCGCAGGCCACGTCGCCGATCACGGTCAGCGCCCGGTTCGGCCCGGTGGCATCGGCCGGGACAAAGACCGGCGCGCCCGGTTGGGCCAGGATCGCGTTGATGAATATGTCGTGCATCAGCACCTCGGGAAAGGGTCCGCCATGGGCGGTTTCGGCGATGTCCCACTTGGTCACCGAAACCCCCATCTGGGCCAGCAGGTCGCAGGCGCCCGAACCGACCCGGCCCTTGGCGCCGATCACGATGGCGCGGGGCCGCGGACGGCCGGTCGCGTCCAGATGCGCCCGCAGCGCATCCAGCAGGTGATGCTTGTCCGGGTAGGCGCCGACCGGCCCGCAGATCCCGCCCGACTGCTGCGCGACCCAGCAGTCCAGCGACACGGCCGCCCCCGCATAGCCCGCCCAATAGCCAAAGGCCGCCAGCCGCCGTCCCGCGTCATCCGTCAGGTATTCCAGGTCGTACAGCGTCCCGCCGCCTTCCTTGAAGCGCCGCAGCAGGGTTTGGCCAGCCGGCTGCCCCTTGTAGGCATGGCCGAACATGATGTGGCGGTGGCGCAGGGGGGTACCGTCCTCGGGCAGCTCCTTCAGGCCGAAGATGATCGCGTCGTCCGGCGCGGTGGGCCAGCTGCCTTCGGGCGCAATGGCGGCGCCCGCCTTGGCATAGGCCTCGGTCGGGATGACCCGGCGCGGGCTTTCCTCGACCGTGACGGTCATGCCCTGCCCGATCAGACGGGACACGCCATCAGGCGTGATGCCCACGCGATCCTCGTTCGGGCGGCTTTCCGCCCTGACCCACAGATGTGTCATCCCCACCTCCTAGCGACCCTGTCGCCTGCAGGTGTAGGTTACGAAAACGCAGGCTGCAAGGAAGGGAACCGGCATGGGGCCTGCCGGGTTCTGTGGCGTTATCCACCCTTCGGCACAAGGATTTCCCATGCGACTGAATCGCCGCACCGGACTGAAGCTGACCGCCGCCCTGATGGGCAGCGCGCTGATCCCGACCTTTGCCCAAGCTCAGGCCGCGCCCCAGGAACACCGCCACCCGGTCGAGGGCGGCGAGGTCGTCATCCACCCCGTCAGCCATGCCAGCATGGTGCTGGAAACCCCGGCGGGCGTGATCATGGTCGATCCGGTGGGCGGGGCCGAGGCTTATGCCGACCTTCCCGCGCCCGACCTGATCCTGATCACGCATGAACACGGCGACCATTATGACCAGCCGACGCTGGACGCCCTGCCCGAAGTGCCGATCATCGCAAACCAGGCCGTCCACGACATGCTGCCCCAGGCGATGCAGGCGCGCAGCACGGTCATGGCCAATGGCGACACGCGCGAGGCACTTGGCATCCAGATCGAGGCGATCCCTGCCTACAACATCACCGAGGATCGCCTGCAGTATCACCCCGAGGGGCGCGACAACGGCTATATCCTGACCCTGGGCGGCAAGCGCTTCCTGATCGCGGGCGACACCGAAGACACGCCGGAGTTGCGGGCGCTGAGTGACATCCACGTGGCCTTCCTGCCCATGAACCTGCCCTATACGATGACCGTGCAGCAGGCGGCCGAGGCGGTGGCCGCCTTTACCCCGGATGTCGTCTATCCTTATCATCACCGCGACAGCGACCTGGACGAGTTCACGCGCTTGGTGAACGAAGGCGGGTCGGGCACCGAAGTCGTGGTGGCCGAATGGTATCCGCAGGGCGACAGCTGAGCCTTTCCGATGCGGCGGCGCCGCCTGACCGTCCTGGCGGCGCTGATTGTCGCGGTGTCGGCCTTGGGTGCCCTCGCGATGTGGCTGTGGCCCTCGCTGCCGGCCTTGCAGTCGGATCTGGGGGCGCTCCATGACCTGATCGAACAGGGACAAGGGTGGCGCGCGCGTAATCCGCGGCTGGCGGCGCTGGCCTTTTTGACGCTTCTGGCGATCGGCGGGGCACTGCCGCTGCCGATTATCGTGGCGATGTCGCTGGCGGGCGGGGCCTTCTTCGGCTTCTGGCTGGGGCTGGCACTTGCATGGGCAGGCACCGTCGCGGCGGCCCTGCTGACCTTTCTGGCGGCGCGCCATTTGCTGACGGGCGGGGTGCGCCGTCTGCTGGGCCGCAGGGTGCAGCAACTGGACCAGATGGTGGACCGTGACGGGGCGCTGGCGCTTCTCAGCCTGCGCATGGCGCCCGCCTTGCCCTTTTTCCTGCTGAACCTGCTGTCGGGCCTCAGCACCATGCCGCTTGGCGTCTATGCGGCCGTGACTGCATTGGGCATACTGCCCAACAAGGTCATCCTTTCTGCCGCGGGAACCGAGTTGGCCGAGATCGACCAGATCGCCGATATTGTGGGACCGCGCGTCATTGTCGTCGTCGCGGCGCTGGCGGTCTTTCCGTGGATCGCGCGCTGGCTGTCCCGGCGCCTGCGCCGCCCCCCGGCCCAAGCATAGGGGGGCACGCGCTCAAAAAGGCACAGGCGCGGAAAAGCCGATCTGCACGCCGCTGTCGGGATGTCGAAACCGCAGGCTTTCGGCATGCAGCATCAGGCGCGGGTGTTCCGCCGCGGCCCCTGCTGCGTAAAGCGGATCGCCCAGGATCGGGTGGCCGGTCTGGGCCATGTGCACGCGCAGCTGGTGACTGCGGCCGGTCACGGGCATCAACCGCACCCGCGTCTCGTCATCGCCGGCGCGGATCACCCGCCAGTCGGTCTGGGCTGGGCGTCCCTCGACATGGTCGACCTTCTGGCGCGGACGGTTGGGCCAATCCACGATCAAGGGCAGATCGACCCGTCCCGTCTTGGGCGCCAGCCGTCCCGTAACGCGGGCGACATAGACTTTTTTTACGACCCGCTCCTCGAACTGGCGGGACAGGGTGCGCTGTGCATGCGGGGTCAGTGCAAAGACCATCACACCAGACGTGTCCAGGTCCAGCCGGTGGACCAGCAGTACGGTCGGGAAAACATTGCGCAGCCGCGCGATCAGGCAGTCGGACCGCTCCTCGCCCCGCCCCGGCACCGACAGCAGGCCGGACGGCTTGTCCACCACCAGCACCTCGTGATCGGCATGGATGACGACGGGCGCATCGGGCGGCGGGGCATAGACGAATTCGGTCATTTCGCCACAAGGCGGACGGCCAGCCCCGCGAACATCACCGCCGCGATCTTGTTGACCAGCCCAAGGCGCTTGCCGATCACATGCCCCGCCACGCCACCCACGATGCCATAGCCCATGGTGACCAGCGTCCCGGTAAAGGCAAAGATCAGCCCCAGCCCCAGGATCTGCTGCCAGACGGGACCCCAGGCCGGATTGGTGAACTGCGGCAGAAAGGCCAGCAGGAACAGCACCGGCTTGGGGTTCAGCGCGTTGGACAGAAAGCCCCGCCGGATAATGTTCCAGACCCGGACGCTGCCGCGGGCCGAAGGATCGGCATCGCCCGCCCGCCAGCTTTTCCACGCCAGCCAAAGCAGATAGGCGGCGCCCGCGTATTTGATTGCCCGCAGCGCCTCGGGATGGGCGGCCACCAGCGCCCCCAGGCCCACGGTCGCAAGGGCCACATGCATCAGCACGCCCAGACCCACGCCAAATCCCGCCCATGCCCCCGCGCGCGGGCCGCCCTGGATGCCGCAGGCGCTGGCAAAGAACACGTCCTGGCCGGGGGCAAAGTTCAGGACCAGCCCGCCCGCGACAAAGGCCATCAGCTGCCCCGCGGGAATGCTGGCCAGCGTGTCCCAGATCATTCGGGGGCCTCCTGCGGCCATTGCGGCAGGCCGTCCCCGATCAGATAATAGTCGCCCTTGTCCGCGACAAAGATATGCGCCTCCAGCGTCAGGCCGGTCGGCTGATCCAGGGCGCCGGCCGCGACATCGACCTCGGTCCCGTCACGCCGTTTCCAGAACAGCGCACTGCCGCATTCGGTGCAGAAACCACGTTCCGCCACCTGGGACGAGTCGAACCAGCGGACCGGGCCGCTGACCTGCAGGTCCCGAACCCCGGCCGCCGCCCAGACATGGCCGGACCACCGGCGGCACTGGCCGCAATGGCAGGCGCGCAGGGCATCATCCACCCAGGTTCCGCTGAACTGCACGGCACCGCACAGGCAGTGCCCCTTGACCTCATGTGCCACCGAAAACCTCCTCCAGAATCGCACCCAGGGCCGCGGCGTCGCGCGCATCAAAGGCGTCGGGCCGGTCGCTGTCGATGTCCAGCACGCCAATCAGCCGCCCGTCCTGGCCCAGCACGGGCAGCACGATTTCCGACCGGGTGCTGCTGGAACAGGCGATGTGTCCGGGGAATGCCTCGACATCGGGAACGATCTGGACCTGTCGCGTGCGCGCCGCCGCCCCGCAGACCCCGCGCGAGAAGGGGATCACCAGGCAGCCGTGACCGCCCTGGTAGGGGCCGATCTTCAGCAGGTCGGGGCCCACCACGCGATAGAAGCCGGTCCAGTCGAACCGGTCGTCGGAATGATGCAGTTCGCAGGCCACGGTCGCCATCAGCGCGACCTCGTCGGTCTCGCCGTGGCAAAGGGCGCGGATGCGCGCCGCCAGATCGTCATAATCGCTCATTCCCCCTGTCTAGCCGTGGCCGGCGAGACAGGAAAGCGGCGAAATGGGTCCTGAACCCAGGGCCGGGCACGTCGCCCATTGCCGCCGCCCGCGCGCGGGGCCAGTTTGGCGCCATGACGCTTCGCACCCGCATCCTTCTGGTGATCCTGGCCATGCAGCTGTTGCTGATCGGCGTGCTGGCAGCCGGCAGCCTGGACCGGCTGAGGCGCGACATCGCGACCGAGACGCGAATGGGCGCGCAGACCGCCCGCGACCTGGTTCTGGCCACGATCGGCACCATGCAGGGTGCAGTGCCGCCCGACCGGATCATGGCGCTGCTGCCCGAGCGGCTGACCGAGCCGCACCACGCCCGCATCGGCGTTGTGGACGGGCTGGACGGGACGCTGCGCCAGCCGCCAGGCCCCCCGGACCCGGTCCTGCGCCGGCCGGATTGGTTCGCGGCCCTGGTGGCGCCCGACCCGCAGGAGATGCGCCTGCCGGTGGTCGTCGGTGGCCGTCCGCGCGGCTATGTCCTGATTACCGGCGACCCGGCGGCCGAGATTGCCCGCGCCTGGCGCGACATGCGCGACCTGATGATCCTGGCGCTGGCGACGGCCGGGCTGCAGGCGCTGCTGATTGCCTGGGCCGTGCGCCAGGCGCTGCGCCCGGTCGGCACCATCGCCACGCGCCTGTCGGACCTGATCCGGGGCGACCTGGAAACCCGCATCGGCCCCCTGCCGCAGCCCGAACTGGCGCCCCTGGCGCGGCACGTGGACCGGCTGGCCGAGACTCTGGAACAGGCCCAGGCCGACCGCCGCCGGCTGCAGCAGCAGATCGTCGCCCGCGCCGATGCCGAGCGCATGGCCATCGCCCGCGACCTGCATGACGAGATGGGCCCCTGCCTCTTTGGCCTTCGGGTCGAGGCCGACGCGCTGCGCGAGGCGGCCCCGGACGCGGCCACCGCCCAATCCGCCGCCCAGATCGCGGCCATCGCCGAACAGATCTCCCGCGTGAACCGGACGCTGCTGAACGACCTGCGCCCGATGGCGGTGGGTCAGTTGCCCCTGCCTACCGTGCTGGGCGATTACGTCGACGACCTGAACCGCCGCTTTCCCGAAACGCGGTTTCAGCTTGAGGTCGCCTCGGGCCTGCCGGAACCCGACGAAGCGACGGCCCTGACCCTGTTCCGCATCCTGCAGGAGGGGACAACCAATGCCCTGCGCCATGCGGCGGCGCGGTCCGTGACGATCCGGCTCTGGACCGACCCGGCGCATTGGCGCATGATCCTGTCCGATGATGGCCAGGGGATCGCCCCCGACCGACGCGAGGGGACCGGCCTGACGGGCATGCGCGAACGCATTACCCTTCTTGGGGGAAATCTGGCCATCCAGTCGGACGGAGCCGGGACGCGCTTGCAGGCCCGGCTGCCGCGACAGCAGACGGACAGGAACAGGACGACGAAGTGACGAAACGCGCCTTGGTCATCGACGACCACCCCATCACCCACCTGGGCGCAAGCCGCCTGCTGCGCGACCTGGGCTATGACGCCGTGGGTCAGGCGATGTCGGGCGAGGAGGCACTGGCGCAGCTGGCAGCGGACCCTGCGCCGGACCTGATCGTCCTGGATATCAGCCTGCCGGGCACCGGAGGGCTGGAGCTGGTGGCGCCCCTGAAGGCCGCAGCGCCGGCGGGGCGCATCCTGATCTTTTCGATGAACGACCAGACAGGCTTTGCCGCCCGCGCGCTGCAGGCCGGGGCACAAGGATTTCTGTCCAAGAACGCGCCGCCCGCCGATTTCCGCGAGGCGGTCCGCACGCTGGAGGCGGGCGAGTTTTACCTGGCGCCCAAGCAGGCCATGGCGCTGGCCACGCTGCGGGCCGGAGCCGCCGGCGACCCCTTGGGGGCGCTGTCCGACCGCGAACGGCAGGTTTTGACCCTGATCGGGCAAGGGAATAGCCTTCAGGCCATCGCGGACCGGCTTGGCGTCAGTTACAAGACCGCCGCCAACACTTCGTCCGCGCTGAAAAAGAAGCTGGGCGTGGACGGCATCAACGGGCTGATGAAATTCGCGCTGGATAGCGGCGTCTGAAGAAAGGGAACCCCATGCTGGCATGGTTCACCATGGACGAGACCGCCGCCCCCGGCCAGGCCGACCGGCTGGTCGAGGATGTGGCCCGCGTCCTGCAGGCGCGCGGCCTGCGGCTGGCGGGCGCGGTGCAGCGCAACCTTGATTTCGGGCCGGACAGCCCCTGTGACATGGACATGGTTGTCATCGGGGACGAGGGCGCGCCGATCCGCATCTCGCAATCCTTGGGACCGGGCGCCTCGGGTTGCCGGCTGGACACCGGCGCGCTGGAACAGGCCGTGGCGCGGGCTGCGCCGCATCTGCGGGGCGCGGATATTGTGGTCGTGCCCAAGTTCGGGCGGCAGGAGGCCATCGGCCGCGGCTTTCGCAGCCTGATCGGCGAAGCCGCCGCCGCGGGCCTGCCGGTTGTGCTGTACGTGCCACGCCAGCAGCGCGAGGCGTTTCTGGATTTTGCAGGCGATCTGGCGGTCCAGGTGGCGCCCGACGATCTGGCCGGCTGGTGCCTGAGCCGTTTCGCGGAAGCGACATGATCACCGGACGGCTGGTGGATGCCCGGGGGCTGCTCTGTCCCCTGCCCGTGCTGCGGTTGCGCAAGGCGCTGCTGGATCTGCCGCCAGGGGCGACCGTGCGGCTGATCGCGACCGACCCGATGGCTGCGGTCGATGTGCCGCATTTCTGCCGGCAGGGCGGACATGCCATGGTGGCCATGCGCGAGCTGGACGAGGGCGCGTTAGAATTCACGGTGCAAAGGGGGCCTTCTGCCCCCTCGGCCGCAGGCGGCCTCACCCCCGAGGATATTTGAGCAACCAAGATGACCCTGCCCTTTCTGCCTGCCCGAAAGCGCCTGTCGGAACTGTCCGAACGCGAGATCCTGGCGCTGGCCATCGCCTCGGAGGAGGACGACGCCCGGATCTATCGCAACTGGGCCGAAACGCTGCGCCAGGATTATCCGGCGACGGCCGCAGTCTTCGACGGCATGAGCCTGGAAGAGGACGGCCACCGCCGCCTGCTGCTGGACGCCTTCCGCGCGCGTTTCGGAGAGGCGATCCCGGTCATTCGGCGCGAACATGTCGCGGGCTATCTGACCCGCCGCCCGGCCTGGATGATGGAGAACATGTCGCTGGAGGCCATCCGGGGCGAGGCCGCCGGGATGGAGCGGGACGCGGCCGAATTCTATGCCCGCGCCGCGCAGTACAGCCAGGACGCCGGCACCCGCAAGCTGCTGGGCGATCTGGCCGCGGCCGAGCGTGGCCACGAGAACCGGGCCCATGAGCTGGCGACCGAGCACTTGGACCCCGCCGCCCGCGCCGACGAGGACGCGGTTGCCCACCGCGAATTTGTCCTGACCTGGGTGCAGCCGGGGTTGGCGGGGCTGATGGACGGCAGCGTCTCGACCTTGGCGCCGATCTTTGCGGTTGCCTTTGCGACGCAGGACCCCTGGACGACCTTTCAGGTCGGCGTGGCCGCCAGCCTGGGCGCGGGGATCAGCATGGGGTTCACCGAAGCGGCCTCGGATGACGGGGTGGTTTCGGGGCGCGGCTCCCCGGTCAAGCGGGGGCTGGCCTCGGGGGTGATGACGGCAGTGGGCGGCATGGGCCATGCCCTGCCCTATCTGATCCCCGATTTCTGGACCGCGACCACCATCGCCATCCTTGTCGTCTTTGTCGAACTGTGGGCGATTGCCTGGATCCAGAACCGCTGGATGCAGACGCCCTTCTGGCGGGCCACCTTGCAAGTCGTGGTGGGCGGTGGTCTGGTGCTGGCCGTGGGGATCCTGATCGGTTCCGGCTGAGGTCCCGCAAGGGACAGCGCGTGGAGAACCGGATGCCGGATGCTTGAGGTCTTTCTGAAGACGCTGCCGTTCTTTGGTCTGATCGGTCTGGGCTGGATGGCCGCCGCCACGCGGTTCTTCCCGCAGGAGGCGGCGGCCTGGCTGACCCGCTTTGTGTTCTATTTCGCGCTGTCGGCGATGTTGTTCCGCTTTGCGGCGGGGCTGGACCTGGCCGCGCTGTTCGATCCGCGTTTCGCGATGGCCTATCTGGCAGGGTCGCTGGCGATCTGGGGCATCGGCATCGCAGTCGCGCGCGCCCGCGCCCTTCCCTGGGCCGAGGCGGCGATGGAGGCGCAGTGCTGCATGATCGGCAACACCGGCTTTCTGGGCGTGCCGATGCTGGTGGTGCTGCTGGGACCAAGGGCCGTGGGCCCGGTCTTGATGGTGCTGACCATCGACATGCTGGTCTTTTCCACGCTGATCACGCTGATCATCCATGCGTCGCGACATGGGGGCCTGCGGCTGGCGGCGGTTCTGCCGGTGCTGCGCGGCGTCCTGGCCAACCCCATGATCCTGTCGATGGTGGCCGGGCTGGCCTGGGCCTGGTTCGCCCTGCCGATGCCCGAACCGCTGGCCGAGTTCCTGACGATCCTGGGGGCGGCCGCCACGCCGGGGGCGCTGTTTGCCATCGGCGCCAGCCTTGCTGGACGGCAGTTGCGCCGCGTGGCGGCATCGGCCTGGCTGAGCGTGGCCAAGCTGGTTCTGCATCCGCTGGCGGTGGGGGTCGCGGCGCTGGCGTTGGCGGTGGAGCCCTTTGCCGCCGGGGTGATGGTCGCGGCCGCCGCGCTGCCGGTGGCGGGCAATGTCTATATCCTGGCCCAGTATTTCGGGGTCGCCCAGCAGCGCGTGTCTGCGGCGATCCTCATCTCGACCGCGCTGAGCATCCTGACGATCCCGGTCGTGATGGTCCTGATCGCGCCCTGATGCGCTGGCCCCGCAGAAGCGCGTGGCATGCGGATCGGGCAGGTGCGGATGCTGGTCCCGCCAGGAACACAGCCTTGGCGAAAACCGTGGCAGAAAGGGTCGCCGACAGCCGCAGGACCGCCCGAACGGTGCGGTCCTGCGGCTGCATCGTTCAGTCGGGCCGCGCCGCCAGGATCGAAGCGTCCAGGATGTCCAGCGCCTGCGCGAACTGGTCGTCCGGGATGGTGATCGGCGCCAGGAAGCGGATCACGTTGCCATGCACGCCGCAGGTCAGCAGCAGCAGGCCGCGGGCCAGCGCCTCCTGCCGGATGCGGTTGGTCATCGCGGCATCGGGCGTGCCGTCGGTGCCGATGAATTCGGCCGCGACCATGAAGCCGGGACCGCGGATATCTGCCATTTCGGGCACGCGCGGCTGCAGGGCCGTCAGGCGATCGCGCAATGTGGCGCCCAGGGTTTCGGCGCGGGCGCACAGACCCTCGTCCTCGATCACGTCCAGCACGGCAAGGCCCGCAGCGATCCCCAACGGATTGCCGCCATAGGTGCCGCCCAGACCGCCTGGTTCGGCCGCGTCCATGATCTGGGCCTTGCCGGTCACGGCGGCAATCGGGAAGCCGCCGCCCAGCCCCTTGGCCATCGTGGTCAGATCGGCGGCGATGCCGTGATGCTCCATTGCGAACAGCCGGCCGGTGCGGGCAAAGCCGGTCTGCACCTCGTCCGCGATCATGACGATGCCATGCGCGTCGCACAGCGCGCGGAGGCGGACGACGAAATCGGTCGGCGCGGGATAAAAGCCGCCCTCGCCCTGCACCGGTTCAAAGACGATGGCCGCAACTCGGGCCGGGTCTAGGTCGGCCTTGAACAGCTTGTCCAGCGCGGCAAAACTGTCGTCGGTCGTCACCCCGTGCAGCGGGCAGGGGAAGGGCGCGTGAAAGACATCGGGCATCATCGCGCCAAAGCCCTTCTTGTAGGGCACGACCTTCCCGGTCAGCGTCATGCCCATGAACGTGCGCCCGTGAAAGGCGCCGGTAAAGGCGATCACCGCGTTACGGCCGGTGGCGGCGCGGGCGATCTTGACGGCATTCTCGCAGGCTTCGGCGCCAGTGGTGACAAAGATCGTCTTCTTGGCGAAATCGCCCGGAACCTTGTCGTTCAGGCGCTCGGCCAGACGGACATAGTTCTCATAGGGCAGGACCTGGTGGCAGGTATGGGTAAAGGCATCCAGCTGGGCGCGCACGGCCTCGATCACGCGGGGATGGCGGTGGCCAGTGTTCACCACCGCAATGCCGGCGGCAAAATCGATCAGGCGGTTGCCCTCGACATCGGTGACGGTCGCGTTTTCGGCATGGGCGGCGAAATGATCGGTCATCACGCCGACGCCGCGGGCCATGGCGGCGCGGCGGCGGGTGGCCAGGGTCTCGTTGTTTTGGGTCAGGTCCTTCATCGCGGTCTCTCCTTTGCGGTGGACGGCAAGGGCCGGTCCTGTCGCGCGTCAGGGTGGCGTCTTGTCGCGGACCTGACAATTCTGTTTTTCGCTGCGGCCAAGCCCCTGAAACAGCGTGGCCCGGGACCGGATGTTTGTCTATGATGAACATGCACAACAGCGGAGACCTCATGGAGATCGACATCGGGGGCAGGCTGCGCGCCCTGCGGCTGGCGCGCAAGCTGTCGCAGCGGGCGCTGGCGCGGCGGGTGGGGGTGCCCAATTCCACCATCTCGCTGATCGAATCGAATGCCATGAACCCCTCGGTCGGGGCGCTGAAGCGCATCCTGGACGGGCTACCGGTCGGCCTGGCCGAGTTCTTCGCCTTCGAGCCGCAGGCCCCGCGCAAGTTCTTTTTCACCGCCGAGGAGATGCCAGACCTGGGCCGGGGCCGCATCGCGCTGCGGCAGGTGGGCGTGCCCGGCACTGGGCGCATGCTTCAGGTCCTGCGCGAAACCTGGCAGCCCGGCGCCGACACCGGAAAGGTCCCCCTGTCCCACAAGGGCGAGGAGGCCGGCGTGATCCTGTCCGGCCGGCTGGAGATCACCGTGGACGGCGAACGCAAGATCCTGGGACCCGGCGACTCCTTTGCCTTTCCCAGCGAACTGCCGCACCGCTTTCGCGTCGTCGGCCCCGAACCGGTCGAGGCCGTCAGCGCCTGCACCCCGCCGACCTTCTGACCCTCGACCTGGGCCGATGCGCGGGCTATCCCGATTGCGTCATGTGCAAAAGGGGAGGAGACCGTCATGCGCGACATCGGGGACCTGAGGCTGTCGAACATCCTGCTGGAGGTCGACGATGACGGCATCGCCAGCGTGACGCTGAACCGCCCGGACAAGCGCAACGCGCTGGATCTGGCCACCATCGAGGAGCTGGTGGACATCTTCACCACCCTGCCCCGGTCCGGGGTCCGGGTGGCGATCCTGCGCGCGAACGGGCCGCATTTCAGTGCCGGTCTGGACCTGGTGGAACACCATCGGCAGAACCGTTCGGCCGCGGAGTTCATGCAGGTCTGCCTGCGCTGGCACGAGGCGTTCAACAAGATGGAATATGGTGGCGTCCCGGTGATCGCGGTCCTCAAGGGCGCGGTCGTGGGCGGCGGGCTGGAACTGGCCTCGGCGGCGCATATCCGGGTGGCGGGGCCGGACACCTATTTCGGCCTGCCCGAGGGGCAGCGCGGCCTGTTCACGGGCGGGGGCGCGACGATCCGCGTGGCCGACCTGATCGGCAAGGCGCGGATGATCGACATGATGCTGTCGGGGCGACTTTATCGCGGGCAGGAGGCGGTGGATGTCGGCCTGTGCCAGTATCTGGAGGAGGATCCCGAGGCCCGCGCCCTGCAGATCGCGCGCGCGGCCGCGCAGAACCCGCCGCTGTCGAACTTTGCCATCTGCTCGGCCATCAGCCACATGCAGAACATGAGCGCGCTGGACGCCGCCTATGCCGAGGCCGTGGTTGCCGGGATGGTCAACACGCAGGATGCCGCGCGCGAACGGCTGGCAGATTTCGCCCGCGGCACCGCCGCCAAGATCCGCCCCAAGGGCTGACAGGGCGTCAGACCCGCCGGGCCGCGGTCAGAGCCCGGTCCAGGGACTGCAGGAACCGCGCCCGGTCGGCCTTGCCGAAGCTGGCGCCGCCGCCCCGCAGAAAGGGATCGGCGGCGCGCAGGTCAGCCATCAGGTCGCGGCTGGCCAGGCGCGGGCCGATATTGGCGATGCTCAGCACCTCGCCGTCATGCTGCAGGACCTGCGCCCCGGCCTTCAGGCAGCGGTCGGCCAGCGGCAGGTCGGCCGTCACCACCACGTCGCCCGGACCGCAGTTGTCTGCGATCCACTTGTCAGCCTCGTCCGGACCTGCGGCCACGATCTGAAGCCGCACCAGTGGATGCGTGGGCAGGCGCAGCCCGCCATTGCAGACCAGCACCATCGGCACACCCACACGGACGGCCACCCGTTCGGCCTCGGCCTTGACCGGGCAGGCATCCGCATCGATGAACAGCGTGGTCATCAGTCGCGCAGCAGCTCGTTGATCGAGGTCTTGGACCGCGTTCTTGCATCGACACGCTTGACGATTACCGCGCAGTACAGGTTCACGCCGTTCTTCGACGGCATGGTTCCAGACACCACCACCGAACCGGCCGGAACCTCGCCATAGGTCACCTCGCCCGTCTCGCGGTCGACGATCTTGGTGGACTGGCCGATATAGACGCCCATGCCCAGGACCGAGCCCTCGCGCACGATGCAGCCCTCGACCACCTCGGAGCGCGCGCCGATGAAGCAGTTGTCCTCGATGATGGTGGGTCCGGCCTGCAGAGGCTCCAGCACGCCGCCGATGCCCACGCCGCCCGACAGGTGGACGTTGCGGCCGATCTGCGCGCAGGACCCGACCGTGGCCCAGGTGTCAACCATCGTGCCCTCGCCCACATGGGCGCCCAGGTTCACGAAGGAGGGCATAAGCACCGCGCCCTTGCCGATAAAGGCGCTGCGGCGGACGATGGCACCCGGCACCGCGCGGAACCCCGCCTCGCGCCACTGGTTGTCGCCCCAGCCGTGGAACTTGGACGGCACCTTGTCCCACCAGTTCGACCCTTGCGGGCCGCCCGACATCTCTTCCATGTCATTCAGGCGGAAGGACAGCAGGACGGCCTTCTTGGCCCACTGGTTGACATGCCATTGCCCGTCGGCCTGCCGTTCGGCCACGCGCAACGTGCCCTGGTCCAGCGCCGCAAGCGTCGTTTCGACCGCCTCGCGGGCCGCGCCGGTTGTCGCCGGACTGATGCCGTCGCGCGCCTCCCAGGCAGCTTCGATGGCGGCTTCGAGTGCGGCGTCGGTCATCTGGTCATCCCTCCGGGCTATGTCGCGCCCGCAGTTACATGGCTTGCCCCTTTATTGCAATGGCGGGGCAAGCCGTTGCCGTCCCCGGCCGGAACGTCGCGGAAAACACCCGGACCGCTGGCAACCGGGCGTCGGAACGGCTACCTCTGGGACAGATCCAGGGCAGCAGCAGGACACCATGAGCGACGACAGCCGCAACACTCTCATCCGCGACAGCGGCCAGGACCTCGAGTCGGTCCGTCAGACCCCCGACACGCCCCAGACGCGCGCGCCCTCGTACCGGCTGGCCTTCGCCGACAACGACTTCCTGCTGCGCGAGGAGCTGCGGCCCGTCCGGCTGCAGCTGGAACTGCTGAAACCGCAGATGATCCTGGACGAACGCGGGATCACTTCGACCGTCGTGATGTTCGGCGGCGCCCGCATCCCCGCCCCCGAACGCGCGGCCCAAGCCCGCACCCCGGCCTTGGCCGACCTGTCGAAATACTATGAACAGGCCCGCATCTTTGCCCGCCAGATGACCGAGCGCAGCATCGCCAGCTATGGCCACGACTTTGTCATCTGCACCGGCGGTGGCCCCGGCGTGATGGAGGCCGGCAACATGGGCGCGGACGAAGCCGGCGGCCAATCCATCGGGCTGGGGATCGTGCTGCCGCATGAACAGGCGCCGAACCTTTACGTGACGCCGGACCTGTCCTTCAACTTCCACTATTTTGCGATCCGCAAGATGCACTTCCTGATGCGGGCGCGTGCGATCACGGTCTTTCCCGGCGGCTTCGGCACCCTGGACGAGCTGTTCGAGACGCTGACCCTGATCCAGACCGGCCGCATGGCCCGCATTCCCGTCCTGCTGTTCGGGGCCGAGTTCTGGGACAGCATCATCAACTGGCAGGCGCTGGCGGCGGCCGGGACCATCGGCGACAGCGACCTTGAACTGATCCGCTATGTTGAAACCGCCGAGGAAGCCGTCGCCATCATCGACGGCTGGCCGCAGCCCGACTGCTAGGCACGGCCCGCGGGTTGCGCATCAGCATCAGCGCCAGCGGCACACAGGCCAATCCCGCCATCAGCAGCGTCAGCGCCGACAGGGTAATCAGGTGACCGGGTGGGCTCCGGCGTGCCAATAGCGGCTGCGATAGATGTTGCCAAGGCGATCACCACCGGCAGCGCCGTCGCGGCGACCAGCCAGGCCGTCGCCTGCGCCGGCAGTTCGGCCAGCGCCGGAATCAGACCGCCCGCCAACCAAGGTTGGTAATTCTCCCCGTTTTGACGGGGCGCGACCGTATGACCCTGCTGATGCCCATGTTAGGGCATTCGTTGTTGTAGCTCCACAGGCACTTGGTGCTATCTGCTGTATTACCTTAATGATTTCGAAGATGTAGAGGCCCATCCATTCGTGCCGGACCGTCCGGTTGTCGGGCTAGACATAGGCGTTCTGCTTCTAGGCCAAGTCATCAGTGTGGAACTGACATATTCGAGGTCAATGTGGACCCTGATCGCTAAGGGCTTGCCACGCCATTCAATGATCTGGTTCAGGGACCGGACGACCCGCTCGGCGGGCAGCGAGAAATCGACCTCGATGCCCAAGCCTTCGCGGTTGAAGTCGTCCAACAGGTTCAGCAGCCGGAACCGCCGCCCGCCGGCAAGGCGATCGGCCATGAAGCCCATGGGCCAGATCGAGTTCGGCGCATCCGGCACCGCAAGCTCCTCGGGCCTCTCCCGCTTCAACCTTCGCCGCGGTCACTCGGAGCAGTGGCGTTCCATGGCTCACTCCGCAGGTTCAGTTTTAACTTGCAGTAGATCCGGTGGACCCGCCTGTGGTTCCAGACACCCCTTCACGTTCCGTAGGTGCAGAAAACACAGGCCGAACCCCCAGGTCTTGTGGACATCGTGGTCAGCCCCACAAGCAGATCAGCCATCAACTCATTCTCGTCGCGGTTGGGGCTGTAGCGGAAGCAGGTCTCACCGACGCCATAAGCCCGGCAGGCCAGCGCGATGCTGACCTCCTTCGTCGCCACCGCCTTCTCGGCCAGCTCGCAGCGTTGAGCTGGCCGCCTCACTTTTCCAAGGGCCTCTCGGAGCAGATCGGCCTGCATGCTCAGATCCGCTAACATGCGCTTCAGGCGCCGGTTCTCATTCGGCATCTCTCTCGGGCTGTGTATGGATGGCCCTTTGGCAAGAACTTTGTTTGATCCGGCATCTGGTCGGTCGCGGCCATGTATAGGGCGTCCAAGATGCAGCGACTTTACAGCTGCGCGCCCTGATGAAGTCAGCCGGCGGTCGGGTCCCGATCAATGGCACGCGCTCGCGGGCGCTTCGGTCCGAACTGAGTGTCCCGTTCCGCATATTACCGCCTTTGTGCCATCCCCTTACGGCTCGCGCCTCACCATCCTTGGGCCTGCCGGTCTATGACGGGCGTGGCTGAATTTCTTCCGTCTTAGGCCGGGGCGGCCCGGTTGCAACTGCCACTGGCAATCAGTGCCCAGATCGTTCGCGCCATTCGGTCGGCCAATGCAACCGCCACGACCTTCACGGGTTTGCGGGCAAGCATCCTGCTGAGCCAATCCAGTCCTTGGCCTGCCGGGCGATCGCGACGCCCCCGCCCCGCGCTGATCTGAGCCATTGTACCGAGGTAGAGGAGCCTGCGCAGGTACCGATTGCCGGCTTTGGATATTCGTCCGAGCCTTTCTTTCCCGCCGTTGGAATGGGCTCGCGGCGGGAGGCCGAGCCAGACCGCGTAGTCGCGCGCTGCGAAAAGCGGCCATGTCGGGGGTGGTGGCTGCAAACGTGCTGGACAAGATTGCGCCCACCCCAGGCACCGTTGCCAGTCGCCGTGCCAGCTCGTCTTCGCCCTGCATCTTGCCGATCCGCGCGTTCGGCGGGCGCATCGTCCACTGGATGATGCGCAGTTCCGCCTTACCCTCTTCGATCCAAGCCTGTGTGTCACGCAGCTGACCGGCCAACATGTCGAGCGCCGGATCGCCGCAGGGGGCACATCGCGGGCCGCGTCGAGAAGGCAATCGATATTATGAATACCCTTCGCCACGACAGCCCCGAACTCGCCCAAATGCGCGCGGATGGCGTTCACGATCTGCGTTCTTTGCCGAACCAGAAAGTCCCGCGCCTTGTGATCAAGAAGAGCCGCCTGACGGTCCGCCGACTTTACTGGCACAAAGCGCCTCGTCGGACGAGTGACAGCTTCGCGAGACGCGCCTCCGCATCAACCGCATCGGTCTTCCCGCGCTTCACGTAAGGCTTGACGTAGGCGGGCGGCATCAGCCGCACCTCGTGCCCGCCAGCCGTCAGATCCCGTGCCCGGTAATGAGCTTCCGCGCAGGCTTCCATGCCGACGAGGCAGGGCTTCTACCGTGAGAAGAGCGCCAGCACCTGCAATCGTCGCAACTGACGCCGGCAGACAATCGCGCCTTCCGCGTCCACTCCGTGAACCTGGAAGACGTTCTTGGCCAGATCAAGGCCGATGGTGATAGGCTTGTCCATGGATGGCCCTCCTCAGGTGCGTGCTTCAAAGATCCACATTGAAACAACGCGATCCCGCTGGTGGGGCCATCCGCACCATCAGTGGCGGACAATGCGTCTCATTCCAGCGCCCTCATCTGGCTCATCATGAATGCACCCATGCCGCCATACTTTGCACGCCATTTGTTGAGCGTCGCGCTGCTGATCCCATGCTCGCAGCACAGCTCAGGCACGGCCATGATCTGGGCTTTGGTAAAAGCGGCTCTTCTTCATCGAAGCCTCCTCGTCCATTGTGCCGAGAAAAATCTATGCTCGCATTCCCTTAACCATGGGGAGGATTACCGGACCACCGCCAGCATGCGGCGCGGATCGGCGCGTTCCAAGCCCAGCAGGCGCGCAAGCCCCCACGTCAGCAGGATCGGAAAGGCGAATGTCAACGCGATATAGCCGGCTCCGACATGAGCCACCGCCAGGTAGCCCAAGGTCATTGGCCCCGCCAGCAGAACCCCTGCCCCCGCCGCATAAGGCAGCATCAACAATACTCCCCGCAACTGCCCCAAGGTAGCCGCCAGGACCAGCTGCACCGCCCCGCCCCCTGCCAAAACAAACGTCAAAAACCAGATCATGGGCGCGCCGGCATCCGAAGCGAGGCGAGAGATCAAGATCGTCATCGCCAGCGCGGCCCCTGCCGTGATCAAGCAGTCCATCATCACCAGCGGGCTATGGTGGTCACTCACTGCCTTGCTCCGGTTCAGCTGCTACTGTCTTACTGCAAACAATCTTTATGGAAAGATAAATGGCCCCTGCCAATCGTACCGCGCGCGCCGCTCAGTCCTGGCACCGGGAACGTCCCGACCTGGACATGGAAGCGATGGAGATCATCGGCCGCCTGAACGAGCTGTCGGCTCTGCTGTCGCGCCGGCTGCAGACAGTTTTTTGACAGCTTTGAATTGCAGGCCGGCGAATTCGACGTGCTGGCGACCCTGCGCCGGGCCGGTGCCCGTTTTGCCTGACACCCACCGCCCTTTACGAGGCCATGATGCTCAGTTCGGGCGGCATGAGCGCGCGACTGGACCGGCTGGAACGGCGCGACCTGATCCGGCGCCTGCCCAATCCGCAGGATCGGCGCGGCACGCTGGTCGAGCTGACGGAAGACGGGCTGGCGCTGATCGACCGCGCCATCGCGCCCCATGCCGCGAACGAGACCCGGCTGTTGGCCGGCCTGACGGCCGAGGAGCGCGCCGGGCTGAACGGGCTGCTGGAACGGCTGGGGACGGTGCTGCCCTGATCAGCCTGCCTCGGCCTCGATCTGGGCGCGCGACTTGCGGCCCCGTTCGGTCGCCGATTTCAGCTGGCCGCAGGCCGCCATGATATCCTCGCCGCGCGGCGTGCGGATCGGGCTGGCATAGCCAGCGTTGTGGATGATGTCGGCAAAGGCATGGATGCGGTTGTTGCTGGACCGCTTATAAGGCGCCCCAGGCCATTCGTTGAACGGGATCAGGTTGATCTTGGCCGGAATGCCCTCGATCAGCCGCACCAGGCGGTGGGCATCCTCGTCGCTGTCGTTGACGCCGGCCAGCATCACGTATTCGAAGGTGATGCGCTCGCTGTTGGTCAGGCGCGGGTATTCGCGCAGCGTGGCCAGCAGCGTCTGGATGTTCCAGCGCTTGTTGATGGGCACAAGACGGTCGCGCACCTCGTCGGTCGTGGCATGGAAGCTGACGGCCAGCAGGCAGCCGATTTCCCGCGCCGTGCGGGCAATTTCGGGGACCACGCCGCTGGTCGACAGGGTGATGCGGCGGCGGGACAGGGACAGGCCCTCGTTGTCCATCACGACCTTCATCGCGTCGCGCACATTCTCGAAATTGTAAAGCGGCTCGCCCATGCCCATCAGCACCAGGTTGCTGACCAGGCGCGTCTCGTCCTTGGGGGCGCCCTGCACGGGCCATTCGCCCAAGTCGTCGCGCGCGACCAGCAGCTGGCCGACGATCTCTCCAGCGGTCAGGTTGCGCACCAGCTTCTGCGTGCCGGTGTGGCAGAAGGAACAGGTCAGCGTGCAGCCCACCTGGCTGCTGACGCAAAGCGTGCCGCGGCCTTCTTCGGGGATATAGACGGCCTCGACCTCGTGGCCGCCGGCGATCTTCAGCAGGTATTTCCGGGTCCCATCGGCGCTGACCTGGCGCGTCACGATCTGGGGCAAGGTAATCTCGAACCGGTCGGCCAAGAGGGCGCGATAGTCCTTGGCCAGGTTGGTCATCTGGGCAAAATCGCGCACGCCCCAGTGATAAACCCACTGCCAGACCTGGCCCACGCGCATCTTGGCCTGCTTTTCGGGCGTGCCGGCGGCGATCAGCGCATCGCGCAACTGGTCGCGCGTCAAGCCCACGATATTCACAAGTCCACCCTCCGGCAACTTGCGCGGGATGGTCAGCACGTCTTGCGTGATCGGGGCCGCGCCTGCGGCCTGCGGAAGAAGGACGGTCATGAGCCCACCGGGATTCTGCGTGAAGACCTGCAGATAGGCCAAGCGGGGCCGGAAATCAACCAGCCTCGCCCGAACGGCCCCTCGTCGGATGTTCTGGGCCGGATGTTCTGGAAGGGTCATCCCCAGGTGAAGGGGGGCACCGCCCCCCATCCGCGCCGCCTTACTGGCAGCGCGCGCGTGCCGTGTTCGTCGCGGCGGTGATGCCCGACAGGCTGAACGTGTCCTTGGTGGTGGTCCCGCGGGCCGAACGCCCGGTCACCACGGCCGAGGACCCGCCGCGCAGGGCGCCGATCAGGGCATCATCGTCCGAGGCGCTGCCGGTCCAGGCGCTTTCGCCTTCGGTGAACAGGTTGAACTTGCGCCCGCCCACATCGACCTCGACTGTCGAATCCGGAGCGAAGGGATAGCCGCCGGTAAACGACACTTCGCCGTTCTGTCCCGGACGATAGGCCACATACAGCCGGATGTCGCCGCGCGCCACCTCGGTCGGTTGGCCGTTGCGGGTGTTGATCGTCGATTTCGGAGGCGAGACGGCCCAGCACTCGCGCGGGTTGTCCGCTGCGAACACAGTCCAGTCGCCCTCGGTCGCCACGACGTTGTTCGATTCTTGCGCGACCGCCGTACCCAGTCCGGCAATCAGGACAAGGCCTGCGCCGATGCCGCGCAGCGTGGTGGTAATCATGCTCTGGCCTCCTGCCATTCGTTTCGCCACTTGTGCGGCGTTGTTCCGCGATTGCTGTGGTCTTTTCAACCATCTGCCGCCAGAATAGCGAAAATCGCCGCCCGAGAAAGGGCACGCAAGCGAAATCGCGCAATTGTCAGGGAGAAAATCACGATGCGTTCTGCCGAGATGATCGAACTGCGGCGCGGCGACATGCGCGAAAGCCTGCATCGTGGTCACGCGATCATCTGCGACGCCCACGGCGTGGTCGAGGCCTGGGGAAAGCCATCGCAGATCGTGTTTCCCCGGTCGTCCTGCAAGATGATCCAGGCCCTGCCGCTGATCGAAAGCGGCGCGGCGGATGCGGCGGGGCTGACCGACCGGCAGCTGGCGCTGGCCTGCGCCAGCCATTCCGGATCTGCCATGCATGTGCGCGCAGTGGACGAATGGCTGACGGGCCTGGACCTGGCCGAGGGCGACCTGCGCTGCGGCAGCCATATGCCCGGCGACCCGGCGGAACACCGGCGGCTGCTTTGCTCGGACACGGCGCCCTGCCAGCTGCACAACAATTGCTCGGGCAAGCATGCGGGGTTCCTGACGCTGAACCGGCACCTGCGGGGCGGGTCCGAATATGTCGAACCGGCCCACCCGGTGCAGCAGGCCGTCAAGGCCGCCTTCGAGGAGGTCACCGAAGAGACCAGCCCCGGATATGGAATCGACGGCTGCTCGGCCCCGAACTGGGCCAGTTCGCTGGAGGGTCTGGCGCGGGCCATGGCGCGATTTGCCAATCCCGGCACGGACCGACGCGGCGAGGCGATGCGGCGGCTGGTGGATGCGATGCGCGCCCATCCCGAGATGGTGGCAGGCGAAGGCCGGTCGTGCACGGCGCTGATGCGCGCCATGGGCGGCGGCGTGGCGGTCAAGACCGGGGCCGAGGCGGTCTTTGTCGCAATCCTGCCGCAGCAGGGCCTGGGGGTCGCGCTGAAGATCAGCGACGGCGCCACCCGCGCCAGCGAGGCCGCGATCACCGCGCTGCTGATCCACCTGGGCGTGCTGAATGCCGCGGACCCGGTCGCGCAGCGGTACCTGAACGGTCCGATCCTGAACTGGCGCGGCCTGAAGACAGGCGAACTGCGCTGCGCGCCAGGTTTTCCGGCCTGATCGTCCCGGCCTGCGGTCTTACCGTCACGAAACCGACGCGCATTCATGCTTTGATCGCGGCCGTGGGCCTGTCCCCATTTGCCCGCACGTCCCAGGCCGGTGCCCCTTGGCAGAGCGGGCGCCGGCAGCGGGGTCAGATCATCTGCCAGATCAGCCGCAGCGCCAGCACGGTCGAGGTCGTCACCAGAAGCGGCTTGATCAGCCGCGCCCCGATCTTCGATGCCAGCCTGGCCCCCAGCATCGCGCCCGCGATCTGGGCCACCCCCATGGCAATGCCAAGCAACCACATCGGCTGCCCGACCAGCGCAAAGGCCCCCAGCCCACCCAGGTTCGAAGCAAAGTTCAAAAGCTTGGTGTGCGCCGTCGCCTTCAGCACGCCATAGCCCGCCAAGGTGACAAAGCCGATCATGTAAAAGGCCCCCGCACCCGGCCCGATCAACCCGTCGTAAAAGCCGATAAAGGGCACAGCCGTCATGGCAAAGACCGCGGGCGTCAGCCGCCGTGTCCGGTCAAGATCGTTCAGACCCGGCTTGAGGGCAAAGAACAACGCGATGCCGATCAGGATCACCGGCAGGATCAGGCGCAGGCCGTCCGTCGGGATCGCGCTGACCAGCACTGCCCCCGCCGCGCCCGCCGCCCCCGCCAGCAGCGCCGAGCCCCACTGGCTGCGCAGATCGACCAGCCCCCGCGCCGCATAGCTGAGCGCGGCGGTCCCCGCGCCAAAGACCCCCTGCACCTTGTTCGTGGCCAGCGCCTGCGCCGGGGAAAGTCCCGCCAGCATCAGCACCGGCAGCGTGATCAGCCCGCCGCCCCCCGCAATCGAATCGACAAAGCCCGCCGCAAAGGCGGCCCCGATCAGCAGCAGGAAGAGGTCAAGGCCGAGGTCGATCATGGCATCGCTCCGCAGGGACGGGCGTGACGCCCTGCAACATGTCGGTGAGAGGGGCCGCCCCGATCAGGGCGTCACGAAATCGTCCGCGCCGTAGCCCTGCAGGTACAGCAGCGCCGTCAGGTCGCCGTGGTTGATGCGGATCTGCGCCTGCGCGGCCACGACCGGCTTGGCATGCAGCGCGACGCCCGCGCCCGCCAGCTGGATCATGCCCAAGTCATTGGCACCGTCGCCCACGGCAATGGCGTTCTGTGCGGTGGTGCCCAGATGCGCGGCAATCTGCTGCAACGCCTCGACCTTGGCCTCGCGGCCCAGCACCGGCAGGGCGACATGGCCGGTCAGCACGCCATCCTCCGCCAGCAGCGTGTTGGCGCGGTGTTCATGAAAGGCCAGCCGGTCCGCCACCGCCGCAGTGAAGGCCGTGAAGCCGCCCGAAACCAGCGCGGTATAGGCGTCATGCGCCCGCATCGTGGCGACCAGGGTTGCCCCGCCCGCGGCCATCGTGATGCGGTCGCGCAGCACGGTGCCGATCACCTCCTCGGAGAGGCCCGCCAGAAGGCTGACGCGTTCGATCAGCGCCTCGTGAAAGTTCAACTCGCCGTTCATGGCGCGGGCGGTGATGTCGGCCACGCGGGCGCCGACCCCCGCGAAATCGGCCAGTTCGTCGATGCATTCCTGGTCGATCATGGTCGAATCCATGTCCGCGATCAGGATCCGCTTGCGCCGCCCCTCGGTCGGCTGGATGGCCAGGTCGATGCCGATCCGCTGCAGGTCCGACCAGACCTGGTCCGCATCGGCGGGAACAGGGTCGATGTCGAATTCGGCGGCGATCCCCGGCGCCAGGACCCGCGGAGCGCTGCCCTGCCACCGGCTGGCCAGGCCGCCCGGCAGGTCGCCGTCCAGGTTGGCGGCGGCGGGCGAGGCGATCAGCGAGACGGTGAACATGGAACGGTCATCCTTTGGTCGACATCCGGGGTGTAAGCCAAAGATTTTTGTTGCGCCAGAGACGGCGGGGCTTTACCCCGGTCGATGGGACACCCCTCCCCAACGAGGGGCTTTTAGCTGGAAGGCTAGCCACATGAACGATCATCCGATCCCGGCCACGCGGCCGGCCAATCCGCGTTTTTCTTCTGGCCCCTGTGCCAAGATCCCCCATTACAATCTGGACATGCTGTCGGACGCGCCCTTGGGACGGTCGCATCGTGCCGCCATCGGCAAGTCCAAGCTGGCCGAGGCTATCGACCTGACCCGCGAGGTCCTGGGCGTGCCGGCCGATTACCGCATCGGCATTGTTCCCGGTTCCGACACCGGCGCGGTCGAAATGGCGATGTGGTCGCTGCTGGGACAGCGCCCGGTCGAGATGCTGGCCTGGGAAAGCTTTGGCGAAGGCTGGGTCACCGACGCGGTCAAACAGCTGAAGCTGGACGCCACCGTCCGCAAGGCTGATTACGGCAAGATCGTCGACCTGACGCAGGTCGATTTTGACAAGGATGTCGTCTTTACCTGGAACGGCACCACCAGCGGCGTGCGCGTACCGAACGGCGATGCGATCCCTGAGGGTCGCGACGGCCTTACCATCTGCGACGCGACCAGCGCGGCCTTTGCCATGGACCTGCCCTGGGACAAGCTGGATGTGGTCACCTTCTCCTGGCAGAAGGTGCTGGGCGGAGAGGGTGCGCATGGGGTGCTGATCCTGTCCCCGCGCGCAGTGGAGCGTCTGGAAAGCTATTCCCCCGCCTGGCCGCTGCCCAAGATCTTTCGCATGACCAAGGGCGGCAAGCTGATCGAGGGCATCTTCAAGGGCGAGACGATCAACACGCCGTCCATGCTGGCGGTCGAGGATTACCTGGTTGCGCTGAAATGGGCGCAATCCTTGGGCGGCCTGAAGGCGCTGATCGCGCGGGCGGATGCCAATGCGGGCGCGGTGCGCGACTTCATCGCGGACAAAGACTGGATCGCCGATCTGGCCGAGGATCCGGCCACCGCATCGACCACCAGCGTCTGCCTGAAATTCACCGATCCGGCAATCAGGGACGGCGCAGCATTCGCCAAGGCTGTGGCCAAGCGGCTGGAAAAGGAAGGCGTGGCGCTGGATGCGGGCGCCTATCGCGACGCGCCTGCGGGGCTGCGGATCTGGTGCGGCTCGACGGTCGAGACCGCCGATGTGGCTGCGCTGATGCCTTGGGTCGAGTGGGCCTATCGCACCGAATTGGCCGCGCAATACGCGCAATAACTGTCAGAACCGGGGGCCAGCCCCCGGACCCCCGGGGTATTTTCCAACAAAGAAGCAGGACGTCAGCGTGGCCATGCCCGGGCGTTCCCAGACAAGGATGAATGACATGCCGAAGGTTCTTGTGTCCGACAAGCTGTCGGAAACCGCCGTCCAGATCTTTCGCGATCGCGGCGTCGAGGTGGATTATTTGCCCGATCTGGGCAAGGACAAGGAAAAGCTGGCCGAGGTGATCGGGCAGTATGACGGTTTGGCGATCCGGTCCGCGACCAAGGTGACCGAGAAGCTGCTGGAGGGCGCGACAAACCTGAAGGTGATCGGCCGCGCCGGCATCGGAGTGGACAACGTGGACATCCCGGCCGCCAGCAAGAAGGGCGTGATCGTGATGAACACGCCCTTCGGCAACAGCGTCACCACCGCCGAACATGCCATCGCGATGATGTTCGCCGTCGCCCGCCAGTTGCCCGAAGCCAGCGTCAGCACCCATGCCGGGAAGTGGGAAAAGAACCGCTTCATGGGGGTCGAGCTGTTCAACAAGACCCTGGGCGTGATTGGCGCGGGCAATATCGGCTCGATCGTGATCGACCGGGCCTTGGGACTGCACATGAAGGTGCTGGCCTTTGATCCCTTCCTGTCCGAGGAGCGGGCCAAGGAGCTGGGCGTGACCAAGGTCGAACTGGACGACCTGCTGGGCCGGGCGGATTTCATCACCTTCCACGTGCCGCTGACGGAAAAGACCAAGAATATCCTGTCGCGCGAGGCTATTGCCAAGCTGAAGAAGGGAGTTCGAATCATCAACTGCGCCCGTGGTGGCCTGGTGGACGAGGAGGCGCTGGCCGAGGCCCTGAAGGACGGCCGCGTGGCCGGTGCGGCCTTTGACGTGTTCGCGGTCGAACCCGCGACCGACAGCCCGCTGTTCAATCTGCCCAACGTGGTGGTGACGCCGCATCTGGGCGCCGCCACGACCGAGGCACAGGAGAACGTCGCCCTGCAGGTGGCCGAGCAGATGTCGGACTATCTGCTGACCGGCGCGGTGCAGAACGCGCTGAACATGCCTTCGGTCACCGCCGAGGAGGCCGCGGTCATGGGCCCGTGGATCAAGCTGGCCGCGCATCTGGGCGCCTTCGTCGGCCAGATGACGGACGAGCCGATCAAGGCGATCAACGTCCTTTATGACGGCGTCGTGTCCGAGATGAATCTGAACGCGCTGAACGCCGCCGTCATTGCCGGCGTGATGAAGGCCACTAACCCGGACGTGAACATGGTGTCGGCCCCGGTCATGGCCAAGGAGCGCGGGGTCCAGGTGTCGACCACCCGACAGGACAAGGCAGGCGTCTTCGAGGGCTATATCAAGCTAACCTGCGTGACCGGCACGCGCGAGCGGTCGATCGCGGGCACCGTCTTCAGCGACGGCAAGCCGCGCTTCATCCAGATCCGGGGCATCAACGTCGACGCCGAGGTGGGCCAGCACATGCTCTATACCCGCAACAAGGACGTGCCGGGCGTGATCGGCGCCTTGGGGATGACGCTTGGTGATCTGGGTGTGAACATCGCGAACTTCACCCTTGGCCGTTCCGCAAGCGGGGCCGAGGCGATCGCGATCCTGTACCTGGACGAGGCGATCGGCGACGACGCCTTGGCGGCTCTGGAGTCCACGGGCAAGTTCCTGCAGGCCCGGCGGCTGCAATTCGAGGTTTGACCTTGCTGACGCGCGCCCTTACCCAAGGGCGCGCGGCCACGCCTGACCTGCCGCGCGCCACGGCAAGGACGACAGGATGCGACTTTACGCGATCGGCGATATTCACGGGCATCTGGACCTGCTGAAGGCCGCGCATGAGCGGATCTTTCGCGATGGCGGGCGCAATGCGCTGATCGCGCATGTGGGCGACCTGATCGACCGGGGACCGGATTCGCGTGGCGTGGTGGATTACCTGATGCAAGGGCAACGGGATGGGCGGCCCTGGATCGTGACCCGCGGCAATCACGACCGCTTCCTGCCGGCCTTCTTGCGCCATGCGGACTGGATCGACCCCGGCCTGTCCTCGGGGCAGCATTGGGTGGATCATCCAGGTCTGGGGGCAGCGGCGACGCTGCGCTCCTATGGCATCGACCCGGATCAGCCGCGTGACGCCCTGCTGGCCGAGGCGCATCGGGCAGTGCCTGTCGCGCATGCGGACTTCTTGGGCGGGCTGCCGCTGTGGTACCTGCATCCGCTGGCCTTGGTCGTTCATGCGGGCATCCGTCCGGGCGTCGATCTGCAACACCAGGCCGAGGACGACCTGGTCTGGATTCGCGGCCCGTTTTTGGAAAGCGGCGCCGATTTCGGCCCTCTGGTCGTTCACGGCCATACCGCGCTGGACGCGCCTGCCCTGTACAGCAACCGACTGAACCTGGATGGCGGCGCGGCCTATGGCCGACCCTTGGCGTCGGTCGTGATCGAGCCGGGAACAGTGCACCTGCTGACGGACGCGGGGCGCGTGCCGATGGAGCCCCGCCAGGTCTGAGGCGGGACCTGCAGGACCGGGATGATGCGGACGGCACAGGTGGACAGGACGGTCCTGAAGTCCTAAAAGGCGCGCTGATTTTCCGCAGTGTCGAATGGGAGAGGTCTTTTCCGGATGCAGGTTCAAAGCCGCCACGCCAAGTATAGCCTGGGACAGGTGGTGCGGCATCGGAGCCGTCCCTTCCGGGGCGTCATTTTCGACGTCGATCCTGAATTTGCCAACACCGAGGAATGGTACGAGTCGATTCCCGAGGATTGCCGCCCCGACAAGGATCAGCCCTTCTACCATCTTTATGCCGAGACCGAGGCCACCTATTACGTGGCCTATGTCTCCGAGCAGAACCTCGAGCCCGACTGTTCCGGAGAGCCGCTGGATCACCCCGAGGTGGGCGACATGTTCGGCGCTTTCCAGGACGGGCGCTATGACTTGGTGGCGCCTGTCAACTGAGGCGCGTCAGGACTGGGCGAAGGGGATGCAGAAGGCCAGGTAGTTGCGGCTGCCCTCGCGGTAATAGCACAGCGCCTGCGTCAGGTCCTGGATCAGAAACCAGCCGAAGCCACCCTCGGGCAGGTCGTCGGGCAGCAGCGGGGGCAGGCTGCGTGGCAGCAGGCACTCCTCGGGCAGCGACACCCCGTCATCGGTCAGCGCGCAGGTCAGGCCCGAGTTGTGGCGCACGATCGACAGGTGGATTACCGGCAGGCGACCTGCGCCCATCAGTTGGGGATCGTCGCAGATCGGCGCATGTTCGGCGACATTGTTCATCACCTCGGCCAGGACCAGTTCCAGCCGTCCAAGCGTATCCTCGCTGACCTCGCTGCGGAAGCGGTGGCGCACGTCCTGCAGTGTATCGCGCACGGTGATTGGATGGGCGTTCAGGATCCTGTGGAACATGGGCTGGGTCTGGGCCGAGAGGCGATTGCCCAGGCCGGGGTCCGATCGTCTGGTTGGTGTCATTCACAGGGGCTCCTTCTGAGCAGGGTGGGGGCGGATATCAAAGACGCTGTCCATGCGCGTCAGCCGGAAGACCCGTTCCACGTTCGGGGTCAGCGCGCACAGCACCAGGGCCAGGTTCTCGGGCAGGCTCTTGCGGACGGCGATCATGGCGCCCAGGCCCGAACTGTCCATGAAATCGACCAGGGCCATGTCCAGATGGACGGGCTTGCGGTTCTTGACCACGATCTCGCGCAGCTTGTCCTTGAACAGGGTTGCGATCGCGGCATCGATCCGAGGCTCGGTCACCTTGATGTTAAGATGTGTCTCGGCATCCTCGACGATGAATTGCATGATCAGACCTTCCTTGCGTTTCAAGGCCTTCACTAGCGCCAATTCGTTACGATCCGGTAAGCGTGAAACCTGCGGCCGGGTCCGGAAAAGCCCGGCATTTGACCTATGGCCGCCTGTCCTCCATCCCCGCATCTGCCTGCAAAAACGGCATCCAGCCCATTCGCGCGGCAGAACGCGCTGCCCCTGCCCCCACGGCTGCGAAACTATCGGGCATGGGCGGCGGTTCTACAGTGGACTTCGCGCAGCCGCTCCGGGATCATCAGGCAGGACGACCCGGATAAGAATGCGCCAAGCAGTGGGGGGATGATGAGTTGCTATAACGAGATGTTCGAGGGCGATCACGTCCGAGAACCCTATGCGCGGCTTCGCGAATGGGTCGAGACCATGCCCGACGATTTCCGCCAGATGAAGCAGGCCGAGGCCGAGGCCCTGTTCCGCCGCATCGGCATCACCTTCGCTGTTTATGGCGAGGGCGGTGATCCCGACCGGCTGATCCCCTTTGACATGATGCCCCGCGTCTTTGAACAGGCCGAATGGCGCCGTCTGGAGCGCGGCATCAAGCAGCGCGCCCGCGCCCTGAACGCCTTCCTGCGCGACGTCTATGGCCGCGGAGAGATCATCCGTGCCGGGCGCATTCCCGCACGGCTGGTCTATCAGAACGACGCCTACGAAAAGGCGGTGGTGGGTTTCGTGCCCCCGCGCGGCGTTTATTCCCACATCATCGGCATCGACCTTGTCCGCACCGCCAAGGACGAATTCTACGTGCTGGAGGACAACTGCCGCACGCCGTCGGGCGTCAGCTACATGCTGGAAAATCGCGAGATCATGATGCGCATGTTCCCGCAGTTGTTCCGCCAGAACCGGATCGAGCCGGTGGACCAGTATCCCGACCTGCTGCGCCGCACGCTGGAATCGGTCGCCCCCGCGAAATGCACCGACCGGCCGACCTGCGTGATCCTGACGCCCGGCCATTACAACAGCGCTTATTACGAGCACAGCTTTTTGGCCAACCTGATGGGGGTCGAACTGGTCGAGGGGCAGGACCTGTTCGTGGACGGCGAATTCGTCTACATGCGCACAACCACCGGGCCCAAGCGCGTCGATGTAATCTATCGCCGGATCGACGATACCTTCCTGGACCCGCTGTGCTTTCGCCCCGATTCAATGCTGGGCATTCCGGGGCTGATGGATGTCTATCGGTCGGGGGGCGTGTCGATCTGTTCGGCACCGGGCGCGGGCGTGGCCGACGACAAGGCCATCTACACCTTTGTCCCCGAAATGGTGCGGTTCTATCTGGGCGAGGAGCCGATCCTGAACAACGTCCAGACCTGGACGCTGTGGAAGGACGACGATTACCGCTATGTCATGGAGCACTTGGGCGAGCTGGTCGTAAAGGAGGTCCACGGTTCGGGCGGCTATGGCATGCTGGTCGGTCCCAAGTCGACCAAGGAGGAGATCGAGGCCTTTCGCGCCAAGATCCAGGCGAACCCTTCGAACTACATCGCTCAGCCCACGCTGGCTCTGTCCACCTGCCCGACCTTTGTCGAAGAAGGCATCGCGCCCCGCCACGTGGACCTGCGCCCGTATTGCCTTTGTGGCGACCGGATCGAGTTGGTGCCGGGGGGGCTGACGCGCGTCGCGCTGCGCGAAGGCAGCCTGGTCGTGAACTCGTCGCAGGGCGGAGGTGTCAAGGACACCTGGGTCCTGTCGGAATGAGAGGGGGAACGACCATGCTCAGCCGCACCGCTTCGAACCTGTTCTGGATGGGCCGCCACCTGGAACGCGCCGAAACCGCCGCGCGCCTGCTGGATGTGGGCCAGCGCATCACGCTGTTGCCCAACACCGAAGCCGGCTATCAGAACGAGTGGAACTCGCTGCTGCAGGCTTCGGGCACCTCGGCCCTTTTCGCTCAGAAGTACGGAGAGATCAGCCAGGAGAACATCGAGGAGTTCATCTTCTTCGATCGCGACAACCCGGCATCCGTTGCCAGCTGTCTGGAAAAGGCGCGCGAGGCCGGGCGCATCGTCCGAACCGCGCTGACCAGCCAGGTCTGGGACGCGCTGAATGTGTCCTATCAAGAGTTGCGCAGGATCGAGCGCCAGCCTCGGTCCAAGCTGGACACGGCCGGGCTGACCGACTTCACCACCGGCCACACCTCGACCGTGCGCGGCGCGATCAATGCGACGCAGCTGAGGAACGACGGCTGGCATTTCATGAACCTGGGTTATGGCCTGGAACGGGCGGACGCGACGGCGCGCCTTCTGGACGTGAAATACTTTGTCCTGCTGCCCCGGATCGAATTCGTGGGGTCGGGCCTGGACACGTATCAATGGCAGGTGATCCTGCGGGCGCTGTCAGCGCACCGGGCCTATCACTGGGCCTATGGCGGCGACATCACGGCGGGGCAGGTCGCGGATTTCCTGATCCTGAACGGCGAAAGCCCCCGGTCGCTGATCACCTCGCTCTACGAGGCGGTCTGGCACCTGGACGGGCTGGTGCGTCGCTATGGCGACGGGGTGCCGACCAGCGCCCGCGACAAGGCCCGCGAAGTGCTGACCGGCCTGCAGGCGCGCCAGATCGACATGATCTTCGACGAAGGGCTGCACGAATTCCTCAGCTGGTTCATCAACGAACTGGGAACCGTGTCGAACCTGGTGCACCAGGATTACCTGCATGGAGGGGCATGAACCATGAAGCTGCGGATCAGCCACGAAACCGTTTATCGCTATGACCGCCCGATCCGGAACCTGGTGCAAAGCCTGCGCCTGACGCCATCGGTCTTTGAAGGGCAAAAGACCCATGACTGGCAGATCGATGTGTCGGGGGGCGTCCGGGGCCCCGGCTTCCGGGACGGGGCGGGCGACTGGATCGAGGGCTGGACCGTGCGCGGTCCCGTGGACGAGGTGACGGTCCGCATTGCAGGCCGGGTGGACACCCGCGACATGGCCGGGGTGCTGCGCGGCCATCGCGAGGCGATCCACCCGCTGACCTATCTGCGCAACACCGCCGCGACGATGCCCGACCCCGGCCTGCGCGATCTGGCCCATTCGGTGACCGGGACCGCGGACAGTTTGGACTTGGCGCATCGGCTGTCGGCACAAATCAGCGATCGCATCGCCTTTCGCCCCGGCGTCACCCAGTCCGGCACAACTGCTGCGCAGGCGCTGGCCCTGGGCGAGGGGGTTTGTCAGGATCACACCCATGCCTTGGCCAGCCTGGCACGCCTGCGGGGGATGCCGGCGCGCTATGTCTCGGGCTACCTGCACTCGACCGTGGACGGCCAGGCCGATGATGCCGCCCATGCCTGGACGGAAATCCATGTCGAGGGTCTGGGTTGGGTGGGCTTCGATGCAGCCAACCGCTGCTGCCCGGACGAACGCTATGTCCGGCTTGGATCGGGTCTCGACGCCGCCGAGGCGGCACCCATCCGCGGCGTTGCCCTGGGCAGCGGGTCAGAACAGCTGGATGTCAGGGTCCGGGTCGAGGAAATGGCACAATAACCGCCGCCGCCGGGCCTGTCCCGAAACAACCAATTGCAGCCCCGGCGCGCAGGCCCTAGCTTGCCTGCCTGAACCGGAACTGGAAGACTTGGTGATGACCTATTGCGTCGGATTGAAACTGAGTGCCGGGCTTGTGCTTCTGTCCGATACCCGCACCAATGCCGGCCTGGACAACATCTCGTGCTACCGCAAGATGTTCTTCTTTGGGAACCCGGACGAACGCGTCATCACCATCATGACCGCAGGCTCTTTGTCGGTCACCCAGACCACCATCGCGCGCCTTGAGGAGGCGATCGAGGACGAGCTTGCGGACGAAACGACCTCGATCCTCAAGGCGCCCACAATGCTGCGCGTGGCCACGATTATCGGCAACACCCTGTCCCGCACGCGCCGCGACATTTCCGACCAGTTCCGCGATCTGAAGCAGCAGGCCTCGGCCAGCATGATCGTCGGGGGCCAGCGGCGCGGCGGCGACATGCGCCTGTTCCTGATCTATCCCGAAGGCAATTTCATCGAGGCGACCGAGGATACGCCCTTCCTGCAGATCGGAGAGCACAAATACGGCAAGCCGATCCTGGACCGGGTCGTAACACCGGCGACCAGCCTGGCCGACGCACAAAAAGCGGTGCTGTTGTCGATGGATTCGACGCTGCGCTCGAACCTGTCGGTCGGCATGCCGCTGGACCTGGCGGTGATCGAGCGCGACGCCTGCCGCGTGACCACGCGGCGGCGCATCCTGGATGGCGATCCCGATTTCGCCCGGATGAGCGCCGCCTGGTCCGCCGCCCTGCGCGACAGCTTCGTCAAGGTCACGATCTGACCGCACCCCCCGTCGTTGGCAATTTTTGGCGCCTCCCCGACCCCATGCGCGTTGCCGCACCGGGACCGTCGCGTTAAGCAGTCCCCAGACCAGTTCCGGGGGACCCCATGACCGACAAGACCAGCCGCACCCGCATCACTCCCGAAGAGGCGCTGGCCTATCACATGGAGCCGCGGCCGGGGAAATACGACATCGTCGCATCCACCCCGATGACCACGCAGCGCGACCTGTCGCTGGCCTATTCACCGGGCGTCGCGGTACCCGTGCAGGCCATCGCGGACCGCCCGGAAACGGCCTATGACTATACGACCAAGGGCAACATGGTCGCTGTCATCTCGAACGGCACCGCGATCCTGGGGATGGGCAATCTGGGCGCGCTGGCCTCCAAGCCGGTGATGGAGGGCAAGGCGGTCCTGTTCAAGCGCTTTGCCGATGTGAACGCCATCGACCTGGAGCTGGACACCGAGGACGCCGACGAATTCATCAACGCCGTCAAGCTGATGGGACCAACCTTCGGGGGCATCAACCTGGAGGACATCAAGGCGCCCGAATGTTTCATCATCGAGCAGCGCCTGAAAGAGCTGATGGACATTCCGGTCTTCCATGACGACCAGCACGGCACGGCGGTGATCTGCGCCGCCGGCCTGTTGAACGCGCTGGAACTGTCGGGCAAGCGGATCGAGGACGTGCGGATCGTCCTGAACGGCGCAGGCGCGGCGGGCATTGCCTGCCTTGAGCTGCTGAAATCCATGGGCGCGCGGCACGACAACTGCCTCATGTGCGACACCAAGGGGGTCATCTACCAGGGCCGGGCCGAGGGCATGAACCAGTGGAAGTCGGCCCATGCGGTCGCAACCGACGCCCGCAGCTTGGAGGACGCCATGAAGGGCGCCGACGTCTTCCTGGGCGTCAGCGCCAAGGGGGCAGTGACCCAGGACATGGTCGCCAGCATGGCCGACAACCCGGTGATCTTTGCAATGGCGAACCCGGACCCCGAAATCACGCCCGAGGATGCCCATGCCGTCCGCCCCGACGCCATCGTGGCCACGGGGCGCAGCGATTACCCGAACCAGGTGAACAATGTCCTGGGCTTCCCTTATCTGTTCCGCGGGGCGCTGGACATCCACGCCCGCGCCATCAACGACGAGATGAAGATCGCCTGCGCCCGGGCCTTGGCAGAGCTGGCCCGCGAGGATGTCCCCGACGAGGTCGCCATCGCCTATGGCCGCAAGCTGCAATTCGGCCGCGACTACATCATTCCCACGCCCTTCGACCCGCGCCTGATCCACGTGATCCCGCCTGCGGTGGCCCGGGCGGGAATGGAAACCGGCGTCGCGCGGCGCCCGATCATCGACATGGACGGCTATGTCCAGTCGCTGAAGAACCGCATGGACCCGACGGCTGCAATCCTTCAGGGCATCCACGCGCGCGCGCGCCAGAAACAGGCCCGAATGATCTTTGCCGAAGGCGACGATCCGCGCGTTCTGCGCGCCGCTGTCGCCTGGCAGCGCGGCGGCATGGGCGAGGCCCTGGTCGTCGGCCGAGAGGCAGAGGTCAAGGCCGAGCTTCAGGCACTGGGCATGGGCGATGCGTTCCGCGAGATCAGCGTGGTCAACGCCGCCAACAGCCGCCACATGGACGCCTATCATCAGTTCCTCTACCAGCGGCTGCAGCGCAAGGGTGTCGACCGCGAGGATGCCACCAAGCTGGCCAACCGCGACCGCCACATCTTTGCGGCGCTGATGCTGGCGCATGGGCATGGCGACGGGCTGGTGACCGGGGCCACGCGCAAGAACGCGCCGGTGCTGGCGCAGATCGGCCATGTCTTCGACGTGCGGCCCCAGGACGGAGCGGTGGGCATCACTGCTGTGCTGCACCGGGGCCGGATCGTGCTGATCGGCGACACGCTGGTCCATGAATGGCCCGAGGCCGAGGATCTGGCCGATATTGCAACGCGAGGCGCGGCCGTTGCGCGCGGCCTGGGCCTGGATCCGCGCGTGGCCTTCCTGTCCTTTTCCAACTTCGGCTATCCAGTCAGCGAACGCGCCATCAAGATGGCTCAGGCGGCCAGTGTACTGGACCAACGCGGCGCCGATTTCGAATACGAGGGAGAGATGACCGTAGACGTTGCCCTGAATCCCGAGGCCGCCGCGCGTTACCCGTTCAGCCGCCTGACCGCCCCCGCCAATGTGCTGGTCGTGCCGGCGCGGCATTCGGCGTCAATCTCGGTCAAGCTGATGCAGGAGATGGCCGGGGCCACGGTGATCGGGCCGATCCTGACCGGCGTGTCCAAGCCGATCCAGATCTGCTCGACCAACTCGACCGTCAGCGACATCCTGAACATGGCGGCCATCGCCGCGGGCGGCGTCGGCGCGCAGACCTGATCAGGCGTCGCGATCAAACTGGCGCTGGCGCTCGCGGAAGCGGGCGCGGTCGTCGGCGGAATATTCCTCCGCGCAGCGATGGCAGCAGACGCCTTCTTCGTATTCGGGGCGGGCGCGATCCTCGGGCGCCAAGGGACGGCGGCAAGCGTGGCACAATCCGTGCCGCCCCTGTTCCAGCCCGTGGGTCAGGCTGACGCGCTGGTCAAAGACGAAACATTCGCCTTGCCAGCGGCTGTCTTCCGCGGGCACCTCCTCGAGGTATTTCAGGATGCCACCCTGAAGGTGATAGACCTCCTCCACGCCCTGCGAGATCAGGTAGTTGGTGGATTTCTCGCAGCGGATACCGCCGGTGCAGAACATCGCGATCCGCTTGCCGCGAAAGCGGTCGGCGTTCTTCTGCCACCAAGCCGGAAAGTCGCGAAAGCTTTTCGTGCCGGGGTCCACAGCGTTCTGGAAGCTGCCGATCTGCACCTCGTAATCATTGCGCGTGTCGATCACCGCCACGTCAGGGGCCTCGATCAGCGCGTTCCAGTCGGCGGGCGCCACATAGCGGCCGACGGCGGCGGTCGGGTCCACGTCGGGCTGGCCCATGGTCACGATCTCTCGCTTCAGCCGGACCTTCATCCGGGCAAAGGGCGGCGTCTCGGCGGTGCTTTCCTTCCAGTCCAGCGCGGCAAAGCCTGGCCAGGTGCGGATATGGTCCAGCACCGTCAGGATACCATCCCGCGGCCCGGCGATGGTGCCGTTCACGCCCTCGGGGGCCAGCAGCAGCGTGCCGCAGAGGCCTTGCGCCCGGCACAGGTCCAGAAGCGGCCCCTGGCACGCCTGAGGGTCGGGAATACGGGCGAAATGATACAGTGCGGCAACGGTCAGCATGGGCGCGGCCTTAGCGGGCCGCGCCGGGGCAGGCAAGACCTGGTGTCAGAACGTCAGCCCCAGGGCCAACCCGCCCAGCAACCAGGTCAGCAGCGTGATCAGCACCACGCCGACCACGTTCAGCACCGCCCCGCCGCGCGCCATCTGCGCGATCGTGACCGTGCCGGTGCCAAAGACGATGGCGTTCGGAGGCGTGCCCACCGGCAGCATGAAGGCGCAGGTCGCGGCCAGCGCGGCCGGGATCAGCAGCGTCATGGGGTCCACGCCGATGCCAAGCGCGACGCCGCCCAGGATCGGGATGAAGGTCGCCGCCGTGGCGGTGTTCGAGGTCACCTCGGTCAGGAACAGGATGATCGTCACCACCGCCGCGACCAGCAGCACGATGGGCAGCGCGCCTAGACCCGTCACCTGCTGGCCGAACCAGCTGTCCAGCCCCGAGGCCGCGACAGCCGAGGCCAGGCTAAGGCCGCCGCCGAACAGCAGAAGGACACCCCAGGGCAGGCCGCGTTCGGCATCCTTCCAGTCCAGCACCATCTGGTTTCGCCCCCGCCCCGGCAGCAGGAACATCACCAGCCCGGCACCGATCGCAATGGCGGTGTCGTCGAAGCTGTCCAGCCAAGGGGCCGCATCGCCCACGCCGGGGATGGAGGTCAGGAGCCCCGGCACCACCCACAGGAAGGCCGCGCCCAGAAAGACCGCCAGCACCATCCGCTCGCCCTGGCTCAGGGGCCCAAGGTCGCGGACCTGATCCTCGATCATCTGGCGCCCGCCCGGGATCTCGGGCAGGTCGAAGCGGTAAAGGACGCGGGTCATCAACAGCCAGCCCAGGATGATGAAGATGAAGGCCAAGGGCGTGCCCAGCATCATCCATTCCAGAAACCCGATGTTGCGGCCCAGTTCATCCGCGGCATAGCCCGCCACGATGGCATTGGGCGGGCTGCCCAGCAGCGTGCCCAGGCCCCCCATCGAGGCCGACCAGGCGATTGACAGCACCAAGCAGACGCCAAAGGCACTGATATTGGGGTCGCGCACGACATCGCTGATCGCCGCCCCGCCCGCCATCGCCTCGCCCGCCGCCGCGCCATCCTGGCGCGAGCCGCGCTCGACCACCAGCGACAGGACCGACAGACCGATGGGCAGCATCATCAGCGTGGTGGCGGTGTTCGACACCCACATTGACAGAAAGCCCGTGGCCAGCATCATGCCCAGCACGATCCGGCGCGGCGCCACCCCGACCTTGCGCAGCGTCAGCAGCGCGATCCGCGTGTGCAGGTGCCACTTCTCCATCGCGATGGCGATCAGAAAGCCGCCCAGGAACAGGAACACGATGGAACTGGCATAGGGCTGGGTCGCCTCGGCCACGCTGCGCTCGGTCAGGGCGGGGATCAGCACGATGGGCAAAAGCGCGGTGGCCGACAGCGGGATCGCCTCGGTCATCCACCAGACGGCCATCAGCGTGCCGATGGCGGCCACGACCCGCGCATCCGGCGACAGATCCTGCTGCCCGCCCAGCAGCCACCAGACCAGCCCCGCCAGAACCAGCCCCAAGGCCCGCAATCCCCAGGTCATCGCGGCGGGCCGGATGGGGGTTTCATTCTCGTCATGCTCGACGGGATGGTGCAGATCGTCCTTGATGCCCATCGGATGCGTTCCTTTTTCTGTCAGCACAAAATTGCCTGCACATATCCTGCATAACCCATCGCCGCCACAGCCGCGCCGCGAATTTTTCGGCATCGGACTTGACCGCGCCCTGCCCGGCTTGCCTTACTGGCACCCACCCTGCCGGAGACAGCCATGCCCCATGCCCTGATCGTCGTCGACATGCAGATAGATTTCTGTCCTGGCGGCGCGCTGGCGGTCGGGGGCGGCGATCAGCTTGTTGCCCCGATCAACGCCATGATGGGGGATTTCGATGCCGTCATCCTGACGCAGGATTGGCATCCTGCGGATCACGCCAGCTTTGCCGGCAATCACATGGGCGCAGAGGCATTCGACCTGGTGCAGATGCCCTATGGCCCGCAGGTGCTGTGGCCGGCGCATTGCGTGATCGGCACGGCGGGCGCGGGTTTTCACCCCGGTCTGGACGTGACGCGGGCCGACCTGATCCTGCGAAAAGGGTTTCGCCCCGGCATCGACAGCTATTCAGCCTTTTTCGAGAACGATCACGAAACATCCACGGGCCTTGCCGGCTATCTGCGCGACCGCGACCTGCACCAGCTCAGCTTCGTGGGGCTGGCCCATGATTTCTGCGTGGCGTGGAGCGCGCTTGATGCCGTCAGGCTGGGCTTCCAGGCACGAGTGATCGAGGAAGCCTGCCGTGCGATCGACCTGGACGGCAGCCTGGCCGCCGCCCGCGATGCGATGCGGCAGTCGGGGGTCGATCTGGTCTGAGCCGCGGGCTTGCGCCCCCTGCCCGATCCGGGCACGAAGGGAAAAATGCCGAAGGATCAGCACAGATGGCCGATATCGCCACGCGCGTCTACAACCACAAATGGAAGATCGACCCGATCGTCCGATCGCTGATCGACACGGACTTCTACAAGCTGCTGATGTGCCAGTCGGTGTTCCGCAACCGGCCCGACACGACCGTGACCTTCAGCCTGATCAACCGCAGCCCTTCGGTCCGCTTGGCCGACCTGATCGACGAGGGCGAACTGCGCGAGCAACTGGACCATGTGCGCAGCCTGTCCCTGACACGCGGCGAAAGCACCTGGCTGCGCGGCAACACCTTTTATGGCAAGCGCCAGATGTTCCGCCCGGACTTCATGGAGTTCCTGGAGGGGATGCGCCTGCCGCCCTATCACCTGCAAAAACGCGACGGCCAGTACGAGCTGACCTTTGAAGGACCTTGGCCGCAGGTCATGATGTGGGAAATCCCGGCCCTGTCGGTCCTGATGGAACTGCGGTCCCGCGCGGTCCTGCGGGACCTGGGCCGGTTCGAGCTGCAGGTGCTTTATGCCCGCGCCATGACGCGCCTGTGGGAAAAGATCGAGGCGCTGCGGACGCTGTCGGACCTGCGGATCGCGGATTTCGGCACCCGTCGGCGGCACAGCTTCCTGTGGCAGGACTGGGCGGTGCAGGCAATGATGGAGGGGTTGGGCGAACGTTTCATCGGGACCTCGAACTGCCTGATCGCGCAGCGCCGAGAGATCGAGGCAATCGGCACCAATGCGCATGAATTGCCAATGGTCTATGCCGCGCTGGCCGACGACGACGCGGCGCTGCGACGGGCGCCCTATGACGTGCTGGCCGACTGGCACGAGGAACATGACGGCAACCTGCGCATGATCCTGCCCGACACCTATGGCACCCAGGGCTTTCTGGAAGGGGCGCCCGACTGGCTGGCCGGCTGGACGGGCATCCGCATCGACAGCGGCGACCCCGCAGCCGGCGCCGAAACCGCCATCCGGTGGTGGCAAGAACGTGGCGAGGATCCGAAAAGAAAGCTGATCATCTTCTCGGACGGGCTGGACGTCCAGCGAATCGTGGCGCTGCACCGGCAGTTCCACGGCCGCGTGAAGGTCAGCTTTGGTTGGGGCACGCTGTTGACGAACGACTTTCGCGGGCTGGTGCCGGGGGACGGGCTGGCCCCCTTCAGCCTGGTCTGCAAGGCTGTCGCGGCAAACGGACGCCCCACCGTCAAGCTGTCGGACAATCCCGCCAAGGCCACCGGTCCGGCGGACCAGATCGCGCGCTACAAGCGGGTCTTCGGGGTGGGCGACCAGACGGCGGAACCGGTTATGGTCTGATCAGGGCGCCGCGACCCACAGGACCAGCACGCTGGCCAGCGCCCCCAGCAGGCCGGTGATGGGCAGGGTGACCAGCCAGGCGGCCATGATCGTGACCACGTGGCTGCGACGGATCAGGATGCGGCGTCGTGTCTCTTCGGCCGGCAGCGCCTCGGCGTGGCGGTCCCTGCGCCGGTCCAGCCATTCCCGCGCAAAGCCTACGCCGAAGATGCCCCCGACGGCAACATGCGTGGTCGAAACCGGCAGCCCGAACCCCGAGGCAGTCAAAACCGTGACCGCGGTCGCCAGGGACACGCAAAAGGCGCGCCCGGTGTTCAGCCGCGTGATGCCGCTGCCGACCATGTTCACCAGCCGCCGCCCGAAGAACAGCGTTCCCGCCGCGATCGAGAGGCCGGCGCCGAACAAGACCAGGGTCGGCACCAAGCCGATCTCTCCTTCCACCACGCGCCCCTGCAGGATCACCGACAAGGGCGCCGCGATGTTGCCGACATCGTTGGCGCCATGGGCAAATCCCATGATGACGACCGATGTCAGCAGCGCCGGCCGCAGCAGGCGCTTGACCCCCGGCTTGCGCGGATGCTGGGCCAGTTCCTCCAGCACGCTGCGGCGGGTGTTGGCATAGCTGGCAGCGGCCGCGGCCGCGGCGATTGGCAGGGAAAGCAACGGCAGCCGCAGCAGCAGCATCACATAAGCCGCGAACAGCCCGCCCATCGCAGCCACCAGGATCGGCAGCCAGCGCAGGGCCGCCCGGCCCCGGTCGTCCGCCTCCAGCACCTGCAGCCGCAGCACCACCAGCAGCGCCCCCGCCAGAACACCCGCCACGATCGGCGTCGCCACCCAGACCGAGGCGATCATGCCAAGCGTTCCCCAGGCCACGGAATCCAGCCCCAGCGTCGCAGCCCCGGCCCCGGCGATTCCACCCACAATGGAATGCGATGTGCTGACGGGCAGGCCGATCCCCGTCGCCAGCGTGATCCAGCTTGCTGCCGCGATCAGCGCGGCCAGCATCACCTTCGGCACGCTTGGCGCCCCGGCCACCGGGGCCAGGTCCACCACGCCCCGCGCCAGCCGGTCCGTCACCTCGTCCCCCGCCAGGACAGACCCCACCAGGCCGGCCAGCGCCACAAGGATCAGGCCGGGCAAAAGGCCGATGGCCCCTGCCCCCACCGCCGGACCGAGAGAGTTGGCGACATCGTTCGACCCGATCGCGACCCCCAGCCAAGCGGCGACGATCAGCCCCGCGCCCAAGGTCAGCACCCCCGGCGCAGCGCCTGACAGCGCCATGATCAGAAGCAACCCGCCCACCAGCGCCAGAACCGACAGGCCAAGCCGCCAGACCGGACGGAACGCATGCATCTGCGCGACCTCGGCATGGGTAATGCGGCCCAGGTCCTTGTCCAGGGTGCGGAAGGCGGGGCGGCGGCTCATGCCGGCTGCGGGGGATCAAGCGGGGGCGGCATGGTCCTCCAGCGCGATCAGGATGCGTTTCAGCCCCGGCTCGGCGACTCGCTCGGCCGCCTCGGACGGTGTGAACCAGCGGCTTTCGCGTTGCTCGGCTTCGGGAAACTTTGCGGCGCGGCTATCGACGGACAGCAGAAAGACCCTCACCTCGACCGGAACGGAAAACCCCTGCTGCTGCGTCTTGTTATAATCGTAGCGGCCCAGTTCCTGCGCCGCGATCCGGCCACGCACCCCGGCCTCTTCCCAGGCTTCCTGGGCTGCTGCGCCGGCCAAGGTCCGGCCTTCCATGGGCCATCCCTTGGGAATCACCCACCGGCCCGTGTCACGGCTGGTGATCAAAAGCACGGCCCCGCTGGCCGGATCGCGGCAGAGCGCGCCAACCTGCATCGCCGTCGGGCGGCGTCCCAGCAGCATCTGGAAAGACCTGCGCCACATGTTCATTCGGCGTCATCCACCTTGCCCCGGAGAGATTTCACCTCGCCCCGCACCGTCTTGGCCTTCAGGCGCCGGCGCTGGCTGCCCAAGGTGGGTCGCGTGGCGATGCGGCGCTTGGGCGCGGCCAGCGCCTGCCGGATCAGTTCGGCCAGCCGCTCACGGGCCAATTCACGGTTGCGGGCCTGGCTTCGCGTTTCCTGCGCCAGGATCAGGACCGCCCCTTCTTGCGTCCAGCGCCGCCCGGCCAGCCGCTGCAGCCGGCGCTTGACCGGATCCGCCAGATTGGGAGAACGCGCAGCCTCGAACCTCAGTTCTACGGCAGTTTCGACCTTGTTCACGTTCTGACCACCCGGTCCCTGCGACCGGGTGAACTGTTCGGACAGCTCCCATTCCTCAATGGCGATGGTGTCAGTGATATACAACATGGCCGCAGGATATGGGGGCTTATGCGGCCAGTTAAAGCACAATCGGGTTAATGATTGGTAAATTCCGACAGTGATCTAAACCAATCGGCTATGCTTCTGTTCCGGCCAATGGGCATAGGGCAGCACCGCCCCTTCGGCCCGGCTTTGGCGGACACGGACCAGATCCACCTCGGCCACAACCCATCCCGGCTGGTCCATCCCGCCTTCGGCGATGATCCCGGTTTCCGGCCAGAACCCGTCCGGCGGCCCATAAACCGAAGCCCGGCCGCGGTTCTCATCCAGCGCCGGCATCCAGTCGCAGGCGCCAACAGTCGGGGCCTGAACCACGACGCACTGGCTTTCCAGCGCGCGCGCCATCGCACCGATGCGGACGCGGTGAAAGCCTGCGACGGTGTCGGTGCAGCTGGGCACCAGAAGCAGCTGGGCTCCGGCCTCGGCCAGAACCCGGCCCAGCAGCGGAAACTCACTATCGTAACAGATCAGGACGCCGATCCGCCCCAAAGCCGTGTCGAAGATGCGCAGGCCCGGCGCGCCGGTCACATTCCACTCCTCGCGCTCGAACCGGGTCATGATCTGCTTGTCCTGGTGGCCGATGCGCCCGTCCGGACCGTACAGCACCGCCCGGTTGACCGGACGCCCGGTTTCGAAGACCGGCCCCGAGGCGCCAAGGATGTGGCAGCCGTGGTCACGTGCCAGCTGCAGGTGCAGGTCCTCGACATGTGGCCAATGGCGCGCGACCTCGTGGAGGCTGGCCTCCAGGTCGCCGGCCACCGCAGAACCGCCCAATGATGCCAGTTCCATCGCGCCATATTCAGGAAAGACCAGCAGATCGGCGCCCTGGGCGTCCCGGACCCAGCGCGTCAGTTTGGCCGCATAGGCATCGAAATCATCGAACCAGTCGATGGGATAGGCGGCGGCGGCGATCTTCACAGCTCCCTCATCCAGAATTGCAGGCGTTTTTCGGTTTCCTCCGCCTCGCCCAGATCCTTCCAGGCGAATTGGGCGACCACGTCTGGCAAGGGCTGATAGCCCCGCTTGCGCCAGAAACCGTCCAAGGGGCGATAGCCTTGCGGCCGCGCGGGGTGATCCTGCGGGCGGATCACGCTGCAGAAGGCCGAATAGCGCAATCCCAGCCCGCGTGCATGCGCCTCGCGCGCGTCGAAAAAAGCATGCCCAATGCCATGACCGCGATACTGGGGCAGCAGCACCGACTCGGCGCAATAGAAGATCCGCTGCAGCGGCTCGGGACGATCCGCAAAGGCAGCGGCGAAATCGGCCGCGTGATCAGACATCGGCGCCCCCGTCGCGGCACCGACGATGCGATCGCCGTCCAGCGCCGCCACGACCACTGCTCCGGGCGACTGGTAGGCCCGCAGATAGTCGCGTTCGTAGTCCGCGTCCCCGTCATAAAGATAGGGAAAATCATGGAACACAGAGATGCGCAGGCGCGCGACATCGTCCAGCGCCGCAGCCAGGGCATCGCCGGTCAGGACGCGCGTCGTCACGCTCATGCGTTGACCTGTGCGATCCAGTCCGCGAGGTTGTAATAGGTCGTCACGCGGGCGACCTTGCCATCGCGGATGGTGAAAAAGGCGCCGGCCGGCAGGCGATAGGTCTGGCCCTTGGCCTCGGGCAGCCCCTCGTCGGTCTTCAGATAGGTGCCGTTCACCACGAATTCGGCAGCCGCGCGGTCGCCCGCCTCGTTGGCAAAGATCACCATGTCTGTCAGGTTCTCGCGATAGCTGTCGGTCATGTGCGCGTTGAAGGCTGCGAACAGGTCCTTGCCCTTGCGGATCTTTCCCTCGTTGACATGATGTTCGACCTGGTCATGGACCATGTCCAGCATCCGGTCGGTATCCCCGGCATTGAAGGCGTCGTAATAGGCGGCAATCAGGGCTTTGGCGTCCATCGGTCTCTCCTTGGCAGTGGCATGTCTCTAGCGCCATTTTGGGCGGACGTCACCTCCGCTCAAGGGTGCAGGCTGCCGATCAGGGGGCGCCATGCCTTGAATTCCGGCTTGAACCTGCTAGCGCTGATGCAAACTGGATCGGAGAACCCAATGACCGGACAAGATCAGCTGGGCAGGCGCGAGATCACCTGCTTCAAGGCCTATGACGTGCGTGGAGAGCTGGGCAAGAACCTGGACCCCGACGTGGCCTATCGGATTGGCCGCGCCTTTGCGCAGGCCCGCCAGGCCAAGCGGGTCGTGGTTGGCCGCGACAGCCGCGAATCCTCGCCCGAACTGGCCAAGGCGCTGATCGAGGGACTGACCGACGGCGGCGCCGACGTTCTGGACCTGGGCCTGGCCGGCACCGAGGAGGTCTATTTCCACACCGGCAACCAGGACACCGATGGCGGGATCGAGGTCACGGCGTCTCACAACCCGATCAACTACAACGGCATGAAGATCGTCGGCCGCGGCTCGGCGCCCTTGGACCCGGCAACGGAACTGCCGCCGATCGTGGACCTGGCGACCAGCGGCGACTTTGCCCCGGCCAGCAAGGGCAGCGTCACCGATTTCAGCCATGCCCGCGCGGAATATGCCAGCCGCATGGCGGATTTCGTGGATGTAGCGGCCCTGAAGCCGATGAAGATCGTGGTGAACGCCGGCAACGGCACCGCCGGTCCGACCTTCGACGCCATCGCGGCCGAACTGGAGCGTCGCGGCGCACCACTGACCTTTGTGCGGATGCACCACGATGTGGACAGCAGCTTTCCCAATGGCATTCCCAACCCGCTGCTGGACGAGAACCAGCCCCCCACCGTCGCCCGGATGATCGAGGAGAAGGCTGATCTGGGCGTGGCCTGGGACGGCGATTTCGACCGCTGCTTCTTTTTCGACGAGAATGGCCGCTTCATCCCCGGCGAATACATCGTGGGCCTTTTGGGCGCCGCTTTCCTTGAAAAGTCACCGGGCGAGAAAATCGTCCATGACCCCCGCGTGATCATGAACACCCGCGCCATGATCGGGGAAGCCGGCGGCGAGGCCGTGGTCAGCAAGACCGGCCATGCCTTCATCAAGCGCAAGATGCGCGACGTCGGCGCGATCTATGGCGGAGAGATGTCGGCCCACCACTATTTCCGCGATTTCTATTACTGCGACAGCGGCATGATCCCTTGGCTGCTGATGATCGAGTTGCTGTCCCGGAAGGGCAAAACCCTTGCCGAACTGCTGGAGGAGCGGATGCGGCTTTATCCGTCGTCGGGCGAGACGAACTATACGATCTCGGACCCGGATACGGCCATCGCGCGGCTGATCGAGACCTATGAGCCAAAGGCCGACAGCCGCGACGATCTGGACGGGGTGTCGCTTAATTTTGGCAAGTGGCGCTTCAACCTGCGCAAGTCGAACACCGAACCGGTGGTGCGCCTGAACGTGGAAGCGGACGGGGACGCGGCTTTGGTGGCTGAAAAGCAAGCCGAACTGGCGTCCATCCTGAAGGGCTGATCATCCTGCATCATGATCAGGGGCCGCGCCTCTAGCAGGCCGCTGAAGACATCGCCGAGGGGGAACGGTTTTCTTCGGACGG
>KZ836056.1 GCA_003255745.1 Paracoccus saliphilus
TTACTGGCGGAACGACACCCGCTCCGGAGTATGGCACTTCGGGCGATCATATCGAGGCCGTCAGCATCCCCTACGATCCTGCTGAGGTCAGCTATCGAGAGTTGATGGACCTGTTCTTCCGTTCCATAGATCCCATCGACGCCGGAGGACAATTCTGCGACCGCGGACATGAGTACACTACCGCCATCTACGTCTTTGACGATACACAGCGCGCAGCCGCCGAAGCCGCGAAGGCCGAGGCAGAGCAGGAGCTTGGCCAAGAAATCGTGACGCCGATCCACGATGCATCGGAGTTCTTTCCTGTAGGAGACTATCACCAGGACTACTACAGGAGCTACGCCCGGATAGCGTTCACTTCGGTCGGCTTGGCCGTACCGAAAAGGGTTGCCTACAAGCGCTACCGTGACAGATGCCTGCGCGATCAGCGGATCCTAGAACTTTGGGGCGAAGACGCGCCTTTTGTCCCGTCCTGACCGAACCGAAGGCAGCATGGGTCGTGGCTCTCTTTTAGCGAGGACACTTCCCCTAGAACGTTTGCGGATCTGCAAATACTGACGCAACAGGCTATAGCTATCAGCTGTAGCTCTGCGGCATCATCACGTGGTTTCAGCCTCCAGCCAGTGACCTTTCGAAGGAATGGCAAGCACGGGTCAGCCACTCCTCCGGCTCATATATCCGGCTTTCAAGCTCAACCCCTGCTCAATCTGCTCCTACCAGCTAGCATGATTATCTTCTGGATCAGGGGCAGGTACGGCAGCGCCACTAGACCAAACGCCGAATAACTGTCTGGCCAGGCTCCTCCTCTGAGGCCACGGGCGCCTCAGGATGGGGAACCTACTGCCAAGGGTCGTTGCAGAAACTCCTTGATTGCCGGCAAGATGCGCCCTGTCGGTTGATAACCTGCCGTTACGAGGCTGTAACCGGTTTGTTCACCTGTGCCTGCGATGAGGCAAGGAAAACCTGTGACACCGGCGTTTTGAGAAATGGCAAAGTCCTGCCAGGTCTCTGTCCTGATCTCCTCGCTGCGGATTAACTGCAGAAACTTCTCCCGCTCCCATCCAACCTCTGCGGCAAGATCCGCCAGAACCTGCTCATCCGTTATATCGCGGTTTTGAGCGTAGAATGCGTCATGCATCGGTTTGAGAAAGTCGAGGCCGTCGCTCATGCTTCTGTGGCGCGCGACGACGACAGCTCTCGAGGCAGGTTCGCTGTTATAGATAAAGCTTTTCCGTTCGAAGAAGCCGAAGTCGAAGGGCTGGCCTGAGGCTTCATGTACGTGCTCCCAATGCTCACGGATGTCGCGACTGGAAGTCTCTGTAAGTGGCTCCGTTGTTCCCGGGCGCAGCCCACCCAAGATAAGTCGGATTGGCAGCGACGCACCATATTCGTTACTAATTCCGTCAATGACGGGCGAGAAGCCCCAGCACCACGAGCACATCGGGTCGGCGAAGTAGATCAGGTGCGGTTTGTTCATCGCAATCTCCGTGCTTCAGATGTCGCTGAGCAACGCGTCGGAAAGGCTGCGGTTGCTACCTCGCTGAACTGAGCGTCCACAGCCGTTACACATGGCTCCAAGAGCGATGCTGATTGAGTTCCGGTCCGGTAACAACTCAACTGTCACCGCCAGTTGCTGTTGCGTCTCGACATCGTGATCCCGCCACCTTCCAGCTAATCGACAGCGTGCCGAAGCCGCCATTGCGACTTTCAGGTTCGACTTACTCAGCATCAGCGGTAGAACCTCAGCAGCAGACGCAGGCTTGGCCGGAAGCCTGTTGCACCTGATCGGACTGAACTGGACGGTGCCAGACTTCAGCACCCTGTCCCTCCGCCAGAAGACCCTTGCTCTGAACATCCCATACCGGAATTCCAAGTGGCCACTGCACCTGCTGATTGACAGCATCCGAGCGTTGGAAGACTCAGGATTAGGTCTCTTGCCGTTTCTGGTTCAACAGGACTCCCGCGCTGAGCGTCGCCGATGCTCACATCAAAGTCTGGAGCCAATGGGCTAGTGTCAGCAAGCGTATCGGGCGGAGCATGTACAGAGCTTAAAAGCGCTATCCTGCACAGCAACCTTCGGATCTGCGTTGGCGGCTCCTCCCAGTTCAGAAAGGTGCCAGCTTCACCGTGAGCCCCTTTGCGGCTTGGAAGCGCTCCAGCAACCCCGTCTTTTCTGGATCTCCTTCGGCTTCCGTTCTCAGACGCCGGGCTATTGCTTGATTAAGTGCATCCGCCCGAGCGACAAGCTGATCGATCTCGGCGAGCAAGGCCTGCGCCTCCGCCAACTCGCTCGGAGCGAAAAGCCCGGCATCCTCGTCCAGAATCCTGCGCTCCTGAAAGGCCGCCCGTTTCAGTTCGTTCATCATCCGCATCCTGGCGGCTTGTGGAGAAGAGCGCTCTCCTGTCGCCATGGGCGAAAGAGCCTCAAACTCCGGTTCTTTGTCGGCGGTCACACGGCTTTCCCTTCGGTAACATGGGGATCAAGAACATATCAGATGGCGTGACACCTGCAACCAAAGGGGAAACGCCTCCTGACAGGGTTCCCAAGGCTCAAGCGTCTGAGGTTGCCGAGCCATTGCCGTTCGTGTGGAAACGAAACTGGCCATCGCAGCAGCTTTGGACGTGCCCTCCATCTTGTGTGCGATAGATGGTTGGAAGCGGGCCTTTGCGCCTGCGACAGGCCCGAACAACTACCAGACCTGCTGAACGACGCACCGCGAGTTGGTCAGCTTGACCTTGCGGCGGCCAGCCACTCGTCGAGCTTCGACCAGCGGCGGCGCCCCGAGATGTTCCTGACAGCGATTGCCACGGCCTTCTTCTGGCCCACCAGTACGACCAGCTTCCGACCGCGGGTGACGCCGGTGTAGATGAGGTTGCGCTGCAGCATGGCGTAATGCTGGGTCATCATCGGGATGACCACGGCAGGGTACTCGGAGCCCTGGCTCTTGTGGATGGTGGTGGCGTAAGCCGGCACCAGCGTATCAAGTTCACCTAAGGCGAAGGCGACCGTGCGGCCGTCGAACTTGACTGCCACTTCGCCCTCGTCCGCATCGACATCCTCTATCATGCCGATATCGCCGTTGTAGACCTCCTTGTCGTAGTCGTTCTCGATCTGCATGACCTTGTCTCCAGGTGCAAAGGCCCAGCCAAACCGCTCCACCTTCTTGTCGCCGGGCGGGTTCAGGGCCGCCTGCAGCTCGATGTTGAGAGACCGGGCGCCGACGCCGCCCCGGTTCATCGGGCAAAGGACCTGAATGTCCTTGATCGGATCGAAGCCGAAGCGACGGGGAATGCGCTTGCTGACCAGTTCCACGATCCGCGGCACGGCCTGTTCCGGATCCGACGCCGGCACGAAGTAGAAGTCTGCTTCGCCGTCAGGTGGCGCGAGGTCCGGCATCCGCCCGGCGTTGATCGCATGCGCCGTGGTGATGATCTTGCTTTGCGCCGCCTGGCGAAACACCTCGGTCAGCCGGACCACTGGCACAGCGTCCGAGCCGATGATGTCCGCCAGCACCTGGCCGGGGCCGACGGATGGCAGCTGGTCGATGTCGCCGACGATCAGAAGCGCGGCCGTGGTTGGCACCGCCTTGATCAGCGACTGCATCAGGAGCACGTCGACCATCGAGCTCTCGTCGACCACCAGCAGATCGCAGTCCAGCGGGTTCTCGTCATTGCGCTTGAAGCCGAAGGCTTTCGGGTCGAACTCGAGCAGCCGGTGGATGGTCCTGGCTTCCATGTCTGTCGCCTCGGACATCCGCTTGGCCGCCCGGCCGGTAGGGGCACAGAGCAGGAGCTTGACCCCCTTGGCCGCCAGGATCCGGAGGATGGAGTTCACGATGGTGGTCTTGCCGACGCCGGGGCCGCCGGTGATCACCGTGACCTTGGACCTGAGCGCGAGGCGGACGGCGTCGGCCTGACTGGAAGCAAGCTTCAGGCCGGTCTTCTGCTCGATCCAGGGGAGCGCCTTGTCGGCGTCGATGTCCGGCCAGGGGGGATCGCCCGTCCGGATCTGCAAGAGGCGCTCGGCGATCGCGCGCTCGGCCTGGTAGAGCCCTGTCAGGAAGATGCAGTCGGCATCCCCCACCCGGCCCGCCGTGACCGAGCCTTCGACAAGCTCCTCCTGCATGGCGCGAACAATCATCTCGGCCGGCACTTCGAGGAGCTTTTCCGCGAGCCCGATCAGCTCCGTCCGTGGCAGGCCGCAATGGCCATCACCCATGGCCTCGGCCAAGGCAAAGGACACTCCCGCGCGCAGGCGGATCATGGCGGTCTTCTCGATCCCGAGCTTCTCGGCAATCATGTCGGCCGTGCGAAAGCCAATGCCGCGGATGTCCCTGGCCAGGCGATACGGGTTCTCGCTCATCACCTGCACAGAGTCAGTCCCGTAGGTCTTGAAGATCCGCACCGCCCGCGCCGTTCCCACCCCGTGCTGGTGCAGGAAGACCATGATCTCGCGGATCACCTTCTGGTCTGACCAGCCGGCGGTGATCTTGGCGGCACGGACGGGGCCGATCCCCTCGACCTCGCGCAGACGCTCCGGCGTCGCCTCGATGATGTCGAAGACATCGGTGCCGAAGCACTTCACCAGCCGCCGCGCATAGACCGGCCCGATCCCCCGGATCATCCCGGAGCCGAGGTACTTCTCGATCCCCTCGACGGTGGAGGGCGCATGCGTCTTCAGAAACTGCGCCTTGAACTGCAGGCCGTGGGTTCGGTCGTTGATCCAGGTTCCGGACGCGGTGACCCATTCCCCGGCCGAGATCATTGCGGCATGGCCTACGAGCGTCACAAGGTCCCGATGCCCGCGCGCCTTGACCCGCAGGACGCAAAAGCCATTCTCAGCGTTGTGGAACGTGACCCGCTCCACCAGGCCGGCCAGCACGTCCGTCGAACCGTCAGCCTGCGGCGTCATGAGCGGCGCAACCTGCAGGCCGCTTATTCAGCGGTGTCGGAGCCTTCGGGTGCCACCTTCGGCTTGCGACCCCGCCGCGCCTTTGGCGCCTCGCCCTCTCCGCCGGCAGCAGCCGGGGCTTTGCGGCCGCGCGTGGCCTGCGGCGCTTCCGCACCCTCTTCGGTCACGGCTTTGGGCTTGTGGCCCCTGGTTGCCCGTGGTGCATCCGCCGAGACCCCCGCTGCCGTATCGGCTGCGGCCTTGGGAGGGCGGCGACCGCGCCTGCTCTTCGACGCTTCCGCTGCCTCTTCCCCGGCTGCTTTCGGCTTGCGCCCCCGGCGGGCGCCTACCGCCCCGGCCGGGGCGGAAGACTGTGCCTCCTCCTCTGCCGCAATCTCACTTTCCGCTTGCGACCAGTGCTCGGCATCCCGGGCCTCCGGACGACCCGCCTGCTCCCACAGAGCATGCGCCCGGTCCCGGATCCTTTGTATGCGGTCTTCGTCCATCGTAAATCCTCGTCTTGAACAGCGTGCTTCTGAAATGGCGTCGATACGGGAGAGCGACTGTCGCCACCAGTCGAGCGTTTGTACCTTGGCGCTTCGCGGTTAGACAATCGCGGCAACAGCTTCTCTGGCGCGACCCTGATCGTGATGTTGCGGCATACGGCAGCGCCAGCCAAAAGGGTACCGCCACTCATCTCATCAACACCACGTTGCGCTGAGACGATCGCTGCAACATGGACGACGTGGAGGGCAGGATCCGCAGAACGAGGAGCCTCGCCGCAAAGATCATGTCGGCGCAAAAACTCTCTATCCGGAGGTGCCGCAAGAAGCGTCTCCCGTTCGGCTACGCCCTTCGGTGCCGGAGGAACTGTCGTCTGCCTGGAGGTGTTCGTGTCGGCGATGGGACTGTGAGGTCCGCGGGATCTTCAGGACTGGCCAAGGCTTGTCGCGTAGAACAACCAGGCGAAGCGTCACATTCTCCTCAGCCTGTCCTCGTCGTCGACCACCTCCAGCGAACAGGCATGGGCTGTCCAGCGCCATAAGACGAGGTTCAGATCGGCTGCTGTTGCGCCCTTGGCGTAGCTCTGAACAAGTAATCCAGCAAACCCGTCTGCAATGAGCGCTTTGGAAAATGCTTGGGTGGGCACCGGTCTGCCGTCGAGCATGGCCGAGCGCCAGCCAGGATCTGCGAGCGCCTCAACGGTCATCGCGTAGCGGTCCCGCCCCCCTGCGTCGCGTGTATCGAATATCGGTCCAAGATCCGCTCGGTAGGACACCAGGACGGTAGGCTGCAGACTGCCCGCCTGGTTTGCTTCGCGCAAGGCAGTCGTCGCGTCCAGAGCGGTGTACAGCGCCGGTATGCCTTTGGAGTTGAAACGCCCACCATAGAGCTCGGCGCCGCGGCCGGACAACGGTTCGCGTGCGTAGACCGGGTTCAATGCACGGTAAAGCGCTCCCTTGTAGCGCCCGCTCTCGAGCGGCATCAGGCGTAGATGCCCGCGTCAACCGCATCGATATATTCCAGGACCTGCTGCGCCTTTCCTTCTTGAACCAACTGCATCGCGGTGCGCCCGTCAAAGCCCGGCAGAGGCTCGGACCGATACCAGGCATAGGCCATGAGCTCCGTGCCGAACCGCGGCTCCACCTTGTTGAGCACCTCGACCAGTTCACGCAGGCGGCGTTGCGTCTTGTCGGACTGCACCCGCGTACGGCGCTGGAGGGCATCCTTGCCCAGCCCCACCGTCATCGCAATCTCTTCCGCGGAGGTGCGCAGAACGGTCGCAATCTTCCGGGGCTCGAACTGCCCGCCTTCAGCGAAGTCCGTAATTTGCATCCCGTGGCTCCCATCTGCTATATCGGCCGTAATCACGCTATATAGGGTAAACTTCGCTGAATCTCAAGGTCCCGCTGTCAAGATCAGGAGGGACACCAGCAGACGGGTGGAGCACGTGCTGCTCGGTCAGCAGTCTCGCGCCCGCCACTTCTCGCCCCAGCCCGCAGCCACTGCAGATAGATAAGCAAAGCTTTCCCGATATAGACCCGGACCGCTGTCCGGGTTCCGCCACCTTACGCTCTCTTCGTTCGGAGCGGCGCTCGCCACAGGGGTCTTCCCGCTGCGATCCTCTTCGCGCGCTTGCATTCCCGCCCCGCCCCACACGCCGACATACGAAAAACATCCGCTTTGGCTTTTCGCTCGGCGGGAACAGTCCCAGCTACTCTTGATCGACTGCACCAATACTCTGAAGGCAAGACTGTGACCCAGAACCCGCATGACTGCACCGACCTGTGGAGTGAAGAGGAACACACGGCTTTTCACGGCCGCGATATTCGAGCATCCTCGGGCTGCTGCTGCTCAGCTACAACTTATGTGCAGACAGGTTCACCAGGACCTGTTGGATGCACCGGGTCCTGCGGCCGTCAAGCTCCCCGATGAAGCAGTTCTGTTTAAGATCGACATCGCGAGCTTAAAAACCAGCTCGACCCTGACCGTTGAAGTCGACGGCGGCACGTACCTGCAGACCCACAACTTTCGTACAAGGTTCAAGGCCGTCGCTGCTCCACAAAGGATGCAAACCTAGGACCCTGCCCTATTCACGACCCGGGCAGCTTCTGCACAATGTCGCAGTAGAAAACGCCATTCCCCTCGGGATCGTGCTCGACAACCAGCGCGCCGCGCACGCGGAACGACGTGTCGCAACGGATGCGTCCTCGGGTGATGATGGCGCTTTCGGATATCTCCGCCCCACCGTCCACTGCCTGGACATTGTCATAGGCCAGAAGATCGCCATTGATCTTGAGGCTATCGAAACCGGAGTTGCCGCGCATAATGACCGGTCCGCGCAGTTCCGCTCGCCCGATGCGCACGTCTCCCCCGCAAGTCACCTTAGAGGACCGGTCTGTGATGACGCTCGTACAAGAAAATCCGTCGGGTAGCCGTAAACGCCAAAGCCGGTAAAAAGGATCTCATCGTCCTAGGCGATGATCGGAAGCAACTTCCGGAACCTTCACTGGGTGTCGATCTCGTGCGTCGCCACGCAAACCTCTGCGTCTTTTCGCAAACTACCACACCGAGGCTTTACCAAACGCACCTACGAATCGCGAAATGCGTCCTCTGTTGCTCTGCAACGTGGCAACCACCGCATCCGCGTCACGTATGGCACAGGACCTATAAGGAAACGGTGGCTTATCATGTCCAGCAAATTAAGGCCATCACGGCACCTTGACGCCATTACAGCCTAGGGCTGCGAGACGGGTCTTCGGTTACAAATCAAGAAATTGTTTGCTCCTAGGGCATTTGCGTGGCAAGGCTTGTTCAAGTGCCTGCTGGCCAACTGTCACCTCGAAGGACGCAGATGCCCAAAAACGGAGCAGGAGAGCATAAGTCGAAAAGGCACGAGGCAAATGAGGGTAACATGAACGACCTGGATCCTGTCCAGCAGCCAGTCGTAGCTGATTCCCGGCTTATCACAAGCTTCGCAACAAGCTTGGCGAACTCGCTCGACCGGCAAATGAAGAACGCCTACCGCCCCGAGGGGCGCAAGAAGCTCAGGCTGTTCAGTTCGAAGGAGCTGATCGAGTTCACCGGGATCTCGGGCTCCAACCTGCGCCTGCGTCACAATGAGGACCAAGATTTTCCCAACGCGGAGACGGACGCGCGAGGACACCGGTTCTACTCGGCGGCCACAATCGACGGCATTCGCAAGCATATGGCGCGCACCGCCAAAAATCCCGATGCTTTCCGGCCCGGGCGTCGCGATGGCGACGAAATGAAGGTCATCAGCATCGTCAACTTCAAGGGCGGTTCGGGGAAGAGCACGTCGGCCGCGCATCTAGCACAGCGTTACGCGCTGCGGGGTTACCGAGTCCTAGCCATCGACATGGACCCTCAGGGCAGCCTCACGACCCTCTTCGGCTACCGGCCCGAGATCGAGTTCGCCGAGAAGGGGACTATCTACGATGCGCTGCGGTATGACGGCGAGCAGGTCCCGCTGAGCGACGTCATTCTCAAGACCTATTTCCACAACCTCGATCTTGCTCCTGCCGGTCTCATGCTGTCGGAATACGAGACCAACACCGCGTATGCCCTGACACAGCGCCTCACACCATCATTCGCTCAGCGGCTGGCCATGCAGCTGGACTCGGTTCAGGATGACTACGATCTCGTCATCATCGACTGCCCACCTCAGCTGGGCTTCATTACACTCACGGCTCTCGCGGCATCCACTGGCCTGATCGTTACCGTGGTACCCTCGATGCTGGACATCGCGTCAATGTCGCAGTTCCTGCGCTTGGCAGGCGAGCTCTTTGAGACGATCGAACGGCACGTCGGCAGACCGGTGACCTGGGACTTCATCAAGTTCCTGCTGACACGTTACGAGCCTTCAGACGGGCCCCAGACACAGATGGCCGCATACCTCCGATCCATGCTTCCGGGACACGTTCTGACCGAGCCGATGCTTAAGTCCACCGCCATCTCGGATGCCGGCATCACCCAGCAGACCGTCTACGAAGTGGAACCTGGGGACTTTGTGCGCAAGACGTTAGAGCGCGCGGTTTCCAGCTGTAATGCCGTAGGCGATGAGATCGAGACGCTGATCCAGGCATCGTGGGGACGTGACTGATGGGACGCAAGAACCTCCTTGACCTGACGCTGAACGAGCACCCTCTCGCCGATGCCGTGGGCGTCGTTGACGCGGCAGCTGGCAACACGACCGCGCCAGCCATCAGCAGTCTGCGGGACTCAATGCGACAGCTCGGCGAGAGCGGCGTGCAGGACCTGGATCCGGCCACCATCGAAGCCAGCGACCTCCGCGACCGTCTTTCGATAGACGACGCCAGCGTGCAGGACCTCGCCGAGAGCATCCGGAAACACGGACAGCAGGTTCCTGTCCTCGTCCGCCCCGTGCCGGGCCGGTTCAACCGCTACCGAATTGTCTACGGACGCCGGCGGCTCGCGGCCGTCCGCCTTCTGGGCGGGGACACGCGCATCAAGGCGATCGTCAGATCGCTCGACGACCAGTCAGCGGTCATCGCGCAAGGCCAGGAAAATTCGCTGCGCCTCGATCCAAGCTTTATCGAGAAGTGCGTTTTCATCGGCGCCATGCGCGACGCCGGATACGACCGAACCATTATCCAGGAAGCTCTCGGCGTCTCCAAGCAGACGGTCAGCACTTACACTGTTGTCCTGGATGCCCTGCCTATCGAGGTGATTATCGCGGTCGGACCGGCGCATGAGGTCGGCAGGCGCCCTTGGACGGAGCTGGCGAATCTCGTCAAGGACGGGAACGTTGACCTTATGGCTGTGCTGGAGGCATCCGCTGATGCTCTGAACAAGGTGAGCACGAGCGCGGAACGATTTGAAATCATTAGGGATAATGCCTTTTCCTCAATGGCTGGCCGCCACGGTGGGCAGCACTCGGCTCGGCCTGTCCACCATGGTGGACAGCGGAGCTCTCTGACGCTGAAAGATGGGAGCAAGATCGGCGTCGTCAGCGCAAAGCCGACCTCGGTCCAGATGCAGCTCAACACGAAACTGCAACCCGAATTCGGCCAATGGTTCACGAAGAACGCAGATCGTCTCATTAAAGATCTGCATGAGCTTTGGCTGAAGGAGCGTGACGATCGGGCATGAGTCCGGCAATCACATATAGCAACACCTAGATAAGGAGGATTCAGGAGACCGAGACGAAAAGAGCCCCCCCGAGACATGCCCGGAGAGGCCCTAGATCAAAGTTGTGGTAAACCTGATCTAGCAGCCAATCCTATACCGCGTCAAGCGCCACTGCTTCAGTGGACGGTAACTTGCTGGCTATGTTGCAAGCCAGCATGGCAAGCAGGCTGGGTGCTCATAGGCGATCGGTCGCCCTGCTAAAGAAACATGCCCGATAGCCAACACCCCCTGCCCGTCTCACGGGACCAGGCTGTTCGCGCTTGCCTAGATGCCAGCACCTTATGGCAGGTGATCCGGCATTTGCGAGTATGCCAAACGGCCTATGGTCTGAAAGCTCGACATATCGAGGTCCTGTCCGCCATGGTCGGTTTCCTGAAGAACCAACGGCACACGATGGTCTTCGCATCGAACCTGGCGCTCCAGGAGCGCCTTAACCACATCAGCGAGAGGACGCTGCAGCGGGCGATCAAAGACCTTGTCGAGGTTGGCATGATTGCCCGCCATGATAGCCCCAATCGCAAACGCTTCGCCTTGCGTCGTCGTGACAGCACTGAGGCTATAGCATTCGGCTTCGATCTTTCGCCTCTTCTCGAACGCTCGGGCGAGATCAGTTACCTAGCTGGCGAGCTTGAGCGTGACGAACGGCACCGTCAGATCCTGCGCATGAAGCTTCGCGCGGTTGCGGCGCAGATCGAGGCATTGGATCCGGATAGCGCGCGTGTCTGTGAGATCCGGCTGATCATTCGCAGAAAGCTCAGGAGCCACGAACTGGAGCAGGTGCTCGATCGATGCCTAGAAGAAGCCGGTTTGGCAACTAACGCCCCCTGCCCTACCATCGAACTTGCGCCGTGCAGCAACCCAATATCTGCTCCCGATATGTCGGCCGCTGACAGCCAAATTGACGGCCACCTTCAGATGTCAGAAAAAGATAATTTAGATAAGAACGCTCGGGAGAGTCGAACTTCCGTAATTAAGGATGGGCTGAACTGCCTTGAAGCCAAAGTGGTTTGTGATAATACACTGCTGAGCGAGGTCCGGGCGGCCTGCCCCGAAGTTTCTGCTATAAGCATTACACCTAATCCGACATGGCGCGAGCTCGTCGATCAGGCTCCATGCGTGGCGCGCTGGCTTGGCATCGATGCTCCTATCATAAAGTGTTTGGTCGACCGGCATGGCCCAGACAAGGCTGCTGTGACCATCTTTTGCCTTCTGCAGCGCCAAGATCGTATCAAACGCCCTGGGGCTTATCTGCGCAGTCTTATCAGCGGCAAGCATGCTGCGCAGTTCGATCCGCTTCGGTGGCTTCGGCAGCTGTCCACCGCGGTCAAGAACATGCCAGCGCACCAAATCACATAGTCGCCGTCGGCACGAAGTATCTCGGGCTCTGGAGGAATGAACTAACTATACGGGTGACCCGGCCACCGCAAAACTGCGGCCTCCCCATCTCGTACAGCCGCATACGCACCTAGTCTACCATGGTGGACGCACCAAAGCGAAGCCGAAATGCAAGAGCCGGACTGGTTGCCCGCCACGATGATCAGGCTGCGACAGAACTGCCGAGCGAGGTCCGCTGTCCGTGCATGAGCTTCTCGGCTCGCGACGGCAGAAAGGTTCGAGAACCGTCGTCAACACCTACTGCCAAGTGTCGATGCCCATTATTTTGCGGACAAAGCCAGAGCGCGGTTGAGGCTGGCCTGCTATGCGAGATATCAACGGCAAGCCCTCGCGTGCCGGTGTTTGTCTACCGTGGTGGACACGGTGCTTATAGGAAGCGCTAGACACCCGTCCTCGGCGGCGATGATCCGCAGGCGATGAGGCTCGCGGTCGCCTCGTCTGCGTCCACCATGGTAGACAAACCAACGCGAGCACTACACTTAGATACGTGGCTGTGGTCCTGTACTGCTATAGCTCAGGCGCCTCTCTCCGTGTCGCCAACGCGCCTCTGCATGAGGGAGTCGGGCTAATCTTGCCGCGCATCGTCGACGCGCGATGCCGCCGGAATTCAGAGAGGACCGCATTATTGTATAGTCGGACGGGCGTCGGCAAGCTGTCCACCGTGGTGGAAACGCGCGTCGTGTACATCGTGGGCAGGCGGTTGCGCCGCGCGGCCGAAGGCGGTTTCCAACCAGTGGCCAGAATTTCTGAGCGGGCCATCAAGTCGCGCCTCGTCATAAGAGCGGCGGAATGAGCACCTTGGCAGAACAGCCGTGAGGCAACTCGTAGCTGCCCGCACCACGATTTGATGACGCCTGTCCACCATGGTCGACGGCCATGCCAAGCGCGTTGGCGCTTGCAGTACACAGACGATGGCTACACCTGGGTCATCAAGGTTGTTGCGCTATGGCAACTCGAAAGAGGGCGGCATGGATAGGCGAGGTTCTGAAAGATCATGCCGCTGCGATAGCATCGCGCGGCGTGGAACGGTAGGGGCAAGGGGCGGGATCATCCGCTGAGTGGTCGGGAGATGCTGATAGCGCTGCGCAGAAGTTCGCCAAAATATCGTGGTAAGCGCCAAAATACCCACCACCCGCTGTACCACCAGCGCGCGGAGCGCCAACGCTTCGCGCTTCGTGTCCTCAACGAGCACGGGCTTCTATAGAGTTGCGCGGAGATCCTGAGCCGTCAGGCCCGCACCAGAAGTTGCGCCGTTCTGGTTGATGACGCCGAGGACCTTCGAGTTACGAGGGCAGGGGAACACTTTCCTGATGTTCCTGGACAGACCGCAGGAAATCATCATCGTCGACATCCTGAATGCCCGGAGCAATCTGCCGCGCCATATTGCCGCCCTGACGACGCTCAAGAGTTACGATCGTTGACGTCTCACAACCCCGCCGCCTTTGTGAGGTTGACCTTGAACCTGTCGCGGCGGCGCTGGTAGCGGCGGGTCATCTCGGCGGAGGCGTGGCCGAGCTGCTTCTGGACATGGCGCTCGTCCACCTCGGCCGAGGAGGCCAGACCCGCACGCAGCGAATAGCCCGAATAAAGCCGGACCCGCTCGGCCTCCGGCAGGTCGGGGCGCAGCCCCGCATCGCGGTCCGTCTGCTTGACGAGGCGGGCGACATGCTTGTCCCCGAGGCGGCGGGACGTGGCGGCGCGCCCGTCGCGCGAGACGGCCACGAAGAGCGGCCCGAACCCGATCCGGGCGTAGTGCAGCCACTGTTCCAGGGCATGGACGGGGCAGGTGTGCTCCGCCGAGCCGCGGGCGATCTCCACCTCCGGCCAGCCGGTCTTGCCGCGCAGGGTCAGCAGCAGGCCCTCCGGCAGGATCTCGATCCAGCCCCGGGAGTCGAGCGTATCGTCGCGGCCATAATCAAGGCCGACGATCTCGCTGCGCCGCAGCCCGCCGGCAAAGCCCCCCAGCAGGATCGACCGGTCGCGCAAGCCGCGCAGGTCGTGGGGCAGGGTGGCGAGCATCGCCCGCAGGTCCTCGGGGAGGATGGCCTCCTTCGCACGGAAGGCCGGGCGTGCCGGCGGCGGATGCCGGCCAGCACGGAGGCGATATGTGTGAGTGCTGGACGTAATCTCCCCAAAACGGCTGGATGAAAATTCCCCAGTTTGGCGCTGATGCCGATGGTCCGGGGGCATGCCCCCGGACCATCGGCGGCGCAGAATTACCCCTGCTGATGCCAGAGAAAGGGCGGGCAGGTGGTAGGATTGAGGGAGATTGTGATGATCCTGGATTTGAGACGGCAGGGCTTGGGCATCAGCGCGATTGCGCGCCAGACCGGGCTCGACCGCAAGACGGTTCGGAAATACCTGGAACGGGGCCTTGAGGCTCCGGTGTATGGACCCAGAGAGCCGGGCGATCGGCTGGCAGATCGGTTCCGATCGTATCTGGCAGAGCGGCTTGAAGCCTTTCCCGGCCTGTCAGCGCGCAGGCTCCATCGCGAGATCAAGGCAATGGGCTATGCCGGGGCCTATTCCACGCTGACGGAATATCTTCGGCTGATCCGACCCCTGGCGCCGCGGCAATTCGAGCGACGCTTCGAAACGCCCGCCGGCCAGCAGGCGCAGGTGGATTTTGCCGAGTTCCAGGTGGAGTTCACTTCTGAACCCGGCGTGCTGCGCAAGGTCTGGCTGTTCAGCATGGTGCTGGGCCACAGCCGCTGGCTCTGGGGGCGGTTCTGCCCGAACCAAACGCTCGAAACGGTGATGCGCTGCCACATTGCTGCATTTCAGACGATGGGAGGGGCCTGCACCGAGATCCTCTATGACCGGATGAAGACTGCGGTCATAGGCGAGGATGCTTCCGGGGTCGTGACCTACAACGCCTCCCTGGTGGCGCTGCTGGCTCACTACGGGTCGGCGCCACGGGCCTGTCAGCCGTATCGGGCCAAGACGAAAGGCAAGGTCGAGCGACCGTTCCGTTATGTCCGGCAGGACTTTTTCCTCGGGCGCAGCTTCCGCGATCTGGACGACCTGAACGCGCAGTTCGAGGAATGGCGCACGACCATCGCCAATCCTCGGGTGCATGCCACAACAAACCGGGTCGTGGATGAGCACTTTGCCGAAGAGAAGCCGCATCTTCTGGCTTTGCCTGCCTACCCCTATGATGCGGTGCTGACGGTTGAACGGCGCATCAGCCAGGAAGGCATGGTCGCGGTGGGTGGCAACCAATACAGCGTTCCCGACACCACGCGGCGGCGGATCGTCGAGGTCCAGAACCATCCGGTCGAGGTCCGGATCTTCGAGGACGGCCAGCTGATCGCCAGCCATCCGGTGCTGGAGGGCAAGAACCAGCGCCGTATCGATCCCGGCCATCGTAAGCCCGTTCCGGCTACACGGCGGGCAATGCTTGTCCCGTCATCTTCGGTCGACGCCCCTGTGGCCCGGCGTTCTCTGGCTTTCTATGAAGCCGTCGGGCGTCGGCTGGCGAATGCGCAGGAGGGCCACCCATGATCCCGGTCACCGAACGCATCCGCCAGAGCATGGTCAGCCTGCACATGGCCCGCGCCCTGGAGACGCTGGACCACACCCTCAGCCGACTGGAGAAGGGGGAGATCAGCGCCATCGAAGCAATCGACGAACTTCTGGCAGAAGAGCTGAACCTGCGCGAAGGCCGTCGCATCGGCGTCGCCTTGCGAACCGCGCGCCTGATGCCGGTCAAGACGATGGAAAGCTTCGACTTCTCCTTCCAGCCCTCGCTGGACCGGCACCGCATCATGGCCCTGGCCGAGCTCGAGTTCATCAAGAGGGCGGAGGTGCTGCACTTCCTTGGCCCGCCAGGCACCGGGAAAAGCCATCTTGCTACCGCGATTGGTGTTGCCGCGGTGAAGGCAGGCCGCAGCGTGTATCGGTGCTCCCTTGCCGAACTGATCGAAGCCCTGACCAGGGCCGAGCGTGAAGGACGCCTGGCCGAGAAGATCCGCTTCTATGCCCGCGCCTCCCTGCTCATCGTCGACGAGATCGGCTACCTGCCCATCACCAGCGGTGGCGCCAATCTGTTCTTCCAGTTGGTCAACGCGCGCTATGAAAAAGGCGCCATGATCCTGACCTCCAACCGGGGCTTCGCGGAATGGGGCGAGATCTTCGGTGATCCCGTTGTCGCGACGGCGCTTCTGGACCGCCTGCTGCATCATGCCGTCGTGGTCCAGATCGAGGGCGCCAGCTACCGGCTCCGCCATCACGCCGACCTGATGCCGGAACATACGCGCGCGCACGCCAACATCACCCCGCCACCACTACCCAAGCGCCGCGGTCGGCCGCTGAAAAACGAAGGCGCCCATCAACTGAACGGCTGATCGCCGAACCCGAAGAGTGGGGAATTTTGCGCCAGCGCTTCTGAGAAAAGTTGATCCAGCATTTACAATATGACGGTCGCCGCGGTCCAGCCGCGCCCCGCGCTGCGCCGTGCCCCAGCAGAGGCCGGAGAGGCGCCGCTCGATGGAGGCCACCGACAGGGCAGGGGCGTTGCCGCCGGGCGCCGCCAAGTCAGCGATGAAGAGCCCGACCAGCTCGGGCGACGGGGCAGGGGGTCGGCGCCGCGCCTCCGGCACCACCGCGCGAAGGCGGCCCAGTCCCAGCCCTAGACAAGCCGCGTGTTCGGGGAAAGGGCGCCGCGGGGATAGTCCCGGGCAGTTTCCACCAGCCGGTTGAAGCTGTCGGACCTCGCGACATCGGCGGGCAAGGCGAGAGGGCCGTCGTTTCCGGCCAGAGGCATGGGGCGATCCGGCGGGTCTGACGGCGGTTGTTCCGAACTTGTGTCCATGTGCGTGGGCCTCCCTCGGGCATGTCTGATAATGCAAGATGACTGGACGTGGAGCAGGTCGGGAGAAGGCGGCGGTTCTACGCATCCCTTACTGCCTAAGGCGCCGCGACGGGCGAGGCTGCCGGGAGACCGAACCGCCGTTCATCTTGCCCCCGATGGTCAACTACTTACCGTCGGAGCGCTGGCGTACTTCGGCCGGCATATGTCTCCCAAGACGCCGCTGCACCTCACAGCACCTTTCTGCCCCGCCACCCGCGGTGACCTCTGTGCCTTGGGATTCGAGAAGGATTGAGCTCCTCCCCGAAAATCGGACAGTGACGGAAGCTACGATCTGACGTCTGCTGGTCTCCAAGATCGAGGAGATCAGGACATGAAGAAACGCAGGAACCATGACGCGGGATTCAAGGCCCGTGTTGCGCTGGAAGCCTTGAAGGGCGAGCGCACGGTGTCTGAGTTGGCCGCCGAATATGGCGTGCATCCGACGATGATCCATCAGTGGAAGAAGTCTCTGCTCGATGGTGCTGCTGACATCTTCGAGCGGGGCGGCAAGACGGCTCCCTCTGTTGATGAGGACACGGTGCGGACCCTGCATGCCAAGATCGGGGAGCTGGCTGTGGCCAATGATTTTTTGTCACGAAAGCTCAAGCCCTGGACCGGCAGGTGAGGCGTGGCATGATTGAGAAGAACCACCCTAGCCTGTCGGTCGGGGCGCAATGCCGCCTGCTGTCGATCTCGCGATCGTCGTTCTACTACGAGCTGATGGGCGAGACGGCCATGAACCTCGACCTCATGGTGGTGATTGACAAGCAGTTCCTCGAGACACCGTTTTACGGCGTGCAGCAGATGACGTGGCACCTGCAGAACGAGGGCCATATTGTGAACTACAAGCGCATCCGGCGACTGATGCGGCAGATGCGCTTGATGCCGATCTACCAGAAGCCCGATACCAGCAGGCCAGCCAAGGGCCACAAGATCTACCCCTATCTGCTGGGTGGGCTGCGGGTGGATCGGCCCAACCAAGTCTGGTGCGCCGACATCACCTACATCCCGATGCGCCGCGGCTTTCTCTATCTGGTGGGTGTCATGGACTGGTTCACCCGGAAGGTTCTGGCCTGGCGCATCTCGAATACCCTGGAAGCCGACTTCTGCGTCGAGGCCCTGAACGAGGCGATCCACAAGTTCGGCCCACCCGAGATCATGAACTCCGATCAGGGATCGCAGTTCACGTCCTTCGCCTGGACCGACCGCCTGAAACGGGTCGGCACCCGGATCTCGATGGATGGAAAGGGCCGGTGCATCGACAACATCTTCATCGAACGCCTCTGGCGGTCCTTGAAGTATGAATGCGTCTACCTGCACGCTTGGGAGACCGGCTCTCAGGCCAAGGCTGGCATCGGGGTCTGGATCACCTTCTACAACCACCAGCGGCCTCACGCCGCCCATGGCGGTCAACCACCCGCCGTGGTCTACTTCAACACCATCGAAACCGATCAGCAGGTGCAGGCAGTAGCTTAAATCAGCCGGAAATCTGTCCAGGAGTTGGGGAGTAGCTCAGTTGGACAAGGGCACCAACTGCCTTGGTGAACCTGACGGGTAGAAATGCAGTTTTACTACGCGTTACCAAATGACCGTTTGTAAACAGATGCAAGATCTTCGCCTGTCGTTCACGCTGCAGTTCATTTCGGAAATCGTCACTCTTTGGGAGGCAACTAGAGCCTTCCGCAGCATGACCCACAGCTGTGGCGTCAACGTCGCCTAGAACATTTTGGTGTGCCGCATTAAGATCATTTCAAGATGATTATAGTATATAATATACTGTTTATAAATGATGATTATATCAAGTGACTTAGACCTTAAGGTACCGGATTTGGCTCAGTCGCAAACCAGACGGCATGATACAGGGGTCGGCGCCTCCTCGGCTTCAAGCGGCGAGCTTAAAGAACTGGTGCAAGGGCAGATCTCCGGCCGGAACTGGCCCTTGCAGATCATGTTGACGAGATCGATCCCGGCGATGGTCGACGTGGCTAACCTGAAGCTCTTGAAGCCGAGCATCGGTCTCACCCGGCGCTTTATGAAGCGGTGGTTTTGCTCGACCAAATTGTTGAAAACTTGATCCGCACCATCTTGATCGGGACCGAACATCCGAACCGCTTCAACATCCGGTTGATGTCCTTGTTGCCTTTGGTCTTGACCGCGCTTTTGTCGATCACGATCTTGCGGATCAGGCTGTTCAAGGAGCACCTTGATCGGGCAAAAGGCATGATCCTGGAGAACGTCTTAGCCTGTGCACCGGCTGCAACAATCACGCACAAGCATTCGACTTCGACTTCAAGCTTCATCAGGTCTCTTCAAGGCGCGCCCGGTTCCGCGGTCGCCAGCCTGAGAAGTCCCGCCGCTGCACGACCGGACGCGCACTCTGCCCGCCCGGATAGCACAACCGTTGTCATCACTCGCTGGCATCATCGGCAACTCCAATGCCAATGCAGATGCAGAGCTTCACAGCAGCACCCGGACAAGTGCCGGCCTATTCAGCCTGCCCGAAGGGGACACCGACTTCGATAGCGAGGCTTTCGTCGCTCAGGACGACATGGGATGCGATCATTACGGGAGTCGGGATCCCTCAAGCCATTCGATATTGCCGTCCTCCCTGATCTCAACGCGGTTCTGGTGGAAGATGCCCACGCTCGGTGTCACGCTGAGGCCGTCAAGACCCGGCGGGACGTCAAAGGTCAGCGTCAGCTCGCCCGCCTTGGTTTCCGGAGCGAATGACGGGATCGATGCAAAGATCCCTCGGCTCTGGCCGCTCGGAGTGAGCAGCTGGCCCCAAACCGTGTAGTCGTAACCTTCGACCATGTTCTCGTAGCGGAGCGTGACCTCGATCTGCCCCCCCTGACCCTGGATCCGGTTGTCCCTGTCCACCGCGTCCGTGGTCGACAGGACATGGATGCGCTGGATCGAGTGAACTTGGATAGAGCGCTCCGGATCCGCTGCGTCACCTGTCATCTCGGCGACGATCGCATCCTCCCCCTCGCGGCGCAGAAGGTTGTGCGTGACATAGTCGATGTTCAGGTCGCCCTCGTTCCGAGGAACAGGAAGGGTCACCACCACATCCGCCTCGGGTCCATCGGCCGCGATCTCCGTCTCGACCACCTCGATTTCTTCGCCGGACGCCGCGCTGTGAAGCGTCGTCACCAGCACGTAGCTCACCCCGGGCTCCAGACCCGAAATCCTCAGGCTGTCGTGCGCCTCGCCGCCCGAGCGGGTGAAGAACCGGTTGCCGTCCTCGACGTCGGTCAGCGTGCCGGATATGGTGACCTCCGCGGCGGCGGCCGTGGAAATCGCGGCAGAAAATGCGGCAGCCGCAAGCAGCGCCTTGGTGACCTTGTTCATCGGAAAACCCCTCAAGGTTGATTCGTGGCCTCGTAATTCTCTCAAATTCACAATGCCACAGCAATTTTGATCCCGGCAGGCGAGCCGGAGATGGACGATGCTTTTCGGCGGTAACGTCATCCGGTAGCTGCAGGTAGATGCAGACAGCGTCCAGGCGAAGCCGTGCGGCCTTTCTTCTAAGGCCTGCACTGCGGGAGATGCGAGATGGAGTGGCGCCGGCACAGCCACCCGCGCGTGGGCGGCCACGAGACTTGAGGGCGGAGGGAGATGTCAACCCGACGCTCACCCGGAGCTTCGTACGTCTCCTCCACGGCCAGAAAGTCAGTCGCCATCAGCCCCACGACAGCCGTCTGCCTGTGATCGCCCGCCCTGTGCAGTCGGCCTACTGCCCGAGCGGAAGCGCGCCGGGTTCGGCATGCTGCCTCTACAACCGTCTCCATCGCCTCGACGGCGCAGGCCGTGACGCGACAGGCTTTGACCGCATCACTCCAGATCTGCAGAATGCGTTCGTCCGGAGGCAAGGCGATGAGGACACGCCGGTGGCCGAGATCTGCCGCAAGGCAGGGATCAGCCAGGGGACGTACTTCAACTGGGAGAGGCAGTATGGCGGGCTGCTGCTTGACAGGATGCGTCGTCAGAGGCGCGCCATCCTCCATTAAGGCCCGCCACCTTTGAAGCTTGATGAGGCATGTGCTTCTTTAGTCCTACTTCAAAGCGCCGCACGTGATTTTGTATAGATTTCATGGCGGCGGCCTATTATCACGACAGTCATCCACAACCTAGAGTTGCGTTTTTGCTCGTGAAGCAAGCTTGCTGTTATGGAAGAGGCGCCCATGAAAGATCCGANNNTTGTATAGATTTCATGGCGGCGGCCTATTATCACGACAGTCATCCACAACCTAGAGTTGCGTTTTTGCTCGTGAAGCAAGCTTGCTGTTATGGAAGAGGCGCCCATGAAAGATCCGACGATGAAACATCTGCGGTCTCGAGAAGAAGGCGAGACGTGGAGGGAAGAGAAGGATCGTCGCGAGATGGAGAGGCTGATCGAGAAGCTTTATGCTGCGGCTTCGGCTGAAGCCCGAATGATCCGGCTCGAAGAGAAGATCGACGAGATACTGTCGCTCTTGAAGAAATAGGGAAGATCAACCAGGCCGGGAGTGTCTGAAACTATGTGTGTCTGACTGACCGCATGCGATTATTAGATACAGTCAGGCGTCGAAGCGCCAGGCGAACACTGTGGCAAGCTGATTGCGAGCTGCAAGCCATTCGCGCACCGTGGGGCCACTTTTCTCAAAGTTGAGTATGGCGAGGAAGATCAGCTTGGTCGCCGCCTCTTCGGTCGGGAATGACTCCTTGGTCTTCAGCGTCTTCCGCAGCACCCGGTTCAGCGATTCCACAGCATTCGTCGTGTAAACGATCTTCCGGATCGCTGGATTGAAGGCAAAGAACGCAACAACCTCTGCCCAGGCCCCGCGCCAAGCCGGGGCGATGGAGGGATATTTCCCGGCTCATTTCTCGAACCCGCAGAGCTGTCGGGTGGCCTCCTCGGCCGTCGGAGCCTGGTAGATCGGGCGCAAATCGGCGGCCACGGCCTTGCGGTCCTTCCAGCCGCAGCAAGTTCATCAAATGCTGGATCAGGTAAACGATGCACGTCTGAACCGTGGTGTTCGGGAAGGCGGCGGTGATGGCCTCCGGGAAGCCCTTCAGCCCGTCCACGACGGCGATAGAATGTCCTGAACCTGTGAGGAGGATCAGAAATCAATCCGCGAGATCTTCTTCCCAACGATCGAGTTGCGCAGTTCGTTCATCACCGACAGCCAGAACTTGGCGCCCTGGTTGTCGGCGTCGCGGATCTTGACCCTCAGCGCACTACAACTGAAGGATCAGCGCATGCGTCGGGATCTGCCGCTCTCTTATCAGGCGCCCGCACGTAAACCGACGGCAAGCCTTCTCTCCTATTGCATAGAGCTTGACAGGCTCAGGCGGCGGCCCGTTCCATAAGAAAAAGCCTGAGGGAGGAACGGTCGATGTGTTCCTGCGCGCGCACCAACGGCTGCTCCGGCGCGATATTGTCTTGAGAAGCATGCCCTGTAGAGTGCCGGTGGAACACAACAGCACCACCTGATGTCACCACCATGTCCAAGAAGACCCTGAACAAAGCAAATCTCGAGAAGCTGGGGGCTGAAAAGCTTGCCGAACTGGTGATGGACCTGGTCCAAGGCAGCGCGGCTCTTCAGCGGCGTGCGCGAATGGAGCTTAGCGCCGCGCAAGGGCCCAAAGACGTCGCCGCCGATATCCGCAAGCGGTTCGCGTCGCTGCGGCGCGCGACCAGCTACCTGGACTGGCGCCAGCAAAGGGCGCTGGTCAAGGATCTGGAAGGTCTGCTCAGCGCGATCGAACACAAGGTTGCTCCGGATGATGCCGGTGAAGCCTTCGAGCTGCTTTGGTCGCTCCTGAAACTCGCTCCGTCGATCCACGAACGCACCGATGACAGCAACGGCGCGATCGGGAGCGTGATAGCCGATGCCGTGGACCTGATCGCCAAGGTCGCACCCCGGATTTCGCCGGATCGAGAGGCCTTGGCCGAGCGGATACTTGAGGCCGTTGCCGACGCGGGCTATGGCGAGTTCGATGGCATCATTCCCGCGACTGCCGAAGCTTTGGGGACGGAGGGTCTCGAACACCTGAAGCAGATCACGGAGGCGTGGGCCGCGCAGCCGCCGACGGCACATGAACTGGCCAGGTGTGCGGGCTACCGGTTCTCAACCTCGCCGGAACAGATTGTTCAGCGCAACAAGCAGGCCACCCTGTCGATCATTTTGGCCGATATTGCCGACGCACAGGGTGATGTCGACGCCTACATCGCCCGCTACTCGGAGGAGCAGCTGACCTTTGGAACCATTGCCCCGGACATCGCTCGGCGGTTGCTGGATGCGGGCCGCGTCGAGGAAGCCTTCGGCATCGTCGAGCGTGCCAGAGCGGCCGAAGGTGTGAAGGCATTCAGCATGCTTCACGACGACCTCGATGAGGTCTACGAGGAATGCCTCGACAAGCTGGGCAAGATGGACGAGCTGAAGGACCACCTGTGGAGCACGTTCCAGCAGAACCTGAGCGGACGCAGCCTTCGGAGATACCTGAAGCTGCTCCCCGACTTCGAGGACTTCGAGGCGGAGGAAAAGGCCTTGGGCATCGCCGAAGCCTTCTCCGACACCGGCACTGCGATCAGCTTCCTCGTCGGCTGGCCCGCTCATGAACGCGCGGCACGGGTCGTGCTGGCGCGGGCGGAGGATCTGGACGGAAACTCCTATCACACCCTGACGGCTGCGGCCGCCGCTCTCGAGGTCCGCTACCCGCTGGCCGCAACTCTGATGCGACGTGCCATGGTTCAGGACACTCTGGATGCCGGGAGGTCCAAGAGATACCAATACGCTGCGCGTCACCTTGCGGAGTGCCAGGCATGCGATGCGGCCATCGAGAGCTACGGCCATGTCCCCACGCACGAGCAGTTCGTCCAGGCACTCAAGCAGAAGCACGGGCGCAAGTATGGGTTCTGGCAGCTGGTTGACGAGTAAGCGTTCGCCCCAATGTTGCCACTGGAATGCCTGCGTCTCGTGATGCGGCGTTTGCCAAAGCAGGCCCTGGCCTTCTCATCTAGAGCTGTGAGCAGGCAGAAAGCGTCGACCTTATCCGTTGATGTCTTGACCCCAGCGTGCGGCCGGACATGAATTTGCAGCATGATCAGGGAGTGTCTGAAACTCTGTGTATCTGACCGGGCCCATGCGGTTTTCAGATACGGTCAGGCGTCGAAACGCCCGGCGAACATTATGGCCAGCTGATTACGGGCCGCAACCCATTCGCGCACCGCGCGGCCACCCTTTTCGAAGTTGCGGATCGCCAGGAAGATCAGCTTGGTCGCGGCCTCCTCGGTC
>QKYL01000186.1 GCA_003255745.1 Paracoccus saliphilus
ACAATGCCCTGGAAGACGTTCCCGAGATCGGCGGCGGCATGCTCCAGATTGGTCCGGCGGTGGAACATGTCGGCCAATGCCAGGAACACCGTCTGCGCCGCGATCCCGCCGACACTGTTCGCGAAAGCCAGCGATGCCCGGCCGTCCAGAGCGGCGGTCACCGACACGACGATGCCGCTGATGGACGTGGCCCCGCCCAGCAGCACACCCCCGACGAGCGCCTCGCCAAATCCCGTGCGATCAGCCAGTTTGTCGGCCAGCCCTGTCATCCGGTGCCCGGACACGAGGATGAGGCCACCGGCAGCCAGGAATGCCGCGATGAGAATGGCCGTCGAAAGGTCTTGCCACATGTCCTGCTCTTGCTTGTTGAACTAAAGAACTACGCGCCTACACTGATGCTTCTCTTGCTACCGTTCCTGACGCTGTCACCTGTCAGTGTTGTCGTGATCAGGTCGCCTTGAATTCGCGGCTGCGTCACGCAATTCGGCGCGCAGTGCAGTAATATCTTCGCGCAGCGCTGCAATTTCGCGGGAACCGCCGACGTCGCCATCCGGTGCTGCGGCCTCCTGGCCGATGAAGAAGGTCGCGAAGCTCGCCGTGATATAGCCGAAGACCGCAAGACCATAGACGGCCAGGAGCAAGGCAAGCACCCGGCCCTCGGCTGTTGCTGGCCAGAATTCGGACCCCATCGTCGATACCAGCATCGCCGTCCACCAGAGCGCATCCGCATAGCTGCGGAAACCTCCCTCGATGTCGCGCTCCGGCTCGAAGGCCAGCATTCCACCAGCCCCAAGCAGAATGACCAGTGCGGTGGTGGCGAGGACATAGCCAAGCCCCCGGCGGTCGAAGCTGTGTCGCAAGGCACGCAGCCCGCGGTTCGCGGTGCCCACGATCCTGACGAGGCGCAGGCCGCGTGTCAGCCTGAGGAGGCGGAGCGCCCGGAGGAACCGGAAGGCAGGCGCGGCAAGAGCAATGATCGTGATAGGATTGCGCTTGAGAAAGCGGAGCTTGCGCGGCGCGAGCGTGAAGCGAAGCAGGAACTCGAGGAGGAAGACGACCCAGATGATCGTGCCGAGCAGCTCGAACACGCCCGATGTTGTCCAGATCATCTCGATGATGACGAGGCAGAGCCAGACGAAGGACAGCAACACCATCGGCCGTTCCAGCCACTCCTCGAGCTGGGTCAGGACATGCCAGCGTTCCTGCTCGGTCTCCGCAGCATCGGACTGTCTCTCGGCATCGCGGTTCATCAGCTTTGTCCAATTGGGCTCAACAAGTGGCCGATCCCCCAGGTGCTGGCCAGTCTCCTGTCAGATCCGGCGCCAGGCAGCCATGGAAACGCCTCGGTGCTGACCGCCACGGCAGATCCGGCGGACGCGGTCACGCCATTGCACCGATACCTGGAAGAGCGTGGCGAGTATCTCCTGCATTGACGAATATCGGGATGCGGCCATGTCCATTCCGCGGCGCACCTCCAGCATCGGAGGCGGCAGCAGACTGCCCTTGCAGATGCACCTGACCTGGCGCCATGATCTCGCAATCCACCCGTGCTGACGGGCAGTCCCAGCGAGACTGCCCGTCCATCCTGCACGTTCCAGAAGATGTCAGGTGCGGTCCTTGTCGACATCCACCTCAGTCTTGCGCAGGTTGTCACGCACGACTTCCTCGCGTTCGGTCACGTCCTTGCCGACGACAACCTCCTCGGTGACCACGGCTTCCTTGTTGACGACGGCCTCCTCGGACTGCGTCGTGACGTCGATGTCGCGCTCCTGGAACAGGGCTTCGGCATCAGCGCCGGTAAGGGTCTGGTCAAGCGGCCGGCGTTCGACCGAAAGGCGTTCCTCGCGCAGGCGCACCCGCTCTTCGACAGGAACCTCCTGAACATAGGTCCGGACATGCGCTGAGCCCCGCTCATGCACGCGCTTGCCGACCTTCAGGCGTTCTTCCGCCAGCGGGATGGACTGCTCGTCGCCAACGGTTCCGGCAGCGGCGCCAGTGGTCGCAGCATAATCCGGGCTGGCGCGGTAGTCCGCTTCGTACGCGTCAATGTCGACGCCCTGTTCCGGGTGACGCATGATTTCCGCACTTGCATCTACCTGGTCGTCCTCGACGTCGGCGGACACGACGTAATGACCCTCCCGGACGGCCTGCTTGTAGGCCGCCGCATCCTCGTCCGGCAGATGAAGCGTGTCGACGTCGTCGTGACGGTCGGCGCCGCCAGCGACATGGATGTGCCGCTCCGGGACGCCAACTTCACCAAGCTTGCGCCGCACGAGATCGGCGACATCGGCGGTACGGAAGATGGCTGTGACTGTATGGGACATGGTTTTCCTGCTTTCTGCTCTGTGATTGGTTGAGGAGGGGCTTGGCCCTCCGGGTCAGCGCGACCTGCCTCCCGATCCGGGATCCACCGGAAGCTCATCACCGGCTGCTTCGTCGATGATGGCTTCCTGGCGGCGCAGCGTCACCGTTGCCGTGTGCTCGGCGGTCTCGACGTGGCGGGTGATCCGGAGCTCCTCGAAGATGCGGTACTGGACGACCAGCACCTCCTCGACGACGGGAATGATCGTCACGTCGCCCTCGACGCGCGTCTCCGGGACTTTGGCCACGAGGCGGTCGACCGGGACACGCTCGACCTCGACACGCTCGGTCCGAAGCGGTTCGGTCACCGTCACATCCTCGCTTTCGGTACGCAGGGCGATATGAGCGGCCAGTTTCTCGACATCGCGCTTGCTCACGACCACACGTTCCTCGGCGAGAGGAAGCCGCAGTTCCGCATTCCGCCCGTCGTCGATGGACGTTCCGGGCTGGTCGGGTGACTGGCTGTCGGTGCTCTGTTCGCGCATGGCAACTCTCTCCTGCGTCGGGTCCGGACGAACACCCGTGGGCAAGTCACCGGTTCAAGGTGATGCAGTGCCCTAGGTCGCCCTGACGTGGTCTCTCAAGCGTTCTGAGCCTTTTTTGTTCCATATTCCGGTTCACGGCGCAGAGACTCGCAGCACCAAACTATGAATGGTCCGGGTTGCGGCACTGGCCGCCTTGGCAGTTGGACAATCCCAGATTGTCTGGAACGAGGCCTCATCTGCCTGTATGCCTTCATTGGGAACATCGCCCTCTTCATGCAGGACGTCCTGCATGCAGTCCTTCTGGATGACGACATATAATACCATGGGAAATGGGACCTCGAAGAGGACGCCTACCAGCCCGAACAGCACATCATATGCAAGGATCGCAAAATCGCCATGCAGGTGGCAGGCCCATGATGCGTTCCCGGACCAGTTCTCTAATCGTCTTCGTCAAGAGCGTAT
>QKYL01000187.1 GCA_003255745.1 Paracoccus saliphilus
TCCGGGCGGTGGAGTTCACCTCAAGTCGTGAGGGTGACAGCCCGGTGCTGCCTGACCTGCTGAGCCAGATCCCGCCCGATGAACAGATCGGCACCGTGACTGGCGATGGGGCCTTCGACACCCGGCGCTGTCACACAGCTATTCTGCATCGCGGCGGCACGGCCGTCATCCCGATCCGCAGGAACGGACGCCTCTGGAGGGAGGACTGCCCCGCCGCCCGCGCCCGCAACGACATCCTTCGCGCCACCAGGCGCTTTGGCCGGGCGAACTGGAAGCACTGACCCGGCCATTACGGGCGAAGTCGGATTGAGGTAAAAATGCCCTGTCTTGGAATTCTTCAGTACGCCGATTGCCTTGCGAGATCCGGACGGGCAGACGGCCGAAATCCCCATCCGCATCGCACTCATGGACCACCTCGCCGCAATTGGCGCGACGGACATCGAACGCTTCGCCTGAGGTTAAGCGTTATAAGGAAAACACCCCTCAACGTTAAGCTCTGCGAAGCTGCCACCTAGCAACGACTTCGTCCAGTCAGGCCGGCCCAAGGCTGATCCGGATGCTGTTGTCAGAAGTCCAGCCCAAGGTCCAACACGCGCGCCGAATGGGTCAGCGCGCCGACCGAGATATAGGCGACTCCGGTTGCCGCGACCTTGGCGATCCGTTCCAATTGCATGTTTCCTGAAGCCTCCAGCACGACGGCATGGCCCGCCATCTCGACGGCGCGGCGCAGGCTGTCGCTGTCCATGTTGTCCAGCAGCACCACATCGGCGCCGCCCTCGTCCAGCACTTCGGCCAGCTGCTCCAGGCGATCGACTTCGATCTCGACCCGCATCATGTGCGAGGCGCGCGCCTTGACCGCCTGCAGAACCGGCCGGATGCCGCCTGCGGCAGCGATGTGGTTGTCCTTGATCAGGATCGCATCCGACAGCGACACCCGGTGATTGAAGCCACCACCATGCAGCACGGCCTGCTTTTCCACCAGCCGCAGGCCCGGCGTCGTCTTGCGCGTGCAGGTGATGCGGGTCTGCGTGCCGCGCGTTTCAGCCACAAAGGCCGCGGTCAACGTAGCGATGCCCGACAGGCGGCCCGCGAAATTCAGCGCCACCCGCTCGGCCGAGAGGATCGCGGCGGCACAACCCTCGACCCGTGCCAGCACGTCGCCCGCGGCAAAGGCGGTGCCATCGGGCACCAGCACCTCCAGCCGCAGAGCCGGGTCGACCAGCCGGAAGGCCAGCGCCGCCAGTTGCATGCCTGACGCGACGCCAGCCTCGCGCGCGCATATCCGGGCGGCATAGCGCGTGCCCGCCGGGATCACCGTGCGGGTGGTGATGTCGCCATTGCTGCCCAGATCCTCGGTCAAGGCGGCGCGGATAAGGGGTTCCAGGATCAGGTCGGGCAGGGCGGTCATAGCGGCTCCGGTTCGGGGGCGGGGCGCAGGGCAAGCGCCTGGGACAGGGTCATGCGGCTGCGGTGCGGCGCGGCCGTGTGGGGATGATCGGTGCGGGCGTGCGCGCCCCGGCTTTCGCGGCGCAGCAGGGCAGCCGCGCAGATCAGGGTTGCGGTGGCGGTCATGTTCTGCAGCTGCGGGCAGTCCGACTGGCCCGCTTCGACCTCTGCAATGACGCGCAGGGCGGCCTGCAGCCCGACAGCGTCGCGCAGGACGCCCGCGCCCGCCGTCATCGCCTCCCGCAGGCGCATGACAAGGGTCGGGTCGGGCAGGGGGGCGGGCGGCAGTTCGGGCAGGATCACGGGCGGCGCGGCCGCGGGCCCGGCGCCGATGGACAGGGCGGCCCGCCGTGCAAAGACCAGCGCCTCCAGCAGACCGTTCGATGCCAGGCGGTTCGCGCCGTGCAGCCCGGTCGAGGCCGCCTCGCCGCACGCCCACAGACCCGGCAGGCTGCTGCGCCCGTCCCAATCAGTCTCGATGCCGCCCATGTGGTAATGCGCGGCCGCCGCAACCGGGATCGGCTGGCGGACCGGGTCTATGCCGGCGCGGACGCAGGCGGCGGCCACTGCCGGAAACTGCGTCAGAATGCGCGCGCTCAAAGCCTTCCGGCAATCCAGCGCCGGCACGCGCCCGGCCCGCCATTCGGCATAGACGCCGCGGGCCACGATGTCGCGCGGCGCCAGTTCCGCATCGGGATGCAGGGCGGTCATGAAGCGCTGGCCTGCGGCGTTCACCAGCAGGGCGCCCTCGCCGCGCAGCGCCTCGGTCGCTAAGGGGGCCGGATCTTCGCCGCTGGCAATGGCCGTCGGGTGAAACTGCACGAATTCGGCATCTGCGATGACCGCGCCCGCACGCGCGGCCATGCCGATCGCTTCGCCGCGGATGCGCGGCGGGTTTGTTGTCACCGAATACAGCCCGCCCGAACCGCCGCCTGCGATCAGGACCGCCGGTGCCCGGATCGCCACGGGCTGCGACCCCATGGCCCGCGCCAGATGGATGCCGGCGACGCCACCTGCCTCGAGCAGCAGCGAGGTTGCGACGAACCCTTCCAGCACCTGGACCGAGGGCGCGGCGCGCACTGCCGCGACCAGGGCGCGCATGATCTCGGCCCCGGCCTGGTCGCCCTTGACGCGCACCACGCGGGCAAAGCTGTGGGCGGCTTCGCGCGACAGCACGTATTCCCCGGCGGGATCACGGTCGAAGGGCGTCCCAAGCGTCGTCAGCGTCAGGATATGCGCACGCGCCTCGGCCGTGACCAGCCGGGCCACCTCCGGATTAACCGTGCCCGCACCGGCTCTTACCGTGTCGGCGGCATGGGCGTCCGCGCTGTCGGCCGGGTCCATGGCTGCGGCAACGCCCCCCTGCGCCCAAGCCGAACTTGCCCCCTGGCCAAGCGGATCGGGAGAGATCATCAGCACGGGCCGCGGCGCCATCACCAAGGCCGCGTAAAGCGCCCCCAGACCCGCGCCGACGATCACCACGCGGTCGGTCGGGATCATCCGGTCAGCCCGCCAGCTGCCGCGACAGGTCGATCATCCGCTGCACCGCCAGCCGCGCGCGGTCGGCCACCGCCGCATCGACCTCGACCGCGCCCGTCATCGAATGCAGCGACCACAGCACCTTCTCCAGCGTGATCTTCTTCATGTAGGGGCACATGTTGCACGGCCCCAGGAACTCGACCTCGGGATGCGCGTCCGAGATGTTCGACGCCATCGAGCATTCGGTCACCAGCATCGCCTTGGCCGGCCGGTTGTCGCCCACCCAATCGATGATGTGCTTGGTGGAACCGGCGAAATCGGCCTCGGCTACCACATCGGGGGGGCATTCGGGATGGGCGATGATCTTCAGCCCCGGATGCCACTCGCGGAAATCGCGCAGATCCTGGGGCGTAAAGCGTTCATGCACGATGCAGGCGCCGTCCCACCAGACGATCCGCTTTTGCGGCACCTGGGCGGCGACATTCTGGGCCAGCCACTTGTCGGGCGTCATGATCACCGTGTTGCCCGGCATCGCCGCCACGATCTGCGCCGCGTTGGACGAGGTGCAGCAGATGTCGGATGCGGCCTTCACCTCGGCGGTGGTGTTGACATAGCTGACGACCATTGCGCCGGGATACTGCGCCCGCATCTGGGCGATCCCTTCCGCCGTAATGGATTCGGCCAGTGAACAGCCGGCCTCCATGTCAGGCATCAGGACGGTCTTGGAGGGGTTCAGAATCTTCGAGGTCTCGGCCATGAAATGCACGCCGCATTGCACGATCACGTCGGCCTCGACCCGCGTCGCCTCGATGGCCAGCTGCAGGCTGTCGCCCACGACATCCGCAATCCCGTGATAGATGTCTGGCATCATGTAGTTATGCGCTAGGATCACCGCGCCACGCTCGGCCTTGAGCCGGTTGATTGCCGCCACATAGGGCGCGGCCACGGCCCAGTCCGGAAAGGGCATCACGCGGTCCATGCGGGCATGAATGTCCGACATCTGCTGCGCCAGCTCGACCGAGGGCGCCAGGTCGTAATGGGCCTCAAGCTCGGCGCGAATGTTTGTCAGGTCCAGCAAGATCGGCTCCTCCCTCCGAAGCGCCCCTGGGGACGTGGCTTGCGTGATGACGACTGGCCGTGGGCCTTACGCCATGGGACGTCCTGCGGCAACCGTCATTTGCCGCCCTGCGGCACGACGGTCCTTGCGGGCGCGCTGCCAGGGCGCCCCATAGGTCAGCCACAGCGCCGAGATCCACCACAGGGTCAGGCAGGCCCACAGGTCAACGGCCAGCCGCTGCCAGACTGGCTGGTGTGGCGGGGTCATCTGGAATGCATCGGCCAGCACCGACAGCAGGACACAGGCGATGAACGACCACAGGCCCCCGCGCCCGATTTGCTGCAGTGCCACCCCCAACCGGCTGGCCGCCAGCCGCTCCATCGGCCGCGCCAGCGGCACCGCAACCAGCCAGGCGGCAGCCACGATGGCCAGATAGCGGGTGCCGTCCAGGTTCCACTTGTCGATCGTGCCATAAACGGATTTCAGCGCCTCGCGCAGCGGCAGCGCCGGCTCACCGATGGTGGCACCGATCACGATGGCGCTGCCAAAGGCGAACATGCCGGCCGCCAGCAGGGTCAGCATGTGCCGCCAAGGCCACAGCCGTGCCATCAGCTGCTGGCGGAACAGCCCCATGGCCGTGCCGGTCAGGAACAGCATCTGCCAACCGAAGGGGTTGAACAGGAACCCGCCTTGGCTGCGGTGGTTCGGGATCAGGCTGTTCAGCTGTGGCGCGTACCACCAGACGAGCACCGAGGCCGCCGCGACCGGCAGCGGCCAGCGCATCATTGCCGGCACCACCAGCGGAACCGCCGCAATCAGCACCACATAGACCGCCAGGACGTCGATGATGTTGGGTTGCAACCAGAATGTGCCAACGGTGGCCAGAAAGCCCAAGGGGTTTTCCAGGATCCAGACCGCGTATTGCGTCCAGATCGCCGTATGCGGCCGTCCGCTGGCCCACAGCGCGGCCGACAGCAGCGCCATCAGCGCCGCGCCGATGATCATGGCCCGCCAGACCTCGAAGGCACGGCGTGCGAAGCGCGCCTGGGCGCCGCGGCGCCCGTTTTTGGCCTCGACGCTGCGCCAGACCATCCCGACCAGAAACCCCGACAGCAGCACGAACAGCTCAGAGGCATCGAAGATCGAGAAATTGGGCAGCGTGATCCACCGCATGACCGAGATCGGCATGTGGTTGACCATGATGCTGACCAGCGCATAGCCGCGCAGCATATCCAGGGCGATCAGGCGGTTCATTCCGGCAGGTGGCTCCAGCGGATCAGAAGCTGCTGGTCCATCAGCATCGCGTCGGTTTCGGCCCGGTCCAGGAAATCCAGTGCCTGGTTCCGGGTGCCGGCATGGGCGATCTTGGCTGCGGCGGTGATGCGGGCCAGATGCCAGGCGGTCGGCAGGTCATCGGGAAGTGGCGACAGCATCTGCAGATGCTGGTTCAGCAGCGCAGGCTGGCGGGCCAGACGCAGCAGGCTGTCACGGCCGCTGACCGGCTGGGGCAGGGCACGCGCAATGGCTGCGGCCTCGGTCAGGATGGCGGGGGGATCGCGCTCCTCGGGGGTGACCAGCAGGCCGCGCAACCGCGCCCACCGGCCGAAGATCGGACTGGCCGACAGGCGCGAGGTCACGGGCGACAGGATCAGACCGGCCAGGATCGGTGACAGCCAGATCAGCTGCGCGGGCGAAAAGCTGGCCAGCACGACCAGCGTACCCAGCCCCAGGGCGACATGCGCCCAGTGATAGCGCAGCACGACGCCCCAGCCCGGCATGTGGCCGGCGCGAACCTGCGCGTTCCACCCGCTGTCGCGGCCGCCCAGGATCTCGAAGATCTGGCGGGTCTGGACCAGCATCTGCACCGGCGCAATCAGGGCCGACAGGATCGTCTCGAAGATCGCGCTGGCAAAGATGCGCACGCGCCCGCCGGAATTGGCCGCGAGTGGGCGCGCCCAAGCCCGGAAGGTCGCGATGAACTTGGGCAGCAGCAGCAGCCCCATCGCGATGCCGAACAGCCACAGCATCCGGCGGCTGTCGAAGACGGGCCATTCGGGGAACAGCTGGTAGGCGTTGGGGAAATATTCGGGCGTCGACAGCAGCACCGTGGCCGACAGCCCAAGGCCCACCAGGATCAGCCCCAGCCACAAGGGGCTCATCAGGAAACCCATGATGCCGATCAGGAAATGGACCCGGCTGATGCCGCGCATTCCCGCGATGCCGAACAGGCGGCTGTGCTGCAGGTTACCCTGCGCCCAACGGCGTTCGCGCACGGCCATGTCCAGCAGCGTGGGGGGGCACCCTTCAAAGCTGCCGCGCAGGTCATGGTCCAGCCGCACCTTCCAGCCCGCCCGGCACAGCGCGGCGGCCTCGACAAAGTCGTGGCTGAGGATCGTGCCGCCAAAGGGTGGGCGGCCAGGCAGCCGCGGCAGCCCGCAGGCCTGGGCAAAGGCCGGAACCCTCACCATTGCGTTATGGCCCCAGTAATTTCCCGTGTCCCCCGCCCAGGCCGACACGCCGCGGGCGATCATCGGGCCATAGACGCGGCCGGCGAACTGGGTCAGGCGGGCAAAGATCGTCTCTCCCCCGACCAGCATCGGCATGGTCTGGATCAGCCCCATCCGCGGGTCCGCAGCCATGCGGGCCGACATCTGGCGGATGGTCGCACCCGACATCACGCTGTCGGCATCCAGAACCACCATCTGGTCATAGCGCCCACCCCAGTGGCGGACGAATTCGGCGACGTTGCCGGACTTGCGGTCCTCGTTGTCCAGGCGGCGGCGGTACCAGATCGGCAGCGGTGACAGGTCGCGCGCGGCATGGATCACCAGCGTCTCGTTCACGGCGATTTCGGGGTCGCGGGTGTCGGACAGCACAAAGATCTCGGCCCGGTCGGCCATGCCCTCGTCCGCCAGCTCGCGCGCCAGCGCCACCAGCAGTCCAGTGCTGGCGGCGACGTCCTCGTGATAGATCGGCATGACGACGACGACCCGGGCCGCATTGGGACCCTCGGGCGTGACCAGGCGCGGCGCCAGGAAACCCGCCAGCGTCCCGCAGAACGAAAATCCGACCCAGGCAAAGGTCGGCACGAACAGCGCCAGCAGCGCGATCTGCATCAGCGTCGGTTCCGCCCCGAACGAGGCCAGCATCTGGCTGAAGCCGAAGACTGCCAGCGCCGCGGTGCCGCCAAAGGCGATCAGCCGGGCCAGCCAGACGTTCAGGCTGTTCATCTGCCGTTCGGTCATGCCCTGCGGCAACCGGCCAAAGTCCTGGACCGGCATGTCCAGCGGTGCGGCCGGCGGCACGACGGCGGCCGGGGCGGGCGCCTCGGGGCGGTCCGCCTGCGGGATCTCGGCGATCACGTTCATGGTCATGCGGTCCAGCGCGTCAGCCAGGTTTCGCTCAGCGCCATCCCCTCGTCATCCGTCAACACGGCACGCAGCTCGGACAGCTGGATGCGCCCGGGTTCGAATTCGAAGGCCAGGCGCAGGACATGCTGGTCGGGCAGGGGCTTCAGATAGGCGTGCACGATCCGGCCTTCCGAGGCGCTGACCTGGAATTGCGGCAGCTTGTCGCGGAACAGGCCCAGGTCGAAGTCGATGATGAAGCTGCGCGTCGTCTCGACATTGATCGACCGCCCGGACCGCACCTGCCGCACCTTGGCCAGCGGCAGATCGCTGGGCGGCAGCGGTGCGAAGCTGAGCGTATAGCGGAAATCATGCCGCTGCCCCCGCAGCATCGGTTCCTGGGGCACCCAATAGCTGACGATGTTGTCGTTGAATTCGTTCTCGACCGGGATCTCGACCAGCCGGACCTCTCCGGGACCCCAATTTCCTTCGGGCTGGATCCAGGCCGAAGGGCGCATGTGATACATCGCCTCGGCATCCTGGTAGGTCTCGAAGTCACGGGCGCGCTGGACCAGGCCAAAGCCCTTGGGATTGTTGTCCACAAAGCCAGCGATCTGCAGGTTGCGCGGCGACATCAGCCCGCGCCACAGCGCCTGGCCCGCGCCCGTGTGCATCTGCAACCCGTCGCTGTCATGGCAGGCCGGGCGATAGTCGTCCACTGTCCGGCGGCTGGCCGGGCTGAACCAGAACATCGATGTCAGCGGCGCCAGCCCCGTCTCGCGCAGGTCCACGCGGGGGAACAGCGCGACCCGCGTCCTCACCGTCGTCACCGCGCCGGGCGTCACGTCGAACTGGAAGGCCGCCGCGACCGAGCGGCTGTCCAGGATCGCGTGGATGCGGACGCTGTCCTTGCCTTCTTCGGGCTCATGGATCCAGAAATCCGTGAACAGCGGGAATTCCTCACCGTCGGGGCTGCCGGTCTTGATGGCCAGACCGCGCGCCGACAGACCATAAAGCGTGTCGCGCGCCACGGCCCGGAAATAGCTGGCGCCCTGGAAGACCAGGAACTCGTCCATCACGCCGGGGCGGTTCAGGACGGTGCGGACCCGAAAGCCCGACCAGCCCATGTTGCCGATCGTGGCCAGGTCCGGCCCGTCGGGAAAGTGCGAGGGGTCGAATTCCAGCATCGACGGGTCGAAGGGCACAGGCTGGGGCATCCCGTTGCGGACCAGATTGATCTGCACCGGCTCATAGAAGATCATCCCCGGCGACAGCAGGTCGATGCCGAACCGGGAGCTGCCGCCCCAAGGGTCGCGGTCGCGCCGAAAGCGGATCGCGCGGTACTGGTCATAGTTCAGATCGGCAAAGCTGCCCACCAGCTGCGAAATCGGCTGAACATAGACGCGCGACGCCCGGTCGGCGGCAAGCGCCGCCACCTGGTCGAAGCCGAATGGTTCAGGCTGGGGCGGGCCGAAGGCTTCGGAACCCCCAGCAGGGGACTGGGCCTTTGCCGGGATCGCCATCAGCGACCCGCCGGCAGCCAACGCGGTGGCGGCATTGAGAAAGTGACGACGCTTCATGTGCGGGAATGTCTCGAAAATACGGGGATATTATAGGGGGGCCGCCGCAGTGCAGCAAGCACGCTTGCTTGCTCGGCACGTAATCGGCCGAAATCGGCCTTGCAAGGGCCGTGCCTTCCGCTTTTGCGCCTATTGCTGCGCCAGCCAGGCGGCGACGGGACCACGCACGCTGTTCACGCCGGCGGCCTCGGCCTCTTCGATGACCTGCCGCAGCTCGATGATCGAGACCCGCCGAATCAGGTGCTTGACCGGCCCGATCGAAGCCGGGCGCATCGACAGGCGGCGGATGCCCAGGGCGGCAAAGACCAGCGCCTCGATGGGCCGACCCGCGTCCTCGCCGCAGAAGGACAATGGCACGCGCGCCTCCTCGCAGCGGGCGATGATCTGGCGCAGCATGGCCAGAAAGGACGGGTTCAGCGTGTCATAGCGGCGCCGGACGCGCTCGTTCTCGCGGTCGGCGGCAAAGAAGAACTGCTTGAGGTCATTGCCGCCGATCGAGATGAAGTCGCACATCTCAAAGAAACGACGCGGCGCGAAGGCCAGCGCGGGCGTCTCCAGCATGGCGCCCACGCGGATGTCGCTTGGCATCTGGTGGCCAAGCCGCTTTTCGCGCGCGACCTCCTCCATCAGCATGCGATAGGCGGCCTCGTATTCTGTGATGTCCGCGATAAAAGGGAACATCACGTGCAGCGGGCGCCCGACGCTGGCGCGGATCAGTGCCTGCAGCTGCATCCGCAAAACACCGCGCTTGTCCAGGCCCACGCGGATCGCGCGCCAGCCCATCGCCGGGTTGGGTTCGTCCTGCGGCTTCATGTAGGGCAGGACCTTGTCCGATCCGATGTCCAGCGTGCGGAACATCACCGGCTTGCCCTGGGCGTTGTCCAGGACCCGCGCGTAAAGCCCCGCCAGTTCGGCCCGCCGGGGCACATGGTTGCGGATCAGGAACTGCAGCTCGGTCCGGAACAGCCCCACGCCTTCGGCGCCCGATCCCTCCAACGACGGAAGGTCGGCCATCAGCCCGGCGTTCATGTAAAGCTGGATGGTCGTGCCGCAGGTGCCCGTGGCGGGCAGGCTGCGCAGGCTGGCATAGCGGTCCTGAGCCTCGGCCTGCATGGCGATCTTGTCCAGGAAAGCCTTGGCGACGCTTTCCTCGGGGCGCAGGTGGACGATGCCCTGGTCGCCGTCAATCAGCACCGGATCGCCGTTCAGCGCCTCGGTGGTGATGCGGCTGGCATGGATGATCAGCGGAATGGCCAGCGCGCGGGCCACAATGGCGGCATGGCTGCCGACCGAGCCTTCCTCCAGGATCACGCCCTTCAGCCGCCGCCCGTATTCCAGCAGCTCGGCCGGGCCGATGTTGCGCGCGACCAGGATGGGCCGGTCTGGCATGGCGGCGCCGGTATCGACGCCCTGCCCGGTCAGGATGCGCAGCAGGCGGTTCGACAGGTCGTCCAGATCGTGCAGCCGGTCGCGCAGGTAGGGGTCGCCGGCCATCTCCAGCCGCGCGCGTGCGGTGGACTGTTCCTTTTCCACCGCAGCCTCGGCCGACAGGCCAAGGCGGATGTCCTCCTCCATGCGCTTCAGCCAGCTGCGCGAATGGGCGAACATCCGATAGGTTTCCAGCACTGCGGCATGATCGCCATCGCCCCCCATGTCGGCGGCCGCCACCATGGTATCCACGGTGCTGCGCAGGCGCTCGACCCCTTCGTGCAGGCGGGCCAGTTCCTTGTCGGGATCGTCGCCCACGGGGTTGGCGATCACCACGCGCGGCTCGTGCAGCCAGACGCGGCCCTCGGCTGCGCCCTCCTGTCCGGTGGCGCCTCGGATCATCAGCGGAAAGCGGTGGGCGGGCGGCATGCTGTCGGCTTGGCTGCCCTGAAAGGCGCCCAGCTCGGTCATCTCGGCCAGCACCATCGCGACCACCTCCAGGCCATAGACCTCGTCGTCGGAAAACTGCCGCGCGGTGCTGCACTGAACCACCAGAACGCCAAGCCGTTCGCCCACCCGCTGGATCGGAACGCCCAGAAAGGCCGGGAACACCTCTTCGCCGGTTTCCGGCATGAAGCGGAAGCCGGGCTCGGCGGGGGCATTGGCGGTGTTCACATGGCGGCCGGTGCGGGCAACGCGCCCCACCAGACCCTCTCCCAGGCGCAGCCGCGTCTGGTGGACGGCCTCGGGGCGCAGCCCTTCGGTCGCGCACAGCTCCAGTGTCTCAGCATCGCGGAACAGGTAGATCGAGCAGACCTCGGTCCCCATTGAATCCGCGATGTGATGGGTGATCTGGTCAAGCCGGTCCTGGCCGCCGCCTGCGGCCGCCAGGATCTCCTTCAGCCGCCGCAGCAGCTTGCGCGAGTCGCTGTCCGTGCGATCCTGCATCGCCTGCCCGCCCTCTGCCTGCGCGATAGCCCCCGTTCAGGGTCCGAACCGAAAGGCTTACGCCTTTTCCAGTTCGAAGGCATCATGCAGCGCCTGCACGGCCAGTTCCATGTATTTCCGGTCGATCAGCACCGAAATCTTGATCTCGGACGTGGCGATGACCTTGATGTTCACGTTCTCGTCGGCCAGGGCCTTGAACATGCGCGCGGCGACGCCCGCATGGCTGCGCATGCCGATGCCGACGACGCTGACCTTGGCGACCTCGGTGTCGATGTTCAGCTCGTCATAGGCGATGGTGCCGGCCTGGCGGGCCTCTTCCATGGCCCGCTTGGCGCGCTCGACCTGGTTGATCGGCACCGAGAAGGTCATGTCGGTCACCGAACCCGGATGATCGTCATAGTCCTTTTCGGAAATGTTCTGCACGATCATGTCCACGTTCACGCCGGCCTCGGCCAGGGGCGCGAAGATGGCGGCCGAGATGCCGGGCCGGTCCTCGACCGTCACCAAGGTGATCTTGGCCTCGTCGCGCGAAGAGGCGACGCCGTTGACGACTTTCGATTCCATGATTTCATCCTCATCGCAGATCAGCGTGCCGGAATTCTCGTCGGTATCCTCGAACGAGGATAGCACCCGCAGCCGCACCTTGTATCGCATCGCCAGTTCCACAGACCGGGTCTGCAGGACCTTGGCGCCCAGGCTGGCCAGTTCCAGCATTTCCTCGAAGGCGATCTTTTCCAGCTTGCGCGCCCGCGAGGTGATGCGCGGGTCGGTCGTATAGACTCCGTCCACATCGGTGTAGATGTCGCAACGCTCGGCCCCGAAGGCGGCGGCAAAGGCGACGGCGGTCGTGTCCGACCCGCCCCGGCCCAGGGTGGTGATCCGCCCGTCCTGCGCCACGCCCTGAAAGCCCGCGACCACGGCGACGCGGAAGCCTTCGGCGAATTTCTGATCCAGGTTCTTGCGGGGGATGTCCATGAAGCGCGCGGCCGAATGGGCGGCGGTGGTGTTGATCGGCACCTGCCAGCCCTGCCAGCTGCGCGCGGGCACGCCCATTTCCTGCAGGGTCAGGGCCATCAGGCCGGCGGTCACGTTCTCGCCCGAGCTGACAACGGCGTCGTATTCGCGCGCATCGAACAGGGGCGAGGTCTGTTCAACCCAGCCCACCAGTTCGTTGGTCTTGCCCGACATGGCGCTGACGATGACGATGACGTCAAAGCCCCGCTCGACCTCGCGCTGCACCTTATGGGCTGCGTTTTTGATCCGGTCCAGGTCGGCCACCGAGGTGCCGCCGAATTTCATCACCAGAAGCGGCATCACGGGCCTCCAGCCAGGGGTTGAGTGTCGGCGGGGCTTGTATGGGGGGCGCGGTGAAAGGGCAAGGGCTTCCGCGCGCTATGGCGGCCGGGGCGCCTCAGTTCGCCTTCTGGCGGGGCAGGAAGGGCAGGGGGGCCACCGGTACCCCCTCCTCGATCAGCTTGCGGGCCTCCTCGGGGCGGGCCTCGCCGTGAATCGCGCGGGACGGGCGGTCGCCCTGATGCATGGCGCGCGCCTCCTCGGCAAAGCGCAGGCCGACATAGTCGGAGTTCTCCTCGACCTTGCGGCGCAGCGCCTCCAGCGCGGCCTCGGCGGGGTTGCGCGGGGCACTCAGCGCCGGGGCGCGCTTTTCGGCGACGGCAGGCGCCATCAGCGCCTTTTCCACCTGGGTCGATCCGCAGGCCGCGCAGGTCACTTGGCCCGAATCCTGCATCGCCCGGAACCCCTCGGACGAGCGGAACCAGCCGTCGAAATCATGGCCATTGTCGCAGCGCAAGGCATAGCGGATCATCGCGAGGCTCCTGTCATCTGCCTGTTATATCGGGTCAGCCGCGACGCTGCGCAAGATCATCCAGCCGCGCGATCAGCGCGGCCGGATCGCCCGCCCGCGCCACCAGGACGGCCCGCGCGCGATCGCCCATCGCCCGCGCCTCTTCGGGCCGCGCGGCCAGCCGTGCCAGCATGTCAGGCAGAGATGCTGACGTGACCTCACGGGCCGCGCCCGCCGCTTCCAGCGCGTCGAAGGCTTCCAGAAAATTGCCGAAATGCGGGCCGCGCAGCAGGGCGCAGCGATGGGCGGCGGGTTCCCACGGCGTGTGTCCGCCATGATCCTGCAGGCTGCCGCCGACCAGGCAGATCCCGGCGCGGGCATACCAGCGCGCCATTTCCCCCAGCGTGTCGGCCAGCAGGACACCGCCACCGGGCGCTTCCCCGGCGCCGGCGCTGCGCCGCGTCAAGGCCAGCCCCCGCGCCCGGACCAGCGCCGCGACATCATCCGCCCGCTGCGGGTGCCGCGGCGCCAGGATCAGGCGCAGGTCGTGCTGCCCCGCGCGCGCCGCGGCGAATGCATCAAGGATAGGCCCATCCTCGCCCTCATGCGTCGAAGCGGCCATGATCGTGCGGTCGCGTATCGGATCGTCGGCGGGCGGTGCGATGGCGGCCGGGGCCAGCAGTTTCAGGTCCAACCGCGGCAGCAGCGCGCCCGCAGGCAGGCCGAGGCACAGCAGCCGCGACTCGCTGGCCTGATCTTGTGCCGACAGGGCCGCGATCCGCCCCAGCATCGGCCCGATCACGCGCGGCAACCGGCCCCACGTCGCGGCCGATCGTTCCGACATGCGCGCGCCGATCGTGGCCTGCGTCACGCCCCACTCGGCCAGCAGGCGCGACCGCAGGGGCCAGAACTCACCTTCAACAGTCAGGGCCAGGCAGGGGGAGGTCGCCTTCAGGAACCGGTTCAAGGTGGCCGGCAGGTCAAGGGGCGCCAGCCGCGCGGGCAGGCCCCAGCCGCGGACCAGATCGCGTCCGGTTTCGGTGTTGGCGGTCACCTGCACCGGATGCCGGGCGGCCAGCGCCTCGATCACCAGGCGGGCCGAGGTCAGTTCCCCCACAGAGGCGCCGTGAACCCAGATCGCCGCCGGGGCCGGTTCCGATCCGTCGACCAGCCGTTCGCGCAGCCGTTGCGATCCGCCCAGACGCGCCCTGAGCCGCAGCGCGGATTCGGCGATGCGGGTCGTGGCCTCATAGATCATGCAGGGGGAACCCTCGCGGATATTTAGGTGGAGGTGGGTACCGGAATCGAACCGGTCTTCACGGATTTGCAATCCGGTGCGTAACCTCTCCGCCAACCCACCGCCGTCGAGAGTGCGGGTGTCATAGTGGATTGCCGCAGCCCTTGCAAGACGCGAAGCGGCGCGAGGCTGCTCTGGACGATCAGCGGCGTTGCCCAGACTCGGGAAACATGGCAATAAGCAGGCATCAAGATCGAGCAGAGGTTCCCCGACATGACCGATTTCGCCGCGCGGCGCACGATGATGGTGGACACGCAGGTCCGCCCCAGCGACGTCACGAAGTTTCCCGTGATCGAGGCGATGCTGACGATCCCGCGCGAGGAATTCGTGCCTGCCAGCCGCCGCGCCGTCGCCTATTCGGGCGAGAACCTGGACATCGGCCACAACCGCGTGCTGCTGGAGCCGCGCACCCTGGCCAAGATGGTCGATGCGCTGGACATCCAGCCCGACGAGCTGGTGCTGGACGTGGCCTGCGGCTACGGCTACTCGGCCGCCGTCATGGCCCGCATGGCCGAGGCGGTCGTGGCCATCGAGGATGATGCCGAACTTACCGCCGAGGCGGAGCGCCGCCTGTCCGAGGCGGGCATCTACAACGTTGCCGTCCTTCAGGCGCCCCTGACGGCGGGCGAACCCAAGCAGGGCCCCTATGATGTCATCCTGATCGAGGGCGCCGTCGAGGAGGTGCCCGCCGCGATCATCGACCAATTGCGCGACGGCGGCCGCATTGCCGCCCTGTTCCGCGAAGGCGCGCTGGGTGTCGCCCGCATCGGCCACCGGGTGAACGGCCAGATCAGCTGGCGCTATTCCTTCAACGCAAACGCACCTATGCTGGCGGGCTTCGACCGCGCGCGGGGGTTTTCGCTGTGACGGTCCGGGCGCGCCTTGTGGGCTTTGCGCTGCTGGCCATGGCGGCCGCCATGCCCGCCCGGGCCGAATCACTGGCCGATACGATGGTGGCCGCTTATCGCCACTCGGCGCTGATCGAACAGAACCGCGCCGTGCTGCGCGCCGCGGACGAGGACGTGGCCGCATCGGTCGCGGCCCTCAGGCCGGTGGTCCAGTGGATCGCCCGCCACGCGGCGCAGCGGGACGAAGGCGGGACCACGGCGCGATCAACCTCGCTGACGTTGACCAGCTCGGTCACGCTTTATGATTTCGGCCGCTCGCAGCTGGCCATCGACGGGGCAAAGGAGCAGGTTCTGGCCACGCGGCAGGCGCTGGTCGCAGTTGAACAGGACGTGCTGCTGTCGGCCACCGCCGCCTATTTCGAGGTGCTCGAGGCGATCCAGCAGGTCGCCCTGCAACAGAACTCGGTCGAGGTTCTGTCGCGCGAACGCCAGGCAGCGCAGGACCGTTTTGACGTGGGCGAGATCACTGTAACGGACGTGGCACTGGCCGATGCGCAGCTGGCGGCCACCCGGGCTGCCCTAGCGGCCGCCAACGGCCGTCTGGAAGTTGCGCGCGAAAGCTATCTGGCCGTCGCGGGCCGGCAGGCCGACAGCCTCTCGGCGCCGCCTTCGTTGCCCAGGCTGCCCGATACGCTGGACGAGGCACGGATCATCGCACAACGCAGCCACCCGGCGATCCTGCAGGCGCAGCGCCAAGCCGCCGCCGCCGAGATTGGCGTCGCGGCCGCCGCAGCCGAACGAAATCCCACCCTGTCGGGCACCGCCAGCATCGGCGTCAACCGGGCCCCGCAGACGCGGCTGGGCGCCGGGTTGGGTTACGACACCACAAACTCGGCCTCGGTGGGGCTGGAACTCAGCCAGACGCTGTATTCCGGGGGACGGCTATCGGCCGCGTATCGCCGCGCCATGGCGCAGCGGGACCAGGCGCGTTCGGCACTGCTGAATATTTCGCGCCAGGTCAGCCAGACCGTGGGCGAAACCTGGGCCAACATTGGCGTGGCCCGCGCCCAGATCACCGCGATCGACCAGCAGATCTCGGCCGCGCAGCAGGCCTATGACGGCGTACGCGAGGAGGCGCTGCTGGGCGCGCGCACCACGCTGGATGTGCTGGATTCCGAACAGGCGCTGCTCGAGGCGCGGGCGGACCGGATCACGGCCGAATCCAACCTTCAGTTAGCGCATTATCAACTTCTCTCGGCTATGGGTCGGTTGACGGTAGAACACCTCAACCTGGGAATTCCCACCTATGACCCTTCGCAGTATTATAGTGCCGTGCGTGATGCACCTTTCACCAGTAAGCAGGGCGAAAGCCTGGACCGGGTCCTGCGCGCCATCGGCCGCAACTGAACCATCCACGGGCGGGGTGCAGGATGGCTGAACCCCGCACCGATCCCGACATGGCGGATGTAACACGCCTTTATGCGGATATCGGCGCCGCTCTGGCAACGATCCGGCAGATCGTTGCGCGCGAACTGCCCGACCGCAACCCCGCCGATGTCGTGCAGGAGGATGCAAACAGCTTCCTGGCGCGTCGCTTGGCCGAGCCCGCGCCGCCCGTGCCGTTGGCGGCGCCCCAGCCACCCGCACCCGCAGCGGCGGCCGAGATGCCGCAGCCCGCGATCGTCCAGACCGTCTCGGCGCAAGCCGCCTTCGCCTGGCCCGCCTGGTCGGCCGTGCCGCCGCTTCAGCCGCCCATGCAGGCGCAGGCCGATCCGGCGCCCGAAGCCGCGTCACCGCCACATGTCCCCACTGCGGCTGACGGCACGGCCCTCATCAGGCTGCCGTTTGATGATTCGCTGCGGGACGCGCTGCGCGAGATGATCCGCGAGGAACTGCACGGAGAGATGGGAGCCCGCTTTTCGGCCAATCTGCGGGCCGTCATCCGACGAGAGGTCGCGCAGACGCTGGATGATCGCCTGCTGCACGGCTAGGCAGCCGCGTCAGTTCAGGAAGCCCTCCGGATCGACGCTTTCAAAGCCCCGGCGTACCTCAAAGTGGACCACCCCGTCCCTGCCGGCCGAGCCCAAGCTCTGGCCGGCGGTGACGCTGTCCCCCTTGGCAACGTTCACCGTGTCCAGCCCCGCATAGACAGTCATCAGGTCGCCTTCGTGGCGCACCACGATGATCGGCACGCCCGCCGTGTCGCGGGTGATCGCCGCGACGCTGCCCGCGCCCGCCGCCGCGACCGGCGTGCCCGAGGGCGCAGCGATGTCGATGCCGTCGTTGCGGCCTTTGTCATAGACCCGCACGATCGACCCATCCACCGGCATCCTGAACCGCCCGCTGCCGGATGCCGCAGTCCGCGTCGCGCCGAGGTCGGTGCTTGGGGCCTCGGGGGCGGGGGCGCCTGCGGGCGGGGTCGCCTCGTCCGGCAGCGGCTGCGCGGCCGAGGGGGGCTGGGGCGTCGGGCTGCCTTGGCCGGGCGCGGTTGCGGCCAGGCGGTCCGGTCGCTGGCCTGCCTGCGGTACGATCAGCCGCTGGCCGACCCGCAGGCTCATGTCGTCGGGCAGGCCATTCCAGGCTGCCAGGTCCTGCACCGTCACACCATAGCGGCGTGCCACCGACCAGGCCGTCTCTCCCGAAGTCACAACATGTTCACGCGGCGTGCTGGCCGCAGACTGGGGCGCAGCCTGGTCCACGGACTGCCCCGCAAAGGGATCAGTCACGATGGCCTCCGCTCCCGCGGAGGGCGCGGTCCCCACCCCCACCTGGCGCGGCAGAACCAGCACGGCACCTGTATTCAGGGGCGCATCGGCGGGAAGTGCGTTGTGGCTGGCCAGTTCCGCAGGGTTCAGGCCCAACCGCGCGGCCACTGCCGTCGGCGTCTCTCCGGCTTGGGCCAAGGCCACCTGGCCGTTGCCAAATGTGATCACGCCCCGGTCATCGGGCGCCGGGCGCGGCGTGGCTGCGGCGGCGGCATCGGCCGTGCCAAGGCCGCCCATCAGCCCGCGCAGGTCAGGATCAAAGCGTCCGTTCGCCCCGCATCCGGCCAGCGCCACCAGCGCCGCCAGGGTGACGACCCTGCCTGAAATTGCCTTGTGCTTCATCACTCGTCCTCGGCCTGCCTTATGGTGGCCGGGGATCATGTCTGGCCCAATCCCTCGACCAGGGGAACGAACCGCACCTGCCGCAGTTCGTCATATTCGAACCCGGTTTCGGACCGGGTGACGCGGATCAGCGTCTGGACCGCGTCCGACTGCCCGACCGGCACCACCATGATACCGCCGATCTTCAGCTGTGCCAACAGCGGCCCCGGCGGATCCTCGGCTGCGGCGGTCACAAGAATGCGGTCGAAAGGCGCCTGGTCGGGCAGTCCGCGCGACCCGTCGGCGACCTGGGCAGTGATGTTGTGCAGCCCCAGCTGGCGAAAGATCGCCTCGGCCTCCTGCACCAGACGGCGGTGGCGGTCGACGGTATAAACGCGGCGGCACAACCCCGACAGGACCGAGGCCTGATAGCCCGATCCCGTGCCCACCTCCAGCACCGTGTCGCGCGGCCCCACCTCCAGCGCCTGGGTCATCAGCCCGACGACGGACGGCTGGCTGATCGTCTGCCCGCAGGGAATCGGCAGCGGCGTGTCGTCATAGGCGCGATCCGCAAACTGCCCGCGCACAAAGATGCCCCGGTCGATACGCTCCATGGCCTCCAGCACGCGCGGATCGGTCACGCCGCGCGAGCGCAGCTGGAACAGAAAGCGCATTTTGCGCTCGGCGGGGCTGTCCTCGCCAGGTTCGCTCATTCGGCGGCCCGTGGCTGGGGCAGGGCACCGTCCCCCAAGGCCTGCGCCAGGTCCCGCAGCGAGGCATGGCAGGTCAGGTCGGCGCGCATGGGGGTGACGGCCACATGCCCCTCCATCGTCACGGCCACGTCGGTGCCGGGCCGCGCGGGCGCCTGCTGCGATCCGCCCACCACCCACATGAAGCGCCGCCCGTTCGGCGCGGTATAGGGCATTACACCGAAATGCGATCCCTGCCGCTGGCCCTGCGGGGCCACGCGCAGGCCCTGGACCTGGGCGGCGGGCAGGGGCGGAAAGTTCACGTTGTAGAACAGCCGGAAATCCGCGTCCGAGGTCCAGTCGCCATGATCCAGCAGCCGCCGGATGACGGCCACGCCATGCTGGCGGGCGGCCTCGAAAGGATCGGCCAGGTCGGCGGTCATCGGGCCCAGGTATTGCGACAGCGCGATCGCGGGCAGGCCCTGAAGCGCGGCTTCCATCGCCCCCCCGATCGTGCCGGAATACATCGCGTTCTCGCCTGCGTTGTTGCCGCGGTTGATGCCCGACAGGACCAGGTCGGGCAGCGCATCGACCATCAGGTCGTGCACGGCGGCCAGCACACAGTCGGCGGGACTGCCCTCGGCGGCATAACGGCGTTCATCCAGGCGGGCGACCATGGTGGGGTGGGAATAGCTGATGCAGTGCCCCACGCCCGACTGCTCGAATGCGGGGGCGACAGTCCAGACCTCGCCCCCCGGCCCGGCCAGCTCGGTTGCGATCTGGTGCAGGACCTCCAGCCCCGGAGCGTTGATGCCGTCGTCATTGGTGATGAGAATGCGCATCCTGCCCCCTGTCCGCCGCCGCTGCCCCGGCGCCTCCGGCAGCTTGCTGCCGGGGGCGCGGATGTGTCCCGACCTGCTTAGCGGCCGCCTGCCTGCGCTTCAACCCGTTCGTTCATGCGCCGGGGCATCCGTGGCAAAGCGGTTTGACGTGGCTGGCAGGGCGATGCATCCTGATCCTGCACAACAGGCCGAGACCCGATGCAGATCTTTCTTCCCATCGCCGAAGTGTCGGTCAACGCCTTCACGCTGATCGGGCTTGGCGGGCTGGTGGGGGTGATGAGCGGCCTTTTCGGCGTCGGCGGCGGCTTCCTGATCACGCCGCTCTTGTTCTTCATCGGCATTCCCCCCGCCATCGCCGTGGCCACCGGCGCCAACCAGGTCGTCGCGTCCTCGGTGTCGGGCGTGCTGGCGCACATGCGGCGCAAGACGGTCGATTTCCGGATGGGGGGTGTGCTGCTGGCGGGCGGCCTCGTCGGCTCGGCCCTGGGGGTGCTGGTCTTCAACCTTCTGCAGCGCGTGGGCCAGGTCGAGCTGGTCGTGCAGCTGTGCTATGTCGTCTTTCTGGGGCTGATCGGCGCCATGATGCTGCAGGAAAGCATCCGCGCCCTGCGCCGCGCCCGCCACGCGACGGGCCGGCGGCGCCTGCATCAGCACAACTGGGTCCACCGCCTGCCCCTGAAGATGAAGTTCCGCGCCTCGGGCCTGTATATCAGCGTCATTCCCCCGGCTCTGGTGGGCGTCGCGGTGGGGGTGCTGGCGGCCATCATGGGCGTGGGTGGCGGCTTCATCATGGTGCCGGCGATGATCTATCTGCTGGGAATGCCCACAAAGGTCGTGGTGGGAACTTCGCTGTTCCAGATCACCTTCGTGACCGCCTTCACTACGCTGATGCATGCGGTCAACTACAACACGGTGGACGTGATGCTGGCGGTGCTGCTGATCGTTGGCGGCGTCGTGGGCGCGCAGATCGGCACCACGCTGGGGGCGCGGCTGCGGGCCGAACAGCTGCGCATCCTGCTGGCGCTGCTGGTGCTGGCGGTCTGCTTCAAGCTGGCGCTGGACCTGTTCCTGACGCCCGACGATCTTTTCTCGATCAGCACGAGGGTGCGCTGATGCGGGCCTTGGCGCTGATTCTGGCGCTTGGCCTGCCCGGCGTCGCGGGGGCGCAGGACAGTGGCTCGACCATGCCCGCCGATCCCCAGGGCGGGCTGCTGCCCCCGGTGGCCGCGCCGGGCCAATGGCCGCTGTTCCCCGATCCCGGCCTGCCGCGCAGCGGCCAGGCGCCCGACCCTGTGGAGGCACCCGAGCAGGTGGTGGCCGGCCTTTCCGACAGTTCGGTGGCCATCACCACCAGCTTTGACGGCTCGGACATCCTGATCTATGGCGCGGTCCGGCGCGAGACGCCGATCCCGGAAGGCTCCCTTGACGTGATCGTGACGATCGAGGCACCCAGCCAGCCGCTGACCGTTTGGCAGAAAAGCCGCCGCGCCGGGATCTGGGTCAATACCGACCGGGTCGAGATCGGCGCCGCGCCCAGCTTTTACGCGGTGGCCACCACCGGGCCGTTGGACCAGATCCTGTCGCCCGACTGGGACAACCGCTACCGCATCTCGCTGCCTTTGGTGATGCGCGGCTTCGAGGGCGCCCCCGAGGTCGAGGACAGTGTCCCCTTCACCGAGGCGCTGATCCGTCTGCGCCAACAGAACGGCCATTACCGCCTGGACGAGGGGGCGGTCACCCTGGTCGAGGACACGCTGTTCCGCACCGACATCCGCTTGCCCGCCAACCTGCTGGAGGGCGACTATCGCGCCCGCATCTTCCTGCTGCGCGAAGGTCAGGTGATCGACGCCTACAGTGCCGCCATCGAGGTGCGAAAGGTCGGGCTGGAACGCTGGCTGTACGTCCTCGCCTTCGAGCAGCCCCTGCTTTATGGGCTGATGTCGCTGGCGGTGGCGGTCGTCGCGGGATGGGGCGCCTCGGCCGCCTTCCGCAAGATGCGCCGCGCTTGATGCATAAAGGCCCCGCGACGGATCGCAGGGCCTCTCCTCCCCTTGGTGCGGGCCGTTCCCCTCCACTGGTCCGGCCTGCGGGGTGTTCTTCAGGCGCCGATCAACTCGGACTGGCGCACGATCACCTCGGCCTGCTTGATCGAGGCGATGTCCACCAGCCGCCCCTTGTAGACCGTGGCACCGGCGCCCTCGGCCTTGGCCTTCTCCATCGCGGCCAGAATCTCGCGCGCCTCGGTGACGGCGGCCTCGTTGGGCGAAAAGACCTCGTTGGCCAAGGCGATCTGGCTGGGATGGATCGCCCATTTGCCGACCATGCCCAAGGTCGCAGACCGGCGCGCCTGCGCCACAAAACCGTCGCTGTCGCTGAAATCCCCAAAAGGCCCGTCCACCGGCAGCAGCCCATGCGTGCGGCAGGCCGCGACGATGGCCGTCTGCGCCCAATGCCAGGGATCGGGCCAGTACTTCTGGCCCTCGCGGATCATGTAGTAATTCTCCTGCGTCCCTCCGATGCCGGTCGTGGCCATGCCCATCGAGGCCGCGAAATCCGCGGCCCCCAGGCTGATCGCCTGCATCCGCGGCGAAGATGCGGCGATCTCCTCGACATGGCAGATGCCCGCGGCGCTTTCGATGATCACCTCGAAGTTGATGGGCCTGGACCGGCCCTTGGCACGTTCGATGGCGGTGACCAGCGCATCCACCGCATAGATGTCGGCGGCGCAACCGGCCTTGGGGATCATGATCTGGTCCAGCCGGTCACCCGCCTGTTCCAGCAGGTCCACCACGTCGCGGTACCAATAGGGCGTGTCCAGCCCGTTGATGCGCACCGACAGCGTCTTGGTGCCCCAGTCGATGTCGCCGATGGCTTGGATGATGTTGGCCCGCGCCCGTGCCTTGTCATCGGGGGCGACCGAATCCTCCAGGTCCAGGTTGATCACGTCGGCGGCCGATTTCGCCATCTTCTCGAACAGCGCCTCGCGCGAGCCGGGGCCGAACAGCTGGCAGCGGTTCAGGCGGGCAGGGGGCAGGGGTTGGCTGCGGAAGCTCATGCTCGGGTCCTGTTCGTAAATATTACGGGTTGATCCGGTAATAAAGTTGCGCTGCGGGCGCATCAAGCCCTAATTCCGCACTGCGGCATCAGGCGGGGTTCTTGACGCGTCACCGGGTTTGGGCGCAGGACCGGGACCACACGCGACGGCACGGAGGACCCCATGACGCGGACGGTTTATGTGAATGGCGATTACGTTCCCGAGGATCAGGCCAGCGTGTCGGTCTTTGATCGCGGCTTCCTGATGGCCGACGGCGTCTACGAGGTGGTCAGCGTCCTGGGCGGCAAGCTGATCGACTTCGACGGGCACATGGTGCGTCTGAAGCGTTCGCTGTCGGAACTGGCCATCGACAACCCGCTGTCAGACGAGGATTACCTGGCCGCCCATCGCGACCTGGTGGCGCGGAACGACATCACCGACGGGTTGGTCTATCTGCAGGTCACGCGCGGCAATCCGGGCGACCGCGACTTTGCCTATCCGCCCGCAGGCACCCGGCCCACGGTGGTGATGTTCACGCAATCGAAACCCGGCCTGGCCGATGCGCCCGCCGCCAAGACCGGCTGGACGGTCGTCAGCGTCGAGGACCTGCGCTGGGGGCGGCGCGACATCAAGACGGTGCAACTGCTTTATCCCTCGATGGCCAAGATGGAGGCCAAGGCGCGCGGCGCCGACGACGCCTGGATGGTCGAGGACGGGCGCGTCACCGAAGGCACCTCCAACAACGCCTATATCGTCAAGGGCAACCGCATCATCACGCGCGAACTCAGCCATGACATCCTGCACGGCATCACCCGCGCCGCCGTCCTGCGCTTTGCCCGCGAGGCGCAGATGCAGGTCGAGGAACGCAGCTTCACCATCGCCGAGGCACAGGAGGCCGACGAGGCGTTCATCACCTCCGCTTCGGCCTTTGTCATGCCGGTCGTGTCGATCGACGGCGCCCAGGTCGGATCGGGCGCGGTGGGTCCGGTCGCCAGGCGTTTGCGCGAAATCTATCTGGAGGAAAGCCTCAAGACGGCGGTCTGATTGCGTCCCGCGACGGCGGGGGGCCGGCCCCCCGCACCCCCCGCTGTCGCAGCCGCCGGAAAGCGCGGCCCTGCCATGTTCTCCGTTGGTCCAATACCCCGGGGGGATCGCCGCCAGGCGATGGGGGCCGGCCCCCAGCCACGCCGCCGCCTCAAAGCCCGCTTTCAGCCAGCACCCGCGTGATGACCCCCGCCAAACGGTCAGCCCAAAGCTGCTGCCCCTCGGACGTGGCGATCAGGTCGTTCCTGACCTCGATCAGCATGTTCGGCCGCCCATGCGCCAGTGCGTGCCGGTCGATGCTGTCGCCCTGCAGATGCCCGTCATAGGGCTGGTTCTCTCCGGTGATCCAGCCTTCGTCGCGGCAGGCCGCGACCATCGCCGGGCCCAGCCGCGCATCGGCATGTGAATAGAGGATGCCGACCTGCCAGGGTCGCGGCGGGCGGCCGCGCAGCTGCCGGGTAAAGCTGTGGATGGCGCAGATGCATCGCGCTGTATGGCGCGCGGCCAGCCGCTCCAGCGCGGCGTGGTATGGGCGGTGCAGCCGGTCCAGCCGCCGCGCCCGTTCCCCGGCATCGGCCAGCTTGTTGGCGGGGATCACGGTGCCGTCGTAGAGCCGCATCAGCAGCGTGGGGTCGTCCTCGCCCCGGTTCGGGTCGATCACCAGACGCGAGAAGTCGCTGAAGATCGCCGGCGCCTCCAGCAGCCGGGCCAGGCGCGAGGCCAGCCCCGCGGCCCCCACGTCAAAGGCGATGTGGCGGGCCATGTCGGCCTCGGCGATGCCCAGCCGGCCCCCGCCCACCCAGTCCGGCACGCGGTTCGTGGCATGGTCGCAGGTGATCAGCCAACGCGAGGAACGATCCTCGCCCTCGGTCCAGAAGGGGCGGTCGGTCATGATGCTGTCATCGGTCATGGTCAGCGTGTCTACGACGGATGGCGGACAGACGCCAGTTGCCGCCACGTCGCGATTGCGGCATAGATAGCGCTAAACCTGAAAGGGCGGGATGATGATGAGACGACACCGCAACGTGAAAATCGTGGCAACCCTTGGACCTGCGTCCTCCACCAAGGACGTGATCCGCGCCTTGTTCGACGCCGGGGCCGACGTGTTCCGCCTGAACATGAGCCATGGCAGCCACGACGACCACCGCGCGCGTTACGACACGATCCGCGAGATCGAGGCCGAGACCGGTCGTCCGATCGCCATCCTGGCCGACCTCCAGGGCCCCAAGCTGCGGGTGGGCCAATTCACCGCCGGCGCGCACGAGCTGGAAGAGGGCGACGCCTTCCGTTTCGACCTCTCGCCCGAACCCGGCGACAGCCACCGCGTCCAGCTGCCCCATCCCGAGATCTTCGCGGCCCTGATCGAGGGCAGCGACCTTCTGGTCAATGATGGCAAGATCCGCCTGCAGGTCCAGAAATGCGGCGCCGATTTTGCCGATTGCGTCGTCACCGTCGGCGGCACGATCAGCGACCGCAAGGGCGTCAATGTCCCCGACGTGGTGCTGCCGTTGGCGGCGCTGTCGGACAAGGACCGCGCCGACCTGGAATTTGCCTGCCAGCTGGGCGTGGACTGGCTGGCCCTGTCCTTCGTGCAGCGCGCTGAGGACGTCGAGGAGGCCAAGGCCCTGGCCCAGGGCCGCGCCGCGATCCTGTCCAAGATCGAGAAGCCCGCCGCCGTCCGCGCCTTCGACGAGATCCTCAAGGCCTCGGACGGGATCATGGTCGCCCGCGGCGACCTGGGCGTCGAACTGCCGGTCCATTCCGTGCCGCCGATCCAGAAGCGCCTGGTGCGCCTGTGCCGCAGTGCCGCCAAGCCGGTGATCGTGGCGACGCAGATGCTGGAATCCATGATCGACAGCCCGATGCCCACGCGGGCCGAGGTCAGCGACGTCGCCAACGCCATTTACGAAGGTGCCGACGCGGTCATGCTGTCGGCCGAAAGCGCGGCCGGCAACTATCCCATCGACGCGGTGCGCACGATGGACAACGTCGCCCGCTCGGTCGAGGCGGACCCGAACTATCGCTCGATCATCGAGGCGGCACGCAAGGCCAGCCTGTCTTCGGTCCCCGACGCCATCGTGACCGCCGCGCGCGAGATCGCGGAGACCACGGATGTGGCGGCGATCTGTGCCTTCACCCAGTCGGGCACCACGGTCAGCCTGGTGGCACGCGAACGGCCGCGCGTGCCGATCATCGCGCTCAGCCCGATCGAATCGGTCACCCGGCGCATGACGCTGACCTGGGGGACGCATTGCGTCATCGTGCCCCGCCTGTCGCGCTTCAAGGAAGCGGTGGTCAACGGCACCCGCGCGGCCCGTGATTACGGCTTTGCGGACGAATCGCGCAAGGTCGTGGTGATGGCCGGCGTACCCTTCAACGTGGCGGGCACCACCAACATCCTGCGCATCGCCCCCTGCGATGAGCGCTTGATCTTTGCGTCCGACCCGGAATAACCGGGAGCAGGACGAACAAAAGGGGTTGGCAGTGATGTCCGATTTTCTTCTGGTGCTGGGCGTTGCGCTTTGCATCCTCTCGGTGGTGCTGGCCGTGATCCAGTTGATGCAGACGCGGGCACCGCGGGCGGCGGTGATCTGCCTGATTGCCGGCATCGTGGCATTGTTCGCAGGCGCAGCGCTGAACCCCGCGCCTTTCGCAGCCGGCGATATTCCGGCCGCGATTGGTCGGGTAACGGGGCAGCCAGGCGCCTGACCTATTGCCATCCGTTCTGCGCCCGCCTATAGGGCGCACTTCCGATCCGTGCGGCCGGCCCATGTGGCATTGCCGAGTCGCGCGTTCACTCTGATGAAGGAGACGAAAATGCCGAAGATGAAGACCAAATCCGCTGCCAAGAAGCGGTTCTCGTTCACGGCCTCGGGCAAGGTGAAATCCGGCCAGGCCGGCAAGCGCCACGGCATGATCAAGCGCACGACGAAATTCATTCGCGACGCGCGCGGCACCACCGTCCTTTCGGACGCGGATGCCAAGATCGTCAAGAAATACATGCCCTATAACCGCTGATCCGAGGACTGAACAATGGCACGAGTTAAATCCGGCAAGGTCACCCACGCCCGCCACAAGAAAGTCCTTGATCAAGCCAAGGGCTATTACGGCGCGCGGTCGCGCAACTTCCGCACCGCCACCCAGGCCGTCGACAAGGCCAACCAGTACGCGACCCGCGACCGCAAGAACCGCAAGCGCAACTTCCGCGCCCTGTGGATCCAGCGCATCAACGCCGCCGTCCGTCTGGTCGATGCCGAGATGACCTATTCGCGTTTCATCAACCTGCTGTCGAAGGCCGGCATCGAGGTTGACCGCAAGGTGCTGGCCGACCTGGCCGTGAACGAGCCCGAAGCCTTCGGCGCCATCGTCGCCCAGGCCAAAGCCGCCGCCTGATCGCAATTCCGATTGCTTCGCGAAGGCCCGTTCCCGAAAGGGGGCGGGCCTTTGTCGCATGTGGCTGTGGGGAACCGCCCCTGTTCACTGCGGTTGTGGTCGAAGCAGAGCAAAGGAGATGGCGATGGACGACCAAAGGGTGTGGGATTTCGAACAGGGGCTGTGGCAGACGTCCGAGGAGCGGTATCACGAACGCGTCGATCCCGAATGCGTCATGGCTCTCAGCCACGAACCATTCCTGGTGCACGGGCAGGGGGCCATCGATGCCGTCAGCGGCACCCCGGACTGGGATGAGGTGTCGTTTTCGGACCAGACCATCTCACGCCCCGAGGAAGGGCTGATCGTCGTCGGCTATCGCGTTCGGGCCGAAAAGGGCGAAACGCGCTTTGACGCTGCCTGCACCTCGGTCTATCGCCGCAAGGCACACGAGGAATGGTCGGTGGTCCAGCACGCGCAGGTCGCGCTTCCCGCGGTCGAGGGTCGCTGATCCCTGCGATAACAGGGCGGGTGCCGGCGGCTTGACCGGCCCCCGCCCCGGCGCCAAGTTGGCACAACTTCCCTGCCGGAAAACGCATTCATGTTGGACCTGCCTCAAGCCGATCCCGTCAAGGTGCCGCTGGCCGTTCGGCCGCTGGGCCTATGGGCACCGCTATCACCGCGCGCCAGCCCATCGTGTCGGGCAAGACCGGGTTGCGCTGGCACATGGTGATGGACCCCGACGCACTGCGCCACATCCTCGAGGACCGGGTCAAGGATTGTCCCAAGTCCACAACTACCAAGCTGATCCTGAACCCGGCTATTGGCGACAGCCTGTTCGTCGCCGAGGGGGCGCATTGGCGCTGGCGACGGCGCGCCGCGGCCCCGGCCTTCGCGCAGCGCCATGTAGACGGGCTGGGCCCGGTGATGACTGCCGCCGCCGAGGCATCGTGCCGCCGCCTGAGTGCGGTACGCGGACCGGTCAACATGCGCTGCTGGCCCGCTTTCGCTTTGACCGGGTACCGGGCCGCGATCCCCAGCCGCGCATGATCCTGACGCTCCGCCCCGAAGGCGGCGTCTGGCTGGCTGTCCGGCCGCGCGGCGACTGACCCGCAAGGGTTGCGGCTGCTCACGGGGCTGTTACAGACTGCCGCCTGAACAGGCAGCGGAGTGGGCCATGACCGCGATCATCGACTTTCTGAACACCATCTTCTGGGGCTATGTGCTGATCTACGGTCTGCTGGCCGTGGGCATCTACTTCACCGCACGGCTGGGCCTGCTGCAATTCCGCCACTTTGCCGAGATGTGGCGCTGCGTGCGCGGCTCGGGCGTGACCGACCGCGACGGCATCACGCCCTTTCAGGCGCTGTCGGTGTCGCTGGCCAGCCGCGTGGGCACCGGCAATATCGCGGGCGTCGCAGTGGCGCTGGTCCTGGGGGGGCCGGGCGCGATCTTCTGGATGTGGATGGTGGCGCTGGTGGGGATGGCCACGGCCTATGCCGAATCCACGCTGGCGCAGCTTTACAAGATCCACGGCCCCGACGGCATGTATCGCGGCGGCCCGGCCTATTACATCTCGCGCGGGCTGGGCCTGCGCTGGCTGGCGGGACTGTTCGCCGTCGCGCTGATCATCGCCTTTGGCCTGGTGTTCAACGCCGTGCAGGCCAATTCCATTGCCCAGGCGGTCGAAGGCGCATTCGGCATCAACGCGGGCCTGGTGGGGCTGGCCGTGGCGGCGCTGTCAGGTGTCATCATCTTCGGCGGCATTCCCCAGATCGCGCGCACCGCGCAGCTGGTCGTGCCGGTCATGGCGGGCCTTTACCTGCTGGCCGCGGTCGTCGTCCTGGCCCTGAACATCACCGAGGTGCCGGGCATCCTGCTGGGCATCATCCGCAGCGCCTTCGGCCTGCAGGAGGCCGTGGGCGGCGTCACCGGCGGCGTCATGGCCGCCATGCTGAACGGCATTAAGCGCGGCCTTTTCTCGAACGAGGCCGGCATGGGCTCGGCCCCTAACATCGCCGCGGTTGCCGTTCCGAACCCGCACCACCCCTCGTCCCAGGGCTTTGTGCAGGCACTGGGCGTCTTCATCGACACGATCCTGGTCTGCACCGCCACCGCCCTGATGATCCTGTTGGCCGACGTTATCCCCTCGGCCGACCTGACCGGCGTCAACCTGACCCAGGCCGCGCTTTCCGACCATTTCGGCGGCTTCGGCCACATCTTCGTGGCGGTGGCGATCTTCTTCTTCGCCTTCACTTCGATCATCGGCAATTACAGCTATGCCGAAAACGCGCTGGTCTTCCTGGGCGCGGGCAAGCCCGGCATCATGGTGCTGCGCCTGGCCGCACTTGGCATGGTCGTCTGGGGCTCGCTGCAGGCCGTGTCGACCGTCTTCAACTTTGCCGATGCCAGCATGGGCCTGATGGCCACGATCAACCTGATCGCCATCGTGGCGCTGTCGGGCACGGTGGCCAAGGTCACCGCCGACTATCTCAGCCAGCGCCGCGCCGGGATCGAACCGCAGTTCCACATCAACCGCCACCCCCGCATCGCGCCGGGCGTGAACCGCGACATCTGGAAATGACCGCCGCCTGAAACGGGGGCGGGCGCGCGGTCTTTCCCCGCGCGCCCGCCCATGCTAACGCGAGGCCAAGTTCTGACACGAGGCCCGCCATGGATGATCTGACCCCGCTGCGCCAGCAATGGCTGGACCGCATCACCGCCGCCACCGACCCCGCCGCCATCGAGGAGGTCCGCCTGGCCGCCCTGGGCAAGAAGGGCGAGATCAGCCTGAAGATGCGCGAACTGGGCCGCATGTCGCCCGAGGAACGCCAGACCACCGGCAAGGCCCTGAACCAGATCCGCGACGAGATCGACGCCGCGCTGCGCGCCCGCAAGCTGTCGCTGGAGGATGCGGCGCTGGACGCGCGCCTCAGGGACGAATGGCTGGACGTGACCCTGCCGAGCCGCCCGCGCCGCCAGGGGACCATCCACCCGATCAGCCAGGTCACGGACGAGGTCACCGCGATCTTTGCCGACATGGGCTTTGCCGTCGCCGAAGGCCCGCAGGTCGAAAGCGACTGGTACAATTTCGACGCGCTGAACATCGCCCCCGAACATCCCGCGCGCCAGGAACACGACACCTTCTTCATGCACCGCGCACCCGGCGACGACCGCCCGCCGCACGTCCTGCGCACCCACACCTCTCCGGTTCAGATCCGCGCCATGCAGGATCAGGGCGCGCCGATCCGCGTCATCGCGCCGGGCCGCGTCTATCGCATGGACATGGACCAGACGCATACGCCGATGTTCCACCAGATCGAAGGCCTGGCCATCGATCGCGACATCAGCATGGCGCACCTGAAATGGACGCTGGAGGAATTCTGCCGCGCCTTCTTCGAGGTGCCGTCGGTCGAGCTGCGCTTCCGCGCCTCGCACTTCCCCTTCACCGAACCCTCGGCCGAGGTCGACATCCGCTGTTCGTGGGAAGGTGGCCAGCTGAAGATCGGCGAGGGCAATTCCTGGCTGGAAATCCTGGGATCCGGCATGGTCCACCCCAATGTCCTGCGCGCGGGCGGCATCGACCCCGACCAGTGGCAGGGCTTTGCCTTCGGCATGGGCATCGACCGCATCGCGATGCTGAAATACGGCATCCCCGACCTGCGCGCGTTCTTTGAAAGCGACCTGCGCTGGCTGCGGCATTATGGGTTTGCAGCAGGGGATATGCCGAGTGTGAGTGGTGGGTTGAGTAGGTGACGCACCCGCAATGCGAAGATGCATAGCTTTATTTAAAGTACTTCTGTCTAAGATTCAGAAGGGCGAATTAACATATCTGATCAGAGCGATCTGGCTGGCAAACGTTTTAGTGGGCCTTTTGCTTGTGCTTCCGTTAGACGCTGCAGGTGCAGTACTGGGGTCCTCCACGGCTCTATTCATTGCACTAGTCGCCTACCCGTGGCAAAAAAACATTGATCGTCAGCTAAGTATAGATCAGGAGCTTCGGCTTGCTGCTGCACGTTACCTAAAAGCTGAAGCTAGCCTGCTGGTCGCTTGTCAGAGCGCAACGCGTGATGAAACTAGGAAAGAAGCCCTAAAGGCATTCGATGAAGCGTTCAGCACACTTACTGCGGAGCTGAAACTCATGTTCCTCATGGTGCCGAAGCCTGTTGCAACGGAGATTAGTGAGCACTTCAACTCGGTTGGAAAGCTCGCTTTTCTGGCGGCCTACGGTGGTACGCCCGAAGAAAGAGAGTCAGCCGCGCAGCTTGTTCAAGAGTACAATAGTTCACTCGAAAAGCTGACGAATGCCATTAAGCCTAGCTTTGGCGTCCGCCCTAGAAGTTTCTAATGTTTTAAACTTTTTGAAACCAAGCTTTACCGCAACCGCCGCCGGATATCCTCGCGGTCCGACTGGATCATGCCGGGGATCAGGAACAGGTCGATCACGCACCACAACGCGACAAAGGCCACGGCGGGCCAGCCGATCAGCACCGGGGTCAGCAGCCAGCCGACCGCCCAGATGGCCAGCATCAGAAGCCCGCTCATCCAGCGGCCCAGATACATGCGGTGGACGCCAAAGCCCCACAGGAAGATCAGCAGCAGATAGGCGACCAGCGGCGATTTCGCCTCGTTCGCGACGCGCTGCTCGATCAGCAATTCCCGCTGCGTATCCATCCGTCAGGCTCCTGTCTCATGCGCCCGGCCCACCTGGCCCGATCCCCTTACAGATAGGAACCCGCGCGCCCTGCGCAAGATGTCGCGCCCCCGACCCGCCCCACACCAGAGCGCGCAAGTGGTGCACGCGCCCCGTCAAGCCCTACACAGGCCAAGCGGTCAAAGAAAGGCAGAGACCAATTGCTTTCACTGACAGGTTGCATCGGCGGCAAGCAGACCGGTGGGCGCCGAAAGGGGCAAATTTCGCGGTTGCGGCTTGACCCTTGGCCCGCTGCGCGCTTCAAGGCAGCAAACCCCACCCCCGCCCTTGCCCGAGCGGGCCGGACCCGGAAAGCCGATCGCCATGAAGTTCACCCTGTCCTGGCTCAAAGAGCATCTTGAGACCACCGCCACCCTTGAGCAGATTGCCGAGGCGCTGACCGACCTGGGCCTGGAGGTCGAGGAGGTCGCAGACCCCGCAGCCCGGCTGCGGACCTTTACATTGGCGCGGGTCGAGCATGCCGAACAGCATCCCGACGCCGATCGCCTGCGCGTCTGCCGTGTGATGACGGACGAAGGCGAAAAGCAGATCGTCTGCGGTGCGCCCAACGCCCGCGCGGGGATCACGGTCGTGCTGGCCAAGCCCGGCGATTACGTTCCCGGCATCGACACGACGCTTGGTGTGGGCAAGATCCGCGGCATCGAAAGCCACGGCATGATGGCCAGCGAACGTGAACTGGAGCTGTCTGAGGAACACGATGGCATCATCGAGCTGCCCTCGGGCGAGGTCGGCCAGCGCTTTGTGGACTGGTTGGCGCAGAACGCGCCAGAGAAGATCGACCCGATGATCCATATCAAGATCACCCCGAACCGGCCCGATGCGCTTGGTGTGCACGGGATCGCCCGCGACTTGGCGGCGCGTGGTTTGGGGGTTCTGAAGCCGGTGACGGTTCAGCCGGTTCCCGGCAGCTTTCCCTGCCCGATAGGCGTGACCATCGACGGTGGCGTCGCTGGCAAGGCGCCGTTCTTCGCCGGGCGTGTGGTGCGGGGCGTGACGAATGGCCCGTCGCCCGTCTGGCTGCAAAAGCGCCTGCGCGCCATTGGCCTGCGGCCGATCAACGCGCTGGTGGACATCACGAACTTCTTCACCTTTGACCTGAATCGTCCGCTGCACGTCTTTGACGCTGCCAAGGTGTCGGGCAACCTGGTCCTGCGCGGCGCATGCGCGGGCGAGGAGCTGGTGGCGCTGGACGACAAGACCTATCCGTTGCCCGAAGGCGCCGTGGTGATCTGCGACGATGGTGGTCCCGAAAGCATTGCGGGCATAATGGGCGGCGCGGCCTCGGGCGCGTCCGAGGCGACAACCGATGTTTTCATCGAGGCCGCTTATTTCGATCCGATCAGCACCGCCGCCGCCGGCCGCGCGCTGAAGATCAACAGTGATGCGCGCTATCGGTTCGAGCGCGGCATCGACCCTGCCTTCACCCTGCCGGGGCTGGAACTGGCGACGCGCATGGTCATGGACCTGTGTGGCGGCGAGGCGTCCGAGGTCGTGACGGCTGGCGCGCTGCCCGACACCGGCCGGGCCTATCGCCTGGACCCGCAGCGGACCAGCCGCCTGGTCGGCATGGACATCCCGGAAGCCGATCAGCGTGCCACGCTGGAGGTCCTGGGCTTCCGGCTGGACGGCGACATGGCCCATGTCCCCTCATGGCGCCCCGACGTGCTGGGCGAGGCCGACCTGGTCGAAGAAATTGCCCGCATCGCCAGCCTGACCAAGTTGCAAGGCAAGCCCCTGCCTCGCCCCAGGCCCGGTGTGCCGCAGCCTGTGCTGACGCCCCTGCAGGTCCGCGAAAAGACCGCACGCCGGACGGCTGCCGCACTGGGCTATAATGAATGCGTGACCTACAGCTTCATTGACCAAACCTCGGCCGCGCTGTTCGGCGGCGGCACGGATGCGGTGCGGGTGGACAACCCCATCAGCAGCGAGATGAGCCATCTGCGTCCCGATCTGCTGCCCGGCCTGCTGCAGGCGGCGGCGCGCAACCAGGCACGCGGTTTTGCAGACCTGGCGCTGTTCGAACTGGGGCCGGTCTTTTCCGGCGGCGAGCCAGGCGACCAAGCCGTGCGCATCAGCGGCCTGCTGGTTGGCCAAATCGCGCCGCGTGACCCTTTCGGCAGCCGCCGAAAGGTGGATCTTTATGACGCCAAGGCAGATGTCGAGGCGATTTTGCAGGCCATCGGCGCGCCGTCCAAGGCGCAGATCAACCGCAAGCTGGACGGCTGGTGGCATCCCGGCCGTGCGGGCAATATCGCGCTTGGGCCGAACGTGCTGGCAACCTTTGGCGAGGTCCATCCCAAGGTGTTGCGCCAGATGGATGTCAAGGGGCCGGCTGTCGGCTTTACCATCCAGCTGGCGGCCGTGCCCTTCCCCAAGGTCAAGACGCCCACGCGCCCGGCTCTGGATCTGTCCGAACTGCAGGCGGTCGAACGCGACTTTGCCTTTGTTGTGGACCCTCAGGTCGAGGCGCTGACCCTGGTCAATGCCGCAGCCGGGGCCGACAAGGCCCTGATCCAAAGCGTTTCGGTTTTTGATCAGTTCACGGGGCTGGACAACGGGCAGAAATCCATCGCGATCTCGGTCCGGATGCAGCCGCGCGACAAGACCCTGACCGATGCCGAGATTGAGGCCGTGGCCCGCAAGGTGGTCGACAAGGTCCAGAAGGCCACCGGGGGCACCCTGCGCGGCTGACCAATGAATGCAGAACGGGGGGCTGACGTGCCCCCCGGCACAGGTCTGCCGCAGGACGCCGTCAGAAGATCAGCGACAGGATGCCGATCACGACCAGCAGGCCGATGATAAAGATGATTCCTGCGATGCTGCCAAAGAACTTGAGCATGATGATCTCCTGTTTGTGTGACAGGGCAACGAGCAGGGCGGAATGTTGTTCCGCGCGAATCGGGCATCTGGGGAAAGTTGGAGCGGGTGACGGGAATCGAACCCGTGTCTCTAGCTTGGAAGGCTAGGGTCTTACCATTACACAACACCCGCGTGGGGTCTTGTATAAGCAGGTCGGCCGGCAGGTTCAAGACCGTGGCGTCATCGGCGTGTGGCAAAGAATTCCTGCAGCAGCGCCCGCGCGGGGGCGGCCGACAATCCGTCATAGACCTGCGGCCGGTGGTGGCATTGTGCATGGCCAAAGACGCGGGCGCCATGCGCAACCCCGCCCATCCGCGGGTCCGGCGCGCCATAGTAGAGGCGGCCGATCCGCGCGGCCGAGATCGCGGCGGCGCACATTGGGCAGGGCTCCAGCGTCACCCACAGGTCATGACCTGGCAGCCGCTCGGACCCCCGGGCCGCGCAGGCGGCGCGGATTGCCAGAATCTCGGCATGGGCGGTCGGATCGCTGAGTTCGCGCGTGCGGTTGCCGGCGGCGGCCACGACGCGGCCCTTCGGGTCGGTCACCACGGCACCCACCGGCACCTCGCCGCGCCGGGCGGCGGCGCGGGCCTCGGCCAGGGCCTGCGGCATATGGGAGATAAAGGCGGACATGCCCCGCCTTGTGGCAACAGGAACGGGCGGGCGCAAGAAAGGCTTTCCACATGACGGGGAAGGGCGTAGGGAACCCTCTTTGCCCCGCAGCGATGCGAAGGAGATGCGCATGACCGACAACCAGACCCCCGACCGCAAGACCCCCCAATCCGCGCCCCGCACCGATGCCGACCGCATCGCCAAGGTGATGGCCCGGGCCGGCGTTGCCAGCCGCCGCGAGGCCGAGCGGATGATCGTCGAGGGCCGCGTCAGCGTGAACGGCAAGAAGATCGACAGCCCTGCGCTGGACGTCCTGCCGACCGACCGGATCACCGTCGACGGCAAGAAGCTGGACGAGCCGCAGGAGACGCGGCTGTGGCTGTATTACAAGCCCCTGGGCCTAATCACGTCGGAGAACGACGAGCTGGGCCGGCAGACGGTCTTTGATGCGCTGCCGCGTGACATGCCCCGGGTGATCACCGTGGGCCGGCTTGACCTCAACTCCGAAGGTCTGCTGCTGTTGACCAATGACGGAGAGCTGAAGCGCCGGCTGGAGCTGCCCGCAACGGGTTGGCTGCGGCGCTATCGGGTGCGGGTGAACGGCACGCCGTCGGACATGACCTTCGACCCGCTGCGCCGGGGCGTGACCATCGAGGGCGAGGATTTCTCGCCCATGGAGATCAAGCTGGACAGCCAGCAGGGCGCGAATGCCTGGATCAGCGTCGGCATCCGCGAGGGCAAGAACCGCGAGATCCGGCGCGCAATGGCGCATGTGGGCCTGCAGGTGAACCGCCTGATCCGCATCGGATATGGCCCCTTCAAGCTGACGGGCATGGAAAAGAACCAGGTGACCGAGGTCAAGCGCAAGGTCCTGCGCGACCAGCTGGGCGGGTTGCTGACCGGTGAGGTCGACGAGAAGCCGCGCGAGATGCGCCCCCGCGGTGCCGAAGGCGCGCGGGGCCCGCGCCGCGAGGATCGGGGCGAGGCCGGCGGCGGGCGTGCGTTCGCCGCCAAGCCCGGCGGGCGCAGCTTTGGCGACCGGCCGTCCCGGCCCCCGCATGACGAGGCCCGCGGCGCTGACCGCTCCGCCCGCAGCTGGGGTGCAAAGCCGGCACAGCCCGGGGATCGGCCGCGCCCGCAAGGCAAGCCGGGCGAGGGGCGTCCGGCCGCAGCGGATCGTCCGCGGTCGTTCGAGGACAAGCCGCGCTGGAAGAAATCCGAGCCATCGGAAGGTCGTCGGTTTGGCGGCGGACAGGACGATCAGCGCCCTGCGCGTTTTGCTTCCAAGCCCGGAGAGGCGCGCAAGCCCTTCGGCAAGCCCCGTGATGGCGCAACTGAAGCCGACCGAAAGCCTTATGGCAAGCCGCGCCCGGAAGGGGCCGCAGGGGGCCGCCCCGCTTATGATAAACCACGCGCTGATGGGGGTGGAGGAGGCCGCCCTGCTTATGGCAAGCCTCGCACCGATGGTGCAGAGGGCGGCCGCCCAAGCTATGGCAAGCCCCGTCAGGAGGGGGCGGAGGCGGGTCGCAAGCCCTATGGCAAGCCCCGTCAGGACGGCGCGGAGGCGGGTCGTAAGCCCCATGGCAAGCCGCGCGGGGATGGATCCGAGGGTGCCGGCAAGACCTTTGGCGGGGGCCGGCGCGACGGGGCCGATGCGGGCCGCAAGCCTTCCGCAGGTCCCCGCAGCGAAGGTGCCGGCAAGTTCCAGGGCAAGCCGCGCCCGGCGGGCGGCGGCAAGAACTTTGGCCCGCGCGGTGACCGGCCCGCAGGTGGGCCCCGGCCGGGCGGGAAACCCGGTGGCAAGCCCCGCACGCCACGAGGCTGACAGACAGGAAAGGCCGGACCTAAAAAGGTCCGGCCTTTTCTTTCAGGCGGGCGAAGCCAGAACTTACTTGGTCAAGATCAGCTTGCCGGCACGGGTGATACGCAGCTGATAAACCTGTTCGTCCAGAACGATCAGGGCTTGGTTTCCGCCCTGGGTCAGCTGCGTCGCATCATGCTGAGGAAGCCGGGCCAGGATCGAGGTTCCGGGGCGGGTGAAATCGGAAGGGCGCGTTGCGGTCATGATCAGCCTCTTGGGGATAACGCTGGTGATGATGCAAAGCTGACAAATTCATTCTGGTTTGTCAAAGTAAAATAGTCAGGTTTCTGTGCCGCCCATGTATCTTGTTGTTTTCCAGCAGGGCAGGGGCCGGAAAGGCCCCTGCGATTGGTGTCATTCTGCCTCGAAGCACCCGATGAGGGTCTGGGCCATGTCGGTCAGCAGGCGGTCGTACTGGCCGATGCCATGCTCCAGCGTTCCACCTTCCGGGCTCAGTTCCCCGCCCAGCCCGACGTTGCTGCCCTCGATCACCGTGTCGATCAGAACTGGGTCATGCGCGTATTCCGGAAAGGCGCAAACGGCCCCCGATTCGGTGATCTGCCGGCGGACCTGGTCGATCCGGGCCGCAGAGGGGGTCGAGGCATCGCCCAAGGACACAGGCACGGCTGGCTGCAGCCCGAAATGGTTGGTGAAATAGCCATAGGCGTCATGGAAGACGATAAAACGCTGCTCCGCGTGAGGCGCGAGCCGCTGACCCAGCTTGGCATCCAGGTCTGCGATCCTGTCAGCCGCCGCATCGGCGTTGGCCTGATAGGTGGCGGCATTTTCAGGGTCGTTCTGCGACAGGGTCGCCGCAATGGCCTTTAGCCAGACTGTGGCATTGTCCGGGTCCAGCCAGGCATGGGGATCGGTACCGGCATGGCCGTGGTCGCCATGATCCTCGGCATGGGCATGATCGTGGTCGTCATGCTCATGCTCATGCTCGTGTCCGTGATCGCCATGTTCGTGGTCGTCATGCCCCTCGTCCACGTGGTCCTGGTGGAGTTCGTCGCCTGCGCCGGCAAAGTCGCGCAAGAACACCCCCGGCACGTCCAGCAGGCGGACCTGCGCATCTGCATCGACGTTTCCGGCGGCACGGGCCAGCCACGGCGTCAGCGACGGGCCCATCCAAAAGACAAGGTCCGCCGATTGCAGCGCCTGCGCATCCGACGGGCGCATCTGGTAATGATGCGCGCTGGCGCCGCCCGGCAGCAGCACGCGGACATCGCCCAATTCGCCCATCACTTCCTGGACAAGGGCGCCCGTCGGCACCAGGTCTGCAACGACACTGGGCACTGCAAGAACGGGACTGGCAGCCAGACAGAGGATCGCTGTGGCAAAGACTGGGCTTCGCATCGGGGACTCCTTGGGGTTTGTTGCGATGACCGGGTTCTGTGTGTTACAGCATAACAAGTCAACCCGGATGTAATAAAGTAACGCCTTGGCGTGAAGGATGACCGTGCCCCAGACCGATGACCAGATCGCCGCGACCTTTGCGCCGCATGACCACCGGGAATGCGCGCACCGCGTCCTGGACGAGGCGGCCGAGCGGCTGGCGGACCAAGGCGCGCGCCTGACCCCGGTGCGGCGGCGGACGCTGGAGATCCTGCTGGAAAGTCACCGCGCCCTGGGCGCCTACGAGGTTCTGGACCGACTTGCGGCCGAAGGGTTCGGCCGGCAGCCGCCCGTGGCCTATCGCGCACTGGAGTTCCTGGTCCAGCACGGGCTGGCACATCGCCTGCAGCGGCTGAACGCCTTTGCGGCCTGCCTGCATCCGGGCCATGATCACCACCCGGCCTTCCTGATCTGCCGCAGCTGCCACAAGGTGGCCGAAGCCGCCGCAGCGCCCGTGCGCGAGGCGCTGACCCACGTGGCCGGGCAGGGCGGGTTCCGGGTCGAGCGGGTGACGATCGAGGCGCTTGGCCTGTGCGCCACTTGCGCGGCCGAAGACGCACCGGACAGCACGGCATGAGCGCGCTGATCGAATCGCAGGGCCTGACGATCCATCGGCCCGGCACGTCCGAGCCGGTCCTGACCCGGATCGACTTTCGCATCCTGCCCGGAGAGATCGTGACCGTCGTGGGGCCCAATGGTTCGGGCAAGTCGTCGCTGATCCGGGCGCTGCTGGGGCATCTGCCGCCGGCCTCGGGGCAGGTGACGCGGCGAAAGGGCCTGCGCATCGGCTATGTGCCGCAGCGGGTGCAGCTGGACACGGCCATCCCGATGACGGTGCGCCGCTTTCTGTCGCTGCCGCGCCGCGTGACCGATGCAGAGGCGGAAACGGCTCTTGGGCGCACCGGCGTGCCCGGCTTGGGGCCGCGGCAGCTGACGCAGCTGTCGGGCGGGCAGTTCCAGCGGGTGCTGCTGGCGCGTGCGCTGCTGAGCCAGCCGCACATGCTGGTTCTGGACGAGCCGACGCAGGGGTTGGACCAACCGGGCATCGTGGCCTTCTACAAGCTGATCGAGGATGTGCGCCGCGAGACGGGCGCGGCGATCCTGATGGTGAGCCATGACCTGCTGGTGGTGATGCGGTCGTCGGATCGTGTGGTCTGCCTGAACGGGCATGTCTGCTGCGAGGGGACGCCCCAGCATGTCAGCGGCGCGCCCGAATACCTGGCGCTGTTCGGCGCCGATGCCGAAGGCACGCTGGCGCTGTATCGACACAAGCATGACCATGATCATGATCACATGTCGGCCATGCCCGCCCATGCGCACGGTCCCGGCTGCGGCCATGACCACAGCCCGTCCCCCGCAATCTCCGGCACGCCCTGACGCGTCGCCCCAAGGATCCTGTCAGATGCTAGACGATTTCTTCATGCGCGCCGTGCTGGCGGGGCTTGGGCTGGCCCTGGTGGTTGGCCCCTTGGGCAGTTTCGTGGTCTGGCGGCGCATGGCCTATTTCGGCGATTCCACGGCCCACGCCGCGATTCTGGGGGTCGCGCTGGCTTTGGCCTTCGACATCTCGATCTATGCCGGGACGCTGGCGGTGGCGGCGATGATGGCCTGCCTCGTCTCGGCGCTGGTGTCGCGGGGGCAGGCCATGGACACGATGCTGGGCGTGCTGTCCCATTCGGCGCTGGCCTTCGGGCTTGTGGCGATCAGCTTTGTGCCCGCGGCGCGCACCGACCTCAGCGGCTACCTGTTCGGGGATATTCTTGCGGTCGGCAGATCCGATCTGGCGCTGATCTGGACGGGATCGGTGCTGGTGCTGGGCCTGCTGGTGCTGCGCTGGCAGCGGCTGGTCACCTCCAGCCTGAACGAGGAGCTGGCGATGGCCGCGGGCATAGATCCGCGGACCGAGCGGCTGATCCTGTCACTGGCCTTGGCCGTAGTGGTCGCCCTGGCGATTCGAGTGGTTGGATCTCTGCTGATTTCGGCGCTGCTGATCGTGCCCGCCGCCGCCGCCCGCGGATGGGCCCGCACGCCCGAGCGGATGGCCTTGGGCGCGGGGCTGGTCGCCGCCGCATCGGTGCTGGCGGGGCTGTGGTCCAGCCTGCGGCTCGACACGCCGGCAGGGCCGTCGATTGTAGCTGCCGCGGCCATTTTTTTCCTTCTGTCGCAGGCGATGCGGCGCGCCTAGTGCCGATTTGCCACATGTCTTCGCGGGCTTTGGAACCCGTGGAACGAAGCCGGTTCGAGCGTGTTGGCCAATATGCAACAGTGCCCTCGACCCCTCGGCGGATTTGATTCAATGCAGCTTTTCAACCCGCCGGGATTGTGTAACTGTCGCAGCGATGTTGCCGGAAACGGCAGCTTTCAATCGAAACGGAGCATGATCATGACCAAATTCGCTACTTTCGCTGCCGCTCTCGGCCTGACCGCCACCTCGGCTCTGGCCGGTGGCTACGTCGCCCCCGTCGTTGAAGTTGAGCCGGTTATCGTCGAAGAGCAAGCCGCCTCGACCAACGCTGGCCTGGTGGTTCCCGCCCTGCTGCTGCTGGGCGTCATCGCCGCCGTCGCTTCGGACGACGACGACAGCTGATATCAAAGCGGATCACCTCGAGGGTCCGTTTTCAAAGGGCTGGCCATTGGCCGGCCCTTTTTCCGTTTCAGTTGCCGTTTCCCGTTCACGGACATCAAAAAACCGGCCACAAAAGGGCCGGTTCTTTGATGTTCTGTGGTGAGCGACCGGCTAGGGGCGCAGGGTCTGGATCGTGACATAGCCCAAGGCCGGTCCAATCCACTGCCGCGATACCGGGATGCGGCCGCCCTGCACCATGTAGTTGTTCTGGAAGCTGATGCCGTGGCCTTCGCAGCTTTCCACCAGCACGCCGGCATTGGGGCCGGGCGCGGTGCGGCAGGCGAATTGCAGCGGGCGTTCCAGCCCGTCGCCGGAATAATAGCGCATGATGCGGCTGCCGCTGCCCGAGGCGCCGGCGCGGATCGCGGCTTCCAGTTGCGGCTCGGCGACCGAAAGGTCATTGCCCAGGCCGCGCGTGCCCACCAACAGCCCGTCACGCAGGATCACCGCCTCTTCGGCTGGCGTCATAAAGGTGCGCATAGGTCCATTTTGGCCGGTCATGGCCATGATCTGCGTGCGGCCCAGATTCTCGAACCCCGCCTGGATCAGCGGGCCGGGATTTACGCGCAGCGCCTCGGCCACGGTATCCTGCGGCGACCGTGCCGGTGCGGCGGGGGCATCGGGCGCGCGGCGCGCCGCGACGGCCTGCGTCGCCGTCTGCGCCAGGATCGCCAGCGGACCTGCGCCGCCTTCGTCTGCCGAAGTGTTGCCGCAAGCGGACAGGCCGGCCAGCATCGCCGCTGCCAGCGTGATCTTGACGGTGCCGTTCATCGCCAGAACCTCCCCCAGCCTTCGTAAAGATCGACCGTGTGGCTGTCGCGCACCCGGTCGTAAAGCCGGCCGTTCACGTTCAGCCGCGCTCCGCCATCCCGTGACAACGACCGCAGGTTGGTGGAAACCCGGTCGCGCGAGGCCTGACCGGTGGCCCAGCCAATCGGGATCGACAGCGTGATTCCCTTGTCAAAGCTGCCCTCGCCGAACTCGTCGGCGCTGAGGTCGGTCTTGGTCGCATAGGCACCGACCTGCCAGCCATTAGCGAATTCGCGCGCCAGCGTCACCGTGGCCCCCACGTCGCCGGCCAGGTACTTGCCCACGTCCAACTGGGCGGTAAAGCCTTCGGTGAATTCGTAATAGGCCGAGACATGGCCGGTCGTGACCTCGTAGTCGCGGAAGTCGAAAAGCTGGTCGAAGTCGCGCTTTCTGACGCGGTTGACCTCGGCTCCGAATGCCAGTTGGGAATTGGCGGGCTTCCACAGCGCCTCGGTTGAGACGCCACCGAAGGACCGCTCCAGCAGGCCGATCGTCACGCGGGTATAGACCGTCGATGTGGGCTTGGCATACCAGGCCAGGGTCGCCTCGGGGATCACCGGGCTGGAATTCCCGGTATACATCCGCGTGTCCGACCGCACCCGCGGCACGCCTTCGGGCGTGGTTTCCAGACTGGGATCGGCCTCGTATTCCTCGGGCGTGTAATATTCACCGCGCGTGCCGGGCAGACCGATGGCGGGACCGCGTTGGCCGATATCGCCGAAGGCCCGCTGGCGCAGCGCCCCGGTGGCGACCAGGCCCGGAGTGATCTCGTAGCTGGCGCGGGCTTCGGCGCCGACCTCGTGGGTCAGCCCGTCCTCGGCGCTGAAGATGCCCAGATCCAGGTAGGGCTTCACCGACCAGCGGAAGCGCGGATAGATCCCGTCCGTGGGCACCAGCCCCGGCGCGCGGGGCGGGGCATCGGTCAGGCTGGCCGCGGCCGCGATCCGGGCGGCATCGGTGTTCTCCAGCCGCTCGACATCCGAGCGGCGCAGGGTGACCGATGACGTGGGCATCCCGTCGGTGGTCGATGTGATCACGAAGGTCTCGACCGAAGGCGGCAGCGCGCGGGTCATCAGCCGCGCCGTGCGCCCGATGGCCTCGGCTTGGTTGATGTAGCGCAGGTTGCGCAGCCGGACCTCGGCCCGGTTTGCCGACAGGGCCATCGATTCCAGCCGCTGGCCTTCCTTGGCCATGGCGTCGCCAAGCGCCTTCTGGATCGCAGGTTGCGCCGTCGGGTCCTGGGACCAGGCGCCGGACCAGCCTTCGGGATCGGCCGCGGGGGACGGACGCGGACGCACCGGCGCAGGGGCCTTTTCGAGGCCCGAGGGATAAGCCGCCTCGCGCGGGTTCAGCGCGACCGTGACCTGGGCACCGATCGTCTCGCCGCCAATGGCGTAGATTCCGGCCGAGTAATTGCGGCCGATCTGATAGTTGGCGGCCAGGTTCAGCTTGCTGCCAGGTTCCTTGCCCTGCTGGAACTCCCGGCCGTTGCTGTAGCGGGCCTGGTACCTGTCGTGGGAATATTCCGCGACCAGGTTCAGCTTGTTGTTCACCTGCCAGCTGACGGAGCCGAAAGGCTTGGCGCCGCCGCTGAACCACTGGTCCACGTTCGGGGTACCACCATTGTCGTTGACATCGATGACGCGCGGCTTGCCGGCCAGCGCACCCCAGCCCAAACCCGCGCTGACGCGGATCGAGGGCGTCACCGACCGCGTTGCGACAATGTATTCGCCCGAATAAACGCCCGTCCCCAGAAAGTCCTGCAACCCCACCGCGACCGCAGGGCGCCATCCCTCTTCGCCCAGCACCTGATAGCGCAGGTCCAGCGAGCGGTCCGAAATGAAACCTTCGTTGCGATAGTCGTTGATGCCGTCAACGCGGGCATAGCGCAGCACCCCCGTCAGCCCCGGCAGCGCCTGGAAGAAGACGTTGCCGCGCCGCGCATAGTCGGACCAGGACAGCGTCGCGCCCAGGGTGCCGTCGGGCAGGGTTTCCGCTGTCGGCGTGTCGATCCCGCCGGGCAGGCCATAGGTGGACATCGCGCGTCCCAGCAGCGGGTCCGCGGTTGCGGTGCCGCTGCCTGACCCAAGCACCAGGGTGATCGGCAGGGTGGTCGCCATCAGCTGGCGGATAAGGCGCGATCGGCGCATCGGCGGGCTTCCTTTCGGCAGGCGGAGCGATCCGGGGGGCAGGGCGTCCCCCTTTGAAGTGGCAGGCTTTCCGGCACGGATCGAGACACGAGATCGTGACCGCGCGGGGCGGGATCAGCCGGCGGGCGTCTTGGCCGGTTCCTGGGCTGCCGCCGTGGCGGGCGCGGGCGCAGCAGCGGGCGCAGGTTGGGCAGGGGTCCCGCAGCCGGTATGGCTCTGGCCGCTGACAGTCAGACGCGCGGTCAGCGGAAAGCGTTTGCCAGACATGCTGTCCCGGCACCTGGCCGCGCGCAGGTTCACGACGAAAGGCCGGCCTTCCAGCACCCCGATATATTCCACGCCGTTGTTGAAGGTCAGGCGGTTGACCTGGATCTGCCGCCCCTCCTCGTCCTCGGGCGTGCGGTAGGTGGCCGTGTTCCCGGCGATGTCGACGCTCCAGAAAGGCTCGTTCCCGCGCGCGGCGAACGCGGTGTTGCGATAGGTCAGCGGCTCGACGGTGGGCACGGGCTTGGGGGCCGCGCCGCCGGTTTCGATCGGTTGAACCAGGGGCGAGACGGCAGGCGGGCGCGGACCTTCGGGAACCTCGGGTTCCGCCGCGCCGGCATCAAGACCGATATTGCGGCGCAGGTCGGTCATGGCCGTGCTGTCGCAGGCGGCCAGGGGAAGGGACATCAGCGCAAGAAGCGCGAAGCGCGGGAACAGACGCGGAAACATGGGGCTTTGGCCTTCTGGTGCGGTCGGGATCACTGTTGAACCAGCGTTACCAACCACACGCCCGGCGGGCAAGCGGTTCGCCCAAGGCCCGGCCGCGGCTGCGCAGGCCCCCGCCAAAGGCGGAGAACCGACCAGCCAACCACGACAAAGAAATAATGTTTGTTTATTTGGCGGGCCAAATATGCGTCGATCCTGTTTTCCAAGTTGTGTTAAAAGGGAAAGCCGGAAAGGTTGAAGTAGAAGAAACCTCCCTCACGATGAGCTTCATGACGTCGCCTGCGCGCCCTCGACTGTTAGCCAACGCATCCCACGAGGTGGTCGAGTTCTCGTGGACGGATGGGCGGATGGCGCAGGCGATCGCCGGTTTCGACTGGTCCAGAACCCCGCTGGGGCCGATCGGGGGCTGGCCGGTGTCGATGATGGCGGCTCTGCGCATCATGCTGGGGCAGCGCCACCCGGTCTGCATGTTCTGGGGACCTGATTTGATCCTGCTGTACAACGACGCCTATGCACCCGCGCTGGGTCGCAGGGAGGCGCGGGCCTTGGGTCAGCCCTTCCGCCGGATCTGGGCCGATATCTGGGACGAGGTGCAGCCGCTGGTCGACGAGGCCCTGTCAGGGCGCGGCACCTATTCCGAGGAAATGCGCCTGATCATGACCCGCAACGGGTTCGAAGAGGAAACCTTCTGGACCTTCAGCTATAACCCTCTTTACGACAACGACGGCAGGGTGGCGGGGCTGATGGCGATCACGGTCGAGGTCACGCCGGTGGTGATGGCGCGGCGCAACCAGCAGATCATGCAGCAGGAATTACTGCACCGGGTCAAGAACATCCTGTCGGTCACCTCCACCGTCGTGACCTCCAGCCTGCGCACCGCCGGCAGCATCGAGGAGGCGCGCGACAGCGTCGGCGCCCGCATCATGGCCTTGGCACGGTCGCAGGGTTTGTTCACCGGCCTTGGCCATTGTGCCGACATCACCGAAGTGACGGCCCAGGCCATCGGGGCACATCTGGACGGCAGCGACCGCATCCGCCTGTCCGGTCCTTCGGTGCCGCTCAGTTCGCAGCAGGCGGTGGGGGTTTCACTGGCGCTTTACGAACTGGCGACGAACGCGGCCAAATACGGGGCCCTGTCGGTCCCCGAGGGCGCGGTTGACCTGTGGTGGTCGGTGGAGGGCAACGATTTCGAACTGGACTGGCGCGAAAGCGGCGGGCCCGGGGTCGTCGCGCCCGAGCACGAGGGCTTTGGGTCCAGGCTGGTCAACGCCATCGTCCCCGCCTATTTCGACGGCGAAGGGCAGACCGAATACCTTGATGACGGCCTGCATTACTGGCTGCGCGGGCGGCTGACGCCCTGACGCCTCAGCAGTTGGGGACATTGACGGCCAGACCGCCAAGCGAGGTTTCCTTGTATTTCTCGGACATGTCGCGGCCGGTCTGGCGCATTGTCTCGATGGCGGCGTCCAGGGGCACGATGTGACTGCCGTCCCCGCGCAGCGCCAGACTGGCGGCGCTGACGGCCTTGATCGCGCCCAGGCCGTTCCGTTCGATGCAGGGCACCTGAACCAGCCCGCGCACGGGGTCGCAGGTCATCCCCAGGTGATGTTCCAGCGCAATCTCGGCAGCGTTCTCGATCTGGCGGGGGGTGCCGCCCAGGACCGCGGCCAGGCCCGCCGCCGCCATGGCGCTGGCGCTGCCGACCTCGGCCTGGCAGCCGCATTCCGCACCCGAGATGGACGCGTTGTGCTTGATCAACCCGCCCACAGCCGCCGCCGTCAGCAGGAAATCGGGCAGCAGCCGGTCGGACGCGCCGGGCACGTGGTCCAGCCAATAGCGGATGACGGCGGGCACCGTGCCGGCCGCGCCGTTGGTTGGGGCGGTGACGACGGCGCCGCCGGCCGCGTTTTCCTCGTTCACGGCCATGGCATAGATCGACATCCAGTCGTTGATCACATGCGGCGCGGTCAGGTTCATGCCCCGCTCGGCCAGCAGCTTTTCGTGGATGCCGCGCGCGCGGCGGCGGACGTTCAGCCCGCCGGGCAGCGTACCCTCGGCCGCCAGCCCCCGGTCCATGCAGTCGCGCATGGCGGACCAGATCCGCATCAGCCCCTGGTGCAATTCAGGGGGCGAACGGAAACACAGCTCGTTCTCCTCCTTCATGCGGGCGATCGACTTGCCCGAGGCCTCGGCCATGGCCAGCATCTGGTCGGCGGTGGCAAAGGGAAAGGGAACGCTGGACGAGGCGTCGCTGCGGTCCTCGTCCCGGCTGCGGACCAGCTCTTCGTCCGTCATCACGAAGCCGCCGCCGATCGAGTAGAAGACCTGCTGAAGGATCACGTCCCCCTGCGCATCGATGGCCGACAGCGACATGCCGTTGGCATGGCCGGGCAGGACGGTGTCATAGTCGAAACGCAGGTCACGGTCGGGATCGAAGGCCAGCGGCCCAAGGTCCGGCGGTGTCAGCTGGTGCGTCTGGCGGTTCTGCGCCAGGGCGGCCTCGGCCGCATCCATGTCAATGCTGGCCGGGGTGAAGCCTGCAAGACCAAGAATCGTGGCACGGTCGGTGGCGTGGCCCTTGCCGGTAAAGGCCAGGCTGCCGTGCAGGCTGGCGCGCAGGCCGTGTGCTTGGAATGGCTGCTGGCGCAGCATGTCCAGAAACCGTGCCGCAGCCACCATCGGCCCCATCGTATGAGACGATGATGGCCCCACGCCCAGCTTGAACAGATCGAAAACCGACAGGAACATGGCAACCCCTCTTGCGCTTGTTGCGCCATCCAATCACGACGGGCTCGGCACCGCCATGCCTGCCCGTCATTCGTCCAAGGGTTGCACCGGACAACCTTGAACGACGCCTGATGAAAAAATACGCAGGCTGACTATACTATAGGCAACTGGGACCAGCCTGCGAAACGGGCAGGCCGGGTGCCCGCTGCCCTTCTTGCAGGCGGACCGCCCCAAGGTGAAGGAACATGATATGCGCTTGCCCGACCCGATCCTGCTTGGCGACACGCCCCTTGGCCCGCCGGTGTTTCTGGCACCGATGGCGGGGATCACCGACGTGCCGTTCCGCCGGGCCGTGGCGCGGTTCGGTGCCGGGCTGATGGTCAGCGAGATGGTCGCCTCGACCGAAATGGTGACGCCGCGCCCCTCGACCCGCGCCGCCGTCCGCGCCAAGGCCCTGACCGAGGGCGTGCTGCCCGTCAGCGTCCAGATCGCCGGGCGCGAGGCCGCGCCCATGGCCGAAACCGCGCGCATCGTCCAAGGCATGGGGGCGCGCGTCATCGACATCAACATGGGCTGCCCTGCCAAGAAGGTCACCGGCGGGCTGTCGGGCGCCGCGCTGATGCGCAACCTGGATCACGCGCTGTCGCTGATCGAGGCGGTGGTGGGGGCCGTGCAGGTGCCCGTGACGCTGAAGATGCGCCTTGGCTGGGACGCGGACTGCCTGAACGCCGCCGCCCTGTCGGCGCGGGCGCGGGATGCGGGGGTGGCGATGCTGACCGTGCATGGCCGGACGCGGGCGCAGTTCTACAAGGGAATGGCGGATTGGGGCGCGATCCGCGCGGTGGCAAACCTGCCCGACCGGCCGCCGCTGGTCGCCAATGGCGACGTGGTGGACGCGGCCAGCGCGCGGGCCGCGCTGGCGGGGTCGGGGGCCGATGCGGTCATGGTCGGGCGCGGGGCGCAGGGGCGGCCCTGGGTGCTGGCGCGGATCGCCCATGATCTGTGGGGATGCCCGGCCCCGGCGGTCCCCCAAGGCGCGGCCCTGGCCGATCTGGTCGAGGAGCATTACGAGGACATGCTGGATTTCTATGGCCTCGAACTGGGGCTGCGCGTGGCGCGCAAGCATCTGGGTTGGTATGCCGAGGCGAATGGCGCCCCTCTGCGGGCCGAGATGCTGCGGGCCGAGACGCAGGCCCAGGCCGTGGCGCTGATCCGCCGCGCCTTTGCCGACGCAGCCGGAGAGTTCGCCGCATGAGCTGCCCCCGGCCCCAGGATTTCCGCATGGCGGAGCCCGGACCGGGCTGGGAGGCGCTGCCGCTGCCCGCGTTGATCCTGGACGGGCAGGGGCGCGTGGCCGCGATGAATGACGCGGCCGAGATCTGGCTGAACATGTCGCGAAATTCGCTGCTGGGTCGCCTGCTGGACGAGGACGAGATGGCCACCCGGCTGCGCATCCAGCCGAGCCTGCGCCCCCTGGTCGACCGTATCCGCGTTGTCGAGGAGGCGCTGTACCAGCCCGATGTCAGCTTCGAGATCGGCGACCGCGCAGGTGGCCACCAGCCGCGTCGGGCGGCCGTGCATGCGGCCCCGGCGCCGGGCGGCCAGGGCGCCTGCAGCCTGCTGATCGTCCCCGCCGAGGACAGCGCCCGCCAGAGCCGCAACGTCCGCAGCGCCGCCCGCAGCGCCATCGGCATGGCCGAGATGCTGGCGCACGAGATCAAGAATCCCCTGGCGGGCATCCGGGGTGCCGCGCAGCTGATGGCGATGAACGCCACGCCCGAGGACCGCGAAATGGCCGAGATGATCGTCAGCGAGTCGCGCCGGATCGTCGCGCTGCTGGATCAGGTCGAACGCTTTGGCGACACTTCTGCGCCCCGGCTGGGGGCGCTGAACCTGCATGACGTGCTGGAGCAGGTGCGCCGCTCGGCCGCGGTGGGGTTCGCGCGCGACGTGGCGATCGTCACCGACTACGATCCGTCGCTGCCCATGGCGCTGGCTGATTCGGACCAGCTGATGCAGGTTTGCCTGAACCTGGTGAAGAACGCGTCCGAGGCGCTGGCCGGCAAGGCGGGCGGAGTGATCCGGCTGCACAGCTTCTACGACCACACGCTGCGCCTGCCCCCGGACGCCGACGACCCGACCGGCCGCCCGCTGCCCCTGCAGATCGAGATCGAGGACAACGGCCCTGGCTTTCCCCCCGCCATCGCGGATCAGGTTTTCGAGCCCTTCGTGTCGGGCCGCGAGAACGGCACCGGGCTGGGCCTGGCGCTGGTCAGCAAGATCATCACCGACCACGGCGCGCTGATCCGCGTGGACAGCCGCCCCGGCCGCACCGTGTTTCGACTTTCCCTGCCCAAGGCATAAGGACCTGACCCCATGGACGGAACCGTTCTGATCGCCGACGACGACCGCACCATCCGCACGGTGCTGACGCAGGCGCTGACCCGCGCCGGGTGCCGGGTGCATGCCACGGGCAGCCTGGCGCAGCTGTCGAAATGGGTCGAGGAGGGGCGGGGCGATCTGGTTATCACCGACGTGATGATGCCCGACGGCAACGGCATCGACCGCATCCCGGCCATCCGGGAGGCGCGGCCCGACCTGCCGGTGATCGTGATCTCGGCCCAGAACACCATCGTCACCGCGATCCGCGCGACCGAGGCCGAGGCTTTCGAATACCTGCCCAAGCCTTTCGACCTGCCCGACCTGATGTCCAAGGCGAACCTGGCCCTGTCGCGCCGCCCGCGCCGCTCGGACACGGTTTCCGAGCCGCTGCCCGCGCCCCGCGAGGCGGCCGATCCCGCCATGCCGTTGATCGGGCACGCGCCCAGCATGCAGGCGCTGTTCCGCATGGTGGCGCGGGTGCTGAACGCCGATCTGCCGGTGATCATCGCGGGCGAGGCGGGCGTGGGCAAGACCACCATCGCCCGCAGCTTTCATGAACTGTCGGACCGGCGCGACCGGGGCCTGGCGGTCCTGACCTCGTCGGATGCCGGCGAGGATGCCATCGCACGGGCGGCCGACAAGGCGATGGGCGGCACCATCGTGATCGAAAATCCGGCCGGCTTCGACAGTGCAGCGCAGGCGCGCCTGATCGGCCTGATCGAGGCGATGGAATCGGGTCCTGACCGCGCGCAGGCGCCGCGCATCGTGTCGACCACAGGCCCCGACCCGCAGGCTGACGTGGCGGGCGGGCGGCTGCGCTCGGACCTTTATTATCGGCTGGCGGGCGTGACGGTCAGCGTGCCGCCCCTGCGCGCGCGGGTGGACGACATCCTGCCGCTGGCCGCCCACCTGCTGGCCCGTGCCGCGGCCCAGGGCCTGCCCGAACGGATGCTGTCGGACGAGGCCGCCGCGATGCTGCGCGCCCATCCCTTTCCCGGCAACGTTCGAGAGCTGGAAAACATGATGCGCCGCCTGGCCCTGACCGCCAGCGGCACCGCGATCAGCGTGGCCGAGATGCGCGAGGCGCTGACCCAGCAATCGGGCCTGCGCGTGCAGATGCCTGCCCCGGCGAACTTGTCAGGTCCCGCGCCGGGCGAACCTGTCGCCATGATCGCGATGCCGTCGGCCCATTCACGCCTGTCGGATTCGGTCGAGGCGCATCTGCAGCGTTATTTCGACCTGCATGGCGATGCGCTGCCGCCGCCGGGCCTTTATGACCGCATCCTGCGCGAGGTCGAACGCCCGTTGCTGCAGGTGGCGCTGGATGCGACCGGCGGAAATCAGCTTCGTTGCGCGGATCTGCTGGGCATCAACCGCAACACGCTGCGCAAGAAGCTGACCGAGCTGAATATCGAGGTGACACGCCGTCGCAAACTGATGTAAAACCGCCACAGGGGGGCAGCGCAAAGGTCACGCGCGCCCGCAGAAAAGCCGCGAAAGACGGCAAGTGGGGTTTATGGCAGGCCTGGAGACAGGGCTCGGTTGGGACAGGCTGGCCCGCATCCGATTGCCCCGCCAATGGCGCGGGTTGCTGGGCTGGTCCATGGTGCTGGCCGGGCTGGCACTTGCCGCGGCCACGCTGCTGGTGCTTGGCCCCTTGGGGCGCGGCCTGCAGGGACAGGTCCTGCGCATCGTCCTGTTGGGCGACCTGATCTATCTGGTCCTCATCATCGGCTTCATTCTGGCGCGCATGGCGCGTCTGATTGCGGACCGCCGACGCGCAGCGCCGGCATCCCGGCTGCATGCGCGGCTGGTGGCGATCTTTGGCGGCCTGGCGCTGGTGCCCACGGTGCTGGTCGCGCTGTTCGCGGGCCTTCTGGTCAATATCGGACTCGAGGGCTGGTTTTCCGATCGCGTGCAGCAGGTCGTGGCCACGTCGCAGGCGGCGGCCGAGGCCTACCAGGCCGAACACCGCAGCGACTTGACCGAAGATGCGCGCGCCTTGGCCGGGGTCCTGACGCAGGCCGGTCGCGCCAACCCGCTGATCGAGGACGGCGAGATGCGCCAACTGCTGGCGCAGGGCCAGAGCCTGATCCAGCGCGGCCTGCGCGAAGCCTATATCATCAACGGCGCCGGAGAGATCCGCGCACGGGGTGAACGCAGCTATCTGTTCTGGTACGAGGAGCCCAGCAGCGACCAGTTGGACCAGGCGCAGACAGCCGGCATCGTGCTGATCGAGGACTGGGACAATGACGAGTTCCGTGCCTTGGTCGCCTTGCCGCCGCTGGCCGACCGCTATCTTTACGTCACCCGCGACGTGGATGGCGATCTGCTGGGGCTGGTCGACGACACCCGCGCCACCGCCGGAAACTATCGCGAGCTGGAAGAGATGCGCAGCCAGGTGCTGTTCGAATTCTCGCTGGTTTACCTGGGTTTTGCCCTGTTGCTGGTGGCGGCCGCGATCTGGCTGGCGCTGTGGTTCGCCAGCCGCCTGTCCCGCCCCATCGGCCTTCTGGCACAGGCGACCGAGCAGGTCGGCCGGGGCGATCTGGACGTGCAGGTCCCCGAACCCAGCACCGGAGACGAGATCCAGACCCTGGGCCGCGCCTTCAACCGCATGACCCGCCAGCTGAAGATGCAGCGCGAGGAGCTTGTCGAAAGCTATCGTCTTTCGGACGAACAGCGGCGGCTGTTCGACAACGTGCTGGCCTCGGTCACTTCAGGCGTGATCGGGCTGGATGCCGCCGGAGAGATCGACTTTGTCAACCGCTCGGCCAGCCGTCTTCTTGGGCTGGACCCCAAGCGTGACATTGACGCGCTGCTGTCCGAGGCGGTGCCGGAATTCGCTACTCTGTTCGAACGGCTGTCGGCTTCGGTCGCGGAAACGATTCAGGACGAGGTGCGGCTGATGCGGCAGGGGCGGGTGGAAAGCCTGCTGGTGCGCATGGCCGTGCGGCGCGGCGCCGAGGGCGACCTGGAGGGTTTCGTCGTGGCCTTTGACGACGTGACCGAGCTGGTCAGTGCGCAGCGGATGGCTGCCTGGGGCGACGTGGCCCGCCGCGTGGCGCACGAGATCAAGAACCCCCTGACCCCCATCCAGCTGTCAGCCGAACGCCTGCGCCGCAAGTTCGGCCCCCTGGCGCCCGAAAGCGACCGTGCCGCGCTGGAACAGTATACCGACGTCATCATCCGCCAGACCAACGACCTGCGCCGGATCGTGGACGAGTTCAGCCGCTTTGCCCGCATGCCCGAACCCGACCGCGCCGAGACCGACTTGGCGGGACTTCTGCGCCAGGTCGTGCTGCTGCAGCAGGACGCGCTGCACGATGCCCTGCAGGCCGAGATCCCGGACCAGCCGGTCATCGTCGATTGCGACGCGGGCATGCTGCGCCAGGCGCTGACCAACCTTCTGAAGAACGCGGGCGAGGCGATCGAGGAACGCAAGGCGGCCGAGCCCGGGGACTGGGCGCCGCTGATCCGCGTCACGATGGACACCCAGCCCGAGGCCGTCTGCATCCGCATCATCGACAACGGCATGGGCCTGCCCGCCGACCGGTCGCGCCTGTTCGAACCCTATGTGACGCTGAAAAGCCAGGGGACGGGCCTGGGCCTGCCCATCGTGAAGAAGATCGTCGAGGAGCATGGCGGCAGCCTGACCCTGACCGATGCGCCCGACCCTCCGGGCGCCATGGCCGAAGTCCGGCTGCCGCGCGAACGGCACCCGGTCCGTGCCCCAAAGACCAAAAGCAGACAAGAAAAAGACGAGGCGACACCATGAGCGACATTCTGATCGTCGATGACGAACGGGACATCCGCGAGCTGATCGCGGACATCCTGAAGGACGAGGGGTTCGACACCCGTCTGGCTGCCAATTCCGACGAGGCCGTGGCCGCGCTGAACGAACGTGAGCCGGCCCTGATGATCCTGGACATCTGGCTGAAGGACAGCCGCATGGACGGGATCGACATCCTGAAGCAGGTCAAGCGCAACAACCCCGGCGTGCCGGTGATCATCATATCAGGTCACGGCAACATCGAGATCGCGGTCGCGGCGATCAAGCAGGGCGCCTATGACTTCATCGAAAAGCCCTTCAACATCGACCAGCTGATGGTGGTCATCAACCGCGCGATGGAAACCAGCCGGCTGCGCCGCGAGAACAGCAGCCTGCGGCGGGGCGGGGACCACATGGCCGAGATGCTGGGCCAGTCGGTGGCCTTCAAGCGGCTGCGCGACGCGCTGGACAAGGTGGCAAAGTCGAACGGCCGGGTGATGCTGGCGGGTGAGCCCGGCACCGGCAAGGAAATGGCCGCGCGCTATATCCACGCCCACAGCCCGCGCGCCCATGCGCCCTTCGTGACCGTTCCCTGCGCCACGATCGAGCCGGAGCGCATGGAGGAGGTCCTGTTCGGCCGCGAATCGGCCGAGCGGGGGATCGAGCCGGGCCTGCTGGAACAGGCCCATGGCGGCATCATCTATTTCGACGAGGTGGGCGACATGCCCATGGGCACGCAGCCCAAGATCCTGCGGGTGCTGACCGAACAGCAGTTTGTCCGCGCGGGCGGGGCGGACCGGGTGCGGGTCGACCTGCGGGTGCTGTCCTCGACCAACCGCGACCTGGTGGCCGAGATCGCCGCCGGGCGCTTCCGGCAAGAGCTTTACGACCGCCTGAACGTCGTACCGCTGGCCGTGCCGTCGCTGGCCGACCGGCGCGACGACATCGCCATCCTGGCGCGCCACTTCATCGAGCAGTTCCACCGCACCCAAGGGCTGACCCCGCGCGATCTGCCCGAGGAAACCGTGGCCGCCCTGCAATCCATGCGCTGGCCGGGCAACATCCGCCAGTTGCGCAACGTGATCGAGCGCGTGCTGATCCTGGCCGAGGAAAGCGGTGCCATCCAGCCGTCGGAACTGGAACCTCAAGGGGCCACCCCTGACAACAGCGACGCCCTGAGCCTGGGGCCGGCGGTCACCGCCATGGCCCTGCGCGAGGCGCGCGAGATGTTCGAACGGGAATATCTGGTCGCGCAGATCAACCGTTTCGGCGGCAACATCAGCCGCACCGCCCAGTTCGTGGGGATGGAGCGCAGCGCGCTGCACCGCAAGCTGAAATCCCTGGGCGTGGTCGGCGGCATGCGCAGCGACGACGAGATGGCCCTGGGTCACTAGCACCGCCGCTTGCACGCGCGGGCGCCCCGGCATAGGCAAAGGGGCGTCCGGCATCTGGGCGCAGGCGGCAAGAGGGCTGTGGATGAAGATCATCATTTGCGGGGCCGGCCAGGTCGGCTGGCAGATCGCGCGCCACCTGTCGGGCGAACGCAACGACGTCACCGTCATCGACAACAACCCCGAATTGATCCGCCGCGCCACCGATGCGCTGGACGTGCAGGGCGTCACGGGTTTCGCCAGCCATCCCGACGTGCTGGACCGCGCCGGCGCCCGCGACGCCGACCTGATCATCGCCGCGACCCATTCGGACGAGGTGAATATGGTCACCTGCCAGGTCGCGCATTCGGTCTTCCAGGTGCCGCGCAAGATCGCCCGCCTGCGCAGCGGCGCCTATCTGGACGCCATCTACAGCGATCTTTATCGCACCGAACACCTGCCCATTGACGTGGTCATCAGCCCGGAACGCGAAGTGGCGCTGGCGGCGCTGCAGCGGCTGTCCGCGCCCTCGACCTTTGACGTGGAAACCTTCATGGACGGCAAGATCCAGCTTCTGGGCATCGACCTGGAGCCGGACTGCCCGGCGCTGAACACGCCGCTGCGGCAGCTGACGGAACTGTTTTCCAGCCTGCGCGCGATCGTGGCCGGCGTGCGCCGCGACGGCCGCCTGTTCGCGCCCGAGCCGGGCGACCAGCTGTTCGCGCATGACCAGATCTATGTCTTTTCCCATGCCGAGGACGTGGCCCGCACGCTGGACATCTTTGGCAAGCCGCCGCAGAAGCAGGAGCGCGTGGCCATCATCGGCGCCGGCAATGTCGGCCTTGCCGTCGCGCAGACGCTGGAGAACCGCGCCGACCGCATCCGCGCCAAGCTGATCGAACGCGACCGCGCCCGCGCCGAATTCGCCGCCGACCGGCTGGAGCGGACCATCGTGCTGAACGGCGACGGCCTTTCGGCCGAGCTTCTGGACGAGGCGGGTGTTCCGCAGGCCGATGCGGTTCTGGCGGTGACCGACGACGACAAGACGAACATCCTGGCCTCCGTCCGGGCCAAGCAAGCGGGCGCCAAGATGGCCATCGCGCTGATCAACGACCCGACGCTGGTGCCGCTGATGGGCGCGCTGGACATCGACGCCTATATCAACCCGCGCGCCACGACCGTGTCGACCATCCTGCGCCACATCCGCCACGGCCGGGTGCGCGACATCTATTCCATCGGCGACGCCGAGGCCGAGGTGATGGAGGCGCAGGTCCTGTCGACCAGCCCCATGTGCGGGCGTCCGTTGCGCGACATCGACTTCCCCGAAGGCGCACTTCTGGGGGCGGTGCGCAAGGGCGACCGGGTGGTGAAGCCCTTGGCCGACACGCGCATCGAGGAGGGCGACATCGTGCTGATCTTTGCCCTCACCAAGGACGTTCCCGAGGTCGAGCGCCTGCTGCAGGTCTCGATCGACTTCTTCTAAGGGCATACCAATGATCCGCATCCTGCAACGGCTGCCGCTTCTGGTCCTGCTGAGCGGGCTTGTTGCGCTGATGATGCTGGTTCCCGCGGCCTATGCCTCGACCACGGGCCATGCCGCCATTGCGCGCAACTTCTTTTATGCGGCTCTGCTGATCCTGGTCTTCTGCGGGCTGATCGGGCTGGCGACCCAGGCCAACCCGCGGCCACAGCGGTCGCGCGAAACGTTGTTGACCATGCTGGGGGTTTTCGGCCTGCTGCCCTTGCTGCTGGCGCTGCCCTTTGCGGAAAGCCTGCCCGACACCGGTTATTTCAACGCCTGGTGGGAAATGGTGTCCTCGCTGACGACCACAGGCGCCTCTCTTTATTCCGCCGACCTTCTGCCGACGCCGCTGCATCTGTGGCGGGCAATGTCGGGCTGGATGGGCGGCTTCTTCATCCTGGTTGCAGCCATCGCGATCCTGGCGCCCCTCCATGTCGGCGGGTTCGAGATCATGTCCAGCCCTTATGGCCGGCAGGAATACATGCAGCACCTGCCCGGTTCGGCCGATCCGCGCCGCCGCATCGCGCATCTGTCCGACCCCGCCTTCGAGACGCGGCAATCGGATGCGGGGGTGCGGCTGGCGCGGGCCGCGCTGGCGGTCGGCCCGCTTTATCTGGGGCTGACGCTGGCGCTGTGGGTGGGGCTTCTGATGCTGGGGGACCCGTCCTTCCTGGCGCTGACCCGCGCGATGGGGACGCTGTCCACTTCGGGCATCACGCCGGTCATCGGGCCCAGCAGCCAGGCTTCGGGCGTGGCGGGCGAGATGCTGGTCTTCCTGTTCCTGATCCCCGCGCTGTCACGCCGCTTCTGGCCCGGGGGCAGCCAACTGCGCGCGACTGAGAGCCTGCGCGAGGATCCCGAACTGCAGCTGGCCGCGGGCCTGGTTGCGCTGGTGGCGGCGCTGCTGTTCCTGCGCCACTTCCTGGGCGCCATCGAGGTCGGCAGCGCCGGACCCGAGGCGCCGGCGATGCTGCGCGATCTGGGCAACGGACTGTCGGCGCTGTGGGGCGTCACGTTCAACGCGCTCAGCTATCTGACGACGACCGGCTGGAATTCGGTCGGCTGGCAGGGCGCGCGCGCTTGGTCCGGCCTGACGGCGCCGGGCCTGATCCTGGCCGGGCTTGCGATGATGGGCGGCGGGATCGCCACAACAGCAGGCGGGGTCAAGCTGTTGCGCGTTTATGCCTTGGCCCGGCACGGCCAGCGCGAGATGGAGCGGATCATCCATCCCAGTTCGGTTTCGGGGGGCGGGCGCATCGCCCGCCGGCTGCGGCGCGAGGGGGCCTATTTGGCCTTTATCTTCTTCATGCTGTTTGCCATGTCGATCGCGGCGATCGTGACGCTTGTCTCGATCCACGCCATCGAGTTCGAAACCGCGACCATCCTGTCGATCGCTGCCCTGACGAATACCGGCCCACTGGCCGGCGCCATCCCCCTGACCCCCGCCTTCGAGGGCAGCGCGGGCATCGCCTCCGCCCCTTGGGAGGGCTGGTCCGGCCTGCCCGTATTCACCAAGGCGGTGCTGGCCGCTGCCATGATCCTGGGTCGGATTGAGACGCTGGCGGTGCTGGCGCTGTTTTCCCCCGAGTTCTGGCGGCGCTGAACCGACAGGTGTGGCCGAAATGGTATGGCTCGATTCTCCGTAAACCCGGTGCGCTTGCATGGCCTGTGGCAAGGCTCTAGATGTTACATTTGACAGGGACAGTGAAAAACGGACGATAACCAATGGCTGGCGACAAGCAGAACCTGCAGGACGCATTCCTGAACCACGTCCGCAAGGCCAAGGTGCCGGTTACCATTTTTCTGATCAACGGCGTCAAGCTGCAGGGTGTCATCACCTGGTTCGACAATTTCTGTGTCCTTCTGCGCCGCGACGGCCAGTCGCAGCTGGTCTACAAGCATGCCATCAGCACGATCATGCCAGGCCAGCCGATCAGCCTGTATGAAGGCGAGGACTGATTGGCAGAACTGACCGAAACCGCAGCCCGGCCGACCCGCGCCTATGTGATCCATCCTGACCTGGGCCGTGCCCGCACGCAGCGGCGCACCCCCGAACATGCGCTGGCCGAGGCCGTGGCGCTGGCGCTGGCACTGCCCGGTATCGAGATGGTGGGATCCGAGGTCGCCAACCTGCGCGAGCCCAACCCCGGCAAGCTGTTCGGCAAGGGCAAGCTGGCCGAGATCAAGCAGCGCTTGGAGGATGCCGAGGTCGAGCTGGTGCTGGTCGACGGCCCCGTAACGCCCGTCCAGCAGCGCAACCTGGAAAAGGAATGGGGCGTCAAGCTTCTGGACCGGACCGGGTTGATTTTGGAGATATTCGCCGACCGCGCCCGCACCCGTGAAGGCGTGCTGCAGGTCGAACTGGCGGCGTTGTCCTATCAGCGCACGCGACTGGTCCGCGCCTGGACCCACCTTGAGCGCCAGCGGGGCGGCCTCGGTTTTGTCGGCGGTCCCGGCGAGACGCAGATCGAGGCCGACCGGCGTGCCATCGACGAACAGATGACCCGCCTGCGCCGTCAGCTGGAGCGCGTGGTCAAGACCCGCACCCTGCACCGCGCCGCGCGGGCCAAGGTGCCTTACCCGATCGTCGCGCTGGTGGGCTATACCAACGCTGGCAAGTCGACGCTGTTCAACCGCCTGACCGGGGCCGAGGTTCTGGCCAAGGACATGCTGTTCGCGACGCTGGACCCGACCATGCGCGCCATCCGCCTGCCGGATGCGCAGGGCGGAACCTCCGGACGCAAGATCATCCTGTCGGACACGGTGGGCTTTATCAGCGACCTGCCGACCGAACTGGTCGCGGCTTTCCGCGCCACGTTGGAAGAGGTGCTGGAGGCCGACCTGATCCTGCATGTCCGCGACATCAGCCACCCCGAAACCGAGGAACAGGCCGAGGATGTGGCCGACATCCTGGACAGCTTGGGCGTGGACGAGGACGTGGCCGCCATCGAGGTGTGGAACAAGATCGACGCCCTGGGCCCCGAGACGCGCACCGCGCTGCGCCGCACCGACGCCCGCACCGAGGGCGTGCAGGCGGTCAGTGCCCTGACTGGCGAGGGATTGGACGACCTGATCGGCGCCATCGACCGGCTGCTGGGCGAGGTTCTCGACGAGCCGCGGCTGGAAGACCGGATGGTGCTGGACTTTGCCGACGGTCGCAGCCGCGCCTGGCTGCACGAGGCCGGCGTGGTCGAGCGCGAGGAGGCCGGCGAGGATGGCCTGATCCTCCACCTGCGCTGGACCGAGCGGCAGAAGGCCGGCTTTGCAGCCCTGACCGGCGGCGACGACGCGGCCGATGATGACGAAGATGACGGCCCCGATGAGCGGCGGCTTGGCGGCTGGCACCCGGCCGACTGAGCCCTGCGGGGCCGGTGCCCGCGCCATTTGCAGAACCATGCGTCGCGGACCGATTCCCCCTGTACGCGACGCATGACCTGCAATCTCAAGCCGGCATCTCCTTTGCCCAAGGCGGATTGGCGCCTGGGCGTGACACGGTCACCGACGCCGCCTGCGCGCCCAGGGTCAGGGCAGCGCGGATCTGGTCGGGCGTGATCCCCGCGATCCCCTCTTTCGTCAGCAGGCCCTGGCGGTCCAGGCTGGCCAGCACGGCCGCGTTGAACGTGTCGCCCGCGCCGATCGTGTCCGCGACGGTGGTGCGGACGGCGGGAACGGTGACCGTCTCGCCCGCCCAGATGGCCTTGGCGCCGGCCTCGCCGCCGGTCTGCAGGACCAGCCGAGGTCCGGTCGCCAGCACCGCCCGCGCCGCTTCCTCGGGGGTCAGATCCGGATACAGCCATTCCAAATCGTCCGAGGACAGCTTGACGATGTCGGCCATCGGCAGCAGGCGGTCCAGCCGGGCGCGATAGGCCGCGGGGTCGGTGATAAAGAAGGGCCGGATATTGGGATCGATCATCACCGGCAGGCGGTGGTGATGCGCCGCGATCAGCCTCTCGATCGTGGCGCCGCAGGGGTCGGGCACCAAACTGATCCCGCCCGCGAACAGGGCCGCCACGCTGGCGGGCAGGGCCGGAACATCCTCGGGGCGCAGCATCCGCCCGGCCGAACCCTCGTCATAGAAGGAATAGCGCGCCTCGCCATCGGTCAGTGTCACCAGGGCCAGCGTTGTCAGGCGGTCGGTGCGCGGGCATAGCGTGGTGTCGACCCCCGCCTCGTCCAGCGGCGCCAGGATCTGCGCGCCAAAGGGATCGCGGCTGATCGGCCACAGATATCCGGTCCGCTGCCCCAACCGGCCAAGCGCGATGGCGGTGTTATAGACAGCGCCCCCCGCCAGCGGACGAAAACAGCCGTCCTGCGGCACCATGTCGATCAGCGATTCGCCTGCACACAGGATCATGCCCGTTCCCTCTTTTGCCGCTTAGCCTGACTGCGTCAGATACAGGAAAGCCGCTAGCGCTACCAGCACGACAAGGGCCGCGGCGGCGATTTTCCACGCCGACCACGGGCGCTCTCCTATCACCCGGCCCGACTGGCCGTTCACCACGAAGCGATAGCTTTTGCCGTTGTAGCGATAGGCGGCGGTCCAGATCGGCAGCAGGACATGCTTGAAGGTCTCGGCCGAAAACGCGCTGTCCAGCTGGTCGATCCGCTGCTGGTCGCCGCCGATGTCGCGCCGGACGTCACCGGCGATGACCTGCGCCATCTGCGCCCGCGCCGTCTGGTGGCCGTCGGCCAAGGGCACGGTATAGCCCTCGGCCTCGAAGCCCGACAGGAAGGCCGGTTCATAAGGCACCAGTTGCGACAGGTCCCAAGGCGTCAGCGCATCGGTGAAGCGCGGCGGCAGCGCGGTCGAGGCCAGCACCAGCACGTCGTTGAAATCCCGCGCGACCTGGCCCGAGACGCGCCGCCAGCGGATGCGCGGGACCTGTCGGGCCACGCGCTGGTTGCGGCCGTTGACCTGCTGGGTGACCCAGACCGTTTCGTAATAGGTGTCGCCACGCTGACCGTGATAGCGGCTGCGGCTGCGCGCGTCGAAGGTCCAGAAGGGCGAATAGACCCCCGCCAGGCGCCGATCCTTGCGGGCATAGGCGGTCAGCCCCGACGGCGCGAACCACAGCCGGCCCAGCCAGTCGGTCATGGCCTTTCGCGCCTGCTCCTCGGTCAGCACGAAGGGTAGAACCCCCTGCGGCTTGATGCGGCGGGTTTGGCCGGTATCGGTGACCACCGGCGTGGCGCAGAACGGGCAGGCGCTGGCGTGGTGGCTGTCGTCCAGATCGACCCGGGCACCGCAATTGGGGCAGGACAGGGTCCGTACCTCCTGCACGATGTCGCCCGCGCCCGCATCCAGGTGCAGCCCCTTTTCCAGCGGGATCTCGGCCAGCTGGGGCGCCTTGTGGCCCGCATCCCACTGCAGCGCGGGGTCGGCCGGGGCGCCATCGGCCTGTCGTCCCGGCGCGCGGGCGGCGCCGGGGCCGATGTCCTGCCGGTGGCCGCAATAATCGCAGACCAGCATCCTCTGGCCTGGCTGAAAGCGAAGGCTGGCCCCGCATTGCGCGCAGGGAAAGCGGTGTTCGGCGGGCGCGGCCATCTCAGCCGGGCAGGGGAGGCGGCATCATGGTGAACAGCTGCGCCAGTTCCGGCACGTCCTCGGCCGGCAGCCAGCCGTCCTGCCCCGGCGTCCAGACCAGCGTGTCGCGCGCGAAACTGCCCTCGGCCGCCATTCGCCCCAGGTGCCCGCGGCCATAGGGGCCTTGGGCCGCGCCGCCGATCGCCACATGCCAGACCGTCTCGACCGCGCGGCCGGGAAGCGGCGGCGGCACGGGCGCGGAGGCGGGGGGCGCGGCACCCCAGGGGCCCGTCCGCATCGTGGCGCCCATCGCCGCCCCCATCGCGGCCCCGAAGCCGGCGCCCGCGCCTCCCTCGTTCCGCGCCGCCGCCAGCATCGCCTCGGACGCCGCATATTGGCCAAAGCGGTCCAGATCGCCCACGATCCCCATGCTGGTGCGTTTGTCCAGCATCGCTTCAACCTCGGCAGGCAGGCTGATGTTCTCGATGTAGAATTCCGGCAGGGTCAGGCCATAGGTTTCGATCACCGGTGCGATGGCCTTGGCGACCAGCTGGCCCAGCTGGCCGGTATTGGCTGCCATGTCCAGAACCGGGATGTTCGCGGCCGCAATGGCGCGGGAAAACTCCTGCACGATCACGTTGCGGATCTGGAAGGTGATCTCGTCTCGGGTGAAGTCTCCATCGGTGCCGACAATTTCCGACATGAAGCGCGCAGGGTCGCTGACGCGCATCGAATAGGTGCCAAAGGCGCGCAGGCGCACGGGACCGAATTCCGGGTCGCGGGCGATGATCGGGTTTCGCGTGCCCCATTTCAGGTTGTTGAAGCGCGTCTTGTTGACGAAATAGACCTCGGACTTGAAGGGGCTGCGAAAGCCGTGGTCCCAGTGCTGCAGGCGCGTCAGGACCGGCAGGTTGTTCGTCTCCAGCAGATAAAGGCCCGGTCCGAACACATCGGCCAGCTGGCCTTCATGGACAAAGACGGCGGCCTGCCCCTCGCGAACGGTCAGCTTGGCGCCGTACTTGATCGCGCGCCCGACCGTATCAAAGCGCCAGACCATCGTGTCGCGGCTGTCTGCGGTCCACTCGATGACCTCGATGAATTCGCCGCCCAGGATGTCGAAAATGGACATGGTCTTCCCCCTTCGCATGACCCGTCCCCTGTATGGGACGGGCCGAAATGCGGATCAAGCGCGCGGATCAGGCACTTTCGCCCAGCAGTTCCGATGCGATCTGGCGGACGATGGGCGCGGCCTCGGCCTCGGTCATGCCGGGCGACAGGCGGCGGTCATAGAGGATCCGCAGCAGCAGCTCGTCGTGCCGGGTCAGCAGGGCAAATTCCTCGTCGTCGTTGAACAGCGACGGGCGCGCCTGGGGACTGTCATTGGCAAGGCCAAGACCCTGCGCCAGCTCCTCCTGGATGCAGGAGGAGCGCAGCAGGCGCGGCAGTTCCGCCCGGATCACCGCGACCGCATGGGCGTAACTACTGCTGCCACCTTCAGAATAGGCAAAGACCGAGCACGAGATGGCCGGCGGCAGGTTCGCCACGATCTGCCGGTCGCGCGGGGGAATTCCCGGCACCAGTTCCTGCAGGCGCGGGCCGATGGCGCGGCGCTCATCCTCGGTCAGGACCAGAATGGTGAAGTTGCCGCCCTCGGCTGTCAGGCGGACAGAGTGCCCCGTGGCCGCCGACAGCTGATCCGCATAAGCCGCCACCTCGGACCGCCAGGCAGGGCGGGCCGCCATGTCGATCGAGGCGCCGAATTCGATCTGCATCCGCACCGGCTGCACCCATCGGCGCAGGGGGGCAGGGCGGTCCTGCGCCACCAGCCCGTCCGCGGAAGGGCTATATTCATCGCGCAGCGCGATGGCCAGAAAGTTGCGGGTCAGCATTTCGGCGTTGATCGGGGCATCCTGCGGCACGCGATCGCGCCTGAGCCGCCCCTGCGACAGCAGCCGCTGTTCCACCGCCGCATAGAAGTCGCGCTGGGACCGGCTGGCGGGGCTGGTTTCCAGCGCTGCCGTCTGCGCGGCGGCATTGGCGGCACGGTTCCGCTCGGCCCGGGCGCGACGCAGCTGCGCCTGGTCAGGCTGGCCGTCCTGAACCTCGGGCAGGGGGTCCGGGCGCTGCACGGGGGCGTCGGGTTCGACGGCCCCCGGCGCGCAGCCTGCCAGTGCCAGGGCCGCCAGAACGGCGGCGCCAAAGGCGCGGGGGCGCAGGCCAAGCGATCGGGGCAGGAGGGCCGACATCAGCGCGCTCCGGTCCGTCCGGTGATCGCCCCGCCCTGTCGCGACGAGGCCGAGGCCAGCGCATCGCGCAGCTCGGCCTCCATCCGTTCCAATTCGCCCTCGGCGGCGGCACGGCGGGTGCGGCCCTCGTCGGCGATGCGCAGGCTGTCCTCGATCGTGGCGATCAGCTGGGCATTGGCGGTCCTGACCGCCTCGATGTCGAATACGCCGCGCTCGGTCTCGGCGCGGATCGTGGCATTGGCCTGGCGCAGGTTGTCGGCGTTGCGGGTCAGCAATTCGTTGGTCAGGTCGCTGGCCTCGCGTACCGCGCGGGCGGCCTCGGCGCTCCGCTGGATGGTGACGGCCTGCGCCAGCTGCGTTTCCCACAGCGGCACCGTGTTCACCAAGGTCGAGTTGATCTTGGTCACCAGCGACTTGTCGTTTTCCTGCACCAGACGGATCGAGGGCAGCGACTGCATCGTCACCTGCCGCGTCAGCTTCAGGTCGTGGACACGCCGTTCCAGGTCGTCGCGCAGGCTGCGCAGGTCGCGCAACTCCTGCGCCTCCATCACCTGCTCGGTCGCACCCTTGGCGGCCACCTCGGCCTCCTTGGCGGGGATGGTCTGGTGGTCAAGCTGGTGCAGCTTTTCGGTGCCGGCGGCGATGTACAGCGCCAGCTCGTCATAAAAGGCCAGCGTCCTGTCATAAAGCATGTCCAGCGACTTCACGTCCTTCAACAGCTTCTGCTCATGCGCCTCCAATTCGGCGGTGATGCGGTCGATCTGGGTCTGGACCTGTTCGTAATTGGCCACGAACTTGGCAAAAGGCGCGGACCGCCCCAGCAGCTTCTCCCACCAGCTGCGTTCCCGGCGCATGTCCAGTTCGGTCGTGGAAAATCCGCGGATGGTGGTCACCACCTGGCGCAGGCTGTCGCCGGCAGGTCCGACCTCCTTGGTCTTGACGTCAGCCAGCATCCTCTGGCTGATCTGCTGTAGATCGGCCTGTGCGCGGGTGCCGAAACGCAGGATCGACCCGGAATCCTTCAGGTCGATCTCGTCCATGCGGCGGCGGATCTCGGCCTGGGTGGCCGGATCGGCCCCGGCCAAGCCCGCGGGCGCGGGGGCCGGTTCGGGCAGGGCCGCGGCGATCAGGGCGTCGATTTGGGCCTGCGCAGCCTCGGCGCGGCGGCGGGTGTCGTCGGTCATCAAGAATGTCCCTTTGTCAGCCATCCGCCGGGCGGTGCTGGCGCTATGCGTCAGCATATGGCGAAGTCCCGCCGGATCAACGAGATGCCTTGCGGAAAGTTTCGCATCATGGCCGCCAGGACACAGGGATGAGGCGGATGGGCCACAAGGACGCGGCCCATCGCCCGGATGTCAGGCGACCTTTTGCTGTCCGGCAAAGCGGCCATAGAAGGTTTCGCCCCTTTCCGCCATCTCGCGCAGCAGCGCGGGTGCCTTGAAACGGTCGCCCTGGGCGGCGGTCAGGCTGTCGCAGATCTCGACTGCGCGGGCGGCGCCCAGGATGTCCAGCCAGCCGAAGGGCCCCCCCGACCAAGGAGCAAAGCCCCAGCCCAGGATCGCGCCAACGTCGCCCTCGCGGATGTCCTCCAGCACGCCATCCTCCAGCGCGCGCACGGCTTCCAGGCTTTGCGCGAACATCAAGCGGTGCTGGATGTCCTGCAGCTCGGGTTGATCAGGGCTGCGCGAGTATTGGGCGTCCAGACCCTCCCACAGGCCCTGCCGCTTGCCGTCCTCATAGGCATAAAAGCCCGCACCGGCCTTGCGGCCCATGCGCCCCTGGTCGGCCATCCAGAACAGCACCTCGTCAACCTCGCCGTCGGAATAGGCATCGCCCATCGCCGCGCGCGTGGCCTTGGCGATCTTGACGCCCAGGTCGATGCTTGTCTCATCGACCAGTTGCAGGGGACCCAAGGGCATGCCCATCATCTTGGCGGCATTTTCCACCAGCGTCGGGTTGACCCCTTCGCCGACCATGCGGATGCCTTCGTTGATATAGGGGATGATGCAGCGGTTGGCGTAAAAGAAGCGCGCATCGTTCACCACGATGGGGGTCTTGCGGATCTGACGCACGAAATCCAGCGCCTTGGCAACAGCCACGGGACCCGTCTCCTTCCCCTTGATGATCTCGACCAGCGCCATCTTGTCCACCGGGCTGAAGAAGTGGATGCCGATGAACTGCTCGGGGCGGCTGCTGGCGCGGGCCAGGTCGCTGATCGGCAGGGTCGAGGTGTTGGTCGCAAAAATCGCGTCCTGCGGGATCACGGCCTCGGCGCGCCTGGTCACCTCGGCCTTGACGGACGGGTCCTCGAACACGGCTTCCACGATCAGGTCGCAACCCTCCAGCGCGGCATAGTCCGTGGTGGCGGTGATGCGGTCCAGAACCTCGGCCTTCTTCTCCTCGGTCGCCTTCTTGCGGCTGATCGCCTTGTCCAGCAGGCCTGCGGAATAGGCCTTGCCGCGATCCGCACTCTCCTGCGCCGCGTCGATCAGCACGACCTCGATCCCCGCCATGGCGCTGACATAGGCAATGCCCGCCCCCATCATGCCCGCGCCCAGAATGCCGACCTTGCGCACCGTCTGGTCCGGCGCGTGGGGGCGGTTCGCGCCCTTTTCCAGCGCCTCCTTGTTGATGAACAGGCTGCGGATCATCGCGGTGGAGGAGGGGTTCATCAGCACGTTGGTGAACCAGCGCGCCTCGATCTTCAGCGCCTGATCAAAGGGCACCATCGCCCCCTCATAGACCGCCGACAGCAGCGCCTTGGCCGCCGGATAGACGCCCATGGTCTTGCCATGCACCATGGCCGATGCGCCGACAAAGGTCATGAAGCCCGCCGGGTGGAACGGCTCTCCGCCCGGCATCTTGTAGCCCTTGGCGTCCCAGGGCTTGACCAGGTCAGCCTCCTTCGCCTCCAGCACCCAGGCCTTGGCGGCTGCCAGCGGATCATCCACGACCTCGTCGATCAGCCCGGCGGATTTCGCCTTTTTCGGGTCCGACAGCTTGCCTTCCAGCAGGAAGGGCGCGGCCATCATTGCGCCCAGCTTGCGCGCCAGCCGGGTCGTGCCACCGGCGCCGGGAAAGATGCCGACCATGATCTCGGGCAGGCCGATCTTGGCGCGTGGGTTGTCGGCCGCAAAGATCCGATGCGTCGCCAGCGGCAGCTCCAGCCCGATCCCAAGCGCGGTGCCGGGCAGGGCGCTGGCAATCGGCTTGCCGCCCTTCTTGGTCTTGGGGTCCATCCCCGCCAGCTCGATCTTGCGCAGCAGATGGTGCAGCGTCATTACGCCATCGAAGACACCCTGCGCGCCGTTCGTATCCTTCATTCCCGCAATGACCTTCAGGTCCATCCCGGCGGCAAAGTCCTTCTTGCCGCTGGTGATGACGATGCCCTTCACCGCCTCGTCGGCCAGCGCATCGTCGATCAGCCCGTTCAGAGCGGTCGCACCGTCCATCGACAGCACGTTCATCGATTTGCCGGGCACGTCCCAGGTGATCACCGCGACGCCGTTGGCGCCTTTCTCCATCGTGAAATCGGTCATGTCCGGGGTCCTCACACGCGTTCGATGATGGTGGCCGCGCCCATGCCGGACGCGATGCACAGGGTCGCCAGACCCACCTGCTTGTCCTGCCGCTCCAGCTCGTCCAGCAGGGTGCCGATAATGATCGCGCCCGTCGCGCCCAGGGGGTGGCCCATGGCGATGGCGCCGCCGTTGACGTTGACGCGGGCCGGATCGACCTGGAAGGCCTGCATGAAGCGCAACACGACCGATGCGAACGCCTCGTTCACCTCGAACAGGTCGATGTCGCTGATCGACATGCCGCTGTCGGCCAGGATCTTCTCGGTCACTGGAACGGGGCCGGTCAGCATGATCGTAGGATCGGTGCCGATCTTGGCAGTTGCGCGGATGCGCGCGCGGGGCTTCAGCCCATGCGCGCGGCCGAACTCCTCGTTGCCAATCAGCACGGCGGCGGCGCCGTCGACGATGCCGCTGCTGTTGCCGGCATGGTGGATGTGATCGACATGGGTCAGATGCGGGTATTTCAGCATCGCCACCTTGTCGAAACCCGGCATCGCCTCGCCCATCTCCTTGAAGGCGGGGCGCAGCTTGGCCAGATCCTCGGCGGTGGTGCCGGGGCGCATGTATTCGTCGCGGTCCAGGATGGTCAGCCCGTTCTGGTCCAGGACCGGCACGATGGACTTGGCGAAACGTCCTTCCTCCCAGGCCCGGGCCGCGCGCTTCTGGCTTTCCAGCGCCAGCGCGTCGGCCTCCTCGCGGGTGAAACCGTATTCGGTCGCGATGATGTCAGCGCTGATCCCCTGCGGCACGAAATAGGACCGCATGGCCAGGCTGGGATCGACCGCGATGGCGGCCCCGTCGCTGCCCATGGCGACGCGGCCCATCATCTCGACCCCGCCGGCGATATAGGCATTTCCGGCGCCGCCCCTGATCTGGTTGGCGGCCAGGTTCACGGCCTCCATGCCGCTGGCGCAAAAGCGGTTGATCGACAGGCCGGGAATGCGCTGGTCCAGGTCGGATGCCAGCACCGCACTGCGCGCAAGGCACCCACCCTGCTCCTTGACCTGGGTGACGTTGCCCCAGATCACGTCCTCGACCACGGGGCCCTCCAGCCCGTTGCGCTCCTTGACGGCGTTCAGCAGGCGCGCCGACAACGCCAGCGACGTCACCTCATGCAGGCTGCCATCGGAGCGCCCCTTGCCGCGCGGGGTGCGGGCGGCGTCATAGATAAATGCGTCGGTCATTGGTCCTCCTTGGGCGCCCGGTCGGATGGGTTGCCGGGCATCAGGTCATAGGGGTGTTTCCAACCTGGCAGGGCGGCAATACCGTCCAGCCAGCGGTCGATATGGGGCCAGTCCTTGCGGTCGAAGCCAAAGGGCTCGGGGTAGTAGAGATACCCGCACAGCGCAAAATCGGCGATGGTCGGGCCGCCCGGTGCGACCCAGTCCCGGTTGGCCAGATGCGCGTCCAGCACCTGGTAGGCACCCTTGAGCCGCCCCTGCAGGTACTCGGCTGCGCCCACCGGGCGCTTGTCGGCGGGCAGGAAGTTCAACAGGAACCGCGCAGGCCCCGCCTGACCTGAAATCTTGTGGTTGTCGAACATCAGCCAGCGCAGCGTCTCGTTGCGGTCGCTGCCCAGGAACCTGCCGGTGCGTTCCGCCGCATGCAGCTGGATGACAGCGGATTGCGTCAGGGTCAGGTCGCCTTCGCGAAACACCGGCACCTCGCCCATGGGGTTCAGCGCCCGGAAAGCGGGACTGCGGCCCTCTCCGTTGAAGAAGTCGACGTAAACGGGCTGCCAGTCATAACCCGCCAGCTGCATCGTCAGCGCCGCCTTGTAGGCATTGCCTGATTCGCCAAAGCACCAGAGTTGCGCGGTCATATCTACTCCTCCACGCCGGGGGCTTCGCGCCCCCGGACCCCCGCGGGGTATTTGGACAACGAAGAAGAGGCCGATTAACCCCTTCTTTACCATGCGCCCTTAATAATGACGCTGCGGTACAGGCTGGGGAGCCGATGACCGCCAACGGAGAAGTCGCCCCGGCTCTTGGGCCGATAACGCCTTGCCGCTTGGAAGAGGGGAGGGGCCGGGGCGCAACTTCGATTTCTTCGTTGTGCAAATACCCAGTCCGACCTTGCCCCTCGTACGACGGATCAGAAGTCTTCCGCCTCCAGCTCCATCACCGGCGCTGCTCCCGACTGGATGCGGGCCAGATGCGTCGCTGTCATCGGCAGTTGCCGCTTCATGTAGTAGCGGCCGGTCACCAGCTTGGTCTTGAGGAAGCCGGCGTCGCCTTCGCCCGCACCCAGGGCCGCCTGCGCGGCGACGGCCATGCGCGCCCACATGTAGCCCAAGGTCACATGGCCAAAGAGATGCATGAAGTCATAGCTGCCCGACAGCGCGTCGTTCGGGTTCTTCATCCCGCGTTCCATGAAGAACATGGCCGCGGTCTGCAGGTCCTTGGATGCGGCCTTCAGGGGCGCGATGAAGTCGGCCGCCAGGGCCTCATTGTCCGACTGCTCCTTGCAGAAGGATTTCACCATGTCGAAGAAGGCCATCACATGCTTGCCGCCGTCCTGCGCCAGCTTGCGGCCGACCAGGTCCAGCGCCTGCACGCCGTTCGCGCCCTCATAGATCATGGTGATGCGGGCGTCGCGGACGAACTGGCTCATGCCCCATTCCTCGACATAGCCGTGCCCGCCCAGGATCTGCTGGGCCAGCACCGTGGTGTCGAAGCCCTTGTCGGTCAGGAAGCCCTTGACCACCGGGGTCATCAGCGACACCAGCCCCTCGGCATCCGCATCGCCCGCCATGTTGCTGCGGTCGATCAGATGCGCCCCCCACAGGGTCAGCGCACGGGCACCCTCCAGGAAGGACTTCTGGTCCATCAGGCTGCGGCGGATGTCGGGATGCACGATCAGCGGGTCGGCGGCCGCGGCCGCGTTCTGCGCACCCGTTACGGCCCGCCCCTGCAGGCGGTCCTTGGCATAGGCGAGCGCATTCTGATAGGCGGGGATCGCGCAGGCATAGCCCTGCAATCCGACGCCAAGCCGCGCCTCGTTCATCATCGTGAACATGGCGCGCATGCCCTTGTGCAGGTCGCCCAGCAGCCAGCCGCGTGCGCCGTCATAGTTCATCACGCAGGTGGCGTTGCCGTGGATGCCCATCTTGTGCTCCAGCGCGCCGACGGACACGCCGTTGCGGTCGCCCAGGCTGCCGTCGTCGTTCACCAGGAACTTCGGCACGATGAACAGGCTGATGCCCTTGGTTCCCTCGCCGCCGCCCGGCGCCTTGGCCAGAACCAGGTGGATCACGTTCTCGGCCAGGTCATGGTCGCCGGCCGAGATGAAGATCTTCTGCCCGGTGATCAGATAGCTGCCGTCGTCCTGCGGCTCGGCCTTGGTGCGCAGCAGGCCCAGGTCGGTGCCGCAATGCGGCTCGGTCAGGTTCATCGTGCCCGTCCAGTCGCAGCTGACCATCTTGGGCAGGAAGGTGCGCTTCTGTTCGTCGGTGCCATGCGCGTGGATGGCGGAATAGGCGCCGTGGGTCAGGCCCTGGTACATGTTGAAGGCCATGTTGGCGCTGACGAACAACTCTCCGGTGGCGACGCCCATGATGTAGGGCATTCCCTGACCGCCGTATTCGGGATCACAGTCCAGCGCGGTCCAACCGCCCTCCTTGATCGCCTCGAAGGCGCGGTCAAAGCCGTCGGGCGTGCGCACGACACCGTTCTCCAGACGGCAGCCTTGGCGGTCGCCTACGATGTTCAGCGGCGCCAGCACCTCGGTGGCCAGCTTGCCCGCGGCATCCAGAACCGCCTCGGTAAAGTCGCGGTCCAAATCTTCATGGCCAGGCAGGTCGGACTGCGACAGCTTCAAGACATCGTGCAGGACGAATTGCAGGTCGCGGATCGGAGCAGAGTAGATCGGCATGACGTTATCCTGTGGACTGTTTGTGAGACGCGGCGGACATCCGGTGTTCCGCATCGGAAATATGCAGCCTCAGATCGGCGATTGCCTCGCTCAGCTCTGCATGCTGCCGTTCCATGTCGGCCAGACGCGCCCGCCCCACCTCGACCGTTCGGGCGATCTGGGTGCGGTTGGTGCCGCCGGGCTCGTAAAGCTCCAGCAGCTGGCGGATCTGTTCCAGGCTGAAGCCGAACCGCTTGCCGCGCAGGATCAGCGTCAGCCTGGCCCGGTCGCGCCGGTCATACAGGCGGTGCTGGCCCCTGCGTTCGGGAAAGATCAGCTCGCGCGCCTCGTAGAAACGCAGCGTGCGGGGCGTGACCTCGAAGGCATCGCACATCTGGCGGATGGTCATCAGCTGTTCGGACATGGGGTGCGGCTTCTCCTCCTTCACCGGCGTTCCGTCCTTATGCCCCATATATAGGGCCAAGTTGACGCGAGCGTAAGCAAGACGCGGCGTCACGCCGCGCCCTGTCGCCGCGTCAGTCGCCCGCTGCCGGCATGCGGGACAACTCGTCCATTGTGGTCTCGCGCAGCTGCGCCAGATCGGCGCGGGCGCTTTTCAGATCCGCGATCTGGCTGTCCAGCACCGCCAGCTGCCGGTCGGCCATGTCGATCCAGACCTGGTACTGCTCGCGCGACCCTTGGCGGTCATAGATCAGCAGCCACTGCCGGATCTCCTCCAGCGAAAAACCGAAGCGCCGGCCGCGCAGGATCAACGTCATGCGCGCCACCTCGCGCGGGCCGTAAAATCGGGCGCGACCCTCCTTCCGGGGCCTCAGCAGCTCGATGTATTCGTAATAGCGCAGCGTCCGGGGCGTCACCTCGAACCGGGCGCACATGTCCTTGAAGCTGATCTGGTCTTCGCTCACCCGCGACTCCTGTGGGATTTCCTTGGGGTCAGCGTAGGACGTCGACGCCCCTTACTCAACCGAATCGCTCAGGCTGCCGCGCGGGGGGTTGAGTGCCCGTGCTCCCCGGCGCTACTGATGACGAAACAGGAGCCCGCGATGACGCAAGATCCCGACACGACCGACGCCGACCACGCGCGGATCGCGCAGCAGTTCATCGAGGCGATCCCCCATGCCCGCGCCCTGCAGATGCGCGTGGACGAAATCGGGGCGGGACGGGCGGTCATCTCGATGCCCTGGGCCGAACACCTGGTCGGCGACCCGCGCACCGGGGTGATCCACGGCGGCGTCGTCTCGGCGCTGATGGACACCTGCTGCGGGGCGGCGGTGATGGCCCATCCGACAAAGCCGCGATCAACCGCGACCATCGACCTGCGCATCGACTACATGCGCGCGGCCAAGCCGGGACAGCGCATCACCGCGCGGGCCGAATGCTATCACATGACCCGCAGCGTCGCCTTCCTGCGCGCGGTGGCAGTGGACGACGACGGGGACAATCCCGTGGCCAGCGCCACCGGCGCCTTCACGGCGGAAAGATAAGCCCATGGCCGACCGCAACGAACCCCTGCACCTGATCAAGTCGCGCCGCGATTCGGCGCTGAATGCGCTGGTGTCGGGCGTGCCCTACATGAGCTGGCTGGGCATCCAGTTCGACCGTCGCGGCGACGAGCTGACGGCGATCCTGCCCTTTGACGACAAGCTGATCGGCAACCCGCGCCTGCCCGCGATCCACGGCGGCGTCACGGCGGCCTTCATGGAGGTCACGGCGATCATCGAACTGTCCTGGGCCGCCATGTGGGAGGACCTGGAATCGGGGCGCATCGCCCCCGACGCGGCTGTTCCCGACAGCCTGCCGCGCCTGCCCAAGACCATCGACTTCACCGTGGATTACCTTCGTTCGGGCCTGCCGCGCGACGCCTATGCGCGGGCGCGGGTGGTGCGGTCGGGGCGGCGCTATGCTTCGGTCCAGGTGGAAACCTGGCAGGACAACCGTTCGCGGCTGATGGCGCAGGCGACCGGGCATTTCCTGATGCCCCAGCCATGACCGACCTGACCCACCGCCGGGTCCTGAACATCGCCATCCCCATCGTGCTGTCGAACCTGACCGTGCCGCTGCTGGGGCTGGTCGACACCGGCGTCGTGGGGCAGCTGGGCCTGCCCGAGGCGATCGGCGCCGTGGGCATCGGCGCGATCATCCTGACCTCGATCTACTGGGTCTTCGGTTTTCTGCGCATGGGGACGTCGGGGTTGGTGGCGCAGGCGCACGGCGCGGGCGACACGGCCGAGGTTGGCGCCCATCTGCTGCGGGCGCTGGCGATCGCGGCGGCGGCGGGGCTGGTCTTTGTGGCGCTGCAGGTGCCGATCTTCTGGGCTGCTTTCCAACTGGCCCCGGCCTCGGACGCGGTCGAGGCGCTGGCCAGCGACTATCTGTCGATCCGCATCTGGGGGGCGCCCGCGACCATCGGCCTTTACGCGATCACCGGCTGGTTGATCGCGGTGGAACGCACCCGCGCCGTTCTGGGCCTGCAACTGCTGCAGAACGGCCTGAACGTGGCGCTGGACCTGTGGTTCGTGCTGGGGCTGGGGTTGGGCGTGACGGGGGTGGCCTGGGCCACGCTGGCGGCCGAATTGGCTGGCCTTGGGCTGGGCCTGTGGCTGGCGCGCCATGTCCTGGGCCGCGCGATCCACGCGGCGCGCGGCACGGCCAGCCTGTTTGCGCGGGACAAGCTGGACCGGCTGGCGCGGGTCAACGGCGACATCATGATCCGCTCGGTCCTGCTGCAGGGCTGCATGACCAGCTTCCTGTTCCTGGGCGCGGGGCAGGGCGACGTGCCGCTGGCCGCAAACCAGGTCCTGCTGCAGTTCATGGCGCTGACCGCCTATGCGCTGGACGGCTTCGCCTTTGCCGCCGAAAGCCTGGTGGGGCAGGCGGTGGGGGCGCGGCACCCGATCCGTGTGCGCCGCGCCAGCCAGCTGACCTCGGCCTGGGGGCTAGGCGGGGCAGTGGCGATGGGGCTGGTCTTCGTGACGGGGGGCGGGGCGATCATCGACCTGTTGACGACATCGCCCGAGGTCCGGGCCGAGGCGCGCCTCTATCTGCCCTGGCTGGGCCTTGCGCCGCTGATCGGGGTTGCCGCCTGGATGCTGGACGGCATCTTCATCGGCGCGACCCTGACGCGGGAAATGCGGGTCGCGATGATCCAGTCCGTCGCGGTCTTCGTGGCGGGTGTACTGGTCCTGCCGCCGATCTGGGGCAATCACGGCCTCTGGGCCGCGCTGATGGCGCTGAACACCGCCCGTGCCGTGACCATGCTGCGCCTTTATCCGCGGGCCGAGGCGGCGGCCCAGCCCGCCTGACAGTGCGGGCGATGTATAAACAGTGCGGGCGATGTATAACCGGTGCACGTCCGGTGCACAGCTTGTGCACGTCCGGTGTGCCCCGATCCCCGGCAATTGCTGGCAAAAGGGTTCCCGACCGCCCGGCCCGTTGCCTATCACATCCGTGCAACGCGCGCCGGTCGTTGCACACGAAAAAAGGGGGCGCAACGCCCCCTTTCGGTGCAGTCGCCGGGCAAGCCCTTGATCAGTTCTCGTCCACGATCTGGCGGCGGGCGACATCCGTCAGCTCTGCCATCTTGGCGCGGATCGTGGCGCCGTCGACCTTGCCCTGAAGATCGGCCTGGACCTTGCGGAACACGTCCTCGTCGCCCGGCTCCTCAAAGTCCGAGGTGACCACGCTCATCGCATAGGCGCGGGCATCGTCGCCATCCTTGCCCAGCATTTGCGCCGCCCATTCGCCCAGCAGGCGGTTGCGCCGCGCCTCGGCCTTGAAGCGCAGATCGGCGTCATAGGCGAATTTCGCCTCATAGGCGCGTTCACGGTCGTCGAACGTGGACATGGGTCCCTCCTGCTGTCTCCTGTTTCCGATATGCCCATTGGCGGGACTTGTCGCAAGCCTCGTATTGCTACCGATAGGCTTTCTGCGTTAAGCGGCATCTTCAGGGACATGCGAAAGGACGGTGGGCCCATGGCACCGCGGCGCAAGAAAGTTTACGAAGGCAAGGCAAAGATCCTCTACGAGGGCACGGAACCCGGCACGCTGATCCAGTATTTCAAGGATGACGCGACCGCCTTCAACGCGCAGAAGCGCGCCACCATCGAAGGCAAGGGCGTGCTGAACAACCGCCTGTCCGAGTTCTTCATGCAGGGGCTGACCAATATCGGCGTCCCCAACCACTTCATCCGCCGCATCAACATGCGCGAGCAGCTGATCCGCCAGGTCGAGATCGTGCCGCTGGAGGTGATCGTGCGGAATTTTGCCGCCGGTTCGCTGTCCAAGCGGCTTGGCCTGGAGGAAGGCGCGCTGCTGCCCCGCCCCATCGTCGAATACAGCTTCAAGAACGACGAGCTGGGCGACCCGATGGTGTCCGAGGAATACATCATCGCCTTTGGCTGGGCGACCCAGCAGGACCTGGACGACATCATCAGCCTGGCGCTGCGCGTGAACGACTTCCTGTCGGGCGTTTTCTACGGGGCCGGGATCAAGCTGATCGACTTCAAGATCGAGATCGGCCGGGTCTGGGACAACGATTTCATGCGCCTGATCGTGGCGGACGAGATCAGCCCCGACAGCTGCCGGCTGTGGGACGTCAAGACCGGGCAGAAGCTGGACAAGGACGTGTTCCGCCGCGACCTGGGCAACCTGACGGACGCCTATACCGAGGTGGCGCGCCGGCTTGGGCTGATGCCCGCCAACACAACCAGCCTGAAACCGACCGCGATCAACTGAAAGGACGCCCCGCCATGAAAGCACGTGTGACCATCATGCTGAAGGACGGCGTCCTGGACCCGCAGGGCGAGGCGATCCGCCATGCGCTTGGCGGGTTGGGCCACGACGGCGTGTCGGGCGTCCGCCAGGGCAAGCTGATCGAGCTGGACCTGGCCGCCACCGACCCCGAGGCCGCGCGCGCCGAGGTGACCCGGATGTGCGAGGGCCTGCTGGCCAACACCGTGATCGAAAAATACTCCATCGAGATTGCCTGATCTTCGGTCCTGACGCTGCGGCAACCTGTCTTATCGGCAGGTTGCCCGCCGCGCCCCGTTGCAAAAGGGGCGCTTTTGACGCCCAATGCGCGGATGATGAGCAAGACCCCTTCCGACACCGAAACCCCGCCGGTCATCCAGATCACCGGGCTGCACAAGGCCTATGGTCCGCTCGAGGTGCTCAAGGGCATTTCGATGACGGCCCCGCGCGGCCATGTGATCAGCCTGATCGGGTCGTCGGGCTCCGGGAAATCCACCCTTTTGCGCTGCTGCAACCTTCTGGAACACAGTCAGGCCGGCGAGATCCTGTTCGAGGGAGAGGCCGTCCGCTGGAAGGGCCAAGGGCAGGCGCGGGTGCCCGCCGATCGCGCCCAAGTCACCCGGTTCCGCACCAACCTGTCGATGGTCTTTCAGCAGTTCAACCTGTGGGCCCACATGACGATCCTGCAGAACGTCATGGAGGCCCCTGTGACGGTCCTGGGCGAGGGCCGGGCCGAGGTCGAGGCACGAGCGCGAGACCTGCTGGATAAGGTGGGCATAGGCGACAAGGCAGGGGCTTGGCCCGCGCAGCTGTCGGGCGGCCAGCAGCAGCGGGCGGCCATCGCCCGCGCGCTGTGCATGCAGCCCAAGGCGCTGCTTTTCGACGAACCCACCAGCGCCCTTGACCCCGAGCTGCAGCAGGAGGTGGTCAAGGTCATCAAGGATCTGGCCGCGGAACATCGCACGATGATCCTGGTCACCCATGACATGCGGCTGGCCGCCGATGTCAGCGATCACGTCGTGTTCCTGCACCAAGGCGTGATCTGCGAGGAAGGCCCGCCCTCGCGGCTGTTCGGGGACCCGCAGACCGACCGTCTGCGCCAGTTCCTTTCGGCCACGATGGCCAATTAAAGACGCACAGGAAAGGTAAGACATGAAACTTCTGACGATTGCTGCTGCCGCTCTGGCACTGACCGCCGGTCTGTCCCAGGCCCAGACCATCCGCATGGGCACCGAGGGTGCCTATCCTCCGTACAACTTCATCGACGATGCCACGGGCGAGGTCACCGGCTTCGAGATCGAGCTGGGCAACGAGTTGTGCGCACGGGCCGAACTGGACTGTACCTGGGTCCGAAATGACTGGGATTCGATCATCCCGAACCTGGTGTCGTCGAATTATGACACCATCATGGCCGGCATGAACATCAACGAGGAGCGCAAGCAGGTCATCCAGTTCACCCAGCCCTATACGCCCGCCATGCCCTCTGCCTATGCGGCGCTGTCGGCCGATGCGGATGTCGAGGGCGGCGTGGTCGCGGCGCAGACCAGCACGATCCAGGCCGGCCACGTGGCCGAGACAGGCGCGACGCTGTTGGAATTCCCGAACCCTGACCAGACCGTCGCCGCTGTCCGCAACGGAGAAGCCGACGCGGTCTTTGCCGACAAGGACTTCCTGGCCCCCATCGTCGAGGAATCGAACGGCGAGCTGGTCTGGGTCGAGGGCTTTGACACCGTTCCCCTGGGCGAGGGCATCGGCATGGGCCTGCGCCAGTCCGACACCGAGCTGCGCGACAAGTTCGACACCGCCATCACCGCGATGAAGGAAGACGGCAGCCTGAACGCGCTGATCCTCAAGTGGTTCGGCGAAGACGCGCTGGTCTTCGAATGATCTGACCCGCCGTCGCGGGATCGTCCCGCGACGGCCTTCCGGGGCCCGAAATGTTTTCCTACTGCACCGATCCGTCCTCGCTGGAGGGGCTTGTCTGGCTGTCGTGCTATCTGACGTCCGGCACGCATCTGCTGTTCTATGCCAGCTTCGGGACGGTGCTGATCCTGCTTGCGATCACCGCGCCCGTCGCACTGCTGTTCGGCTATGGCGGGGCCATGGCCGCGCGGTCGTCGATTGCGCCGCTGCGCTGGTTCGGCAAGCTTTATACCTCGATGGTGCGCGGCGTGCCCGACATCATCTTCTTCCTGTTCGTGCCCATCGCGCTGGACCAGGGGTTCGAATGGCTGCGCCACCAGGCCCTGTGCGACAGCAGCCAGCCGGTCTGGCAGGGCAACGATTTTGTCGTCTGTGACGCGGCCAAGCTGCCCCTGAACACCAGCGCGGCCTGGGTGCATGACGCCTATGGCATCTTTCTGGCGGTTATCGCCTTTTCCGTCGTCTTTGGGGCATTTGCGGCCAACGTGCTGTTTGGTGCGATGCAGGCGGTGCCGCGGGCGCAGCTGGAAACGGCCGAGGCCTATGGCATGACCCGCCGCCAGGTGACCCGCCGCGTGCTGGTCCCGCAGATGTGGACCTATGCGCTGCCGGGCCTGTCGAACCTGTGGATGATCCTGATCAAGGCCACGCCGCTGCTGTTCCTTCTGGGGGTCGAGGATGTGGTCTATTGGGCGCGCGAACTGGGCGGCGCCAAGACCAGCGCCTTCAGCTATCCCCATCCCGACTGGCGGTTGTACTATTTCCTGGCGCTGCTGGTCTTCTACCTGCTGATGACCTGGGCCTCGGAACGGGTGCTGGGTCGCGTGACGCAGCGGCTGTCGCGCGGGCAGGCGACGATGGGCGGCGATGCGCAGCGCAAGGGGGCGGTCGCATGAGCTGCACCCAGACCATCATCGATTATGGCCTGCGCTCGGTCGGCATCGGCGAACGCCTGCTGCCGCGCGAGGGCTATGACCTCTGCCAGCAGTTCACCCTGATCGGGTCGGGCCTGATCTGGAACCTTTATTTCGCGGTCCTGGCGCTGGCCATGGGCTTCGTGCTAGCCACCGTCGTGGCGCTTGGCAAGACCAGCAGCAGCCCCTGGCTGCGCAGGCCCGCCGATGCCTTCATCTTCCTGTTCCGGGGCAGTCCGCTGTTCATCCAGTTCTTCATTGCCTATGAGGCGCTGGTCCTGCTGCCCCGCGCCGGCGTCGAGGTCTTTGGGCTGACCGTACAGACCAGCTGGCTGACCAAGGCCTGGGCCGGGGCGCTGATCGTGCTGACGCTGAACACAACGGCGTATACGGCGCAGATCTTTCACGGCGCGCTGATGTCCGTACCGCGGGGCGATGTCGAGGCCGCCGACGCCTATGGCATGACCGGCTGGACGCGCTTTCGCCGGGTGATCTGGCCCACCATGCTGCGGCTGGCCTGGCCCTCCTACACCAACGAGGCGATCTTCCTGTTCCACGCCACGACGCTGGTCTATTTCTCGGGGTTTCCGGCGTTCCAGCAGCGCGGAGATGCGCTTTACTACGCCAGCTACTTCGCCGACCGGACCTTCAATCCCTTCGTTGCCTATCCCATTGCCGCTGCTTACTTTGTGGTCGCGACGCTTCTGCTGATCTGGCTGTTTGGCTGCGTGAACCGTCGTCTGAACCGCCACCTGCCAGGCCGGGGCGGGCGCGTCAGATACCGTCCTTTGCTAGTGAGATGACCAACATGGAATGGCTGCGCGAACATCCCGAGGTAAAGACGATCCGCGTTGCGGCCGCCGACCTGAACGGGGTGGCGCGTGGCAAGCGGTTGCCGGCGCGCAATGCCCTGGCGCTGCTGGAGGAGGGAACCAAGTTTCCTTACTCGGTCCTGAACCTCGACATCTGGGGCGAGGATGTCGAGGACAGCCCCCTGGTCTTTGAATCCGGCGATCCAGATGGCTTGCTGCTGCCGACCGAGCGGGGCTTCCTGCCCATGCCTTGGCTTGACGCGGCCCCCACCGCGCTGCTGCCCTTGTGGATGTTTCACCCCGATGGTCGCCCCTATGACGGCGATCCGCGTCAGGCGCTGGCCCGCGTGGCCGAGCGTTACGCCGCGGCCGGCCTGACCCCGGTGGTCGCGACCGAACTGGAGTTCTTCCTGATCGACGACAGCGGCCGGCAGTTGCGGGTGCCGCCCAGCCCGCGTTCAGGCAAGCGGCGGACGGGGGGCGAGGTGTTGTCCCTGCGCGCGCTAGACGCCTTCGACCAGTTCTTCACCACGCTTTACGATGCTTGCGAATCGATGGATATCCCGGCCGACACGGCAATCTCCGAAGCCGGCCCCGGCCAATTCGAGATCAACCTGATGCATCAGGCCGACCCGATGAAAGCGGCCGACGACACCTGGCTGTTCAAGATGCTGGTCAAGGGCGTTGCACGTTCCTACGGCTTTGCCGCCAGCTTCATGGCCAAGCCCTACGAAGCGTTTTCGGGCAACGGAATGCACATGCATTTCTCGATCCTGGACCGCGAGGGGCGCAACATCTTCGACAATGGCGGCGAGGAGGGGTCCGAGGCGCTGCGCCAGGCCGTCGCTGGCTGCCTGCGCGCCATGCCCGGATCGACGCTGCTGTTCGCCCCGCACGAGAACAGCTATGACCGCCTGGTCCCGAACGCCCATGCGCCCACCGGCATCGGCTGGGCCTACGAGAACCGCACGGCCGCGATCCGCATCCCCTCGTCAGGCCCCAAGGCACGCCGGATCGAGCATCGCGTGGCGGGGGGCGACGTGAACCCCTACCTGACCATCGCGGCCATCCTGGGCGCCGCCCTGAATGGCATCGAAGACCAATTGCAGGCGCCCCCGCCCTTCAAGGGCAACGCCTATGACCAGCACCTGGCGCAGCTGCCCGGAGACTGGGGCGCCGCGATCGAGGCTTTCGACAGCTGCCCCGAAATCCGCCGCATCCTGCCGGCACATCTGGTCGAGAACTACCTGATGACCAAGCGCCAGGAACTGCATTATATGGCCGAGCTGTCGGACGAAGAAACGGTCGAACTGTATTTGGATACAGTCTGAGTGTATAGGCCCCCATAAAACTGCCATTTCGGGAGGTTTTCTGCCATTTCGACAACCATAACGCTGCCACTGGTTTGCGTTCCATCGGACTAATCTAGATTTTTCAGCAGCTTGTTAATGTTGATGCCGGACAGGGCCAAGCTGCGCCAGCTGTGTCCCTGCTGCGGGCCGCTGGCTTGACGGCGTGGCCGTCGGATCTCAACACTTCCTCCTGACCCGGGTCCTTCCTGAAACCAGCGTCTGCGCCTTCGGGCCAGCCGCATCCGGCCGCGGATGAGCGGCTGGTTCATGCGAGGACCGACCATGCAAAATTACCCCTTCCTCAGGGTCAGGCTACCTGACCCGGACCTGTCGGCGCGCAACATCGCCAAGCACCTGGTGCTGCGCCTGCTTCGGCTTCGCGCCGCTCGCGCTGGCGTCGATCTGTCCCGGCATGAGGACGGAGACCTCTACGATCTTGCCTGCATGGGTGTTGACTTCCACCCAGAAGTGACCCAGGTTTTCCATCGAGAACTGACCCACCTTTGATTATGGATTTCCGGTCATTCAGTGGTCAAGGTGTGACTGTTCTCCTTCTTCTGGCGCACTGCGGCGGCTGAACTGGCTTTGAAGCGGAAGCTGTCGTTTCCGGTTTCCA
>KZ836057.1 GCA_003255745.1 Paracoccus saliphilus
ATCACGAATACACAGAAGGCCGGACACTCTCCATGATCAAGCATGACGCAACCCATCAATTGGCTGCCCTGCGTGCCGGAACCGTCACGGCCCGAGAGCTGATGGCGGAGACGCTGGACCGGATCGACGACCTCAACGCCGGGATCAACGCCATCATGGCCCTGCGCGACCGCGAGACGCTTCTGGACGAGGCCGAACGCGCGCCACCCGGTCCGCTGCAGGGCCTGCCAATGGCCATCAAGGATCTGGCGGAGACCGCAGGGATCGTGACCAGCTACGGCTCGCCCGCTTTCCGCGACCATGTCCCCGCGGCTGACGGCCCCCGAGGCCTCCGATCAACTGATCGCTCCCAATACCTCCCGCGAGCACGTCCGCCCCAAAACCGCCCTTGAGGATGTCGCGCCCGTCACCGCCGCTGAGGTCGTCGCCTCCCACGCCACCATCCAGCATGTCCTGCCCTATGCCGCCCTCGAGCCTGTCGATGCCCGCGCCGCCGTAAAGTTTATCCCAGCCCGTCCCACCTTTGAGGAAATCTGCACCCTTGAAGCCGTTAAGAACGTCATTGCCTGCTGCCCCGTCAAGGAAGTCGCGTACATCGCCGCCTTTGAGGAGATCCCTGCCGCGGCCGCCAGAGTGGTGATCTGCGTAGTCCGCAAAAGCATTCTCATGCGCATCCGATATCTCATCGAACTCCGACTCCGCTGACTCAAGGGCACGTTCAAAAGCCTCTTCCCGCGCCTCCTGCGCCGCTTCGAAGGCCTCACGCAGAGATTCCTGGTTGCCTCGATGGCGTCCTCGTCGCCTCCAGCTTCCGCTTCCTCCTCGAGAGCTTCCATCTCCTGCTCGAAAGCCTCCTCGCGCGCGTCCTGCTCGGCTTCGAACGCGTCTTCAAGCGAGTCGGACGCTTCTTCAAACAGCTTTTCCCTGGCTTCCTTGCGGTTGCCAAAAGGCCGCTCCCTCGCGGCAATGGTCACTTCAAGAGCGTCCGCAACCGCCTCCTCCAGCGCCTCGAGGCCGGCAGGATCGATGGCGGTAAAATCCGTCTCGGCAACCGCCAGAAGCTGATGTTTGGTCGTGCGGATAAAAGCATTCATGTTCCTCGTTGATCGGAACCTGCAAGATCAACGACGTCGAGCCCTTCGCCTACCTCAAAGCCACTCTGACGGCGATCGCCAACGGCCACCCGCAAAGCGACATCGACGACCTGCTGCCCTGGAACTTCAAGTCGTCAAGCTGAACGGCTGGTGGTCCGCAGCGAACGCTTGCAACTGGTCAGTTCGTCGGGCGGTAGCGGGCTGGCAAAAGCGCGGGCATACGCCCGGTCTACCCGACAGAACTCGCCAAGTGAATCCCTCCCACCGCTTTGCGCAAGAACGTCACCGGGAAGTACTGTACTGGCGTTGTTGGCGGACGCTGCTTCGAAGCTTGTTACCCCATCCACAGGCGTTGCCGTCGCCGTCGCTGTCTAGTCCGTGGGGATCACGAGTTGGTCCTCCTCCCTGCAGGAAGAACTTCTGTGCCTCCGCTGGCGAGGCAAAGTCGCGGCAATCACGGTCGCTAATAATATCCTCTGCGCGCGAATACGCTGATCTTCCAACACTACTGCTGGTACGGAGTCCAGTAAACGCGTTGCGGAAGGGTGATTGCGTCAGCCCGCGCGAAACTAGTTCAGCCTCAATCTTAAGAATTTTCGGCGTATCGTTAGTGCGGCTCAGCCTATCCCATAACGTCGGCGCGGACAGTTTCTGGTAATCGGCTGGTTCATCCGTAGGATGGCATGCCGATAAGCCGAAGACGGCAATAGTGGCGCAGATGCCGAAAGCCCTTGTTAGAATCATTTGCCGCCTCCCCAGTATCTGAAATCATATGGGAGTTAGCGGGGCACTGCAGGTAAACCTAGAACAGGGTTAATCGAGGTCAGTTGACGGCTCACCGGCTAGGCGGAAAGATTGGCTGCATCGATCCTTCACTGCGACAGACCATGTTCAACCAGCTTCCGGCGCAGACTTTCGGGATGGATCCCCAGCCACAGAGCGGCTCTTTGCAAGTGCCCTTCGTGCTGACGCAATGCGTCTTTAATGATGGCTTTCTTATGGAGCTTCATAAGTGACCGGAAGCGGCTCTGACTGAACGACATCTGTAGTCTCCATGACAGGGTTGTGCTGTTTCAGGGAGTGGGTATGGCCACTACTTCGGCGACCACATTGCCCTTCCCTAGAGCCTAACCAAGAACATGGTTTTTAGTCAGAACTTGCGAGAGCCTCCGGGTGTGCGGCTAGAAAGCATCGCAGCGCCTCAAAGGCGCGGCCACGGTGGCTGGTGGCAAGTTTCTCTTCTGGCGGCATCTCCGCCATGGTGCGCCCACCACTGCCCTCGGGGACGAAGATCGGCTCGAGTGCTCGCCCGCGCTCACCGCGCGGGGGCCAGATCACTTCACCAGATATCGCACCCTCGAAGAAGTGCTCCGACCCGTCAGGCTGGATCAGCACAAGCACACAGACTAGCTGCGCTTTCCAGGGAGGTGGGCGGCCGCTCGCTAGGAGCGCTTGGTGAATACGAACCATGCCGGAACCGAAGTCGGTTGTGCTGCCTGCCGTGGTGCACCAGTCAGCTGTCAGGACGCCGGGCGCTCCGGCAAGATCTTCTACGGTGCAGCCGCTATCGTCGGCCAAGGTGGCGAGACCGGTAGCCTTGTAGCCGGCACGAGCTTTGAGACGTGCGTTGCCTGCGAACGTAGTCTCGGTTTCAGGCGGCGAGGGCAGGTGCAGATCGGGGGCAATTCGGCATGTCACGCCCAAGGGGCTTAACAGTTCGGCAAGCTCAGCCAGTTTGCCGCGATTGTGCGACGCGATCAGGAGCGTGCTCATGAGTGAAGTCTCGTCATGTCAGCCGATCCTTGAGCGGCGCCCCATCCATACCACGCCGGCAACGGCGGCGGCGAAGAAGAAAGTCGAAAGTGAAATGCTCTCCCCCAACAGTGTCGCGGCCACCGCTAGCGTCACGAAGCTCTGCAGCAGCTGAACCTGCGACACACGTGCGATGCCTCCGACAGCGAGCCCGGTGTTCCAGGCGAAGAAGCCCAAGAACATAGAAAAGAAGGCGGCATAAAGCAGGGCCCCGATGGAACGGGGGGTGGCCGCAGCAAATCCCGACTCCCAACTCAGCAGGGCGCCAATCAGCGACAGAGGTAGAGTGATCACCAATGCCCATGAGATGACCTCCCAACCAGGCATTCTGCGGGCGAGCTTGCCGAAGATCACATATCCCAATGCCGCGCAGAGGCCAGAGGCCAGCAGCCAAAAATCACCTGCCGCAACGAGCAAACCGGCCTCACGCAATGCAAATGCTGCAACCAATGCAGCCCCGGTAGCGCTCCAGCCCCAGAATGCCGCAGAAGGGCGCTCACCAGCCAGGAGCGCAGCAAAGCCCGCGGTCGCAAGAGGTAGCACGCCCAGGATCACCCCGCCATGTGCTGCCGGAACCGTCTGCATCGCGACCGCCATAAGACCCGGAAAGCCAAATACGAGCATGAGCGCGGCAAGTGCGATCGAGGGAAGGACGGGCCAGGGCACCGAGCGCTTCAGCACAACCAGCAACGCCAGGGCAGCAAGTCCGGCCAGGACCGCGCGTCCCGTGGTCACGAACGCCGGCGAAAAATCGGCGAGCGCCAGCTTGGTGATGGGAAGTGTGGCCCCGAAGATAACGACTCCAACAAGCCCGAGAACCATACCCAAGAGAGGCTGAGGCGCGTCGGGCTTGGAATGAAGAGGGGGGGCAACAGGATGAGGCGCGGTCATGTGGAGAAGTCATAACAGGTCCATCATTACCCCGAAAGAGGTCCTCCCGAAGCGCCACGTGATGTTCATCCAGAACGAACGCGGGTTGGCCCTCCGGACGCCACTTGGGCGAACGCAACCAGGAAGAACTGCAGAATGACCCATGTCCGACCTTCGGGGTGCAGCCGATACCAAGGAACAACGGCTTGGAGTGGAGCACAGCCTATGTCAGGGCATGAGAAAGGTTATCGTGGGGAACGATCAACGAAGGCGTCCACCACAACCGACGTGATGGACCTGACAGCCTCTATGACTGCACCTGCCATGGAAGTGGATCTGCTGCCCCCTGAGTCCGACTTGGGAGGCATCCTCTCCTCCGTATGCCTTAGCTTGTTCTTGTTTATCACCTGTTTGCTGCAGTGCATGCCTGAACCCCCCTATCCTACTTCTGATGGGGGAGGTTCCGGACACGAGTCAAGAGAAACGGGGGTAGTCGTCAACTTTGCCCCTAAAGCAGGGAGCGGCGTGAATAACTCGCAAGATCGGAGCGGATTGGAGATTTTCGGATGAGCGAGACAGACCTGAACGACGCGCGTTCCAGACGGCCCGATGGGCAAAGCGGTCGAGGTCGAACTCCGCATCCGCTTCACCGTTCAGCCGCGCGAGCAGGTTCAGGTTGAACGCCGCTGTCACACCTTGGGCATCGTCATAGGCCGCCAGCAGCAGGCCCTCGTCCTTGACCAGGTCGGCGCCCAGGATGAAGCCGCGGATCCCGTGCCAGCTCCGCACCCGAGCGAGAAGCTGCGCGGCCTCGTCGTCCTTGAGATTTCCGACAGTCGATCCCGGAAAGAACGCAACCCTCTCCATCTCCTCGATCCGGCGTGGAAAGCTCAAGCATTCCGTAAAATCGCCCGGCACCGGCACCACTTCCAGACGACAATACGCGTCGGCGATCTGCGCACCTGCGGACGCGAGGAAGCTTTCGGAGATGTCGACCGGCACGTAGGCTCCGAGCCGCGGCAGCGCATTGAGCAGAAGCCGTGACTTGACGCTCGCACCGATTCCCAGCTCAACCAGCGCCGCCCGCTTGGAAACGAACGCCGCCAGTCGGTTTGCTTGCCCCGACAGTTGCACGCCGAAACACAAATGGAACACTCGGGCAGAAAACCCATATCACCTGCTCAGGCAAATCGGCTTCTGTGTCGATCAACGAAAAAAATTGCAGTGGCAACGGCCAACGCGCAGCACCATCCGTAAAATTCGCCGGAACCTTTGATAGAGCGCCCGGCATATCTTCATTATTTGTCAATCACCGACACTCGACTCGGTGATGCGCCAGAAACGGCAGCNACAACGGCTCTCTGGTCGCGCTGCAAACCCTGAAGAATATCAACGCGCAACTGGGTAAAACCCAAGCCGATATCTCAACCGGCAAAACCGTAGCAAACGCCAAGGACAACGCGGCTGTATGGGCCATCTCGAAAGTGATGGAAACCGACCAGTCGGCCGCCAAGACCATTCAGTCGAACCTGAACGTCGCCGATGCGACCATCGCGACGTCCCGCAACGGGGCCGAACAGGTCACCGAGTTGCTGAGGGAGACCAAGGACCTGGCACTGGGCGCCACGACCAGCACTGCCGACTTCGAGAAGATCAACAATGACATTCTCGAGAAGTTCAAGCAGATCTCGGCGGTCATCTCGGGCACCCAGATGAATGGGATCAACCTGCTGAAATCTGCTGATGCAGCGGCACCAGCCGGCACGACGCTCAGCGTCGTAGGCTCGTTGGACCGCACCAGTGGCGTTGTTACCACCACCGCCAACACTATCACGGTGGCAACGACGGATCTGCAGACTGCGCTTGGCCTTAACTTGGCGACGGGTGCGTCGGCAACTTACACGGGCATCACTGACACGACCACGGCTGCATCGATGGTGACCGCCATTGAGGGGATGATCAACTCGTCGGTGAACGGTGCAGCCCAACTGGGCTCGGCCGGAAAACGGGTCACCGACCAGGCCAGTTTCGTGGGCAAACTGGCTGACTCGCTGAAGGCCGGCATCGGCTCTCTGGTCGACGCCGACATGGAGGAGGCCTCGGCCCGCCTCCAGGCGCTGCAGACGCAGCAGCAGCTGGGCGTGCAGGCGCTGTCAATTGCCAACCAGGCGCCGGGCGCAATCATGTCGCTGTTCCGCTGATGACACCGGCGGGCGCCTTCGGGCGCCCGCTCCACCCATGATCACTCCAGAACGGGAAGGACGATCTTGAACGCGGCAACGCCACTGGCCGGGCACGGCTATCAATCGAACGGACTGCGCACGGCGCGGGATGCGGAATACAATGTTTTTTCGCAAGTTACCCGCATGTTGCGCCAGACGCCGCCACGGGCTGATAATGCCCATACCATTGAAGCGATCAGCAAGAACACCGAGCTCTGGACCTTGCTGGCGCTGGACTTGGCCGGGGCGGGAAATGCGCTTCCCGATGAAACCAAGGCGGGGCTTCTTTCGCTTGCCGGCTTCGCCATCCGCCATGGCCAGGCCGTCATGGCCGGCAGGGCTGCAACAGATCCGCTGATCGACATCAACATGAGCGTCATGCGTGGGTTGCGAGGCGAGGCTGCGGCATGAGCGGGTTTGTCTTGAACCTTGCGCCCAATGAACGCGTCCTGATCAACGGCGTCGTCATCGAGAACGGTGATCGCAGCGCAAAACTAGCTATCAAAACGCCCGATGCGAGCATTCTACGGCAGCGCGACGCGATCCATCCCGACAGTGCTTGCACGCCGGTGTCCCGCGCCTGCTACATTGCGCAACTGATCCTGTCGGGCGAGGCCGATCCGACCGAAGGTCGCCAGCAGCTGCTTCTTGCCATCAAACAGCTCAGCCAAGTTTTCCAGGACCGCGATAGCCGCCAATTGCTGGCCGATGCCACTGCGGGCGCGCTTGGGGGCAACGTCTATGTGGCGATGCGCAAGCTGCGCGATCTACTTCCCCGCGAGTCCCGATTGTTCGCCTCCTCGGAGTAGTGATGTATCGGCTGGGGTCCGGGGCCTGCCCCTATCGCGTGCTCCGGCTTCAGTCTTAGTGCATAAGGGGCCTTTGTGCCTAGCAATCGTGGCCCGATGACGCCATGTCTCGCCCGTTTTGAGCATCGCTTTCACGATTGTGATCAGCCTTCGAGCGATCGCGATGATGACCACCTTGCGTGGCTTGCCGCGCTCTTTCAGGCGCTTTGCAACCGGCTTCAGCACCGGGTTGTGGCATGCTGCTGCGAGTGCGGCTTGGAAGAGAACGGGTTGTAGTGCGCGCCTTCCTCGACCATTGCAGGCATCGAATTGGTAAACGTGATCCAAAAGGGCCTGTTCAGGCCCGAGCTACGTCCATTTCAGCAGTTCTGTCAGTTCGCGGCCTGAAGCCGAAAAGGTCACTGTGAGCTGCTGCCGGTTTTGTGGACACGAGGATAAGATCGTGACCAAGGAACTGGAGAGTGGATATGGCAAGACGGAAGTTCAGCCGTGAGTTCACGACAGAGGCTGTCAGGCTGGTGACGGATCGAGGAGTGGCGGTGGCACAGGCCGCCCGTGATCTGGATCTGTCCGACAGCGTGCTGCGCCGCTGGATGAGGAAGCTGACCGCAGCCCCTGCTGCGGCCTTTCCCGGGAACGGGCAGATGGGTGCCGATCTGGCCGAGATTGCAGCCCTGAAGAAAGAGGTCGTCCGGCTCCGGGCGCAGCGTGACATTCTGAAGAAAGCACCGGCACATCTGGCCGGTCAGTTGGCTCTGCGAGGCGCTGGAGGTTTCGCGCTCCAGCTTCCACGCCTGGCTCAACCGCCCGACCAGCACCCGCGAGATCCAAGATGCCAAGCTGGTCACGGCGATCGAGACGAGCTTCAAGGCCAGTGACCGGACCTGCGGCGCGCGCCGCGTGTGGCGCGATGTTCTGGAAGAAGGACTGGCCTGCGGACTTCACCGGACCCTACGGCTGATGCGCTGCAACGCTTTCAGGGCACGG
>QKYL01000190.1 GCA_003255745.1 Paracoccus saliphilus
AGAAAAAGCAGCCGTAAAGCTTGTATCTTGTTTAGAATCTTTAGAGTCTTTGGGAAAAATTATAGTATTGATAACAAGCCATTGAGCCAACCTAGGTGCCGATGAACAGGATGAAAAGGACCCGTTTGCAGGTCAACAGGCACCCGAAAGCGGGACAACAAGGCCCGATTCGCAGGAAAGAGGGAACCTGTTTGCGGGTGGGGCCTGATTTGCCCGATTTGCGCGCCTTTTGGTTCTTCCAAACGAGACGATTATCCCGGAAACAGGTACCCGTAGAAACCATCTGCGATAAAAGGTACCCGCTTTCAGGATGTCGCCAAACTGGGTTACGGTACCTTAAATGCGGTTGCCGATGGGTTCCTTATGGCGCAATATAAGAAAAAGCTCAGATCACGGCACGACCATGGACGATATCCCCCGCGACCACCTGTCCGGTGCCCTTCGGCGTGGAGCGGTCAAGAAGCACGTTGCCGCCATTCATGTGTCAGGCAAGCTGACGCTGTTGCAGCGCAAGCTGTCGAACGTGTTGCTGCTGAATGCCTATGACACATTGACCACGCGGCCCAGCCACCAGATCGACGCCCGTACGCTGTGCCTGATGATCGGGTACAACAGCAATGACATGGACACGCTAAAGCAGTCGCTGCGCGGGCTTGTCGAGACGATTGCGGAATGGGACATGCTGGACGACAAGGGGCGGCAGGAGTGGGGGGTTTCCAGCCTGCTGAGCTATGCCAAGCTGAAGGGGGGCGTGTGCGAGTACGCTTATTCGCCGGCGCTGGCGGAAAAGCTGCACGACCCCAAGGTCTTTGCGCTGATCAATCTCAACATGCAGCGGCGGTTTACCTCGGGGCATGCGCTGGCGCTGTACGAGAACTGTTACCGCTTTGTGCGAACGGGATCGACGGGCTGGTGGGAGCTGGACTTGTTCCGCCGCCTGATGGGGGTCGAGGGGTCGACCTACTACGAAGTGTTCAAGCAGTTGAACGCCAAGATCATCAAGCCGGCTGTGACCGAGGTGAACAAGACCAGCAATATTGTCCTGACACCCGAGACGAAGAAGCAGGGCAGGGCGGTTACCCATCTTCGCTTTATTATCAAGGAAAACCCGCAGTTGGGTATCTTGGATATCGACGACGGAGAAGGCGCGCGCCACGGTGTGGTCTATGGCCGGCTGCGCGGGCTTGGCGTCAGTGATCGGCTTGCGCGTCAATGGTTGACGGCACATGGCGAGGAGCAGGTTCAGGCCAAGCTGGATTACGTCGAAACGCGCAGGAACGTGGTCAGCAAGGTCGGCTACCTGAGTGCCGCGCTGGATGGGGATTTCGGCGCGGAGCAGCCCGTGCCGGAGCCACCGAACCCCCAGGCCGAACGGCTGCGCCGCATCCTTGAGGTGATCCGCACGCGCACGCCCACGCAGCGCGATGCAGATCGGCGGCTGTTCCTGAGCCAGCTTACCGACCGCGTCGCGCGGGCGGATTTTGAGCGTCATGGCTGGATGTCACCATTGAACGCCACGCGCATTGCCGCGTTCTGGGAGGATATGTCACCCGGCTTGTTCGCGGAAGGTGTGAATATGAGGTGATCGGCGCTGTTTTATTGGCACGTCGGGCCGAGCCGGATTTTCATGACGTCTTTCAGGCGCCGGCGATCTTAACCAGTGCCGTCTCACCCATGGTGTTGATGTGCAGCCGGGCAGGTGAGCCGCCGCAGCGGAGAAAGGGACGTCAACCGCACCTTGCATGAATGCAAGCGTCTCAACACCATGGCTTGGTCAGGCGCAAGATTGCTGGCCGGTGCAGCGGGACGTTCATCGTAGAAAAAGCACCTGGTCCCATCCTGTCTCGCTGCCTGAACTTGTCCAGCATCGCAGGTTTCTTCATCCGACCTTCCAGCTAAAGATCCGGACGGCCTGGGGGTGTCGGCGTTCGTGGTAAGCAGCGGTTCCTGCCCAGATAACTGACATGCGGTTAAGCAGCGAACCGGCGGGCAGTTGACCAATGCCTGAAAGCCCTGTTCTTCTAAAGGCAGCCCATGAGCCGCTTGGGGAAGCATGAAATGTCACGCGAAGCGTATGAGGACTGGTCGCGGACGCTTGGGCGCGCGGAAGGGGAACCGACCAGATCAACCGCCGAGCAGCAGCTTGAGCCTGTCTTCGTCGCCTCCGATCTGAAGCCCGATATCTTCTTTTCGAAAGTCGATGAAGATGAGAGCTTGTTTTGTCTTCCAATGGAGCGCGAGCTTGTCGGAGCATTTGATGACCCCAGGGCAGTCCCGAGGGTTGAGGCCCTGTTGTTTCGAAAGCGCGGCTATTCTCTACCGGCCGAGCTGAGTGCGGCAGCACGCAATCAGAACTTGCCCCCCGCCGCGCCCAAGCCCAAGAGACGAAAAGGCATCGCTACCGGTATTGCGATCATCGACGACGGGATCGGCTTCCTTAACGCCCGATTCCGCAGCGATCCGGCAACATCCCGCTTTTTGGGCGTCTGGCTGCAGTCAATGCCATCGCGCTGCACCTCAATTTCGGGCGGCACGGCTGTGCGGATGGGGCAGGTGCTGAACGCAGAGGATGTGGCGCACCTCACCGCACGCGCGGCATGCACGCCGGAACAAGTGCTTTATCGCGAGATCCACAGCGGGCTGCACAACGACCCGCGGGCGGTAAAGACGATCATTCAGGCGGCCACTCATGGCACGCATGTCCTTGGACCTGTCGCGGTTTTGTGCCGTTTCTTTGAACAGGTAATGTGCAGCAAAGGCGATGAACCATGGGCACAGGCAGGACTGTTGGATGTCACCCAGAACTGACCCAG
>QKYL01000191.1 GCA_003255745.1 Paracoccus saliphilus
AACCTGGACCACTCAGGTGGGGCTGATCAGCACCAGATCCGCGAGCGCCTGCTCCGGCACTTTCCGCTCCTCTTCCCTGACCGCATTGGCATAGTTGCGTTCACGAGGCGCCGGTTTTCGAAATGCCTTGCTCGTCTTGTTACAGCCTGGCGCGTATTTAGCGGCCGCTTCTGCACAATACCGCCAACGGCCTGTCACCTTGGCGGAGGGCGCGGAACAAGCAGCATCAACGATAACTTGCGAACTTGTCGATCAACTGTAGCAGAAAAGGGCGAGGCAGTTGTGGTTTGTCCCTCAGGCAGTGGCAGGGAGATCGCAATCGCGCTAGTTGTTAGGCGAGCATTTCGCAGGCGGGAGCCGGTGCATGAACGCAAAGTCAGGTCATGAGACGGGGCGCGACACGGTCCTGACACAGGGCGTTCTGACAGAGCATCCGGAGGACCTGCTACGTGGAACCGGCTGGCGCGCCGCCAGGGCGGTCCTGCGCGAGGCGTTCCTGAGGCTTTGGAGCGACGATGCCTTCGGATTGGCGGGTAACGTCGCATTCCGTGCGCTTCTTGCCATCTTTCCGTTCCTGATCTTCACCAGCTCACTCACCGCTTACATCGGCGATCGGTCGATGGCCGACCGTCTGATCGAGTTCCTGACTGCAATCGTCCCACACTCGCTGGCCGGGCCAATCGTATCTGAGGTGGAGCAGGTCATGACCGTGCCACGAGGAGGCGTCCTCAGTCTCGGTATCCTGCTGACGATCTGGTTTGCCGTAGGCGGTGTCGATGGTGTGCGCGTGGGCCTCAACCGCGCTTACGGAATTCGTGAAACCCGCTCCGTGCTTCTGCTTTTCGCCGTGCAGGTGGTGGTCGTCATCCTGACCAGTCTGGTTCTCGTTCTGGTGGGCTACCTTCTGGTCATTGCGCCGCGGGTCGGTTCGATCCTGCACGCACTCATGCCAGAGTTCGAACCGGCCTCAGTCACCTTCACGCTGATCCGATATCCGGCCGCAGGGCTCATCCTGATGGCGGCGCTGTTCGGGGCGCATGTGCTCCTGCCGGCCCGTCGCACCCGGTTCTCGAACATCTGGCCGGGCGTCTTGCTGACCCTCACCATATGGACAGCCCTCGCGGCCGGCTTCTCGTTCTACCTGCGCAGCTTTGCCAGCTATGCAAGCTACTACGCCGGCCTAGCCGGCATCGTCGCCGCCCTTTACTTCATGTATCTTGCTGCCTTGGTCCTGATCTTCGGAGGAGAGTTCAACCGCGCACTCCGCATCCGACGGCTCGCCCGCGCCCTACGCGAGGCAGATGCACCGCGCGAGGAAACATGATCTCGGTAGGGTGGGGCTTGTTGCCTGCTGGCAAGGTGCCGTGCCAAGATGCAGCTTCCATCATTGCCGGACCCATATGAATACGGACATAGCGCCCCTTGACCGTGTGACATGCCCGGGTCCAGATCGACGCACGATGACCCAGGAGCAGAGCGCCGTGCCAGATGATGCCGTCCTCGTCGCAGAGATCCTGCGGACGTTGTCGGATCGCCGTCAGATCCCTCTTCTGACGAGTCGGCCTGGCGGGCTTTCGATGGATCGCGCTTATCGCTTGAGTGCTTGGATCGAGCATGCGCGGGCGCAGCGTGGCGAGCGCGTGGCAGGACGGAAGATCGGCTTCACGAACAGGACGATCTGGGACGAGTTCGGCGTGTCGGCTCCGATCTTCGGGCCGATGTATGACAGCACTGTCCGATCTCTCGGCACACCCTTTCGCACGACCGACCTCATGGAGCCGCGCATCGAGCCCGAGATCGCCTTCCGCCTTGCGACCGTACCTCGACCGGGAATGGCAGCCGACGAGTTGATGGCCTGCGTGTCCGGGGTCTGCGCAGGCTTCGAGATCGTGCAGTCGATCTTTGCAGGGTGGAGGTTCCAGGCTGCCGATACCGTCGCGGCCTTCGGGCTGCACGGGGCCTTTCTGCACGGCCCGATGATTGACCTGTCTGGTGCCGGCCGAGGCGAGTGGATCGTGAACCTTCCCCGGTTCGAAACGACGCTTCGTCGAAACGGCACGCTGGCCGACGAGGGGCACGCGCGGAACGTACTGGGAGGCGGACCGCTTGCGGCGCTGGGTCATCTGGCGGATCTTTTGGCCAGCATGCCTGAAGTCGCACCTCTGGCAGAGGGCGACATCGTAACGACTGGCACTCTGACACGGGCGCTGCCCATAGCTCCGGGTGAGAGTTGGCAAGCCAGCTTCCGGGGCCTGCCCCTCAACCCGATCGAGTATCCGTCTTGGTCAAGGGCGGTCAGGCAGCCAATCTCGCCTCTCGCGCAGCAAGGTGTTTGCAAGGATGATGATGCGCCGCATGATGGCGGTAATGGCGACTTTCTTCGCTTTGCCGGCCTTTAGCAGCTGCTGATACTTGTCGTGGAGGTCCCGGTTGAAACGGATGGCGACAAGTGCGGGCATGTAAATCGCGCGTCGAATTGATGACCGACCCCCGGTGATCCGCTCCTTGCCCTGCCACTTTCCAGATTGCTGCGTCATGGGCGCAAGTCCGGCGAGAGCGGTGATCTTCTTGCCCTCGAGGCGGCCAAGCTCCGGCATGTCGATCAGCATGGTGGTCGCGGTCAGACGACCAATTCCCGGGATGGTCATCAAACGGCGGATGCGTTCTTCAAGGGTGCCTCGCTGCCTGGCGATCTGCGCGATGGCCTTATCAAGCGCCTGGATATCAGCACCGATGTCCTCAAGGCGACGACCAAGCTGTTCTCGCACGAGCGGGTTCAGTGCAGTAGCAAGCCGCGTCTTCGCGGTCACCTGATCTTTGACCAAAGCCCGGCGGGCAGTCAGCAACTCTCTGAGATCATGAACATCCTCGCCTTCGACGACTTGAGGCGCCAGATCAAGCACAACGCCCATGCGCGCCAGCATTCTGGCGTCGACGCTGTCGGTCTTTGCCAGTCGCCCGA
>QKYL01000192.1 GCA_003255745.1 Paracoccus saliphilus
GGAGTTGAGGGTCAGTGCCAGTTCCGGCAATGTCATCGATCCGCGTGAGCTGACCACTGATCAGCTGCGCGAGCGTCTCGAGGAAGAAGATTACAGCGAGATCATCATCTTCGAGCGCAGGGACGACTATGGCAACTACCGGGCCGTGGCAGACCAGGACGACACGACCTATCTCCTCGAAATCCAGCCTGTCAGCGGCGAAATCCTCGACGAGCGTGAAGGCGGCTGATCCGTCGCGTCTCGCCAGTCGCCCCGGCAACAGTGTCGGGGCGGTTGCACAGCAGCGCCGCCGCTTCGGGGCGATTTGTCATGACAGTTTTGGATCTCGCCAAGGCGCAGTGGCGGCGCCTGAGACTTGAAACAGCTTTGGAGGTTCTGATGCCCATTTGCCTTGCTCGGCCTGCACGTCTCGCTCTCGCGATGATCGCGCTTTCCGTCTCACCGGCAATCTCTCAAGAAGATATGCTAGACGACATGGATGACTTGACCAACCGGGACGCCGTCGCCGAGGCTGCCTCAAAACTCGTCGATCAGGGAAAGGACACCTTCCTTGTCGAGGGAATGCTCGGTCGGGAGATCAAGGGCAGCGATGGCGAGACAATCGGCGAGATCAAGGATCTCGTGGTCATCCCCGGGGGCAGGATTCCGGCGGCTCTCGTAGAGGTTGATGGCGATACAACAATCGCGGTTCCTTTTGGCGCAGTGAAGCTTTCGGGCTCAGCTGACGAAGCGGGACTTGACCTGCCGCTCACCAAGTCGGAGGTCGAGGATATGGATGAACTGCAAAAGCTGGCTGAGGAACTGCCGTCCGACTAGCAGGTCGTTATGCGCTGAGAGCTTGCCTGCACCAGCGGCAGATACTTGTAAAGCAGGTGCTGGAAGGTCCTGAACAGCCCACTGTGTCAGAGCTTCTGCCGGAACAAGATATATCGCGGTGCGTTGGAACCCGGAGGAGGTCCAATGAATGACGCCTTGATCTGGTTCGGAATAGTCTTCTGCGTCTCTCAATCTGCGCTGTTCTCAGGCTCCAACATCGCCGTGTTCAGCCTCAGCCGCCTGAGACTGGAGGTTGCCGCAGCATCCGGCGATAAAAGCGCCGAAAGTGCCTTGGCGCTTAGGCGCGATGCAAACTTCACGCTTGTCACAATCCTGATCGGCAATGTCGCGATCAACGTTCTGCTGACGATGCTGGCCGATTCAGTCATGGCCGGAGTGCTGGCCTTCCTGTTCTCGACTGTTGTGATCACGGCGGTGGGGGAGATCATTCCTCAGGCGTATTTCTCCCGCAATGCGCTGCGTGCCGTCTCACTCTTCGCGCCAGTGCTGAAATTCTACCGCGTGCTGCTTTGGCCCCTCGCCAAACCCACGGCGCTGCTGCTCGATGCTTGGGTGGGAAAGGAAGGCATCCCGTGGTTCCGCGAGCGCGAGCTGCACAACATCCTGCGATACCATGCGATAAACAGCGGCAGCGAGGTCGGGCGGGTCGAGGCAATCGGTGCCACGAACTTTCTTGCTCTTGATGATCTTGTGGTCCAGCACCAGGGAACGGAAATCCCTCCGGACAGTATTCTTCAGCTTTCCTTCGATGAAGAACGCCCACATTTCCCGAGCTTCACGCCGTCAGCTGATGATCCTTTCATCCGTCACATCGCCGCCTCGGGCAAGAAGTGGATCATCCTGACAGACGCAGGTGACCAGCCGCGCCTCCTGTTGAACGCGCACAGGTTTCTCAGGGATCTGTTCGTTCTCAAGCAACCGGTTTCGCCAGCAAGTTACTGTCATCGTCCCGCCGTGGTCAGCAGACCCAACGACACATTGGACCGCGCGCTTGG
>QKYL01000193.1 GCA_003255745.1 Paracoccus saliphilus
TATCAATGCCCGGCCAAAGTCTTCTGTCTGCGGCTCAGAGTAAAGAAGTGTGGCGCCAAACAATGCATAATACATATTATAAATACTACTCTTGTGGTGGGGGGACGCGCTATCCTGAAATGCGACTTTCTGTGCTCAACAATGGGTTGAGCCATGAAAGGATCATAGAACAAAGGTTCGTTTCTCTCACCTTTCCCTTTCCGAGCGTCGCAAGATCGAGCGCTGGCGGCAGATGAAGCTGAGCCCTGACGAGATGGCGCGCAGGCTTGGCCGGCACCGCTCGACGATCTTCCGCGAGCTGCGGCGTAATCACTTCTATGACAGCGAAGTCCCGAAGCTCAGCGGCTACTGGTGCGTCGTGGCGCAAAGCTATTCGGATGGACGACGGACCCGGCAGCGCAAGCTGGTGCGTGATCCCGGGCTCTGCGACCAAGTCGAGCGCTGTTTGAGGTCCGGCTGGACGCCCGAGCAGATCGCCGGCCGAATGCGGTATGAGAGTGCCCCGCGTCGGGTCTGCCAGGAGACGATCTATCAACACATCTATTCCGGGGACGGTCGTCGAAGTGAGCTGTGGCGCCACCTGCCCCCTGGCCGCCGGCGCCGCCGGGGCTACCGGCTGCGCAAGCGCCCGCCACCGAGATTTGCCTCTGAACTCAGCAGCTTGTTTCGCCCTGACGTGATTGCGCATCGCAAGCAATTCGGGCCCTGGGAGGCTGACCTGGTGCTGTTCCGACAGAAGTACGGGCCGGCCAATGTCACCACCGTGATCGAGCGCACCAGCCGCTTCCTGGTCGCGTTGAAGAACACCGAAAAGCGCACCAAGCCGAACATGGCGCAGATCGCCCAAGCACTCACGCCCCTGCCCCGACATGCCTGCCGATCGATCACCTTTGACCGTGGTTCCGAGTTCATCGATTGGCCGCACCTGCAGGCCAGAGCTGGGGCCGCAGCCCTGGTTTTTCGAGGCGCAGTTACCTTGGCAAAAAGGTGCTGTGGAGAACGCCAACAAACGGTTTCGATACTGGCTTTGCCGCGACACCGATCCCGACACGCTTTCTCAGGAGGCACTTTGTCAGCTCTACGCGGGCCTCAACGCCACGCCGCGCAAGTGCCTCGGCTTCCGGACGCCTGCGGAGGTGTTCAAGGCCAACCTGCTCGGACGCGGCTACAGACGCGAGAAACTCTCCCGGCAGCCATTGTCGCATTTGGGCTAGCGCGTCCACCGCAAGCGGTCGCTATGCCACAAGCCGGCCACCTTTAATCGTATCATGTTCAGGCGGCGTCGGTCAGGGTTGAGGCCGCTGGCAGACGCGTACTTTCTTTGGATAGAGGCGACCCGTCCTCCATGCGGCACAGCTGAAGCTGAATTGCCTCTTGTCGTGTCAATCTGCGCCCGCAGTCAAAGAAGAAGGCGCACTGCCCCAGACCCGCCTCTGTCATGTCGCGGCGGGGGCGGCACGCCACAAGCGTTCCCAGCACCTCGTCGCCCAGCCTGACCTCAAGGACCACTGGATCGGCCGGATGCGACTCGTCCCGCGCCCAGCCCTCCAGCCTGCCATTGTCAGCCACCAGATCCAGATGTCCGGCCAGCACGCCAGGCGCCCTGTCAGCAACGCCGGCAAGTCGCTGCCCGTCGATGCTGCGGCGCACGACCAGCCGCTTCAGCTGTTCGGCCGACAGCGGATGGTGGTCTTCAAATCGGAAGGCCATCACGCCGCGCCTTTCCGCATCCATCATGTGCAAGCAGGCGATCGTCGTGCCGATGATCTTGCCCTCCAGCATGACCTCCAGTTCGACCGGTTGACCCGGCAGACCGGAGTCGCGAACCCATCCTTCGACGCGACAGGGTGCAGCGACCGATGTCACGCGTCCTTCTAGCTGGCCAAGTTCGACAGGACCCCGACGCGTCAGCGCCCGCCTGGCCATCGCCTGCAGGGCCGCCGCATATACCGGTCCTTCGACGGGCCGCGGCGCGCACAGCTGCGGGATTTCTGGCGCGAGGTGGTCTGGAAAACGCCGGCGGAAGTCGGAGGCATTGTCGAAGCTGTCCCGAAAGGTGCCCCAATCGGCAAAGCTTTCCGACCAGGCGCCGTCTGCCAGGACCAGGTCATGCACGCCCAGGTCCAGCTGGAAATAGTCCCACCGCTCGCGGCTGGCCTCGCGCGTCACGGTGATGCCGTTCACAAGGTCGGCGGCCAGCATCAGGGTGTTTCCAATCAGCACCGAATGGCCGGGCGACACCAGAAGCGGCCTGCGAGGCATGCCCTGGTCAATGGCACCGGGGGCAAAGCGGATTGCCTCTTTGCCAAAGACCTTGTGCCCGGCAAAGCTTTGGCGCCCGATCCAGCGGATTTCGCGAAGTCCGCCAATGCGGCACAAGACCATGTCGCCTTCGCGCAGATGCTCGACCGGAACCTCGCCCCGATCCGTCATGATCAGGGTCCCGCGAAGGTAGCAAAGAGCCGAAACCGCAGAAAAGGTCAGGTTGCCGCTATCCAGGCTTGCCGGCGCGCTGCCGGATGTGCCGCTATAGGTCAGATCCGTTGTCACCTGCGAGAAGCTGCGGCTGATGTCCAGAATCAGGTAGTCGTTGCCGCCGGCGTGAAAGACGATATGTCCCGCGCCCCCGCCAAGGCCGGACGCGGCGTGGGGCCGTGGCTGAATGTCGGAGTAAAGATAACCGGTTCCTGGCGCGGGCCAACCTGCATTGCCCACCGAAGGATTTCCATCGGGGTCCTGCGCCGGATCATACTTCTGGATGGACCAGAACTGTCCGTTAAGAAATCCGTCGGCCGATGCATCGACATTCTTGGTCCAAACCAGCCGGAACACATCGTCCGCACTTCCAATTGCCCGGACGTTGCGAAGAATCATCGCAAAATCGCTGTCCCCCGGATTGCCGATTTGAGACAGCTTTGAACAATGCGCAATGTGCTCACCGGTGAAGATAATCGGCGCGGTATAAGGCATACATACGTCCTTGTTAACTTTAGGCAACTTGTACAAGACGCACTTATACAACCACAACGTGTTGATCAATAAGGAATTTCTTGTGCAGACTTTAACTGTTCGTTAACCTGAGCTTCGCTGTTTTTTGCTGACCCGAGCACGCCGTGCCTTTGTCCAAGGCATCATAGCCACGCAAACGCACCGTTTCCTTATCAGCCGGGCACACAAGCGAGTTAGCCGTGGTCAAGCCCGGCCGTCTGAGGGTTCGCAAAGATGGACATCGGCGCTTTCCCTCCGGAATTCCCAACCTTCAACACTGGCTCGGCAGCGGCTTATAGCCCGACGTGAAGATGCCCTGCTAACCATCAACGCCTGGAAATGCCACGGCAAGGGGCTGTTATTTCTTGCAGATCGCTTCGATGCGTCTATCAATTTCACCCTAAGGGACAGCCAACATCCTAGGGATATGGAATCAACGGCCAAAAAGGCCCCACCCAAGAGGTTTCAATGAACAGCAGCACGCTGGAAGCGCAGCCGGTCTCGGCCGACTATGATACGCTCAGTCCTGTAGCACCAGCCGACAAGACCTGGGGATGGTTCGCGATCTTCAATGTCTGGGCAAATGACGTGCAGTCGTTGTTCGGCTATAGCCTGGTGGCGTCGCTGTTCATCTCGTACGGGGTCAGCGGCTGGACCGCCTTCGCGGCGCTGATCACCGCGGGGCTGCTGGTCATGGTGCTGGTCAACCTGTCGGGGGCCGCAGGCGAGAAATACGGCATCCCCTACCCCGTTTTCGCCCGTGCCAGCATGGGGCTGCGCGGGGCCCGACTGCCGGCCTTGTTGCGCGCGATCGTTGCGGTCTTCTGGTACGGCGTTCAGGTCTATTTCGCCTCGACCGCGCTGGCGCTGCTGATCCGGTCGGTGACCGGGATCACCGACGGGGCCCCCATCATGGGAATGACCGGCATCGACTGGATATCGTTCCTGCTGGTCTGGGTGTTCCACATCCTGATCTTCTGGCGCGGCATGGGCTGGGTCGAGACCTTCCTCAACATCGCCGGGCCCTTTGTTTACCTGGTCATGATCGGGCTGGTCGTGGTGCTGTGGAACCGCGCAGACGGGCAGTTGCTGTCGCAGGCGCAGACGATCTTCACCAGCGCCGACAGCACCTTCAGAACCGAGGTGGCGGGGTTCATCGCCATCGTGGGCACGATGGTGGCCTATTTCGCGGCCGTCATGATCAACTTCAGCGACTTTTCGCGCTATGCGCGCAACAAGCGGGCGATGACGCTTGGCAACCTGACGGGGCTGCCGCTGAACATGATCCTGTTCTCGGCGCTGGCGCTGCTGACGACCGCCGGCGCGGCCGTCGTCTATGGTGAGGCGCTTATCAACCCGACCGAGATCGTCGAGCGTACCGACAGCGTCATCCTTGCCATCATCGCGGCCATCACCTTTTTTGCCGCCACCGTGGGCATCAACCTGGTCGCTAACTTCATTCCGGCCGTGAACGGGATCGCCAACATGGCCCCAAGCCGCATCAGCTTTCGCAGCGCCGGGATCATAACTTCGGTCTTTGCGCTGTTCATCGGCGGGCTCTGGACCAGCTTCATCAGCCAGGTCGGGATCGACGGCTTTGTCAACACGCTTGGGGCGACGCTGGCACCGCTCTACGGGATCTTGATCGCCGACTACTACCTGCTGCGCAAACAGCAGCTGAGCGTCGAGGATCTGTATCGCACCGAAGGTGGCCGGTATCACTATGGCAACGGCTGGAACGACCACGCGCTGGTGGCCTTTGCAATTGCTGCAATCTTTTCGGTCGCAGCGGTCTGGGTGCCGTTCCTCAGCCAGCTGTCGGGCTATGCCTGGCTGATCGGTGCGCTGCTGGGCGGGGTGATCTATGTGATGCGGAGCCGGTCAACTCAGCTTCCCTAAGATCAGCCCCTGACCGCGGGGACCGCAGCCCATTCAGCCTTGGCAGGGCGCCTTGGACATCAGGGCGCCGGCAACAGCAAGGTCAGCCAAGGCCATCACGGCCGCACGATCCGCACCGATCGCGATAAAGCGGGCGTTGTGACAAAAGCGGGCGCCGGGAATGCCCGATGCCGCCTCGAATGCGTCATCCGTCAGCCCCGCCCAAGCCTCGGGCAGGTCGGCGCGCAAGGCAAAGCCGTCGCCGTCGCGCCGGATCCCGGTCAGCGCCCAGTCCGTCTCGCGCGGGTGGATCACGAACAGCAGGTGATCTGCCTCTGCCTTCTGGACGGCAGCTCGGAAGGGCATCCCCCTCGGCAGCTCCAGCACGCGGCCGTTGCCCGCAGCGTCTATGGCGGCAAGAACCACGGCCTCGGCCCGCAGCTTGGCTGCCTTGCGGGCGACAGCAGCCTCGACAAACGCGCGCGCAATTGCCAAGGCGCCGTGAAAGGCGCGGTCATCGGAACCGGGACTGTCATCGTCGAACGCCGGCTTCAGGCTCTCCAGCAGCATCGGCAGAGACAGATCCGCCAAAGGTCCGGCAGGCGACAGCGCACCATTGTCCACAAGGTCGATGGGCCGCACGAAATCCTTGTCGAAATCGGCATGTATTGCCGCCACGTCGGTTTCGGGCAGGTCCAGCGCACGCAAGTAATCGTGGCCGAACTGCCGCCAGATCAGCCCGAAAGAACTGTAGGGTTGACCATCTTCCCGCAAAGGCGGGTTCTTCTGGTGGTGGTCGAATATCAGCCGCGTGGGATCGAAATCACGGCCCACGTCATAGATGATCCGTTCCGGGGCGGGCGTGATCCAGTCGGTCGCTCGCGTCCGTACGATCTGCGCGTTCGGATGCAGCCGTGTCAGGACAACCGAAGACAGAAGCTCGTCGGCATGAAATCCGCCGGAATGGGTGACAAGATGGGTAATGGTCATGGGTCTAATCCCGAAAAGCAGATGACCGCCCGTAGGCGGTCAACAACAAGTCAATAGATTGCAGATACCGCGCCGCGAACGGATTGTTCCCATCGTCCGGGCAATGGCCGTCAGTGCGTCCACGGCATCCGGCGGTCGGTTGCGAAATTCTCGCCATAACCACGCGGGCGGACGTTGGCAGCGCGGCGATGCGGCTCTTGCACCACGAATTCCAGACCGTGTTCGCGCGCATATTCCTCGGCCTGCTTGCGGGTGTCGAAACGCAGGCGCACCTGGCTTTGGGTGTCATGGCTGCTGGTCCAGCCCATCAGGGGATCAACCTCACGCTGCTCGGCGGGCGGAAACTCCAGCACCCACCCCTTGGTCTTCGCGGTGCCGGACTGCATGGCATTGCGAGCAGGCTGATAGATACGCACAAGCATGGATCTGTCCTTCGGCTGATGGCTCGGCCGTTATCGTCAAAATCGTGCATCTGTTCAAGTCCTGCGGAACATCGGGGGGGCGCAGGCGTTCGCCCGCTGGATGACGACTACAGGAGGTCCCAATGTCCAACCAGAAATTCGTCCCCGCCCTGGCCGCACTGCTGCTGTCGGCAGGTCTTGCATCGGCCCAGGACGCAGCCGCACCCACGACCGAGGCGCCGGCTGCCGAAGCGCCGGCCATGACCACCGCAGGCCCCGACCTTTCCGCCCTTGGCGGAGCCTTCCGGGCGCAGGTCGAGGGAGCTGACGGTACCTCGCATGGCACCGTCACCGTCCAGCCGACGCCGTCGGGCGTCAGCGTCGTGACACTGGATCTGCAGAACCTGCCCCAGGGCGTGGTGGCTGTTCACCTGCACGAAACCGGCGCCTGCGAAGGTCCCGACTTCAAAAGCGCCGGTGGCCACCTTGCCATGGAAGGCCAGGAACACGGGGTGCTGTTCGAGGGCGGGCCGCATGCGGGCGACCTGCCCAATCTTCATGTTCCGGAAAGCGGCGAGATCATGGCCGAACATTTCGTGGCCGATCTGACGCCCGAAATTCTGGATGATGACGACGGCACCGGCTTCATCATTCATGCCCAGGCCGATGACTATGAATCCCAGCCTGCCGGAGACGCGGGCGACCGGATTGCCTGCGGCGTCCTGACGGCCGAGTAAGCTGTCAAACCCCGGCCCGGCGTCATGCGCCGGGCCTCGGGCCTGCAAGGCCCGGCATTCATTCCAGCGATCTGAGACACGAGAGAGACGCGAGATGATCACCCCTATCCGGATGCGCAGCCTTGGCGGCAAGACGATGGCCCTGCCGCTTTTGTTTCTTGGCCTCTCGGCCTGTGCCGGCAGCCCCTACGATGTCGATGCCCGACAGTGCAGTCCCAGCCAGCACCAGGTCCTGGTCGGTCGCAACGTAGGCGAGATCCTGTTGCCGCCTACGCTGCGCAAGCGCGAGGTTTGGTCGGGAGTGATGACAAACGACTTCAACCCTGCCCGGCTTACCATGTACGTGGACGCGAAAGGTTTCGTCACCCGGGTGGCCTGCGGCTAGCGTCCCCGCTTTGACCGCTTGTTGCCGCCGCGCTGCCCTGCACGTCCGGCCGTCGAGCGCCCCGAGGAATTGACGGCCGCTTGCGCGGCCTCCTCGATCACCGACTGACGCGCAAGCGGATCGTCCGAAATCGCCAGATCCACGGCCTCCAGGCGCTTGACCTCGTCGCGCAGGCGGGCGGCTTCCTCGAACTCCAGGTTCTCGGCGGCCTTACGCATCTGCGTACGCATGGCATCCAGATGTGCCGCAAGATTGGCGCCGATCAGCGGCTTGTCCACCTTGGCCGTAACTCGTGACTGGTCGGTATCGCCCTGCCACAGACCCGCCAGAACATCGTCCACATTCTTGCGAACCGTCTGCGGCGTAATCCCATGTTTTTCATTATACGCGATCTGTTTTTCGCGCCGCCGCTCGGTCTCGGCCATGGCCCGTTCCATGCTGCCGGTGATGCGATCAGCATACATGATGACGCGTCCGTCGGCATTCCGCGCCGCCCGCCCGATCGTCTGGATCAGCGAGGTTTCCGACCGCAGGAACCCTTCCTTGTCAGCATCCAGAATCGCCACCAGCCCGCATTCAGGAATATCCAGCCCCTCGCGCAGCAGGTTGATGCCCACCAGCACGTCGAATGCCCCAAGGCGCAAGTCGCGCAGGATTTCGATCCGCTCGATCGTGTCGATGTCGCTGTGCATGTAGCGGATCTTGATGCCCTGCTCGTGCAGGTATTCGGTCAGATCCTCGGCCATGCGCTTGGTCAGGGTCGTGACCAGCGTGCGGTATCCGGCGGCCGTCACGCGACGTACTTCGTCCAGCAGGTCGTCGACCTGCATCTCGACCGGCCTGATCTCGATCTGCGGGTCCAGAAGGCCGGTGGGGCGGATGATCTGCTCGGTAAAGGCACCGCCGGTCTGGTCCATCTCCCACTGCGCGGGCGTGGCCGACACGAAAACCGACTGCGGGCGCATGGCATCCCATTCCTCGAACTTCAGGGGCCGGTTGTCCATGCAGCTGGGCAGGCGGAAGCCATGCTCGGCCAACGTGAATTTGCGCCGAAAGTCGCCCCTGTACATGCCGCCGATCTGCGGCACAGAAACGTGGCTTTCGTCGGCAAAGACGATGGCATTGTCGGGAATGAACTCGAACAGCGTGGGAGGCGGCTCTCCCGGCGCGCGACCGGTCAGATAGCGGCTATAGTTCTCGATCCCGTTGCAGACCCCGGTCGCCTCCAGCATCTCGATGTCAAAGGCTGTGCGCTGTTCCAGACGCTGCGCCTCCAGCAGCTTGCCCTCATCGGTCAGTTGCTTCAGCCGCTCGGCCAGCTCCTTCTTGATGCCCTTGATGGCCTGCTGCATCGTCGGGCGGGGCGTCACATAGTGGCTGTTGGCATAGATGCGGATCTGCTTGAAGCTGTCCGATTTGGTCCCCGTCAGCGGGTCGAATTCGGTGATTGCCTCAAGCTCGTTCCCGAAGAAGTCAAAGCGCCAGGCGCGATCCTCAAGGTGGGCAGGCCAGACCTCGACCAAGTCGCCCCGCACGCGAAAGCTGCCCCGCTGGAAGCTGGCATCCAGGCGCTTGTACTGCTGCGCGACCAGCTGGCCCAAAAATTCGCGCTGGTCATAGCTTTCGCCGACGATCATGTCCTGGGTCATGGCCGAATAGGTCTCGACCGAGCCGATGCCATAAATGCAGCTGACCGAGGCGACGATGATCACATCGTCGCGTTCCAGCAGCGCACGGGTGGCGCTGTGGCGCATCCGGTCGATGGCTTCGTTGATCTGCGACTCCTTCTCGATATAGGTGTCGCTGCGGGCCACATAGGCTTCGGGCTGGTAATAGTCGTAATAGCTGACGAAATACTCAACCGCGTTTTCAGGGAAAAAGCCCTTGAACTCGCCGTAAAGCTGGGCGGCAAGCGTCTTGTTGGGGGCCAGGATGATGGCCGGTCGCTGCGTCGCCTCGATCACCTTGGCCATGGTAAAGGTCTTGCCCGTGCCCGTGGCGCCCAGCAGGACCTGGTCCCGCTCGCCCTGACCCACGCCCTCGACCAGTTCCTTGATCGCAGTCGGCTGATCGCCGGCGGGCTGGAACTCGCTCTGCATCACAAAGCGCTTGCCGCCCTCCAGCTTGGGACGGGTCACTTCGATGGGGCGCATCACGGGCGCGTTGGTGTTGTTGTGACCCATGAGGTTCCTGATCCTTTCGGAGTAGCCCACAAGATGTGTCGGAACCCACCGGTTTTCAACCGCGCTTGAGGCGCGCAGGCTGAAGTTCCCGCCAGCCGGGGCCGCCCGACAATTCATCGGCCAAAATCTCGGCGGTGACGGGCCCCAGAGTGAAGCCCTGGTGCCCGTGGCCGAAATGCGCCCACAAGTTCGGCTGGTCCGGCACCCGCCCCACCAGCGGCAGCATGTCGGGCATGCAGGGGCGTCGCCCGGTCCAGGGCTCCGCTTCGACCGGTGCCCCGATATCGAACAACTCGCGCGCGGCCTTTTCGCCGTGGCGCAGCTGCGGCGGTGACAGGCGAGGATGGGGGGTCAGTTCAGCCGCCGTGGCGATTCGCAGGCCCCGACGCATCGGTGACAGCACAACAGAATTGCCGAAATCCGCGATCGGATGACGTGGCGGCAATTCCATGTGGTAGTGGCGGTGATAGCCGCGCTTGTAAACCATCGGCACCTTCAGCCCGAACCGCTGCGTCACCATGGGTGACCAAGGCCCAAGCGCGATCACGGCATGTTCGCCTGTGGCCTCGTCCGCGCGCCAGCCTGCGCCATGCCGATGCAGGTCGCCCGCATCGCCGTTGACGATGCGCCCGCCGTTCTTCTGAAACAGCGCCGCATAGCTGGCGACCAGCCCGCCCGGATCTGCGCAGTTCCAACTGTCGGACCAATGTGTCGCGCCCTCGACCTCGATTTTGATCGAGGGTTCCAGCGCGCGCAGCTCGCGCCCGTCCATCAGCCGCGCCTCGACGCCAAATTCATTGCGAAATCGCTCGACCGCGGCCTTCGCCTGCTCGACCTTCGCGCCCGTGCGGTGGATTTCGATATAGCCGTTGCGGCGGATGATGTTGTCTGCACCGGCCGCCGCGATCAGCGGGCCGTGGCGTTCGGTCGACTGGCGGATCAGCTTGCCCCAGGTGACCGAGGCGCGCCGATGCGCGGCGGGAAGCGAATTGATCGCATAGCTGGCCACGGCACCCAGTTGCGAAATCAGCCCCGACGGCGTCCATTTGACGTCATACCCGCGCCCAAGCGCGATTTGCAGCAGCGCGCCGGGCGCAAGGGGCATGGCATAGGGCTCAACGGCCTCGGTCTGGATCAGGCCCGCGTTTCCATAGCTGGTTTCGCGTCCCGGCACGCCCCGTTCGACGATGGTGACATCATGCCCGCGCGCCTGAAGCGCCAAGGCTGTCGAAACCCCTACCATTCCCGCACCAAGAACCAGAACCTCGGCCATGCCTGCCTCCTTGCTGACTTTGACATCAGCGATGCAGACATGGCGCGTGTGCGGCAAGACCTAACGTGAAATCTTCGACCGTTCGTGAAATCTTTGCAAGATTCAGGCAAAAAGTTCGCGGCAGAAGCACAGTCCTTCGACAAGCGCGTCAACATCCTCGCGGGTGTTGTACATGGCAAAGCTGGCCCGGGCGCTGGCGCCGATTCCCAGATGCTCCATCAGCGGCATGGCACAATGGCTGCCCGCGCGGACCGCGATCCCCTTCTTGTCGAGGATGGTCGAAATGTCATGGGCATGCGCCCCATCCATCGTCATCGAGAAAATCGCGCCCTTGCCCGGTGCGTCGCCCTGAACCTGCAACCAGTTCAACTCGCGCAGGCGGCCGCGGGCATGGTCGCGCAAGCCGCGTTCGTGGGCCGCGATGTTCTCCATCCCCAACTGCATCATGTATTCCAATGCGGCACCCAGACCGATCTGGTTGACGATGCCGGGCGTGCCCGCCTCGAACCGCAGCGGCGGGTCGTTGTAGGTCACAACATCGCGGCTGACGGTGCGGATCATGTCGCCTCCCCCCAGAAACGGCCGCATCTCGGCCTGCCGCTCGGCCCGGATCCAGATCGCCCCCGAACCGGAGGGACCGTATAGCTTGTGCCCTGTGACGCAGTAAAAATCCGCGCCGAGCGTGGACAGATCGACCGCCATGTGCACCGCCGCCTGGCTGCCGTCAACGACCATCGGCAGATCAGTGCCAGCACGGATGCCCGCAATGTCCACAACGGTGCCGGTGACGTTCGACATGTGGGTGACGGCAATCATCTTGGTGCGGGGCCCGATCGCGGCCAGCACCTTTTCGGGGGGCAGGCTGCCGTCGGGTTCCGGTTCGACCCATTTCAGCACCACTCCCTGACGTTCGCGCAGGAAATGCCAGGGCACGATATTGGCGTGATGCTCCAGCAGGGACAACACGATTTCGTCCCCCGCCTGCAGACGCGGCGCCGCCCAGCCATAACTGACCAGGTTCAGCGCCTCGGTCGAGCCGCTGGTGAAAATGATCTCGTCCTCGCGCGGCGCATTCAGGAACCGCGCGATGATGGCGCGAACGCGTTCATAGTTATCAGTCGCCAGGTTCGACAGGTAATGCAGGCCCCGGTGGACATTGGCATATTCGCCTTCGTATGCGCGGGTGATGGCATCGATCACGACCCGGGGCTTCTGCGCGCTGGCACCGCTGTCCAGATAGACCAGCGGCTTGCCGTTCACCCGGCGCGACAGGATGGGGAATTCAGCGCGGACGGCATCGACATCAAAGCTCATTGCGGCATCTCCGGCAGCAGACCAAGCGAGGCGGCGAAAAACGACAGCACGAAGCCCATCGCCAGAAGGGTGGCAAACATCACAAGCAGCACCTTGGGGCCGCTGGTGAACCCGTGCAGCGCCTTGGTGAACTGAACCGTCAGCCACAGAAACAGCGCGACAGCAAGGATGCCCAAAAGGCCCGCCAGCGCCGGCAGCGCCAGCGACAGCACGATCTGCGCCAGCTGGACCATCAGCAGCATGACCTCGATCCAGACGGTCAGCAGCAGCGCGTCCTCGAACCGGCCATGCCCGCCGAACATCCGGCCCACGCCTGCCATCAGCCCGGCCCCCAAAACGATGGCGGCCGACTGCATCCCGGCCAGCGCCAGCGGCTGGCGGCCCAGGCCCATCATGGCAGGCACCTCCTCGCCTTCCGGGATAGGGAAGGCCAGGGACGAGACATAGGCCAGAACCCCCGATACCGCCACAGCGGCGACCAAGGCCATCCAGCGCGCCTGCATCGGCCAACCCTGCGCCATCAGCCAACGGGCCGCAGCTTCGGGATCGCGCAGCGTCTGGCGCGTCAGCGTCTTGAAATCGTCCAAGGTCATAAGCGTCTCGCCAGCGCCGCAATGCCGGCGCCCCAGATGAACAGAAAGCCCAAACCCGCCACGCTGCGGGTCAGGGTAAGGGCAGGCCCCGGCCCAATCAGCCCGGCCACCAGGCCCGCCAGCAGCGTGGCCGGGGCCACGGCCAGAAGTGCCCAGAACAGCGCGATGCGCGAGGATCGCGCATCCAGCCGCCATGGCGTCACCCGCGACAACAGCGCGACCAGCCCCGCCACCGCATAGGCCAGCAACGGCATCATGAACATGGTTCCCATGGCCGCACCCCCCAGGCGCGCGTCCAGCGGGATGGACGGGTCCAGCTGGGCGGCACGTGCGTGGAACGGCGCCTGCGCCAGAAGGGCAAGGACCATGGCCAGCATCAGCACCGCCAGCAGGGTTGCATCAGGCATCCCGGCAAGACCCCGCACCATCCGGCGCGGGGCCCACCAGCTTTGCAGCACACGCAGCACCATTCCGCCGCGCATGGGCGTTGACCTCAGGCGTGACTGGTCAGCCACTCTTCCAGCCGTTCGTTGATTTCGGCGCGCAGCCCTTCGTCCTCGACCTCTTCCAGCGCATCGGCCAGGAAGGACAGGACCAGGAAGACGATGGCCCGATCCATCGGAACCCCGCGGGAACGCAGATAGAACAGAGCATGTTCGTCAATAGCGCCAGTGGTCGAGCCGTGGGAACATTTCACGTCGTCGGCATAGATCTCAAGCTCGGGCTTGGCCAGGAACTGGCTGGCCTCGTCCAGCAGCAGCGCCTGGCTGATCTGGTAGCCGTCGGTCTTTTGTGCGCCCTGCTTGACCAGGATCTTGCCCTGGAAGACGCCGGTGGCGCCGTTCTTCAGCACCTTCTTGAAAACCTGCCGGCTTTCGCCCCGCTCGGCGCCGTGGGTGATGAAGACCGTATCATCGTGATGAAAACGGCCCGTCGCGCCGTCGCCCAGAACGGCCGCCGCGACATGGGCCACGGCATCGTCGCCTGCCATGTCGATGACTGCCTCGTGGCGCATGTGTGTTCCGTTGACCGCCAGGCTGAAGCTTTTCAGAACCGCCCCTTCGGCCACTCTTGCGAACAGATGGGAAAGCCCAACCTTGGGGTCGATCGCGCGCTTGGCTGTGATGTGATGCAGCTTGGCACCCTGTGCCAGATCGACCTCGATCACGGCATTCGACCTGGCGCCGACCATGCCGCTTTCCAGGAAGGTCAGTTCTGCCCCTTCCTCCAGCCGGATCACGTGGTGCCAGACCGCATCGGCCGCATCGGCGGCCCGACGGTGCAGGACATGAACCGGCTTCGATGGCGTTCCGGTGACGCGAATCAGCACACCATCGGCCGCAGCAGCCGAATTCAGCGCGGCAAAGGGCCGCTTGACCGGCTGCTGCCCGGCGGCTTCCAGCGCACCATATAGCCCTGCCGCCCAATGGTCGCCAGCCGCATCGGCGTGTGCCAAGGTCGTTATCTCGATCCCCTCCAACGCCAGTTCGTCCGAGGACGAGGCATCGAAGGCGCCGTCCACGAACACCAGCGTCAGCGTGTCGCGCTGCGCAAACAGCGGGGACTCCGGCGCCTTGGCGTCAAAAGGCAGCGGTTGCGGACCCGGCACGTTGAACAGGCGCGGATCGGTATAGCGCCAGTATTCGTCCCGCGGACCGGGCAGACCCATGACGCGCAGTCGCGACAGTGCCTCGGCCCGGGCAGGCGCCGAGAACCCGCCTTGCGGCAGGGACATCGCGGCCAGCCGATCGTCCAGAGCAGTGACGGCCTTTGGCGCGCCGGTCACCTGCGGCGTCTGCTGGGCCTTGGTCTTGACGGCGATCTCGGACATCAGCCGGCCTCCGCCAGAAGATCGCCATAGCCGTTCTCTTCGACCTGCAGTGCCAGTTCGGGTCCACCCGATTTGATGATGCGGCCGTTGGACATGATATGAACCACGTCCGGCTGAATGTGGTTCAGCAGGCGCTGATAATGGGTGATGACCAGAAAGCTGCGATCAGGGCTTCGCAACGCATTCACGCCGTCCGAAACCAGCCGCATCGCATCAACATCAAGGCCGGAATCGGTTTCGTCCAGAATGCACATGCGCGGTTCTAGCATGGCCATCTGCAGAATTTCGTTGCGCTTCTTTTCGCCGCCCGAAAAACCGACATTGACGGGACGCTTCAGCATTTCGGGGCTGATCTGCAACTCGGCCGCTTTGGCACGCACAATCTTGAGAAAGTCGCCCGAAGACAGCTCAGCCTCTCCGCGTGCCTTGCGCTGCGCGTTCACGGCAGTCCGCAGGAAGGTCATGTTGCCCACGCCCGGAATTTCGACAGGATACTGGAACGCCAGAAACAGGCCCGCGGCCGCGCGGTCTTCGGGTTCCATCTCCAACAGGCTTGCGCCGTCCAGCGTGGCATCGCCCCCTGTTACCTCATAACCGTCGCGGCCCGACAGGACATAGGACAGCGTGGACTTGCCCGACCCGTTCGGCCCCATGATCGCATGAACCTCTCCGGCCGGAACTTCCAAAGTCAGACCCTTCAGGATCTGCTTGTCCTCTTCCTCAAGTTTGACATGCAGGTCATTGATTTTCAGCATTTTTCCCTCAAACGGCGAAGGCGCCGCAGGGGGCGCCGTGATAGCGTGGCGGCCGGGCGCGTCGCCCGGCCCGAATGGTCAGCCGACCGAACCTTCCAGCGAGATCGCAACCAGCGACTGCGCCTCCATGGCGAATTCCATCGGCAGCGCCTGCAGGACCTCGCGGCAGAACCCGTTCACCACCAGGGCCACGGCCTCTTCCTCGTCCATACCGCGTGACCGGCAGTAGAACAGCTGGTCGTCATCCACCTTGCTGGTGGTGGCTTCGTGCTCGACGCGGCTCGAACTGTTCTTGACCTCGATATAAGGCACCGTATGCGCCCCGCACTTGTCACCGATCAGCAGGCTGTCGCACTGGGTATAGTTGCGGCTGTTCGTGGCACGCGGATGCATGGTCACCAGGCCACGATAGGTATTCTGAGCCTGACCTGCCGAAATTCCTTTGGAAACAATACGAGAGCGCGTGTTCTTGCCAAGATGGATCATCTTGGTGCCAGTATCGGCCTGCTGCCAGTTGTTGGCGATGGCGATGGAATAGAACTCGCCTTGGCTTTCCTCGCCCCGCAGGATGCAGGACGGATATTTCCAGGTGATCGCGCTGCCGGTTTCCACCTGCGTCCACATGACCTTCGCCCGCGCCTCACGGCAATCGGCGCGTTTGGTGACAAAGTTATAGATGCCGCCCTTGCCGTCCTCGTCGCCAGGAAACCAGTTCTGGACGGTGGAATACTTGACCTCGGCATCTTCCAGGATGACGATCTCGACGACGGCCGCGTGCAGCTGATTGGTGTCGCGCTTGGGCGCGGTGCAACCTTCCAGATAGCTGACATAGCTGCCCTTGTCGGCGATGATCAGCGTGCGTTCGAACTGTCCGGTATTCTCGGCGTTGATGCGGAAATAGGTCGACAATTCCATCGGGCAGCGCACGCCTTCGGGGATATAGACAAAGCTGCCGTCGGAAAAGACCGCGCTGTTCAGCGTCGCAAAGTAGTTGTCGGACTGGGGCACGACGCTGCCCAGGTATTTCTTCACCAGTTCGGGATGCTCGCGGATCGCCTCGCTGATGGAACAGAAGATCACCCCCGCCTTGGCCAGTTCGTCCTTGAAGGTGGTGCCGACACTGACGCTGTCGAAAACCGCGTCGACTGCCACCCGGCGCCCTTCGGCGGGCGCTGCCTCGGCACCCTCGACGCCGGCCAGGATCATCTGCTCGCGCAGCGGGATACCCAGCTTTTCATAGGTCGCCAGCAGCTTGGGATCGACCTCGTCCAGCGACTTGGGCTTTTCTTCCATGCTTTTCGGACGGGCATAGTAATACAGGTCCTGATAATCGATCTCAGGATAGTTCAGCATCGCCCATTTCGGCTCGGTCATGGTGACCCAACGGCGATAGGCCTCCAGCCGCCACTCGGTCATCCATTCCGGCTCGTTGTTCTTCTTCGAGATCAGCCGGACGATGTCCTCGTTCACGCCCTTGGGCGCGTATTCCATCTCGATCTCGGTGTCCCAGCCATATTTATAGCTGCCCATGTTCTGCACGGCTTCGACCGTTTCGCGGTCGACGCCTTCGCGCACGTCAAGATCGGTGGTTGCCGTCATCCCATGTCCTTCCTTGGGGGCTGGCCCCTGCCCGCCCTGTCCTGTCACGCCAAAGCCCTGTCGCGCCAGCGTGAATACGCTGTTTCCCACGCATCCGCAAATCGGTTGATCTGATCGTCGCCCAAAGCCGGGCTTATCGAGATCCGGATCGCCGATTGCGCCTGCTTATCGTCAAATCCCATCGCCTGTAGCGTCCCGCTGGCCCGGACCTTTCCAGACGAACAGGCCGACCCAGCCGATATGGCAAAGCCCGCCAGATCCATCTGCATGACCTGCGTTTCGCCCTTCCATCCCGATGTAAGAAGGCAGGTCGTGTTCGGCAAGCGCCGCGCCCCTTTTCCTGCCACGACGGCCTCGGGCGCAACGTCGCAGAGCCGTGCCTCAAGCGCGTCGCGCCGCGCCTCGACCTCGGCCCACAGACCCGCCTCCAGGTCCCGTTGCGCGGCTTGGGCTGCCGCGGCGAAAGCCAGGATGCCGATCAGGTTCTCGGTTCCGCCGCGCCGTCCCTGCTCCTGGCCTCCGCCACGGATCAATGCGGGAACGTCGGTGCCCTTTCTGACGATCAGGGCGCCGATGCCCTTGGGACCGCCCAGCTTGTGCGCGCTGACGAAACCTGCGGTGATTCCCAGCCAGTTGAAGGCAAAGGGCACCTTGCCAAAAGCTTGGGTCAGGTCGCTGGAACCCAAGCCCTGCGGCAGGTCCTGCATCACGCCGGTTTCGTTGTTGGCCAGTTGCAGGCTGGACCGTACGGGGTCCACGACTGTGGCGATGCCGTTCCGATCAACCGGCAACGACACGTCGCACCAGGCTTTGACCGCGCTGTGCTCGACAGGCGCACAGCGCACATCCCGGCCGGCCAGCACCATGGCCGCCGCCTCGGTCGCCCCCGAAGTGAAAATGATATCCGCCCCTTCGGCCCCAAGCGCCGCCGCCACCTGTTCGCGCGCGCGCTCCAGCGCCATCTTGGCCGCCCGCCCTTCGGCATGGACCGAAGACGGGTTGCCCGAAATCTCCATCGCCTTGTGCATGGCCAGCTTGACCTCGTCGCGCAGCGGCGTCGTGGCGTTCCAGTCCAGATAGGTCCTCATCCGATCACCTCTGCGATCCGTGCGGCAAGACGGGCTGCAACGGCATCCTTGGCCATGCGCGGCCAGTCCTCTGCGCCCTCGCCCGTGATCAGGGTCACGGCATTCTGGGTCCCACCCATGATGCCGGTTGCGGGGCTGACATCGTTGGCAAGGATCCAGTCGCAGGCCTTGCGCGCTCGCTTGGCGGTGGCATGGGCGGTCACATTTTCGGTTTCGGCGGCAAAGCCCACGACCAGGCGCGGACGCCTTTCAGCGCGGCTGATCCAGGCCAGGATGTCGGGGTTTTCCATCATTTCGAACATCGGCGGCTGTCCCTGCCCGTCCTTCTTGACCTTCTGCGCGCTGGCATTTGCCACCCGCCAGTCGGCCACGGCCGCTGCCATCACAGCCGCATCCGCAGGCAGGGCGGCCGCCACCGCTTCCTGCATCTGTTGGGCGGTTTCAACACCAATCACCTCGACTCCCGAAGGCGCGGGAACAACTGCAGGCCCGGTGACAAAGCTGACCCGTGCACCCAGATCCCGCAGCGCCGCCGCGATTGCCGCCCCCTGCGCGCCTGACGACCGGTTGGCGATGTAGCGAACAGGATCGATCGGTTCGTGCGTCGGGCCGGAGGTGACGATCACGTGCCGCCCCGCCAAAGGCTGCGACGCAGGTGCCAGTGCCCGGCGGATCGCGTCCATGATCGCCTCAGGCTCGGCCATGCGGCCGGGCCCATGCTCGCCGCAGGCCATGTCGCCATCGTCGGGGCCCACGGTCAGGATGCCGTCCCCCTTCAAGGTGGCAAGGTTCCGCTGCGTGGCCGGGTGATGCCACATGCGCACGTTCATGGCCGGCGCGATCAGCACCCGCTTGTCCGTCGCCAGCAGCAACGTCGTGGCCAGATCGCCCGCCAAACCCTGCGCCATGCTGGCCATCAGATCCGCTGTCGCCGGGGCGACCACCACCATGTCTGCGCGGCGCGACAGCTGGATATGCCCGATCTCGGCCTCGTCGCCGCTGTTCCACAGCGTGTCGTGGACCGGCTCTCCGGCAAGCACGGACAGGGTCATGGAGGTAGTGAACTGCGCCCCCGCCGCCGTCAGAACAGGCGTCACCGCAGCCCCGGCGCCGCGCAGAAGCCGGATCAGCTGCGGGATCTTGTAGGCCGAGATCCCCCCGCCCACGATCAACAAAATCCGCCTGCCTTGCATCACCGTCCTGTCCGTTTCCTGCCGCATCTATTGCCCCCGCACAGATAGCGCCCGCCGGCCCCTGCCGCAAGGAAGCCGCGCCCGTTAACGGTTCCTTAAGCGCCACGCATTAACCATTCCCGCAAAGACAGGAGCGGACATGGTGGCCATCGCCTATTCGGTTGCCTTCGAAGGCGTAGAGGCGCGCCTTGTCGAGGTGCAATGCGCGGTTTCGGCCGGGCTGCCCGGATTTTCCATCGTCGGCCTGCCCGACAAGGCGGTCAGCGAGGCGCGCGAGCGCGTGCGTGCCGCCTTTGGATCGCTGTCCATCGCGATGCCCAACCGGCGGCTGACCGTGAACCTGTCCCCGGCCGACCTGCCAAAGGAGGGGTCGCATTTCGACCTGCCCATCGCGCTGGCGGTTCTGGCCGCATTGGAGATCGTGCCGGTCGAAGAGGTCGGACGCTGCCTGGCCCTGGGCGAACTTGCGCTTGACGGCCGCCTGGTTGCCGTGACGGGCGCCCTGCCCGCCGCCATGGCGGCAGCCGAGGAGGACCGGGCGCTGATCTGCCCGCACAGCTGCGGACCCGAGGCCGCCTGGATCGAGTCGGTCCCGGTTCTTGCCGCAAATTCGCTGCGCGACGTCATCAACCACCTGACCGACCGGGCGCCCCTGTCGCGGGCGCAACCGGGAACCGTTCTTGATGGGCCGGCGGGGGGCTGCATCTCGGAGGTGAAGGGGCAGGAACGTGCCAAGCGGGCGCTGGAGATCGCGGCTGCCGGGCGTCACCACCTGCTGATGGTCGGCCCGCCCGGGGCGGGCAAGTCCATGCTGGCCGCACGCATTCCGGGTCTGATGCCGCCGCTGTCCCCGCGCGAGGCGCTGGAAACGTCGATGATCCACTCGTTGGCCGGAACGCTGTCCGAAGGGGGCATCTCGCGCAGCGCGCCGTTTCAGGAACCCCACCATACCGCCTCGACGGCCGCCATTGTGGGCGGCGGTCGAGGCGCGAAGCCAGGGCAGATCAGCCTTGCGCATAACGGCGTGCTGTTCCTGGACGAGTTGCCCGAGTTTCCGCGCCAGGTACTGGACACGCTGCGTCAACCGATCGAAACGGGCGAGGTCATGGTGGCACGCGCGAACGCCCACATCCGCTATCCTTGCCGCTTTCTTCTGGTTGCCGCGGCAAATCCCTGCCGCTGCGGCTTTCTGGCCGAACCCGCCCGCGCCTGCAGCCGCGCACCCGTCTGCGGCAGCGATTACCTGGCCAAGATATCGGGTCCGCTGATGGACCGCTTCGACCTGCGGCTGGAGGTGCCGGGGGTGGATTTCCGCGATCTCGACCTGCCGTCGGGCGGCGAAACCTCGGCCCAGGTCAAGACACGCGTCGCCGCTGCGCGCCAGGTCCAGGCCGATCGGTATCGCGATCACGGCGCACATCGCGTCAACGCGGACGTGTCCGGCGCCCTGCTGGAGCAGGTGGCCGCCCCGGACGATGCCGGACGCGCCTTGATTCACAAGGCAGCGGACCGCTTGGGGCTGACGGCGCGGGGCTATCACCGCATCCTGCGCAGCGCCCGCACCATTGCCGACCTGGAGGGGGCGGACAAGGTCCACAGCCACCACCTGGCCGAGGCGATCAGCTATCGCCTGCCCTTCGTGGCGGGGGGCTGACCTGCCTCAGCCGCGCGCGGCCGCGACGCGTCGCTCGATCGCCTGCCAGATCGCCTCGGCCGCGTTGACGCCGTCAAAACGCTCCAACTCCTGGATGCCGGTCGGGGAGGTCACATTGATCTCGGTCAGCCAGCCGTCGATGACGTCAATGCCGGTGAAGATCAGCCCCTTGTCCCGCAGGACCGGAGCCAGTCGGGCGCAGATTTCGTGCTCGCGCTCGGTCAGGCCGACCTTTTCGGCACGGCCGCCCACATGCATGTTCGACCGCGCCTCGCCGTCCTGCGGGATGCGGTTGATCGCGCCGACCGGTTCGCCGTCCACCAGGATGATCCGCTTGTCGCCCTTGACGACAGCCGGCAGGTATTTCTGCGCGATCATCGGCTCGCGGTTGATGCCGGCATAGGTTTCCAGCAGCGAAGACAGGTTCGGGTCGCCCGGACGAAGGTGGAACACGCCCGCTCCGCCGTTGCCGTAGAGCGGCTTGACGATGATCTCTCCGTGGCGGGCGCGGAAGGCGCGGAAGGCGGCCGGGTCGCGCGCGATCATGGTGGGCGGCGTTAGGTCCGGAAAGTCCAAGACCATCAGTTTTTCCGGGCAATTCCTGACCCAAAACGGGTCGTTGACCACCAGCGTGCCGGGATGGACGCGGTCCAGCAGGTGGGTCGAGGTGACATAGCCCATGTCGAAGGGCGGGTCCTGGCGCAGCCAAACGACGTCGAACTCGGTCAGTTCGACCTCGGCCCAGTCCCCGAAGGTCACGTGGTCGCCCTGCTTGCGCCGCAGGGTCACGGGGCGCCCGCGGGCAATGATCCTGCCCTCGTCATAGCGCAGTTGGTCGACGGTGTACTGGAACAGGCGATGGCCCCGCGCCTCGGCCTCCAGCCCGATGCGGAAGGTGCTGTCCGCGTCGACCGAGACATGCTCGATCGGGTCCATCTGCAAGGCGACGTAAAGGCTCATCCTGCCCTCCTGAGGTTTTGCCACGTTGTGGCGTGCGCCCGATGGGGATGCAAGCCTGCGGGTCACATCTCGCCGAAAGCGTTCGGGATCAGCTCAACCCGTCCCTGGCCGTTCACCAGGGCGACGTCGATGCGCATCGGGACGGACCCGTCCCAGCCCTGCCTTTGGCAGAATTCGCAGGCCGCCTCGGCGATGCGGCGCATCTGGCGCGGCTGCAGGCTCTGCGCCGCATCGGAATGCGTCGTGGATGCCTTCACCTCGACAAAGACCACATCCGGCCCTTCGCGGAAGATGATGTCGATCTCGCCCGCCTTTCCCCGCCAGCGCTGGGCCAGCAGCGTGGCGCCACGGCCCAGGTAAAGGCGCGTCACGCCCTCCTCGGCCATCGCGCCGGAGAGATTTGCAGTCCTGCCACGCCGGCGTCTGGCCGTGCCGGGGCAGTCATTTTCCATAGTTGGTCCCCGCACCATTCTGCCTCCAACGGCCCCCGGCGCGGTGACCCTATTTCTGACCCCCAAGTTCCAGCGCGCGCTGATAGACGTCGCGCCGCGAGAGGCCCAGTTCCTGCGCGGCCTCGCGGGCCGCATCCTTGATCGACATCGTGGCCATGTGCCTCTCCAGCACCTGCCGCAACCTGTCGTCATCGACAACCACCTCGGACGGGCGGTCCAGGACCATCACCACCTCGCCCTTCAGCGTGGCGAACCGGGGATCGGCGGAAAGTTCCGCCGCGGTCCCGCGAATGACCTCCTCGAACTTCTTCGTCAGCTCGCGCGCGATGACAGTGATCCTGCCGGGGTCAATCTGGCATAGATCCTCTAACGTCCGGTTAACGCGCCTGGGGCTTTCGAACAGGATCAGGGTCGAATCGACCGCCAGCCACTTGCGCAGCCACGTCTGCCGCGCCGTCGCCGTTGATGGGGGAAAACCAAGGAACAGGAACCGGTCACTGGGCAGACCCGACAGGCTGAGGGCGGCCAGCGCGGCCGAGGGACCCGGCAGGGCATGAACCCGCGCGCCGGCCCCGGCCGCGTCCAGGGCCAGGCGGTATCCGGGATCTGCCACCAGCGGCGTCCCCGCATCCGAGCAATAGGCCACGCTGCCGCCCTCGGCCAAGGCCGCCAGAAGCGCAGGCCGCGCCCGGTCGCCATTGTGATCGTGATAGGACAGGATGCGCCGCCCGCGCAGCGGGATGCCGTGGATGTCCATCAGGTGGCGCAGCACCCGCGTGTCCTCGGCTGCCAGCAGGTCGGCGCTGTTCAGCACGTCCAGTGCCCGCAGGGTGATGTCCCGGGCGGCACCGATGGGGGTCGCCACCAGATAAAGGCCCGCCTGCAGCCGCGCGGCCTCGACATGGGCTGCGATGCGACGCGCGGGTTCGGGATCGGGTCTGTCGCTGCGGGACGTCATCCTGCCTCCGTAAGACGCCGGGGCCGGGCCGGCGCTGATTGCCAATCGCGGGCGCAGGTCCTAGTCTGCCGGCACCGCGCCTCGATAACACAAAGCAGGGAAGTTTCACATGTTCGCCTCCGCCACAACCCGGCCTTCCTCGGGTCTGCGCCGCGCTTTCCTGAAAACCGGGGCCATCGTCTCGGCCTTCTTCCTTGCCGCTTGCGATCCGATGGCAGCCACCGACCGCGCCAGCGGGCCCGAGACCGGCCAGCTGATCAACCCGTCCGAGCCGGTGCGTGTCGCGCTGCTGGTGCCGGCGGGGACCGGTTCGCAGGACCTGGAATGGCTGTCGCGCAGCCTCAAGAACGCCGCCCGCATGGCGGCGGGCGATGCGCAGGGCGCCAGCATCGACCTGCGCATCTATGACACGGCCGCCTCGACGGAAGCGGCGGTGGAGCAAGCCAACGCCGCCGCCGACGCAGGCGCGCAGATCATCCTGGGGCCGCTTTTCGCGGAAGGTGCGAACGCGGTCGGCAATGCCATGTTGCCGCGCAACATCAATGTCC
>KZ836058.1 GCA_003255745.1 Paracoccus saliphilus
ATTCCCGGACGTGCCGTTCAGCGTGTTCGCACTGTCATTCCCGGTGATGACGGTCTGAGCGGGAGGCGTCGGGGTGGGTGTTGGGTTCGGTGCGGGCGTGGGCTCGACCACTGGTTCTTCAGGCTCCGGCTCCACAACGGGAGGAACGGGGGTCGGGGTCGGGGTCGGGGCGGGCGTCGCGCCCTCGTTCACGCCGTCACGGTCGTATTNCGCGCCCTCGTTCACGCCGTCACGGTCGTATTCCATGACGGTTTCCCAAGCGAGGTCCTGCAGATGTGCCGCGATGGTTGGATTGATCGTCGAATAGGGGCCATAATCTCCGAAGATCGTGTTCGGCAGACCGGAGGGGTTCTTGCCGTAGAGGGTCGCCTGATGAACCATGGTGACATAGTAGTAACCGGCATCCGTGGGGTGGATGTCGTCGGTGAAGAAATGCCTGATCGAGGTAACGCCGGGGATCTTTCCGGCCTCAATCGCGTCATAGAGGTTGGCCATGGCCTGGCCTGCGGGGATGAGCAGCATTTCATTCGAGCCTGCCGGTCGTGCCGCGTTCACTTTGTCGACCACGCCCTCCCAAATCGGGCTGAACCTGTCCAGGCTCGCGCGCCAAGCCTTCAGGTCCCCGTTGAAGAAGTCGAATCCGTTCCAAGTCTCGTATAGATAGGACTGGATGTTGGGGTTAGCGGCATGCGCAAGATTCAGAAACTTAAGGGCATATCCCGAGGTGTCGTTCCACTGGACGTTCGTTTCCAGGGGGACGGCTTCCGTGACGATCACGGCATCATATTGTCCGGTCGCGAGAGCCTTGTGGGAATCCACGCCCTGAGCATGTGCGCGATCATGGTCATTCCAGCTGATGCGCAGCGGCGCGCCTGTGATGATCTGGAAATCGGTTCTCCCCTCATTCCCCATGCTGTTCATCATGTGAGGGAGCTGTCTTCCGACGAGGCTGTGGCCGATCGTAAAAATATTAGATTCTGACGAGATTCCCATTTTTCCTCTTATGATCTGCTATCTATCAGCGTTGCGCGCTTAGCGCAGTTCGCGGGCCGCGTTGGTCAGGTTTGCAGCCTTCCATCCGTCATGCCCTGAAATGCCTCGCTTGTTTCGGCGCTCGCCTCGTTGCCACGGCGGCCAGATCACTACGAACGGCTTATGACCGCCTGCCGCCAGGATCGCATCGAAAGGTTGAGAATTGGTAATCCTCCCCATGGTTAAGGGGATGCGGCAGTAGAATTTTCTCGTAGCGTGAGCTGAGGAGATTCGAATGAGGAAGACCCGATTTACCGAGCCGCAGATCATGGCGGTTCTGCGCCAGGCCGAAGGCGGCGTTGCAGTGCCGGAATTGTGCCGCGAGCACGGGATCAGCAGCGCAAGCTTCTACAAATGGCGTGCGAAGTATGGCGGCATGGACGCGTCCATGATGAGCCAGATGAGGGCGCTCGAGGACGAGAACCGGCGGCTCAAGCGCATGTTTGCTGACCTCAGCATGCAAGCGGATCTGCTCAAGGAAGCGCTTGGAAAAAAGTGACGCGGCCAACTCAACGCCGGGAGTTGGCCGCGAGGGCGGTGGCGAAGAAGGGGGTCAGCATTGCACTGGCCTGCCGGACGTTCGGCGTCAGCGAGACCTGCTTTCGCTACAGCCCGAGGCACTGTGCTGAGAACGAGATCATCGCGGATCTCCTCGAGGGCCTGACCAAGGCGCACCGAACCTGGGGCTTTGGCCTGTGCTTCCTGTATCTGCGCAATGTCCGCGGGCATGTCTGGAACCACAAGCGGGTCCGCAGAATCTATTGCGAACTTGAGTTGAACCTGCGGATCAAGCCCCGGCGGCGCATCAAACGGGACAAGCCTGACATGCTTACCGTTCCGGAAGCGCCGAACCTTGTGTGGTCCATGGATTTCATGGCGGATCGTCTGGCCGATGGTCGCCAGTTCCGGCTGCTGAACGTGCTGGACGACTTCAACCGTGAGGGTCTGGGCATTGAGGTCGACTTCTCGCTGCCTGCAGAACGGGTTGTGAGGACGCTCAACCAGATCATCGAGTGGCGTGGCAAGCCCATGGCCATCAGGGTCGACAACGGCCCGGAATACATCAGCGCGACATTGGCGATCTGGGCTGCGAAGCAGGGCATTGCTCTGACCCATATCCAGCCAGGTAAGCCGCAACAGAACGCCTATGTCGAGCGCTACAACCGCACCGTCCGTCACGAATGGTTGGACCTCTACATCTTCGAAACCATCGCGGAGGCACAAAGCATCGCAACCGACTGGCTATGGACTTACAACAACGAGCGACCCAACATGGGCATCGGCGGCATCACACCCGCACAGAAACTGAAGATGGCTGCCTGAGTTCTACGGCCAAACCCCGCTAAAACGGGGAGGATTACC
>QKYL01000196.1 GCA_003255745.1 Paracoccus saliphilus
GCGACCCGCATCAGAAAACCTTCACCTTAGCAGACGCCAAGGCGGCCCTGACGCTGGATAATATCCATGCCGATCCCTCGGCAAGGCGTACCAGCGCGGCGCCTGCCCCTGCGGCCGACTGACAGCCGGCCGCGACAAGTAGTGCCTCAGCCCATCCGCTCGCTGACATAGCTGCCGGGCAACGGCGGGAAGACGACCGTCTTGGCCGCGTTCAGAAAGACACGGCCGTGAATATGGGCATGGACCGCACGCGCCAGCACCTGTGCCTCGACGTCCCGGCCCAGGCTGACATAGTCTCCGGGGCTTTGGGCATGGGTCACGCGAACTGTGTCCTGCTCGATGATCGGGCCTTCGTCCAGGTCGGCGGTGACATAGTGGCTGGTCGCGCCGATCAGCTTCACACCGCGCTCATAGGCCTGCTTGTAGGGGTTCGCGCCCTTGAAGCTGGGCAGGAACGAGTGGTGGATATTGATGATCCGCCCCGACATCTGCTGGCACATCCGGTCCGACAGCACCTGCATGTAGCGCGCCAGAACCACCAGTTCGGCGCCTGTCTGGTCGATGATCTCCATCTGCTGCGCTTCGGCCTGGGCCTTGTTCTCGGGCGTGACGCGGATCATGTGGAACGGGATGTCGTGGTTGACGACGACCTTCTGGTATTCGTGGTGGTTCGAGATGACGCCCACGATATCGATGGGCAGCGCGCCGATCCGCCAGCGGTACAGCAGGTCGTTCAGGCAGTGCCCGAAGCGGCTGACCATGATCAGCACCTTTTTCTTGACCGCCTGGTCGGTGATCTCGACCTCCATGCCGAAACGCTTGGCGATGGGTTCGAAGCCCGCCCGCAGGCTTTCCAGCGTGGCGCCGCCTTCGGACTGGAAGCTGACGCGCATGAAAAAGCGGCCCGTTTCGACATCATCAAATTGGGCGCTGTCGGTGATGTTGCACTCGGCCTCGGCCAGAAACCCCGAGATGGCCGCGACAATGCCGCGGGTCGAGGCGCAGGTCACGCGGAGCGTATAGGTTTTCATGCGTCGGTCGTCCCTTTGTTGCCGTTGCGCGGGATCTGTGTCCCGCGCAGCCGACATTTCAACCGATTGTCCCTGATTGACAATCGCGTTTGCGACCGCACAGAGGCGTCGCGCGACATCCGCCTCAGGCGGCCGGCATCCGCGCCTCGATCATGCCGGCATACCAGCTGGAACCGGCAGGGATCGCGTCGTCGTTGAAGTTGTAGGCCGGGTGGTGGACCATCGCCGTGTCGCCGTTGCCGACCCAGATATAGGCGCCGGGGCGTTCGTTCAGCATGTAGCTGAAATCCTCGCCGCCCATCATCGGCTGCATGTCCATGTCGACATCGCCCGAGATCTGGCGCGCGACATCGGCCGCCCAGTCCGTCGCCTGCGCGTCGTTCATCGTGACGGGATAGCCGCGCTGGTAATCCACCTGCGCGATGGCACCCATCGCCGCGGCAATGTTGGTGGCCACGCGGGTGATCCCCTCCTCCAGTTGGTCGCGGACCTCGGGGGCCAGGCTGCGGGCGGTGCCCTTCAGCTTGACCACCTGCGGGATGACGTTATGCGCTGTCGAATCCGTGCTGACCACGCAGACCGAAATGACGGCGTTCTTCAGCGGATCGATGTTGCGCGCCACGACGGATTGAAGCGCGACGATGATCTGCGCCGCCGTCAAGGTCGTGTCGATGCACTCATGCGGCTTGGCGGCATGGCCGCCCTTGCCGGTCACGGTGATGTCGAACTGGTCGGCCGCCGCCATCATCGCGCCCGGCCGGATCGAAAAGCTGCCCACGGGCATTCCGGGCATGTTGTGCATCCCGTAGAACTCGTCGATCTTCCAGCGGTCGACCAAGCCATCCTTGACCATCGCCTCGCCCCCGGCCCCACCTTCCTCGGCGGGCTGGAAGATCACGACCGCGGTGCCGTCGAAGTTGCGGGTTTCAGCTAGGTATTTCGCGGCCCCCAACAGCATCGCCGTGTGGCCGTCATGGCCACAGGCATGCATCTTGCCCGGCGTCTTGGAGGCGTATTCGACGCCTGTCTGCTCGATGATGGGCAGGGCGTCCATGTCCGCGCGCAGGCCCACGACGCGGCCGCGGCTGTCGCTCTTTCCCTTGATCACGCCCACTACGCCGGTCCGGCCGACGCCTTCAACGACCTCGTCGCAGCCAAAGTCGCGCAGCAGTTGGGCCACCCGCCCCGCCGTCCGGTGAACATCGTAAAGCAGTTCGGGATGTTCGTGAAAGTCGCGGCGCCAGGCAGTGATTTCGGGCAAAAGTTCGGCAAAGCGGTTCTTGACGGGCATGACAGTCTCCTTCGGGCGCAGGTTGGCGATTTCCTGCACGTTCTGCAAGAGGCTGGACCGTCTTCACAGGTCCGGCCCCAACTGGACGGGTGATCCGTCCGAAAAGCGGGCAAAGCGGAAGCGGCGCAGGTCATGTGCGGGCAACCGGCCCTGCATCATGTCGGCCATCACCCGACCGATGCCCGGCCCGATGCCGAAGCCGTGGCCCGACAGGCCGGTCGCGATGAAAAACCCGCGCAGCGGACTTTCGTCCAGCACCGGCACCTGGTCGGGCATGGTGTCGATCATCCCCGCCCAAGCCGCGCGCAGGCGGGGGCGGCCGATCTGAGGAAAGGCGGCGGCGAAATCCGATTGCAGCCGCGCCAGCCGGGCAGGGTTCGGATCAGGGGACAGCACCCGCATCGCCTCGAACGGGGATGCCGCATCGGGCTGCCAGCGGCGGGGCGTGGTCCAGGCGTCGGGATAGCCGCGGGGGGCTGCTGCCTGCAGCCGCGTCAGCCGCAGGTCGCGGCGGATCATCGGCAGATAGGTTCGCAGATGCCGCGCTGCCGCGGGTCCCACCCAGAAATCATGCGCCATGCCGGGCGCCAGCGTATAGCCGCCATCCGCGCGCCGGCGAAAGGCAAAGTTCGCATCCGTCGCGGCACCCGACCAGAAGTCTGGCATCGGCTCGGTCGCGGCGACGGTGGCGCGCACCGACAGCTGCGGCAGCGACAGGCCGGCATTGGCGGCGAAGAGCCCCGACCAAGCGCCCCCCGCCAGCAGGACGCGGTCGGCGCGGATCGGCCCGTTTTCGGTCACGACGCCGGTGACGCGGCCGTCCTGCACGTCCAGTGCCCGGACCGCGCAATGTTCGCGGATCGTCACGCCTTCGGCCCGCGCCAGACCGGCAATGGCGGGAACCGCCTGTCCCGGTTCGGCCCGCATGTCCGATGGAGTCATCAGCGCCCCCGCCCAGCCCGCCTGATGCGGCAGCAGGCGGGCCAGCGCGTCGCGCCCGATCACATGGCTGTCCAGGCCATGCGCGCGCGCCACCTCCAGCCACCGTTCATACCGGGCCAGCGCGGCATCGTCAGGCGCAAGAAAACTGACGCCGCAGGTGGACAGCCCCAGCACCTCGCCCAGATCCTGCGCCAGCGAGGTCCAGAGCCGCCGCGCCTCCAGCATGATCGGGATCTCGGCCTCGTCACGGCCCTGCGCCCGCACCCAGCCCCAGTTGCGGCTGGACTGCTCGCCCGCGACAACCCCCTTTTCGCACAGCACCACCCGCTGACCTTCGCGCGCCAGGTAAAGCGCCGTGGTCACGCCCGCAATGCCGCCGCCGATGATGATGACATCGGCGGCTTCGGGCAGCGGGTCGTGGTATCGCGCAGCGGCGTCAGAACCGATCGGCGGCGTGGCTTTCACGAATGGGTCACCGGATCGACCAGCACCCGATGGCCGGGCGCCACCTCACGGTAGGTTGACGGTGGCGCGACGTAATCGACCGGGTGCATGGGCGAAGGGATCGGGCGAAAGTTCAGATCCTCGCTGATCTTCTTCTGGCGCGGATCGGCGACCGGCACCGCCAGCATCAGCTGACGGGTATAGCTGTGCTGCGGATTTTCGAAGACTTGGGCGCGGGTGCCCATCTCGACAATGCGGCCCAGATACATGACGCCGACATGGTGGCTGACGCGTTCGACCACCGCCATGTCATGGCTGATGAACAGCATGGAAATGCCCAGGTCCTGCTGCAACTCCATCAACAGGTTCAGCACCTGCGCCTGGACCGACACGTCCAGCGCGGACACCGCCTCGTCCGCGATGATCAGCTTTGGGTTCAGCGCCAGGGCGCGGGCAATGGCGATGCGCTGGCGCTGGCCGCCCGACATCTCGTGCGGATAGCGGCGCATGTAGCTGCGCGGCAGTTCGACCCGGTCGAACAGCGCGGCGATCCGGTCCTGGCGTTCGGATTTGCTGCCGATGCCGTAATTCTCCATCGGCTCGGCCACCTGGTCGTAAAGCTTCATGTGCGGGTCCAGGCTGGCGAACGGGTCCTGAAAGATCATCTGCATGTCGCGGCGGGCCTTGCGCAGCGCGCGCTGCGACAGCGCCAGGATGTCGGTCCCGCCCAGATCGACCTGCCCGGATTCGGGTTCCACCAAACGCAGGATCGACCGCCCGCAGGTGGATTTCCCGCAGCCGGATTCGCCCACCAGCGACAGCGTCTCTCCGGAGTTGATGGTAAAGCTGACATCCTCGACCGCATGGACGCGGGCGACGGTACGCCGCAGCACGCCGCCCTTGACGGCAAAGCGGGTAGTCAGGTTCCGGACCGTCAGCAGCGGCTTGGGGTCTGCCACGATGATCGGCTCGGGCGCGCCCTGCGTGCCGTCCCCCATTAGGCGCAGGCGTTCGGGCGCGGGCTTGCCGGTCATCTCACCCAGGCGCGGGACGGCGGCCAGCAGCATCTTGGTGTATTCCTGCTGCGGGCTTTCGAAGATCTGCTCGACCGGCCCTTCCTCGACCTTGGTGCCGCGATACATGACGACCACGCGGTCTGCCATCTGCGCGACCACCGCCATGTCATGGGTGATGAAAAGAACGGCAATCTGCTTTTCCCGCTTCAGCCGGTCGATCAGGGCCAGGATCTCGGCCTGGATGGTCACGTCCAGCGCCGTGGTCGGCTCGTCGCAGATTAAAAGGCGCGGCTCGCAGGCCATGGCGATGGCGATGACGACGCGCTGGCGCATGCCGCCGGACAGCTCATGCGGATACTGGTCCAGCCGGCGTTCGGGTTCAGGAATGCGGACCTGGCGCAGGATCTCCAGCGCGCGGGCGCGGGCCTCGGCCTTTTTCAGCCCGCGATGGGCGATCAGCCCTTCGACCAGCTGGTCGCCGACGGTAAAGACCGGGTTCAGCGCGGTCATCGGTTCCTGAAAGATCATGCCGATCTGGTTGCCGCGGATGTCGCGCATTGCGGCGCTGGACTGCGTGGCCAGATCGACCACCTGCCCGTCATCCTTCTCGAACATCAGCCGGCCGCCCGCGATCGTGCCGCCGCCGAATTCAACCAGCCGCATCAGCGACAGCGAACTGACCGACTTGCCGGACCCGGATTCGCCCACCACGCAGACGCATTCGCCTGGCTTGATGTTGAAGCTGACATCCTTGACGCCGACCACGACCCCGTCACCGGTTTCGAACTCGACACGGAGTTTCTCAATCGAAACAAGAGGTTCTTGGTCAAGCATCTAGGGCCCCGCATGCATTCAAGCGGTCAGGCTAGCCAAAGCCCCCGGAAAGTCAAAGCCCAAACCGGCCGAATGGTCTGCGCGAATGATCTTGCTTTCGGCTTCGGCTTCGTTCGATGATGCGCGTATTCCGCAGGGAAGATGACAACACGAACAAGCATCCGGAGAACCGGGGAAAGATCAAGAACAACAGCCCCCGAACGGCTGGATCCGGCGTGTGGGACCCTGCGGGTCGCAACACCCAACAGGAGAGCGTGATGAAACTGAGAACCGTTTTGATGGGCGCCGCCGCGATGCTGGCGATGGCCCCTGCCGCCCATGCCGAGCGCGGCAGCGACGGTCAGCTGAACCTGATCCTCTGGCAGGCTCCCTCGACGATGAACCCCTATCTGTCGGGCGGCACCAAGGAAGTCATCGCCGGCAGCCTGACGCTGGAACCGCTGGCGGGCTATGACGCCGAAGGCAACATCTATCCCCGCCTGGTCACCGAGATCCCCACGCTGGAGAACGGCGGCATCGCCGAGGACATGACCTCGGTCACCTGGACGCTGCGCGACGACATCACCTGGTCCGACGGCAGCGACGTGACGGCCGAGGACGTCGTCTTCACCGGCGAATACTGCATGCATCCCGAAGGCGGCTGTTCGCAGCTGGCCAAGTTCGAGGGGATCACCTCGATCGAGGCGCTCGATCCCAAGACCGTGCGCGTCACCTTCGACGGGCCGCGCCCGGACCCCTTCTCGGCCTTTGTGGGCGCGCAGTCGCCGATCCTGCAAAAGGCGCAGTTCGAAAGCTGCCTTGGCGCGAACGCCCCCACCTGCACGGACCAGAATTTCAGCCCGATCGGCACCGGCCCCTTCCGCGTCACGCAGTTCCTGACCAACGACACGATCTCGCTGGAAGCCAATCCCGAATATCGCGACCCTGAAAAGCCGGCCTTTGCGACCGTGCTGGTCAAGGGCGGCGGCGACGCGGCGGGCGCGGCGCGCTCGGTGCTGGAAACGGGCGAGTTCGACTATGCCTGGAACACCCAGCTGGCCCCCGATGTCATCGCCGGCATGGAGGCTGCCGGCCGGGGCAAGGTCACGGCCGCCTTCGGCAGCCTGGTCGAGCGTATCCACGTCAACCTGACCGACCCGTCCTCCAGCCTGCCCGAGGGCGAGCGTTCGACGATGGAGCACCCGCATCCGTTCCTGTCCGATCCGGCGGTGCGCAAGGCGCTGTCCATGGCCATCGACCGCGAGCTGCTGGTCGAGATCGGCTATGGCCCGGCCGGCCAACCGACCTGCAACTATGTGCCTGCGCCCGAGGCCTGGGCCTCGGACAATACCGAATGCCTGACCCAGGACATCGAGGGCGCGAATGCGCTGCTGGAAGAAGCCGGTTGGGTCATGAACAGCAACGGCATCCGTGAAAAGGACGGCGTGCCGCTGAGCATGACATTCCAGACATCGGTCAACGCGGTACGTCAGGACTTCCAGGCGCTGATCAAGCAGTGGTGGTCCGAGATCGGCGTCGAGACCGAGCTGAAGACCGTCGATGCCTCGGTCTTCTTCGGGTCGGACGCGGGTTCGCCCGACACGCTGCAGAAGTTCTATGCCGACGTCCAGATGTATGCCGACAACTTCGACGGCACCAACCCGACGCCCTATCTGGCGAAATGGACCTGCGACAAGGCGCCCTCGCCCGCCAACCAGTGGCAGGGCGAGAACATCAGTCGCTTCTGCGACGAGGAATACGACCGCCTCGTCAACGAGGTCGACAGCGTCATGGACGCCGACGAACGCGCCGCCATGGGCCGCAAGATGAACGACATGCTGACCAAGGACAGCAACGCGATCATCCCGCTGGTCTATCGCGGCACCGCTTCGGCCCATGCCAACTCGCTTGGCGGCGTTCAGCTGAATGCTTGGGACAGCGAGATCTGGAACATCGCCGACTGGACCCGCGTCGAGCAGTGACATCCCGGCCGCCCCGGTTTCACGACCGGGGCGGCGCCCCTCTTTCACGGCCCCGGCAACCCGCGGGTCCGTGACGGAGGGACGGACATGCCCGCAATTCCATCGACCGAGGCGCCATGCTGAGTTTTACCATCCGCCGGCTGCTGCTGGCGATCCCGACCCTGCTGTTCATCTCGCTGGTGATCTTCCTGCTGCTGGAGGCCTCGCCCGGCGACCCGTTGGGCGACGTTCCCCTGACCGTCCCGCCCGAGGTGCGCGAACGCATGCGCGCCGCCCTGGGCCTGGGCGAGCCTTGGCCCGTGCGCTACCTGCTGTGGCTCAAGCAGTTCTTCTGGGTCGAGCCGCTTTACTGGCTGGACCAGGCCTTCGGCACCGACCTCAGCCAGGGCATGCAGCGCATCATCAGCTTTCAGTCGCGCAGCCCGGTCTTCGACGTGATCGCGCAGCGCCTGCCGCAGACGCTGATCGTCGTCGGCATGTCCTATCTGGTGGGCATCCTGATCGCGATCCCCATCGGCATCATCTCGGCCTACCGGCAGTACAGCTGGTTCGACCAGATCGGCACCTTCGTATCGATGATCGGCTTCTCGATGCCGACCTTCTTCACCGGGGTCGTGCTGATCATCATCTTTGCGGTGAACCTGCAATGGTTCCCCTCGGTCTACGACACCACGCTGAAGGTGACGGACTGGGACAGCTTCTGGCAGCAGGCGCGGCAGATGGTCATGCCGGTGACGGTGCTGGCGCTGTACAACGCGGCGCAGATCAGCCGCTTCATGCGATCGTCCATGCTGGACAACCTGGGTCAGGACTATGTCCGCACCGCCCGCGCCAAGGGCCTGTCCGAACGTGTGGTGGTGCTGAAGCATGTGCTGCGCAACAGCCTGATCCCGGTCATCACCGTAATCGCCCTGGGCCTGCCCGCGGTCTTCGGCGGCGCCATCATCACCGAGCAGGTGTTCAAGGTGAACGGGCTGGGGCAGCTGCTGATATCGTCCATCCATGCCAACGATATCCCGATGGTGCTGACGCTGACCTTCATCTTCGCCATCCTGATTGTCGCCTTTACCCTGATCGCAGACATCCTCTACGGGGTGCTGGACCCGAGGATCCGTTATGATTGACACGACCCGCTCCAAGGACGCCCAGGCCCTGCAGGCGGCCGCCGGAAACGCCGCCACCCCCGAGGCCGCCAGCCCGCCCGTCGTCCCGCCCGCAGGCGCGGTCGAGACGCGCAGCCAGTGGTCGGATGTCTGGCGCCAGTTCCGCAGCCACAAGGGCGCGATGGTGGCGTTGGTCATCTTCCTGTCGATCATCCTCTTTGTTTCGGTCGGGCCGCTGATCTGGACCGTGGATCCGACCTATGTCGACATCCGCGCCCGCAATTCGGGCTTTTCACTGGCCCATCCGCTTGGCACCGATCAGCTGGGGCGTGACCTGCTGGCGCGCCTCATGGCCGGGGGGCAGGTGTCGATCGCCGTGGGCCTGACGGCCATGCTGATCGCAATCTTCCTGGGCAGCCTGATCGGTGTGACCTCGGGGTACTTCCGGCGCCTGGACGCGCCGCTGATGCGCCTGACCGAGCTGTTCCTGGCGCTGCCGCTGCTGCCCCTGCTGCTGCTGATGGTGACCCTGTTTCGCGAACCCCTGTCGCAGAACTTCGGCACGGCCTTTGGGATCTTCCTTCTGATCGTGTCGGCCATCGGCGCGACCAGCTGGATGCAGGCCGCCCGCATCGTCCGGGGCGAGGTGCTGGGACTGAAGGAGCGCGAGTTCATCCTGGCCGCCAAGTCCATCGGCACGCCGGCCCACCGGATGATCCTGCGGCATATCCTGCCCAACGTGCTGTCCCCGATCATGGTCGCGGCAACTTTGGGCATCGCCACGGCGATCATCACGGAATCCGCGCTGAGCTTTTTGGGCCTGGGATTTCCCCCGGACTTCCCCACCTGGGGCCGGCTTCTTTATGATGCCGTGGACCAGATGGTGTTGTACCCGTGGCGCGTGATCTTTCCGGGCGTCCTGATTTCGCTGACGGTGCTTTGCGTGAACTATATCGGCGACGGCCTGCGCGATGCGATGGACCCCCGAATCCGTGGCCGGTAAAGGGGGCAAGCCCCCAGTCGCGTGAAAGGAGTCCAGGCGAGGATCTTCGAGTATCGAAGAAGCCCTTTCCCGATACCGGAATTCCTTGAAAGAGTGACTTGGCCGCAGGCCACAAAAGGGGCACCAACGCCCCTTTCTTGTTCAATAGGCCGCGCTGCCGCTGCCTGCGGGCAAAGCGCCATAGGGCAGCCAGATGGTCTTTTGCCGGGTGGCATTGCGCAGGAACATCTCTCCTTGCGCCTCCGGCCCGGTCCAGTCCCGAGCTGCAGGCGACCAGACCGGTTTCAGGTTGCCGCTCGCGGCGCGGTCGACAGCTGCCAGGCCCTTGGGCGTCCCGCAATACCACATGGCCGCAACCTCGTCATGGGAGGCCAGTGGAACTGCCAGTTCGTCGCGGGCGCCCGTCACGATGTTCACCACCCCTGCCGGCAGGTCCGACGTGTCAAGGACCTGGTACAGGTAGGTCACTGCCAAGGGATCGTTCTGCGCAGGGATGGCCACGACCGCGTTTCCCATGGCAATGGCCGGCAGGACCAGCGACAGAAAGCCCGCCAAGGGCTGCGCGTTCGGACAGGCGATGCCGATCACGCCGAAGGGCTCGGGGATGACGTTCACCAGGTGGCCGGGCTTGGCCTGGACATTCGCGCCGTCAAACTTGTCCGCCCAAGCCGCATAGTGGAAGCAGCGGTCGATCGCGGCATCCACCTCGGCCTGGCTGGTGCGGGCGGCAAAATCGGCCGCCCGTGCCGACAGATTTTCGGCAATATAGAAAAGGACCTGCGCACGGGCATGGCCACCCATCGCAGCCCATTTTCCGGCCTTGGCCGCTGCTTCCACCGCGTTGCGGATGTCCTTGCGGTTGCCCAAGGGCGCCAGCCCCCCCGGCACAGCATAATTGCCCCCTCCATCGGGACGTTTCTGCGCACCGCCGATGTAAAGCTTGGCGGTACGGTCTATGCCCTGCGGCGCCAGCGCCGCATCCGACGGCGTCGCTGCAAGAGGCTGCGGCATGTTCTCTGGCAGAGCGGCTGCCGGCGGCTTGGACAAGTAATCCAACATACCGCTGCGCCCGCCCTCACGCCCATAGCCGCTTTCGCGGTAGCCGCCAAAGGGCGCGGCGGCGTCGAACAGGTTGGCGCTGTTGATCCAGACGACGCCTGCCCTGATCCGTGCCGCCAGGTCGGTCGCCACCGTGGCGCTTTCCGACCAGATCGAGCCTGCCAGCCCATAGCGGGTGTTGTTGGCCAACTCGATCGCCTCGTCCGCCGTGCGGAAGGTGGACAGCGTCGCGATGGGGCCAAAGATCTCCTGCTCCATCCCCGGATTGGCAGGGGCGATGTTCTTCAGGTAGCCGGGCGCGATGAAGCAGCCCTCCTGCGCTTGACCGCCGACCAGTTCCGCCCCGGCCTCGGTCGCGGCCTTGCAAAGCGACAGGATGCGGTCCTTTTGCACTGGATCAACGATCGCGCCGATATCGGTGGACTTGTCCAGCGGCGGTCCCACGCGCAGCCGTGCCATGCGGGCCCGCAGCAGCGCCTCGAACCGGCCTGCGACGGCCTCGGCCACAAGGATGCGCGACCCGGCACAGCAGACCTGGCCCTGGTTGAACCAGATGCTGTCCACGACACCCTCAACGGCGGCGTCCAGATCGGCGTCTTCCATCACAACAAAGGGCGACTTGCCGCCCAGTTCCAGCGTCAGCCGCCGCCCGGTCCCGGCCAGCGCCTGCGCGATGCCGCGCCCGACCTCGGTCGAGCCGGTGAAGGCGATCTTGTCCACCGACGCCTGGACCAGCGCCGCCCCCGTCGCGCCATCGCCCGTCACGATGTTGACGACGCCTGCGGGCAAGCCGACCTCTTGGCAGATCCGGGCGAAAGCCAAGGCCGTCAGGGGCGTGTATTCGGCGGGCTTCAGCACCACCGTATTTCCCGCCGCCAGCGCAGGCGCGACCTTCCAGGCCAGCATCAGCAACGGAAAGTTCCACGGGATGATCTGGCCGCAGACACCCAAGGGGGCGAAACCGGGAAACTGGCTGTCCCGCAGTTCGGCCCATCCTGCATGGTGATAGAAATGCCGGGCGACCAGCGGCACGTCGATGTCCCGGGACTCGCGGATGGGCTTGCCGTTGTCCAGAGTCTCCAAAACCGACAGGAAGCGCTCCCGCTTTTGCACATGCCGCGCCAAGGCATACAGATGCCGCGCCCGTTCTGTCCCCGACAGCGCGGCCCAAGGTCCCTGCGCCTGGCGCGCGGCCGCGACAGCGGCGTCGATGTCGGCCTGGGTTCCCTGCCCGACTTGGGCCAGAACCTGGCCGGTCGCGGGATCACGGGTTTCAAAGCTGGCCTGCGGGGTCGTAAAGGTCCCGCCGATGAAGTGTCCAAGGCTGCCTTGCCGCGCCAGCCAGTCCCGCACGGCGCTGCTGTCCTCGACCGACGGGCCGTATTCCATGCTTTCCATGATATTGCTCACTTGGCTCATCGGGACCTCAGGCTAGGGCTTGGCGGTGGGCGCTGGCATAGCGGCCGGTGACGTGGTGGCTGATCTGGCGCTCGATATCGCCCAGAAGACTGCTGGCGCCGATGCGGAACAAGTCCGGCCGCAGCCAGTCGCGGCCCAGTTCTTCGGCCATCAGCACCTGCCAGGTGATTGCGTCCTTGGCGGTGCGCAGCCCGCCCGCAGGCTTGAAGCCCACCTTGATGCCCGTGCGCGCGTGGTAGTCCCGGATGGCGCGGCACATGACCAGGCTGACCGGCAGGGTGGCGTTCACACCCTCCTTGCCCGTCGAGGTCTTGATCCAGTCCGATCCGGCCTGCATCGCCACATGGCTGGCGCGGGCGACATTCTCCAGCGACTTCAGGTCGCCCGTGGCCAGGATCGCCTTCATCCGCGCAGTCCCGCAAGCTTCGCGCATCGCGCGCAACTCGTCATAGAGCGCAGTCCAGTTGCCCTGCAGCACATGGGCGCGGGTGATGACGATGTCGATTTCGTCCGCGCCTTGGTCCAGGGCATAGCGGATCTCGGCCAGGCGCAGGTCCAGGGGCATCAGGCCTGCGGGAAAACCCGTGGCGACGCTGGCGACCGGGATGCCGCTGTTGCCCAGGGCGCGCTTCGCGGGGGCGACCATCGTTGGATACACGCAGACGGCCCCCGTGGTCAGGCCCGCGACGCCCATCGCCTCCAGCAGATCCGCGGCGATCGGCTGGCGCGCCTTGGCGCAGAGCCGCGCGACCCGGTCGGGGGTGTCGTCGCCCGCCAGCGTCGTCAGGTCAATGCAGCGCACGGCATTCAGAAGCCAGGCTGCCTGGTGGTCCTTCTTCAGGCTGCGTCGCGCGGGCAGCGTTGCGGCCCGCCGCTCGGTCGCGGGGGTGTTGATGCGGATGTTCTCGAACCAATCGGAACGCAGATCAGTGCCAGGATTTGTCATGCCCGCCCCCTGCCGATCCGCCCCGCGCCGCGCTCCTGGAACTGCGCCCACATGCGCCAGATCAGCGCCAGCAGCAGAAGCAGCACGGTACACACGACAACCGCGGCCCAGTTGATGGGCCGATCGTCCGGTCCCGCGACCGTGTTGATCGAAATCGCGTTGGGATAGGTCGAAAGCCAAGGCATCCGCCAGCCATAGGCCGTGACGCTGACCCAGATTGGATCGCGCGCCGAAGATTGCAAGTTCGTGGCTTCGGCCTGCAAGTTGGCGCTGTCGTACTTGAAGTATGGCGGCCAGACCCAGCCCGTATCCTCGTTGCGATAAACGAAGACGCGGCCGCCGGGCCGCACCGCGTCGATAAAGCGGACATCGCGCTGGCCCTGCGCGTTCTCGACCGTGCCGGTGCTTTCGGCCGCCCAGAAGACCGAGGCCGAAGGCGGGATCGCGGTCAGGCGGTTATAGGTGTTGCTGATCCGGACCGTGTTTTTTGAAGGCAGGGTATAGTCCAGCAGGCCGAAGACCAGAACGCCGAACAGAACGCCGATGACGACGCGCACATAATACATGATGCGGCAGCTCCTATTGCCAATTGACCAGAACGATGATGACCAGGACGGCCAGCGTGGGCAACACGAACACCAGTGCCGTCAGCCGCACCCGCAGGCTGCGGTTGAAGCCCGTCATGGCCTTGGCGATGAACGCGCGGCGCGCGGCGCTGTTCCCCGCCTGGCCCGGATGGCGGGCGTCCCACCACCGCTCCAGCCGCTCGACCTGCTGCGAACGAACATAGATGCGCAGCAGGACATAGAAGACGGCCTGGATGGCGAACAGAAACAACCACAGCCGGATCAGCGCCACAGTGCCCCTGCCTTCCCTCATGCCAGGACCGACCCTAGCACGCGCCTGCCGCGCGGGGCCAGATGTCGCGTGGCGTCATGGACGACAGGTCCGGGGTGCGGTGCTGCAACCCTTTGATGCCATGCAGCGTTCCCATGCGGAACCAGGGGCCGGGAATGACCGAACAGGGCGTGCTGAAACTGTCGATCGCGATGACCTTCGCGGTGGCCTTTACGGGTATTGCCTTTGGCCTTGCGTCGGGTTCGGCCTCGATCATCTTTGACGGGATCTATTCGCTGACCGACGCCTCCATGACCTCGGTCGCGCTGCTGGTGTCAACCCTGATCACGGCGCGCCTGTCCGAACGCCGGCAGGCCCGCCTGGTTGCCCGCTTCACCATGGGCTTCTGGCACCTAGAGCCGATGGTCCTTGGCCTGAACGGCGTGCTGCTGAGCGGGGCGGCCATCTACGCGTTGGTCACCGCAGTCGGCAGCCTTCTGGCCGGGGGCCGGCAGCTGGATTTCGGCCAGGCCAGCATCTATGCGGCTGTTGTTCTTGTGGTGGCGATCACCATGGCGCTGCACAACCACCAGGCCAACCGCCGCATCGGGTCCAGCTTTGTCGCACTGGACGTCAATGGATGGACCATGTCGGCCGCACTGACCGGGGCGCTGCTTCTGGGCTTTGTTTTCGGCTGGACCATCCAAGGCTCGTCGCTGGAGTGGATGTCGCCTTATGTGGACCCAGGGATCCTCGCGCTGGTCTGTCTTGTTGTGATCCCGCTGCCGATCCCGGTGATCCGCCAGTCGCTGGCAGACATCCTGCTGATCACGCCGCCCGACATGATGGCGCAGGTGGACGGCATCGCCCGCGACATCTGCGCCCGCCACGGTTTTCTGGGCCACCGCGCCTATGTCGCCCGCGTCGGCCGGGGCCGCCAGATCGAGCTCTATTTCATCGTCCCGACCGGTTGGCCCCCCAAGCGGCTGGAGGAATGGGACGCCATCCGCGACGAGATCGGCGAGGCGGTCGGCGGCGACATCGACAACCGCTGGCTGACCATCGCCTTCACCACCGATCCCGAATGGGCGGATTGACCGCCCGCCGCCGCGACCCCAGATCCAAGGGGCGCACAGCAAAGGACATGCCATGACCCTTCCCGCCGATCCCCGTGCCGATCTTCGCAACGAACTGGACCGCATCGCGGCCAGCCAGCTGAGCAGCCGCAGCATGCTGATGCGGGGGGTCGAAGCCGTGGGCCGCCTGACCGAAGGCGCCGCGACCACCGCGCTGAGCCTGTCGCCCGTCTCGCTGGAGGCGGTGCTGGAGAGCGCCCTTCGCCAACTTTACGACCTGTCGGCCCGCAGCCAGGGGATCAGCGTCGTCCGGGATGCCCCGATGGTGGCCAACCGCGCGGCGGCGGTGCTCAGCGGTGCGACGGGTGGCTGGTTCGGGCTGGTGGGGCTGGTGCCGGACCTGGTCGCCTCGACCACGGTGATCTTCAACGCGATCCAGAAGGTCGCGCGCAATAACGGCTTTGACACCACCGATCCGCAGGTACGGCTTGAATGCCTGGCCGTCTTCCAGTTCGGGGAACCCGGCGCGGATGGCGACGCGGCTGCCAAGTCTTTTCTGGCCAACCGCGTGCTGACCAATGGGCAGACCGTCTCGGCCCTGATCTCTCGCTTTGCCGGCAGCTTTGCCGCGCGGCTGACAACCAAGCTGGGCGCGCAGGCCGTCCCGGTTTTGGGGGCCGCCACCGGGGCCGCGATCAACTATGCCTTTGTCGATTACTACGAACGCGTCGCGCAGATCCATTTCCGGCTGCTGCGCCTGGCCGAGGATCACCCCGACCTGGACATCGACGCCGAATATGCCGAAGCCCTGCGCCGGGCCGCCGCCGCCCCCCGCACCATTGCAGCGCGGCTAAAGCGTCGCAGCGATCAGAAGGGCACGTCATCCCCGCCGCCGGCCGGCTGAACATAGGCCGCCTTGATGTTCTTGAAGCCCGTCTCGAACTGCACGGTCAGGGTGTCCTCGGCGATGCCCATGATCTGACCTTCGCCGAACTTGGCATGGCTGACGCGGTCACCGACGCTGAAGCGTGTGGCCGGGGCTGCGTCGATGGTAACCGGCGTGCGATGGACCGGCCCCCGCCGTTCCGCCGCCCGCGCCTGCATCCGCTTCCAGCCGGGCGAGGCATAGACATCAGCCTTGGCGACCCGTTCGTCCATGCGCGTGCTGCCGGCCGAGGCCATGGCCGCGCCATAGCCGCCACCGTAAAGGCCCGGAGGCGTCAGCACCTCGACATGCTCCTCGGGCAGCTCGTCGACGAAACGCGACGGCAGGCTGGATTGCCACTGACCATACATGCGGCGGTTTCCGGCAAAACTGATCGTGGCCAGCCGTTCGGCGCGCGTGATGCCGACATAGGCCAGCCGCCGCTCCTCCTCCAGGCCCTTGGTGCCCTGTTCGTCCATGGCGCGCTGGTTGGGGAACAGCCCGTCCTCCCATCCCGGCAGGAAGACAACCGGAAACTCCAACCCCTTGGCCCCGTGCAGCGTCATGATGCTGACCTGCTCGGCCTGATCGCCGTCGTCGCGGTCCATGACCAGCGCGACGTGTTCAAGGAAGCCCTGAAGGTTCTCGAACTCCTCCAGCGCCTTGACCAGTTCCTTGAGGTTGTCCAGCCGCCCCGGCGCGTCGGGCGACTTGTCGTTCTGCCACATGGCGGTATAGCCGGATTCGTCCAGCAGGCGTTCAGCCAGCGCCACATGTGGACTGCCGGCCAGCACGTCGCCATGGCTGCGCCCGATCAGCGCCACGAAGGCCCGCAGGTTGGCCAGCCCCTTGCCGCCCAGATGGCCCTCATCAACCGCGATCTTGGCGCCCTCCAGCAGGCTGACCCCGTTCTGCCGCGCGGCCATCTGGATGGTCTGCAGCGCCTTGTCGCCCAATCCGCGCTTGGGCGTGTTCACGATCCGCTCAAAGGCTAGGTCATCCTCGGGGGACACGACCAGCCGGAAATAGGCCATCGCGTCGCGGATTTCCTGCCGCTCGTAAAAGCGGGGGCCGCCGATGACGCGGTAAGGCAGGCCGATCGTCATGAAGCGGTCCTCAAAGGCCCGCATCTGGTGGCTGGCGCGCACAAGGATCGCGATGTCGTTCAGGCTGACGCGGCCCAGGCTGGCGCGGTGACCGCCCTGGAAGGTCTCGATCTCTTCGCCGATCCAGCGGGCCTCGGCCTCGCTGTCCCAGTGCCCGATCAGGCGCACCTTGTCGCCCGGTTCGGCATCGGTCCACAGCGTCTTGCCCAACCGTCCCCGGTTCGCGGCGATCAGCCCCGAAGCCGCGCCCAGGATCTGCGGGGTGGAACGATAGTTCTGCTCCAGCCGGATCACCTCGGCGCCCGGAAAATCCTTCTCGAAGCGCAGGATGTTGCCCACCTCGGCCCCGCGCCAACCATAGATCGACTGGTCGTCGTCGCCCACGCAGCAGATGTTGCGATGCCCTTGCGCCAACAGCCGCAGCCACATGTACTGGGCGACGTTCGTGTCTTGGTATTCGTCCACCAAAATATAGCGGAACCTGTCCTGCCACTGCCGCAGCACGTCCGGATGCGCCTGGAACAGCGTCACGCAATGCATCAAGAGGTCGCCGAAATCGACCGCGTTCAACGTCAGCAGGCGATCCTGATAGGCCGCGTACAGCTTGCCGCCACGACCGTCGAAAGCCTCGCCCTCGCCGCGCGGCAGGTTCGGTGGCGTCAGGCAGCGGTTCTTCCAGCCGTCGATCAGATGGGCCAGCTGCCGGGCGGGCCAGCGTTTTTCGTCGATGTTCTCGGCCGAGATCAGCTGCTTCAGCAGCCGGATCTGGTCGTCGGTGTCCAGGATGGTGAAGCTTGGCTTCAGGTGCAGCCCCTCGCGGCCGATCAGTTCGGCATGGCGGCGCAGAATCTTGACGCTGATCGAATGGAAGGTGCCCAGCCAGGGCATCCCCTCGACCGTTTCGCCCAGCAGGCGCGCGATCCGGTCCTTCATCTCGCGCGCGGCCTTGTTGGTGAAGGTAACAGCCAGCATCTGCCCCGGCCGCGCCCGGCCCAGCATCAGCAGATGCGCGATCCGGGTGGTCAAGGCGCGGGTCTTGCCGGTGCCCGCGCCCGCCAGCATCAGGACCGGGCCGTCCAGCGATTCGACCGCTGCCCGCTGCGCGGCGTTCAGTCCCTCCAGGTAGGCTGCGGGACGTGCCGACATCGCCCGCTGCGACAGCGGGACACGCACAAGATCATCGGAATCGTCGAAATGCTCCATCCCGCCAACATAGGCAGACGGGCCTCACAAGGAAAGCCCGATGTTCCCTATCCGTTCCCGCCTTGTGCCACGGCCTGCAAATATCGCGCGGGCCGTGGCACGGGCTGCCGTGTCACCGGACGGGGGTTCAGGCGCGCAGGCCCGCAAAGGTCCCCGGATCCAGCGAGTTCTGCGCAAAGGTCGGCCCGCTGGTCAGCAGGCTGACCGCATCATGGGAATGCAGCGACTCCTGGTGGCTGGCCACGACACGGAAATCGCCGATATGCGGATCGGCCAGCAGCTGCGCGGCAAAGGCCCGGACCGCATCTTCGACAAAGATCGGATTGGCAGCGTTCAGTTCGGCAAAAGCCTGTTCATCCTCGCGCTTGACCATCACCTGCGTCTCGGTGGGAACGGCGCGGCGGCACAACTCGATCACGTCCTCGAACCACACGCGCTCGGGACCGTCCATCACCAGCGAGATCCGCGCGACCGAACGCTGCGAATGCGGCGTGGCCAACCGGCCCCGCGTTTCGCGCGCATGTTCCGACAGCTCCAGCGAACAGGGGCAGGTCGAGGAATAGACGTAATCCAAGTGCATCACCCGCAGGCGCGTCCCCGACTGTTCGATGACTTCCAGGGTGATGTCGTAATACTGCCACCCCGACAGGCCCGAACGCAGCGAGGCGACCTTCATCGGATAGGAAAACCGCATCTGGATGCGAGCGTCTAGGGCGTCCAGGTCGGTCTTGTAATCCTCCAGCGCCGCCTCCAGCACGGACAGGCTGAACTGATGTTCGGAATGGCCATAAAAGGACCGCATGATCCGGCTCATGTTGATGCCTTTGCGATCGGCCTCCAGGCTGACCGTGCCGGTGACGCTGGTTTCCAGCGCAATCTCGCCCCCGTCACGGGTCAGATAGCGGATCGGCAGCCGGAAATTCGAGATCCCCACATGCTGGATGGGCGCACGGGCGCCGATGATCAGGCTGGCGGGCCCGTTCTGCAGATCCGGCAATCCGGCCTTGTAGGCGTCGTCCACACGGAAGTCCGCGTCGTAATGACGAAGAAGGGCGGGATAGGCTGGGGTCAGGGGACGAATCTCGGTCATTATGGCCTCCGGCTCTGGCGGTGACTGATATAGGGGGCGCTGCTCGAAAAGTCACCACGATAGAAGATGCACGACGCCGGCCGCGAAAATGTGACGGAACAGCGCGGCAAAACCCCGCGACCAGCCGTCTCATGTCGCCCCGCAACGCCCATGGTCACCCTTCCAGCGCCTGCAGCAGGTCGGCGGTCAGATCGGCGGCATGTTCCAGCCCGATCGAGATCCGCAACAGTCCCGGCGTGATCCCCAGATGCGCCTTGTCGGCATCCGACAGGCGCTGGTGGGTGGTCGTGGCGGGATGGGTGACGATCGACTTGGCATCGCCCAGGTTGTTCGAGATGCGGATGATCCGCAGCCGGTCCAATGCCTTGAAGGCGGCGTTCTTGCCGTCCGCCAGCTCGATCGCGATCATCGTGCCGCCCGATCCCATCTGCCGCATCGTCAGGTCGTGCTGCGGATGGTCCGGCAGGCCCGGATAGATCACGCGCGACAGGCGCGGATGCCCGTGCAGGGCGGCCGCGATGGCCGCGGCCGCATCCGCCTGCGCGCGCACGCGCAGGTCCATCGTCTGCAGCCCGTTCAGCATGATCCAGGCATGGAAGGGGCTGATCGCCCCGCCAGTATGCTTCAGATAAGGCTCGGCCACCTCGCGCACGAAATGCCTTGTGCCGCAGATGACGCCGGCCAGGGCGCGGCCGCCCCCGTCGATATGCTTGGTCGCCGAATACACGATGACATCGGCCCCCTGCTCGACCGCCCGGGAAAAAACCGGGGTGGCAAAGACATTGTCCACGACCACCGTTGCCCCGGCAGCATGGGCCAGATCGGCCACTGCCTTCAGGTCGATCACCTCCAGCGTGGGGTTCGAGACGCTTTCGAAGAACACCGCCCGCGTGCCGGGGCGGATCGCCGCAGCCCACTGGTCCAGGTCGGTGCCGTCGACATAGCTGACCTTGACCCCGAACCGGGCCAGCAAGTCCAGCACATAAAGGCATGACCCGAACAGCGCCCGTGCCGCCACGACATGATCGCCCGGTTTGCACATCGCAAACATCGCGCCGTTGACCGCCGCCATGCCGCTGGCGGTGGCAAAGGCGTCCTCGGTCCCCTCCAGCGCGGCGATGCGGTCCTCGAACATGCGGCTGGTGGGGTTGCCATAGCGGGCATAGATGAACTCGTCAGGACCGGTACCCTGGAACCGCGCCTCGGCCTGGGCGGCGCTGTCATAAACAAAGCCCTGGGTCATGAAGATGGCTTCTGCCATCTCGCCATACTGGCTGCGGCGCGTGCCGTGATGAACGGCCTGGGTGCGGGGGTGAAGCTTGTTGTCGGGCGAAACGGTCATGTGGGACTGCCTTTCGGTGATCCACGCGGGGATAATCCCCACCCGGTTTCTTCGCAACTGGTAAGCCTGTTCAGATTACCTCGCATGCGATGAAGTAGGAAAGTCTGCATTTTGCAGAAACTGCATTTTTTCGTATATATTTCATGCGTATAGGGGGAAATACTACTACATTATGCAGTTGGATATACCTAGGGTTGCACCTATAACGTTCAAAGGGGTCGGGCAGAATCGCTGCTGCCGGGCTTCTGACCTGCCCCGTTCCGGGGTCCGGCGTCGGAAGACGGGTGCCAAGCAGGGCTTGCTTGCGCAGCTTCCTGGTTTCCAAGCCGGTGTTCGTCGGATGAACCGGCTTGATCTTTTAACCGCGTTTCAAGAGTAGCCCGTGCCACAAGCACGAGCCTGCTTTCTGATCCTGCCGATCATCCGAACTGCGGTCGGTTTTTCCCGGTGCCTGTGTATCGTGCAAGACCGCAGGGACAGCCCGGGGGCGGCCCGTCCGCCCCCGAGTTTTCGCGCCAACAGTGCCCCGTAGACCCTTACAGGTAGTCGCCGCGCTGCAACCCGTATTTGGCCATCTTCTCGTTCAGTGTGCGCCGGGGCAGGCACAGCTCCTCCATGACGCTGGCGATGCTGCCCTTGTGGCGGCGCATGGTGTTGTCGATCAGCATCTTCTCGAAGCTTTCGACATATTCCTTCAGCGGCTTGCCTTCGGTCGTGGTGGCCTGCTGGTTGTCTTCGCCATCCGCCATCAGCAGCGACGCGATCGACCCTGAACCGCGCCGGTTCTGCAGCACCGCCCGTTCGGCCACGTTGATCAGCTGGCGGATGTTGCCCGGCCACGGCGCCTGCAGCAGCTGGGCGGCCTCCTGCGCGCTGACCTGCGGGGGCTCGCAGCCGTATTCTTCGCTGAACTGCTCAGTCATGCGGGTGAAAAGCGCCAGGATATCCTCGCCCCGCGCGCGCAGCGGCGGCAGGGTGATCTTCAGCGCGGACAGGCGATAGAACAGGTCGGGCCGCAGCGAATCCTCGGCCCGGCGCCCTTCGCCGCGGGCATTGCTGATCGCGATGATCCGGGTTTCCGCAGGCGTCCCCTGCTCACTGATGAAGGCCAGCAGGCGCGCCTGCAGGGCCTCCGACAGCGCCTCGACATCCTCAAGGCACAGAGTGCCTGCACGGGCCTCCTCGACGGCAGGCAGCCCGTCCTCCAGCGGCCCGAACAGGCGCGCGGACAGTGCCTCGTCGTTGTAGGCCGCGCAGGACACGGGTACGAACTTCTTGGACGCGCGCGGCCCAACCGCATGCAGCGCATGTGCCACCAGCGTCTTGCCGGTCCCGGTTTCGCCGTCGATCAGCACATGGCCGTCGGCCTGACCCAGGTCCAGGATGTCCTCGCGCAGGCGTTCCATCACCGGGCTGGCGCCGATCAGCTTGGACATGACCTGCTGCCCCTCCGACAGGTCGCGACGCAGGGCGCGGTTGTCCAGCGTCATGCGGCGCGCCTGCGTGGCCTTTTTGGCCAGCTGCGTCATGCGGTCCGGGTTGAAGGGCTTCTCCATGAAGTCCATGGCACCGATCCGCATCGCCTCGACTGCCATCGGCACGTCGCCATGACCGGTGATCATGATGACCGGCAGGCTGCTGTCCAGCCCCATCAGCCGCTTGAGGAAGGCCATGCCGTCCATCCCCGGCATGCGGATGTCGCTGACCACAACGCCCGGCCAATCGGGGCCGATCACCTTCAGCGCATCTTCGGCACTGGCAAAGGTTTCGGTTTCGAAACCCGACAGGACCAGCCACTGGCTGATCGATTCCCGCATGTCCGGTTCGTCATCCACAATCGCGATCTTCAGCTTGCGGGACATTCTCTGATCCTCTCGTGTTTCTTCATTCGGCGGCCAGCGACTGCCGCGGCTGGCCGGGCAGGTGCAACGGCAGTTCGACCCGGAAGACGGCGCCGCCTTCGGTTTCATTATGTGCGGTCAGGCGCCCGCCGAAATCCGCAACGATGGTGGACGAGATCGCCAGTCCCAGCCCCGTTCCCTCGCCGGGCTTCTTGGTGGTCCAAAAGGGTTCAAACAGCTTTTCCAGATCCGAAACACCCGGACCGTTGTCGCGCACGGACACATAGGCGTGAGCCGCCGCCTCGACCGAGATCTCGATCGTGGCCTCGCGCCGGTCGCGCACGGCATCGACCGCATTGCGCAGCAGGTTGATCAGAACCTGCTCCAGCCGGATACGGTCGGCCAGGACCATCACCCGTTCTCGTGGGACGTTGCGGATGATGCGGATGGTGCGGGTGCGCAGCTGCGGCTCCATCATGGTCAGCGCGCTGCTGACGGCGGCGCGCAGATCCACGGGCTCGACGGCCTCGCCGCCCTTTCTGGCATAGGATTTCAGCTGCCGGGTGATCGCGCCCATTCGGTCGATCAGGTCGTCGATCCGCTGAAAACTGGACAGCGCTTCCTCGGGGCGGCCGCGCTGCAGCAGCAGGCGCGCGCCGGCCAGATAGGTCTTCATCGCGGCCAGGGGCTGGTTCAGTTCGTGACTGACGCCGGCCGACATCTCGCCCAGGGCGGCCAACTTCGACGATTGCTGCATCGTCTGCTCGGCCACGCGCAGTTCCTTCTGCACACGCTCCCGTTCGGCGATCTCGCGGGTCAGTCGGGCGTTCAGCGCCCGCAGGTCCGCCGATTCGCGCATATAAGCCACCGACTGCATCCGGGCGCGTCGCGAAAGCATCCAGAAGGCACCGGCCAGCAGGATGGCAAAGCCCATGATCTGCAGCGCCAGGATCGCGTTCACACGCTCACGCACGCTGCTGTAGGCGGTAAAGCTGATCATCCGCCAGCCGCGGAACGGAACCCGCGCCTCGGACCGCATGACGGCCCGGCCCTGCACATAGGCGTCGGCCGGGCTCGAGGTCCAATCCGCCGTCACCTGAAAGGCCCGCTGGATGGCCGAAGGGGCCGAACGTACTGCCAGCGCCTGCGGCAGGGTCAGCCCGCGCCAGCGCGGCTCGGTCGAAAGAATGATCGTCCCTTCGCTGTCAGTCACCGCCACCGCGTCCGAAATCCCGGCCCATGAGCGTTCCAGCCGCGTCAGATCCGCGCCCACGACGATGACGCCCAATGTCCTGCCTTCTGACAAGATGGCGCGGGAATAGGCGAACTCATGGGCACCCGACGGCATTTCCGACACGGTGAAAACGGTGTCGCGGGATCGCAGCGCCTCCACAAAGAAGGGTGCCGCCACGCTGTTGGTGCCGATCAGATAGCGGTCGGTCGATCCCACCACCCTGCCCGAGGCATCCAGAAGCCGGATCGATGCGGCGCCGATCTCTTTCTGCGCGGTGATCAGACGGGCGGATGTGGTCGAAAAGTCGTTGTCGTTCAGTGCGCTGATCAGCGCCGGATCGCGGGCAAACAGCAGCGGCACGACCGAATTGCGCTGCAGTTCGGACATCAGGTTGCCGGTATACAGCGCCAGGCGCAGTTCAGATCGCACGCGGGTGTTTTCGGAAAAACGGTCCGTCAGCCAGACATTGGTGCCCCAGATCGAACCCAAGGCAGTGATGAAGATCAGCACGACGGTTGCCCGCAGCCACCACGGATTGTACAGCCGGGCGCCTACGCCGCGCCGCCGCCCTGCCCTGTCTTCGATATGCTCGTCATCGCCCAAGCACGGGTCCATCCACTGTGATCGCCGGCGGCAATCTACGGCGAACGCCGCGCAGGCTCAAGTCAGGCATGCATGAGAGAAGCGACCAGCCCCTGGAAAAGCGGGGCACCGTCGGTGCCTCCAGTGGCCGGATCGGCGGCACGCTCGGGGTGGGGCATCATGCCCAGGACGCGGCGGTTCTCCGACAGGATGCCGGCAATGTCGCCCAAGGACCCGTTCAGGGCCGGCGCATAGGTGAAGGCGATGCGGTCCTGGTCACGCAGCGCCGCCAATCCCTCCGTCCCGATCTGATAGTTGCCGTCGTGATGGGCAACAGGAACCGAAATCGTCTGCCCCACCGTGTAGCCGGCGGTAAAGGCGCTGTCGGCAGTGCCCACCCGCAGCGAGGCTGGCTTGCACAGGAAGGTCAGGCCCGTATTGCGCATCAGCGCGCCGGGCAGCATCCCCAGTTCGGTCAGGACCTGAAACCCGTTGCAGATCCCTAGCAGATAACCGCCGCGTGCCGCATGGGCCTTCAGCGCCGCCGCAATGGGTGATTGCGCCGCAATCGCGCCACAGCGCAGGTAGTCGCCAAACGAAAAGCCCCCCGGCACGGCGACCAGATCCACGCCATCGGGAAGGTGGCTGTCCTTGTGCCAGACGCGGGACACTTCGGCCCCCGCCTGTTCCAGCGCAACGGCCAGATCGCGGTCGCAATTCGATCCGGGGAAGGTGACGACGGCGGCTTTCATCCACGTGGCTCCTGTCTGGGGACACCTTGCCATTAACGCAGCCCGGGCGCCAAAGAAAGGGGGGGGTTGCCCGAAGGGGACAACAAGGCCGCGGCTTCTTCGTTGGGCAAATACCCTCGCCGAAGGCGAAAGGGCCGGGCAAATGCCCGGCCCCCTGCGATCAGTTCAGCGCCTTGTTCAGGTACTCGTCGACCTTTTCCAGATAGCCCATCGTGGTCAGCCATTTCTGGTCCGGACCGACCAGCAGCGCCAGGTCCTTGGTCATGTGACCATCCTCGACCGCCTGCACGGTGACGCGCTCCAGCGTCTCGGCAAAGTTCAGCAGCTGGGCGTTGTCGTCCAGCTTGGCACGGTGCTTCAGGCCGCCCGTCCAGGCAAAGATCGACGCGATCGAGTTGGTCGAGGTCGCGTTGCCCTTCTGGTGTTCACGATAGTGGCGGGTGACGGTGCCGTGGGCCGCTTCCGATTCCACGATCTTTCCATCCGGCGTCATCAGAACCGAGGTCATCAGGCCCAGCGACCCGAAGCCCTGTGCAACGGTGTCCGACTGCACGTCACCGTCATAGTTCTTGCAGGCCCAGACATAGCCGCCCGACCATTTCATCGCCGATGCGACCATGTCGTCGATCAGGCGGTGTTCATAATGGATGCCGGCCTTCTTGAACTGGTCCTCGAATTCGGCCTCGTAGACTTCCTGGAACAGGTCCTTGAAGCGGCCGTCATAGGCCTTGAGGATGGTGTTCTTGGTCGACAGATAGACCGGATAGCCGCGCGACAGGCCATAGTTCATCGACGCCCGCGCGAAATCGCGGATCGAATCGTCCAGGTTGTACATGGCCATGGTCACGCCGGCGGACGGGGCGTTGAAGACCTCATGCTCGATCGTCTCGCCGTCGTCGCCGACGAACTTGATCGTCAGCTTGCCCTTGCCGGGGAAGCGGAAGTCGGTGGCGCGGTACTGGTCACCGAAGGCATGGCGGCCGACAATGATCGGCTGCGTCCAGCCCGGCACCAGCCGCGGGACGTTCTGGCAGATGATCGGTTCGCGGAAGATCACGCCGCCCAGGATGTTGCGGATCGTGCCGTTGGGGCTGCGCCACATCTTCTTCAGGCCGAATTCCTCGACACGGGCTTCGTCGGGGGTAATGGTCGCGCACTTGACGCCGACGCCGTGCAGCTTGATCGCCTCGGCCGCGTCGATGGTGATCTGGTCGTCGGTGCGATCCCGCTCCTCGATGCCCAGGTCGTAGTATTTCAGGTCGATGTCCAGATAGGGCAGGATCAGCTTTTGCTTGATGAAGTCCCAGATGATCCGCGTCATCTCGTCGCCGTCGAGTTCGACGACGGGATTTGCGACATTGATCTTCGACATGGGGGGCCCCCTTTGGCGTTGGATTCGGATGCTCGCCTATAGCCCGATCACGCTGCAAAGGAAAGACGGTATGCGATTGTATGCCAACCGGCAGATCCTGATGGAGGGGGATCGCGGGTGCCCGTCTCCACTGCGTGGATGACAGGGCTTGATACAGCCGATTGGTCAAAATGTCCGCAAAGGCAAGTTGCCCGCTGCGCGTCGGGGCGCATAACTGGCTGCAGTTGCTTTATGATTTCCATTGTTTTGGCAGGTTCACATGACCGACGTCACCTGGCTCTGGTTCGGCAACCAGCTGCAAGCCAACATGGATCCCACCACGCCCGCCTCGACCGCAGAGGCCGAGCATCTTGTCGGCTACGGCGCCACGGGTCCGAACCAGATCGCAGCCGTGACTGTTTCCGGCACCACGCGAACCATCACCGTTAACGGAACCAGCACGCAGGCCTTCGCGACGACCTACAACAACAATCCCTATGGCCCCAGCCCGATGAGCTTCGTCCGCCCGACGGACGACATGAATGTCGGCAGCCAGATCACGGGCCTTTTCAGCGCCAACTATCGGGTGACCATGGGCGACGGCACCCAGGTGGAAAGAACAGGGGCGCTGATCCAGATGAGCAGCGGAGACATCTTCCTGCGCCCCACTGCACAGAACGTCGCCGAGTGGGAGGATATTACCACGCTGCGGTCGGTCAAGATCCTGTCCGTCACCCCGGGGGACGCAAATACCTATGCCGCCACCGTATCCTTCAGCCCGCAGATCATGGATGTCGAGATCGTCTGCTTTGCGGCCGGAACCCTGATCCGCACAATATCGGGGGATCGTCCGGTCGAGACCTTGTCTGCGGGGGATCTTATCTGGACGCGTGACAACGGGTATCAGCCGCTGCGCTGGTGCGGATCAAGCCATCTGGACGGGGTGGACCTGGCCGCAGCCCCTCGGCTGCGCCCGGTGCGCATCGAGGCGGGTGCCTTGGGCGCCGGCATTCCCCGTTCTACCCTGACCGTGTCGCCGCAGCACCGCATTCTGGTCCGGTCTGTCATCGCGCAGCGGATGTTCGGCACCCGCGAACTACTGGCCCCCGCCAAGCAGCTTCTTGCGCTGGAAGGGGTCGAGGTTGACGACCGGTGCCAGAGCGTCACCTATCATCACCTCCTGTTCAATCGCCACGAGATCCTGATTGCCAACGGGACCGAGGCCGAATCGCTTTATCCCGGTGTGCAGGCGCTGCATGCGCTGGACAAAACGGCACTGCAAGAAATTCAGGCCCTGTTTCCCGCCTTGATGAAGACAAAGGCCGCGCCCCCTTCTGCCCGTCCGTTTGGCAAGGGCGCGAAACTGCGCCGCCTGGTCATTCGGCACGCTGCCAGTGGGCAGCCCCTGGTGGCGTGACGCCCGCGCCATCCTCCAGCCGCGCCATTGCCACGTCCCTCACCGGGCGGAAAAATGGGACGCAAGCCGTCCATGCAGCCAGGCCCACAGTTCGGCCGAGGCGGCCTCGACCCAGGCGCCGACCCGGCCCTCCATCTGCGCCAATGTCACTCCGTAGGCGACCCAGCCCGCTCCGCCCGCGTGCAGGTTCTGGATCGCCGGCTGGCAGCGGTCCAGCCCCTTGGCGAAAATCGCATCGGGCGTTTCGACGGCCTCGAACTCCTGCCAAAGCGCCAGAAACTCGACCGCCTGTCCGTCCGGCAGCAGCCCAAAGATTCGGCGCGCCGCGGCCGCTTCCGCCTGCTGGACCGCAGCCGACCCATGGGCCTGACCTCCGGCGGAATGCAGCGGCACGTCGCCCACGTCGATCTCGACCAGATCGTGGATCAGCAGCATGCGGATGACCCGGCCGACATCGACGCCCGGCCCCGCCAGCGGTGCCAGGACCAGCGCATACAGCGCCAGATGCCAGCTGTGTTCGGCGCTGTTCTCGTGGCGCGAGCCGTCGATCAGCGTGTTTGCGCGATGAACCGACTTTAGCCGGTCCGCCTCGGCCAGAAATGCAAGCCGTCGTGCCAGATCGTTGTCAGGCAGCGCCTCCTGCGCCAGCAGGTGACGCGCCGCGGCGGCAGCCTCCGGCCATTCCTGCACCATCCGGGCCGCGCGGCCACATTCCAGGTTGGCGCGGACGATCCGGACATGATCGGGCAGCGGCGCGCCCGCCTGCAGCACCTGGAACAGCGGCTGGATGTGATCCATGCGCTTGGCCATCACGGCGTCGCTGCAGTCCATCGCCTCAAAGGCCCGCCAAAGATCCGCCAGCACCGCACCATCCGGCATCAGGCCAAAGATGCGCGCCGCGCCCGCTTCCTCGGCCAGCCGCAGCGCGACCGCATCATGGTCCAGGTGGATCGGCTGATCACCCGCGTCGATCTCGACCAGGTCATGCACCAGGATCATCGCGATCGCGCGATCGCTGACCCCGAAGACCATCGCGTAAAGCGCGACGTGCCAGCTGTGTTCGGCGCTGTTCTCGGGCCGTGACAGGTCCATCAGCAAATTGGCGCGTTGGACCGTCTTCAGCCGATCCGCCTCGCACAGGAATGCGACCACCTGATCCAACATGGCAGGGCCTTTCCTCTTGGACCACCGGACCGGCAGGCCGGGACAAGGCGCCCCGGCCACGCGGTTCAGCGTGTGTTTTCGGTCAGGCGGCGGCGGACATAGCCTTGAACCAGATCGATCATCGGCTTCATGTGGGTCTCGTCGTCGCGGAAGAAGTGATCCGCGCCTTCGATCTCCTCATGGGTGATGGTGATGCCCTTCTGCTCGCGCAGCTTGGAAACAAGCGCATGCGTGTCCTTGGGCGGCGCCACCCGGTCGGCCGTTCCGTTCACGATCAGCCCCGAGGACGGGCATGGCGCCAGGAAGCTGAAATCATACATGTTCGCCGGGGGCGCCACGCTGATGAAGCCGGTGATCTCGGGGCGGCGCATCAGCAGCTGCATCCCGATCCAGGCGCCAAAGCTGAAGCCCGCGACCCAGCAATGCTTGGAGTTCGGGTTCATCGCCTGCAGGTAATCCAGCGCGGATGCGGCGTCCGACAGCTCTCCGATGCCCTGATCGAATTCGCCCTGGCTGCGGCCCACGCCCCGGAAGTTGAAGCGCATCACGGTAAAGCCCATCTTGTGAAAGGCGTAATGCAGGTTATAGACGACCCGGTTGTTCATCGTCCCGCCATATTGCGGATGCGGATGCAGCACGATGGCGATGGGGGCGTCGGGCTTGCCGGGCTGGGGATGATAACGGCCTTCAAGGCGGCCTTCGGGACCGGGAAAAATCAGCTCGGGCATGGTTGTCCTTCACAGGGCTTGTCGGGTTTCTTGACGCGTGCGCGCGCGGCTTCTAGACGGAATATCTGGGCAGCCGGCGCAGGCTTGGCAAGGAACGTGCCGGCCGGGCATAGCGTGCGACAACGGCAGCCGTCAATGCAAGGCAGACTGCGCAGGGCGCGGATGGAGGAAAGCAGGCCATGAAACTGTCAACGAAGGGCCGCTATGCCATCATCGCGCTGGTCGATCTGTCGATCGCAAAGGGCGACGACCTTACCTCGCTGGCCGAGATTTCCAAGCGGCAGGACATTTCGCTTCCCTATCTGGAACAGCTGTTCGTGCGGCTGAGGCGCGCAGGCCTCGTGGCCTCGGTGCGCGGTCCCGGCGGCGGCTATCGTCTGGCCCGCACGCCCGAGACGATCCGCATCGCCGAAATCCTGGAGGCCGTGGACGAAACCGTCAGCGCGATGCATATCGGCGCCGGCGCCTCGGGCGGGATTTCAGGGTCGCGGGCGCAGACTCTGTCCAACCGACTCTGGGAGAGCCTGTCGGCACATGTCTATGTCTTCCTGCACAACCACTGCCTGGCCGATGTCGCCCGCAACCAGCTGTTGCCCTGCCCCGCGCTGCCCAAGATCCTGAACGTCGTGGACGAGTGACGCGGCCAAGCCGTCCTTGATCCCGGTCGGGGCCTAAGGGCGCGTTTCGGGGGCCAGTGGCGCTGGCCCCCGGCGCCGCGGGACGCAGCTCGGTCCTGCGGCAATCACAAACGCGCGCGGATCTCCTCGGCCTTCACGGCTGCGTCGCGCCGCTCGGAATAGCGATTGACCAACGTGACGCGATGCGGCCGGGTCAGCAGGGTAAAGCGCACCAGCTCCTCCATCACGTCGACGACCCGGTCGTAATAGCTGGATGGCTTCATCCGGCCGTTCTCGTCGAACTCCTGCCAGGCACGCGCGACCGAAGACTGGTTGGGGATCGTCAGCATCCGCATCCATCGCCCCAGAATGCGCATGTTATTGACGGCGTTGAAGCTCTGGCTGCCACCACAGACTTGCATCACCGCCAGAACCTGCCCCTGTGTCGGCCGGACCGAGCCGATGGTCAGCGGGATGTGGTCCACCTGCGCCTTCATCAGGCCGGACATGTTGCCGTGCGTCTCGGGGCTGGACCAGACCATCGCATCCGCCCACAGCACATGGTCGCGCAGCTCGTCGATGGCCGGATGCCCCGCGTCATGCTGGTCCGGAAAGGGCAGGTCCGAAGGGTCGAAGATGCGCACAACCGCGCCCAGCCGGATCAGCACGCGGGCCGCCTCCTCGGCAACGAGGCGGGAATAGCTGCGGTCGCGCAGCGACCCGAACAGGATCAGCACCTTTACCGGATCGTCGCCCGCCTGCAGGCTTGGCAGCAGCGCCGCGTCGAGCGCCGGCAGGTGGTCAGGTTCGGTCAGGTCGATCAGCCGCATCAGGGGCGTCCTTGCGTCAGGAAATCAAAAATCCGCTCTTTCGGGCGGCAGAGGATGGCGCCCTGGGGGCCAAACACCACCGGCCGTTCAATCAGCAGGGGGTGTTCGGCCATGGCGGAAATCAACCTAGCATCGTCCAGAGCCGGGTCCGAGAGACCAAGCTCTTCATAAGCTGTGCCTTTTCGACGCAGCAGCCCCCGCGCCCCCAGGTCCATAACCTGCAGCGCATGGGCGATCTCATCCGCGTCCGGCGGCTGCTGCACATAGTCGCGCACCGTCACCTCGACCCCCGCCTCGCGCAGCGCGGCCAGCACAAAGCGCGAGGTCGAACAGGTCGGCTTGTGCCAGATCACATAGCCCGCCATCAGAACCCCCGTCGCAAAGCCCCCGGACCCTAGCGCGCCGCATCGGGAATGGGAAGCGCGCTGGAGGCCTTGATCTCCTCCATGGACAGCAGCGCGGTGACGTTGTGGATCTTCACCTCGCCGATCAGCGACTGGTAGAAGCGGTCATAGGCGCGGGCATTGCGGACCTGCACCTTGAGGATATAGTCGATGTCGCCCGCCAGCCGGTGCGCCTCGACCACCTCGGGCCGGTCGCGCAATGCCTTGAGGAAACGCCCCGCCCAGTCCTTGTCATGTTCGCTGGTCCGCACCAGGACGAAAAAGCAGGCCTCCAGCCCCAGGGCCTCCGGGTCCAGGATCGCCACCTGCCGGCGGATCACGCCGGCCTCGCGCAGCTTGCGGATCCGGTTCCAGACTGGGGTCTTGGAGGCCCCGACACGTTCGGCGATCTGGTCCAATGACAGGCTGGCGTCCTCCTGCAGCAGGGACAGGATTTTGCGGTCCACGTCGTCCAGCCGGACAAACGTTTGCCCCGACCCCTCTGGGTTGGAAACAGGTTCCGGCATAACAGGCTCCTTGTGCACGTCGTTCTTATTTCACCCGACCACTCGCAAGAATCCAGAAGGAAATTCTATATAGAGAGCATCAGGAAAGAGGTCCGCACCATGAGCAAAGCGTTCACCCCGACGGCTGCAAAGCCCGGAGTCATCACTGCGAACGATCTGCGCGAAGGACATAACGTCTGGATGTGCGACGAGGGCTGGACCCCCGATCCACGCAAGGCGACCTTGTTCGAGGATGACGCCATCGCCGAACTTGCGCTGCTGAAGGCAATCGGCCAGGCGGACCTGGTCGTCGGCCCCTACCTGATCGAGGCGCGGCGCGGCCCCGACGGCCCCGAGCCGACCCATTTCCGCGAGGCCTTCCGGCAGCGTGGCCCGTCCAACTATTTCCACGGCATCCAGGTTGATCGGCAAGCCGAAACCCAGAAGACGGAAACCACCCATGTTTGATGTTCGCCCTGTCGAGACCGACTATGTGCGCCACCGTGCGGCCCAGTTCCGCGCCCAGGTCGAACGACGCCTGGACGGCAGCCTGACGGAAGAGGAATTCCGCCCCCTGCGCCTGATGAATGGCGTCTATCTTCAGCTGCATGCCTACATGCTGCGCGTGGCCATTCCCTATGGCACGATCAGCCCAGACCAGATGCGCACGCTGGCCCTGCTGGCCCAGAAGTGGGACAAGGGCTATGGCCATTTTACCACGCGCCAGAACATCCAGTACAACTGGCCCAAGCTGGTGGACATCCCGGACATGCTGGACGCGCTGGCTGCCGTCGGCATGCACGCGATCCAGACCAGCGGCAACACGATCCGCAATGTGACCACCGACGCCTTCGCCGGCGCGGCCTTTGACGAGGCGGCCGATCCGCGCCCTTATGCCGAACTGCTGCGCAGCTGGTCCACCGACCATGCCGAGTTCCAGTTCCTGCCGCGCAAGTTCAAGATTGCCATTTCCGGCGGCAAGAAGGACCGCGCGGTCATTGCCGCCCATGACATCGGCCTGCGCCTGGTGGAAAAGGACGGCAAGACCGGCTTTGAGGTCTGGATCGGCGGCGGCCTGGGCCGCACGCCTCTGCTGGGTCAGGTTGTGCGTGACTTCCTGCCCGAGGAGGACCTGCTGCCCTATGTCGAGGCGATCATCGCGACCTACAACCTGTCCGGCCGCCGCGATAACAAGTACAAGGCCCGCATCAAGATCACGGTGATGGAGCGCGGCATGGACACCATGCGCGCCGAGATCGAAGAAGAGTTCCAGGCCCGCCGCCGCGACTTCAACGGCGCCGACCGCGAGGCGCTGGCGATCTTCAAGGACCGCTTCCGCGCGCCAGCCTTCCGCAACGCGCCCGTGGACGGGTTCGAGGCCGAGCGTGCCGCGAACCCCGGCTTTCGCAGCTGGACGGACACGAACCTGCATGCCCATCGCATCGACGGCTATGCCAGCGCCATTGTCACGCTGAAGGCGCCGGGCCAGACGCCGGGCGATGCCAGCGCCGAACAGATGCGCCTGCTGGCCGACCTGGCCGAACGTTACGGCCACCATGACCTGCGGATCATGCACGACCAGAACGTGGCGCTGCCCCATGTCCACAAGTCGGACCTGCCGGCCCTTTATGCCGCGCTGCGCGATGCGGGCCTCGCCACGGCCAATGCCGGCCTGACCAGCGACATCATCGCCTGCCCCGGCATGGATTATTGCGCGCTGGCCACCGCGCGTTCGATTCCCATCGCCGAGGAGATTGCCGACCACTTCCGCTCGGTCGGTCTGGAAGAAGAAATCGGCAACCTGAACATCCGCATTTCGGGCTGCATCAACGCCTGCGGCCACCACCACCTGGGCCATATCGGCATCCTGGGACTGGACCGGGCGGGCGTGGAGAACTACCAGATCACGCTTGGCGGCGATGCCTATGACATTCCGGCCATCGGTCAGCGTGCCGGTGCGGGTTTTCCCGCCGAAGAGGTCGTGCCTGCCATCGACCGGCTGCTGCGCGCTTATCTGGAGGTCCGCGCCGACGCATCCGAGCGTTTCATCGACGCCTATCGGCGGCTTGGGCCGGCACCCTTCAAGGCGGCGCTTTATCCGGAACCGGCCCATGCTTGACGGCAACCTGGACACACGCGCGGAGCGGTTGAATGACCGCTACCGCCACCATGCCGCCATCGAGGTGCTGCGCCGTGCCGTCACCGACCCCGACCTGGGGCGGGTGTCGCTGGTGTCCTCCTTCGGGGCGGAATCCGTGGTGCTGCTGCACATGGTCAGCCTGGTCGCGCCGGGCCTGCCGGTGCTGTTCATCGACACGCAGATGCTGTTCCCCGAAACGCTGGACTATCAACGCCAGGTCGCAGCCAAGCTGGGCCTGACGAATGTCCAGGTCATCACCGCCAGCGACGAGGAGATCGCCCGCAACGATCCCGACGGAACGCTGCACAAGGTGAACCCCGACGCCTGCTGCGACTTTCGCAAGACCGTGCCGTTGGAGCGCGTGCTGTCGGGCTATGACGCCTGGATCACGGGGCGCAAGCGGTTCCAGAACGGCCAGCGCGCCGCCCTGGAGTTCTTCGAACCCGAGCCGCCGACCCGGCTGCGCGTCAACCCCCTGGCGCACTGGCGCCCCGAGGACGTGCAGGATTACATGGTGGAAAACGCCCTGCCCCGGCACCCGCTGGTGGCGCAGGGCTATCCGTCCATCGGCTGCGCGCCCTGCACCTCGAAGGTCGCCCCCGGCGAAGATCCCCGCGCAGGACGGTGGCGCGGCCGCGAAAAATCCGAATGCGGCATTCACTTCATTGGCGGACGCATCGTCCGCGGAAAGGTTCCGGCATGAGCACGCAGCTGAACAGCGAAGCCATTCTGGCCCGCGACGACGGCTTTCACCCGCTGGACACCGATGCCGAGGTCACCTTGGCCCCGGACACCGCCCCGGACCAGCTGGTCGACCACCTGCACCGCAACCTGGTCGCGATCGACTTTCCCTCCTTCAGCGACGGGCGGGGCTTTTCGCTGGCCCGCCGGCTGCGCGAACTGGGCTATACCGGCCGCCTGCGGGCGACGGGGCGGCTGATCGCCGACCAATATGCCATGGCCCGCCGCGTTGGCTTTGACGAGGTTCAGGTCGCCGCCGACATCGCCGCACGACAGCCCCAGGACCAGTGGCTGGCCCGCGCGGACTGGAAGGCCTGGGACCATCGCGCCGCCCTTGCGGGCTGAGGGCTTTCGCCCCCCCGCCCCATCGACTAGAAGACACGAGGAATTCTCATGACGCTGGACCTGCCCGTGACCGACGCCGGCCCCAAGAAGGTGCTTCCCGACGCCCAGACGGTGACCTCGGTCACGCACTGGACCGATAGCCTGTTCTCGTTCCGGGTGACGCGCCCGGCCTCGCTGCGCTTCCGCTCGGGCGAATTCGTCATGATCGGCCTGCCCGACGACAACGGCAAGCCGATCCTGCGCGCCTATTCCATCGCCTCGCCCAACTGGGACGAGGAGCTGGAATTCTATTCGATCAAGGTGCCGGACGGGCCGCTGACCTCGCGCCTGCAGCACATCAAGCCGGGCGACAACATCATCCTGCGCCCCAAGCCGGTGGGGACGCTGGTCCTGGACGCCTTGCTGCCCGGCAAGCGGCTGTGGTTCCTGGCGACCGGCACCGGCATCGCGCCTTTCGCTTCGCTGATGCGCGACCCCGAAACCTACGAGCGGTACGAGCAGGTGATCATGATGCACACCTGCCGCACCGCCGAGGAATTGACCTATGGGGCTGAGCTGGTGCAGAACCTGCGCAACGACCCGCTGCTGAGCGAGCTTTACGGCGAGGATTTCGCCAAGCGCCTTCTCTACTATCCCACCACCACGCGCGAGGATTCGCCGCTGATGGGGCGGATCACCGACAACATTGCTTCGGGCAAGGTGCTGGCCGATCTGGCCCTGCCGCCCTTCTCTCCCGAAACGGACCGCGCGATGATCTGCGGCAGCCTGGCCTTCAACGTGGATGTGAAGGCCGTGTTGGAGGAACTGGGGCTGCGCGAGGGTGCCAATTCCGAACCGAAGGAATTTGTGGTGGAAAAGGCCTTCGTTGGCGAAGGCGTGTGATCCCGCGCCGCAGCGCCTGATCCTGGAAGTCAATCAAGGCAGCACAAGGGACGGACCCGCATCCGCCCCTTTTTTCGTGTACGGCCTGCCCGTGAAACCTGCCGCTCCCCATGTTGTACGCCTGTTCCAACCAAGGCCGTGATCACACAGGATAGCCTGTTTCGCGGCATCGGCAGGGTTCCGACCGCAGTTACCGGCGGAAAAAGTCGTTGTCCCGGCTTGCTTTATCACGAACCGCTCACGGCCTTTTGGGGAACCCTTTCCGCAAGTGCCTGTTAAACAGCCAAAGATGGACCACGACCCACGCAACAAGGAGCTTCCCATGCGCCGGATCATCCACAACACAACGGCCCTTGCGGCTTGCCTGTCTCTGCTGTCGCCGCAACTGGCCACTGCCGAACTTTCGCTGCCCAAACAATCCGCAGGGCAGCCGAGCCAACAACCCATGGTTCTGGCACAGGCTGCCGGCACGGACGATGGTGCCGAAGCGACCGACCCGGTGCTGCCGCCCGATGGGCAGCCTGCCGGGGACGAAGCCGCCGCCGAGGCAGAAGAAGCAGTGACCGAGGAAACCGAGGCGCAGCAGGCTGACGACGCTACTCAAGCGGAAGAAGGCGAGACCGCCGATACTGCCGAGCCATCGGCCGGCGTTCAGGAGGACGCAGGCGATCTGGAAGCCGCACTGGCCGCCGAGGAAGCCAAGCGTGCCAAGGCCGAGGCGGCTGCCGCAGCGTCTGACAGTGAAACGCCTACGGAAGCTGAGGGCGCAGCAAATGCTGATGCCGCGGCTGCGGCCGATGCCGCTAACGATGCAGATGCCGCTACTGACGCTGATGCTGCCCCCGGATCCCCAACCGACAACGCCTCCGAAGCCGAGACCGAGCTTGAGGCCCAGATCGAGGCCGAAACCGATCTGCCGCAGAACCCGCTGAGCTCTGCCGCACCCCAGCCCAAACCGCAGCCCGCTGAAGCCCAACCAGAGATGGAGCAGCAGGCCGCAGACGCACCCACCGAGCCGGCGGCAGGCGAGGCGCAGGCCGCGCCCGATGCTGAAGCCGAGGCAGATGCTGAAGCCGATGCTGGGTCAAGTGATAATCTGCGCCTGGCACAAGGTGATCTTCAGCAAAAGCGGGCGGGTGAGATGCCCGGCCTGGCTGCCGTTCTGGCCAAAGAGGTGGAGGCCGGACTGACGCTGGCTTCGCTGACGTGTCTGACGGGCGGCACGATGCCCTGTGCCGATGGCGGCCGTGCCAGCACCCCGCGCGGCGTGGTGGTCGAGCGCAACGAAAATGGCCAGCTGCGCCTGGCGCCGGTCGAAGCGCAGACCTATCGTGTGAACAACAAGGGCGAATTGGTGGTACGCGCCGCCGAGGAGAACCGCCCCCAGACCGAAGCCTCGCGTGAAGCCGCACAGGCTTCCGCGCCGGACTCTGCGGCGGCTCTGGATGCCGCAGAAGGATCAGGGGAGGTCGTCCAGCAACAGGTGACCGAGGAAACCGCACGTTCGTCCTCGGAAGATTTCGCAACCAACTTGCGCGACGCATTGGCCGGTGCCTCGGGCCAAACCGCGCAGCAGCAGGCTGATACCTCGGATGGTGGCAACGACAACGACCTGGCGCGGGCCTTGTTGCTGGGCTTGGGCGCTGTGGCCGTTGGTTCGGTGCTGAACAACAACCGCCAGGTTGCCCTCAGCACGCCGGACCGGGTCGTCGTCACCCGTCCGGACGGCAGCCAGGAGGTCATCAAGGACGAAGTCGCGCTGCTGCGCCAGCCCGGCTCGACGGTGACCACCGAGAACTTCGATGACGGCTCTTCGCGGACCATCGTTACGCGTGAGGACGGCAGCCGCGTCGTCACGATACGCGATGCGGACCTGCGAGTGCTGCGCCGCACGCTTGTTTCGGCGGATGGAACAACGACACAGTTGATCGATGAAACAACGGATGTGCAGCCGGTGGATGTTGACCAGCTGCCCGACCCCGCCGAGGTCCAGACCGGAACTGCACCGCTGGACGAGGATGCGCTGCGCGCGGCCCTGCAGCGCGAGGTGAATGTCGACCGCCGGTTCACGCTGTCCCAGATCCGCAACATCCCCGAGGTGCGGGCACTGGTGGCGCCGGTCAACATCGACGCGATCACCTTCGATACCGGTTCGGCGGCGATCCGTCCTGACCAGGCGCAGCAGCTTCAGTCGCTTGGCCGTGTCCTGCAAGATTCAATTGCCCAGAACCCGCGCGAGATCTTCATGATCGAAGGGCATACTGACAGTGTCGGCTCTGACGCCTACAACTTGGCCCTGTCGGATCGTCGCGCGGAATCGGTGGCCTTGGCCCTGGCCGAATATTTCGACGTGCCGCCGGAAAACCTGGTGACCCAAGGATATGGCGAGCAGTTCCCGCGCATTCGCGCAGAGGGCGACATCCGGGAAAACCGCCGGGCTTCGGTCCGCCGGATCAGCGATCTGCTGGCCCAGTAAGGCCGCGCAAGAAACGTGAGGGCTCCGGCAAGTTGCCGGGGCCCTTTGCATGTCCACGGCAACCACGTCCGATGATCAGCCCGCCTGTTGAAGCTGATCATCTGCCGCCAGAAATCCCCCCGACTGACGCTGCCACAGCCGCGCGTAAAGGCCGTCCCGCGACAGCAGTTCGGAATGGGTGCCCTGTTCCACGATCCGGCCCTGATCCATCACGACCAGCCGGTCCATGGCGGCAATGGTGGACAGGCGGTGCGCGATCGCGATTACCGTCTTGCCCTGCATCAGCGCGTCAAGGCGCGACTGGATGGCGGCTTCCACTTCGCTGTCCAGCGCACTGGTCGCTTCGTCCAGGATCAGGATCGGCGCGTCCTTCAGCGCGACGCGGGCGATGGCGATGCGCTGGCGCTGGCCGCCCGACAGCTTGACGCCGCGTTCGCCCACATGCGCGTCCAAGCCCCGCCGCCCCTGGCTGTCCGACAAATCGGGCACAAAGCCGTCTGCCTCGGCCATCCGCAGGGCAGCCTGGACCTGATCCTCGGTCGCATCGGGGCGACCATAGGCAATGTTCTCGCGCACGGAACGATGCAAAAGCGAGCTGTCCTGCGTCACCACCCCGATGGCGGCCCGCAGGCTGTCTTGGGTGACGCGCCCGATGTCCTGACCGTCGATGGTGATGCGCCCGCCTTCGATGTCGTGGAACCGCAGCAGCAGATTGATCAGCGTCGACTTCCCCGCGCCCGAGCGGCCGACAAGGCCCACCCGCTCACCCGGCTTCAGGTGCAGCGTCAGGTCGTCCAGCACCGCCATCGGCTGCGCCCCTTCCATCCCGCCATAGCGGAAGGTCACGCGATCGAAATGCACCGCGCCGGGACCGGGGCGCAGCGGCACCGCGTCGGGTGCATCCCGCACCTCGCGCGGCAGGGCCAGGCTGGTGATGCCATCGCGGACGGTGCCGATGTTTTCGAACAGCGCCGCAAATTCCCACATGATCCAATGCGCCATGTTGTTCAGCCGCAGCGCCAGCGGCACCGCAATGGCCACTGCGCCCACCGCGATCTGGTTCTGCGTCCACAACCACAATCCCAGCCCGGCGACCGAGGCCACCAGCCAGACATTGATCAGGTTCAGCGTGATGTCCTGGATGCTGGACAGGCGCATCTGCGCATAAACGGTCTGCAGGAACCGGTCCATGCCGTGGCGCATCCAGCGTTCCTCCCGGTCGGAATGCGAAAACAGCTTGACGGTCGCGATGTTGGTATAGCTGTCGACGATCCGGCCCGTCATGCCGCTGCGGGCATCCGCCTGCGCCTGCGCCACGCGTCCAAGCCGGGGGACGATCTGCCACAGCATGACCCCGTAGGAAATCGCCCAGAGCAGGAAGGGCACCGCCAGCCGCCAGTCCTGGCTGGCGGCCAGCGCCAACGCGCCCAGAAAATAGATCAGCACATAGCTGCCCACGTCCATGATCTTCATTGCGACCTCGCGCACGGCCAGCGATGTCTGCATCAGGCGCTGCGCGATCCGGCCCGCGAATTCATCCTGGAAATAGCCCACGGACTGGCGCAGCAGATAGCGGTGGGCCTGCCAGCGTATGCGCTGCGGAAAGTTGCCCATCAGCGACTGGTGCAGGATCAGCGTGCTGACCAGATTCAGCAGCGGCATCGCCACCAGCAGCACAATCGCCATGATCCCGATCCGCTGCCCTTCCTGCGCCCAGAACACCTCTCGCGGGGTGTCGGCAAGGCGGTCGATCGTCTCGCCCAGCCAGCTGAACAGCATCACCTCGATCACGGCGATCAGGCCCGAACCCACCGCCAGGGCCACCAGCCAAGGCAAGGCGCCACGGCTGTAATGCAGCACGAACCGCCACAGCGAACGCGGCGGCATCGCGGGCGGCTGGTCGGGATAGGGGTCGATGCGACGCTCGAACCAGGCGAACATGGCGCTGCCTCATGTTGGGAATAAGCGAGACGAACTGCTCACCCGCCCCCGCCGCAGAGTCAAGCCGCGCCCCCGTGATCTTTCGGCCGTCTTGGAACGGCGGGCGCAGATCGGCGTTGAAGATACAGCAAATCCGACACCCCAACGAAAAGGCGTCAAGATGACCATCAATTCGCTTAAAGACCTGTATGTGGATCAACTGAAGGACCTGTATTCCGCCTGCAAGCAGTCCATGCCCGTTGTCACCGAAATGGGCCGCGCCGCCACCTCGCGCGAACTGTCCGAGGCGCTGATCGCCGGCAACCAGGGCATCGCCCGCGGCATGGAGACGCTGGCACAGCTTTGCAGCAATCATGGCGTTGATCCGACCGGCGAGCATTGCAAGGGCATGGAGGGCCTGGTGGCCGAGGCGCGCAAGCACGGCCTGGAAACGCAGTATGGCGATGACGATACCCGCGACGCCTCGATCATCACCCAATACCAGCGCCTGACGCATTACGCGATCGCCGGCTATGGCTGCGTGCGCAGTTTTGCGAACCGGCTTGGCCTGGACGAGGATGGTGCCGCGCTGCAGGAATGTCTGGACCATACGCGCGACGGCGACAAGCACATGACCCGCATTGCCGAAGGCGGCGTGAACCAGGCAGCCGCCGAGGGCTGATATGGATGGCGCGTCGGCATCAGCCGCCGCGACCATTGCACATGCACAGGAAAAGCCGGCAGCAGGTGCTGCCGGCTTTTTTGTTTAAAGGTTTCCGGCCGACATCTGGCGGGCGATGTGGTCCGCCTGACGGATGGCCAGCGCCACAATTGTCAGGGTCGGGTTTTCCGCCGCGCCCGTGGTGAACTGGCTGCCATCCGACACGAACAGGTTGGCGATGTCATGCGTCTGCCCCCACCGGTTCACGACGCCATCTCCGGCCTTTTCCGACATGCGGTTGGTGCCCAGGTTGTGGGTCGAGGGATAGGGCGGCGTCGGCAGCGTCCGTGTGGCACCCACTGCCTTGTACAGCGCCTGCCCCCGGTCATAGGCATGATTGCGCATGGCCACATCGTTCGGATGGTCGCTGAAGTTGACGTTGGCGACCTTCAGGCCGAACTTGTCCTCGACATCCGACAGGGTGACGCGGTTGGTTTCCTGCGGCATGTCCTCGCCCACGATCCACAGGCCGGCCGTGTATTCGTAAGCGTCCAATGCGGTGGTGAACTCGCGGCCCCAGCTGCCCGGATCCAGGAAGGCGGCCATAAAGGGCAGGCCCAGTGACAGGGTCTCAAGCTCATAGCCCCCCACGAAGCCACGCGACGGGTCGTGGCGCGCCTCGTCCTGGATAATGCCGGCCATTGTCGTGCCCCGCCACATCCGCACGGGCTTTTCAAAGGTCGCATAGACCGAACCGGTCGTGTGCCGCATGTAGTTGCGTCCGACCTGCCCCGAACTGTTGGCCAGCCCGTCCGGGAACATGCTGCTGGCCGAGTTGAGCAGCAGGCGCGGGCTTTCGAAGCTATTGCCAGCGACCGCGACGATCCGAGCCGCCTGCATCTGCAAATTGCCGTCCTTGTCGAAATATTCGACACCCGTCACGCGGCCCTGATCGTTGTGAAGGATGCGTGCGACATGGGAATGCGCGCGCACTTCCAGGTTGCCGGTCGCCTCGCCCTTGGGGATGTCGGTGTAGGCGGCCGACCACTTGGCACCCCACTTGCAGCCTTGGAAGCAGAACCCGGTCTGTTGGCAGGCTGGCCGATCATCATAGTCTGCGCTGTTGATCGCCATCTTGCCGGTGTGGACGTCCTTGTAGCCGATCGCGCGGGCGCCGGCCTCGAAGACCTTGAAATTGTTGTTGCCCGGCAGCCCGGCTCGGTCACCGGTGCGGGTCACGCCCAGCTTGGTTTCCGCCTTTTCGTACCAAGGGGCCATTTCGGCCGCGTCGATGGGCCAATCCAGCAGGTTCGCCCCCTCAACAGCGCCATAGGTGGTCAGCGCCTTCCATTCATGCTCCTGAAAGCGGATCGAGGCGCCTGCCCAATGGGTCGTCGTGCCGCCGACCGCCTTCACGATCCAGGCCGGGAGCCCGCTGAAGTCCTTGGCTACCCGCCAGTCGCCGCTGGTCGTGCGCGGGTCGGTCCAAGCCAACTGGCCAAAGCTGTCCCATTCGTCGTTGATGTAATCTTCGGGCAGGTAACGCCCGCCAGCCTCCAAGGCCACGACCTTGACACCCTTCTGGGCCAGTTCGTTGGCCAGAACGCCGCCGCCCGCCCCGGTGCCGATAATGACGACCACATTGTTGTCGCTCAGATCAAATTTTGCTGCTGTTGCCATGGTCCGAGCCTCCTTACAGCCAGTCGATGTCGTCGAAGCCGCGGTAGATGTAACCGCCCTGAGAGAAGCTCTCGCCCTCATAGCCGAAGATCGGCCAGACCTCTTTCTGGTTATAAAGACCTGTCACAAGGCCGCCCCTGACCGTCTGGAAGAAGGCGCTGTCTTCGATACTGCGCAGGATCGCGACACGGTCGTCCTCCCAACCGACAGCAAGATAATTGCCGAATCCGGCCGCTTGCGCCGCGGCATCCAGCGCGGCGACACCTTCCGCGACCATGGCCTTGCTGGCTTCGCTGTCATACCCCTTGACGGCAACGGCATAAAAGCGGTCGCCGACCCGGTCATGGGGATAAATGTCACGCGCCATTTGCAGCAGCGTTGCCATCTCGTGTTCGCTGATCGCGTTGACCTCAACCGCCCAGGCTGCGTCGGGCGCGGCAATAAAGCCGGTCCCCGCCACCGCCAGAGCCCCGGCCGCCACGGCGCGCGACAGCAGCGCACGTCGGGTCAGCCCCTGCTTATTCAGTTGGGACATGGTTCCTCCTCCCTGTTATGCCCGCGCCTACCCTCCCCCAAGGGATCGGCTGCGGAATTACTTGTAGCGGCCGCCCCGCTGCAGGACCTCGATCTCGTAACCGTCGGGATCCTTGATAAAGAAAAAGCGCGCGATCACTTCGCCACCCGGCGCAAAATCCACCAGCTTGCGCGGCGCCAGGCCGGCTTCGGTCAGACGGGCGTGCAGGGCATCGACGTCCTCGACCGAAAACGCCACATGGCCAAAGCCGTCGCCCAGGTCATAAGGTTCCGTCCGGCCCTTGTTGACCGTCAGCTCAAGCTCAGTCTCGCTTTCGTCGTTGGCGAGGTAGATCAGCGTGAACCTGTCGAAATCCAGCCGCTCAGCAACCTTGAGCCCAAAGCACCGGTCATAAAACTCGACCGAGCGCGCCTCGTCCAAAACGCGGATCATCGAGTGGATGTATTTGGCCATCGAGGCTCCCTTTCTTGCCGTCATGGATCAAGCCTAGGGAATCGCGCGCGGGGCCGGGTAGTATCGGATTACTACAGACGAAATTTTGCGGTCATTCGGCAGCGATCGCCGTGGGCATCACCACCTCTTCGCCCAGATGGATTGTGCAGGCACAGCGCAAGAGCGAGGTAAAGTTGCGCGCCTCGCCATGAAGTTCCAGAACCTCGGCATGTAGTTTCGAGATGAAAGCAGGAGTGGTGACGCCTTCGCGTGCCGCGATGCGGTCCAGAATGTGCCAGAAGGCACGCTCCAGTCGGATCGAAGTGGATTGCCCGTTCAGGCGCAGTCGGCGCGTCACGGTTTCGTAGCGATCCGGGTGCTGCCCGGAGAAGATCTGGCACATCAGCTTGATCTCGTCATGTCCTGAAACCCCAATGTCGCCGGATGGGCGGCCCAGGTCAACGCGACTTTTGGTCATAGAGCCGCAAGGAAAAGGCCACCCCGAAGGGTGGCCCTCTTCTTCGGGATATCCCAAAGGATCATCCGAAGATGCGCTCGTGTTGCCCTTTCAGGCCGCAGGTCACTCGATGATTTTCGAGACGACGCCTGCGCCGACGGTGCGGCCGCCTTCGCGGATGGCGAAGCGCAGCTTTTCTTCCATGGCGATGGGCGCGATCAGCTCGACCTCGAACTTCAGGTTGTCGCCCGGCATCACCATCTCGGTGCCCTCCGGCAGGCGGACGGTCCCGGTCACGTCCGTCGTGCGGAAGTAGAACTGCGGGCGGTAGTTCGCGAAGAACGGCGTGTGACGGCCGCCTTCTTCCTTGGTCAGGATATAGGCCTCGGCTTCGAACTTGGTGTGCGGGTTCACCGACTTCGGCTTGCACAGCACCTGGCCGCGCTCGACGCCCTCGCGGTCGATGCCGCGCAGCAGCACGCCCACGTTGTCGCCAGCCTCACCACGGTCCAGCAGCTTGCGGAACATCTCGACGCCGGTGCAGGTGGTCTTCTTGGTGTCGCGGATGCCCACGATCTCCAATTCGTCACCCACGTTGACGGCGCCGCGTTCGATCCGGCCGGTCACCACGGTGCCGCGGCCCGAGATCGAGAACACGTCCTCGATCGGCATCAGGAACGGCTG
>QKYL01000197.1 GCA_003255745.1 Paracoccus saliphilus
GAGCAGCGCACACCCCGGCAGACTCTCGTTATGATCGAGGGACCAACGGGGGGCAGGTCACTCAGACCCAGTTTAGAATACCATCCGTAGAAATCAGAGCCAAAAATCCTGCACTGCAAGCGAGGAAACGTTAGCTATCCGGAGCTCGAAATCTTGGACGGTGTTTCCGGTGACATCTCCACGTACGACGAGGTCGCCGTCTGACTGCACTATCCAAAGCGAATGGGCAGCTGCACCCTTGCTTGAGAACGCGAAGGCTTGGTTGCCGCCAAGATGGATGTTGGCGTCTATTTCGTGAAAATCCAGAAGATCAGTGTTGGAGAGGAAGTCGTGAACAACATCGCTGTTGCGGCCCGGTTGGCTTTCGGACGTGGACTTCAGCACGAACGTGTCACGCAAGGTATCCTTGCCGCCGAACATGAAGTCGATGCCGGCCGCCCCTGTCAGAATATCTGCGCCGGTGCCGCCCGTAAGAACATCGTTGCCGTTGCCTCCCTCAAGCGTATCGTTTCCAGACATGCCGTTCAGGGTATCAGCCCCTGACGTGCCGGTAATCTTGTCGTTTCCCCCCATACCAAAGATCACGTCATTTCCTGAGCCGCCAGCAAGTTTTTCGCTCGCAATGCCACCGACGATGCTGCCCTGCGGGATGACCGATGGCAGCGTATCTTCCGTAACTCCCCCTGAGACGGGAGGCGTTATCACAGGTGAACTGACGGGAGGCTGGGCGGGAGCTGCGGCCCCAAGTTGCTTCGGCACCGCACCATTGAACAGGAAGTTCGCGGAGGAGAGGTCGGACCGGGACACACCTTCCAAGAATATGCTGTCGTTTCCGGACAGAACAACTCGCGTTCCCCCCGCTTCGGCACGAAGTTCGACAAGATTGGTGTAGCCGCGGATGTCGAGAACCTCGCCTTCCTTAACGGCAAAATCGGTAATCACGTCCTGCCCGTCACCGGCGGAAAAGCGATAGGTATCGTTCGCGGCCCCGCCCGTGAGGGTGTCGTTCCCTGTTCCGCCGGTAATTGTGTCTCTGCCTTCGTGTCCAACCAGTTGGTCGTTTCCGGCCATGCCAGAGAGGGCGTTGGGCGCACTGTTGCCGAAGATGCGATTGTTCAAGGCGTTGCCCGTGCCGCTGCTGTGCGCTGCAGTTCTGAGGTAAAGGTCCTCCAGGTTGTCGGCCAGCGTCCAATGGGTTGTCGAGTGAACGGTATCATGGCCCTCACCCGCCAGTTCCAGCGTCCGGTCACCCGAGCTGCCGACCCAATAGATGTCGTTCCCGGTCCCACCATGCATCCTGTCGGCACCGCCCTTGCCGTCGATGGTGTCGTTCCCGCCGAGGCCGTAGATCGTGTCGTCGGCCGCGCCACCGTTCAGCGTATTGTTTGTGTTCGTCCCTGTGATGCTTCCGGCCGGGGCTGGAGCGGTCGGCGCCGGCGCCGGGGGAGCCGGTTGGGGATTGCTGGGAGCCGGGGCGACCGGGGCGGGAGCGGTCGGCGCCGGCGCCGGGGAAGTCGGCTGGGGATTGCTGGGGGCCGGGGCGACCGGGCCGGGCACTGCCGGAGCCGGGATGCCGGGCGCGGTTTCACCACTGCCGATGAAGTCACCTCCGCCCCTGTTTTCCCACCATCCCGGATTGTTCTTGTTGAACTCCACAAGGGCGTCCCATCGTTCCGATTGGTCATCCAAATGCTGAAGGGCGCCCCAGGATCCATGAATGCCGTGCCTGCCGACATCAACAAAGGCGTTGAACAAGGTTCCGCCCGCATTCTTCCATCCGCTCAGGAGTTCCAGATAAAGCTGGCCCATGTCGTCGGACTGGTTCAAGGCAACGAAAAAGTCGGCAAGCTGGCGATTGTTGCCCCACTGACCAACCCCCACAACGTGGGTACCACCTTCGTACATGACCAGGTCCAGGTCATAGGCGTCCGCGATCTTCTTGTGATACTCGAAGCTTTTGACAAGGTTCGCGATTGAGCCATCCGGGTTCCCGGTGACGGAGCCGTCGCGCAGTTCCCGGATCGCCAGGCCGATGGCCTGGTCGTATTTGTGCTGCTGAATGTAGGTGTCCAGCTGCGATCCGGACAGACCCAGCGCGCGCCCCTGAGCGGTCGCTGCGGTTTCCGAATTGGCAATCCATTCAAGAACGACCGGCGCCTTCTCCCGGCCCAGGCTGCCGTCGAAGTAGCCGGTGACGGCATAGTCGTTGAAAAGGGAGGCTGGCTTTTCAAGCCCGTTCCTGACGGCGTTCGGCGCCTCGAGAATGCTCCATTCCAGCCCCTGCCAGCCGGTATGGGTCGCGATCACCTTGTTGACAAGATCGTCCACGTTCTGGCCATAAACCTGGTCGATGATCTTTGCCATCTCGGCGGCCTTCATTCCATAGTACTGGACCCAGGCGTCACCTTGGTTCGGCCAGAGCTTCTGGCCCTCTCTGTTCGCCCACTGCGCTTGTTCGAACTGCCAGTTCCACACCTCGTTCGAATACTCGAAGAAGGGCTTCAAATCGGGATCAAGGTGTTCCTTCACATAAGAGACGAAGTTCCGGATGTAATCCTGGTCAGCCAGGTGCGGAATGTTGAACCATGGATCCGTGCCCGTCTCGTTGGCAAGCTTGACCATGATCTCGAGAGGGACACCCGCTTCGGTTGCCCACGTCGCGTCCGTCGCTTGGGCACGGTCGGTCCAGCGGGAGACGTCAGAGTTGTTCGTGCTCTGCCAGTCCATGAACCGCAATGATCGCATGTCATCGATCAGCTTGATCCAGTCCGGGTTGAAGATCTTGCCTTCCTCGAAGGCAGCGATGTTCTTCTCATGGACAACGGATATGTCCCGGATATGATCCGCGCTGTTGATCCTGCGGATGTCGATGCTGATCAGGTTGTTGCCGCGCGGGGTGTAGTCGAACCAGATTTCACCATTGCCATAGCGCACATTGGTGGCGCCGTTGACGGTGATGTCGCCTTGCCCTTCGTAAGTGACCCGGTAAGTTCCGGCAACTGAGGTCATCTGGGACGGCATTTCCGTCAGAAACAGCGCGCTGACATGGCTGACCCCGGCAGGAAGCCTGGTGAGATAGCCGTCAGCGTCGGAGACGGCTTCGATCTGGGCACTTGTTGCACCACCCCACCGGCCTTCCAGATGCCCCGTCCAAGGACGCGAGCTCTTGAAGACGTCGATGAAGGGCATCTGGGTCGACCAGTCGGTGACCCCGTTCAGACCAAAGCCCATCGACGGGTTCGCCAGGACGGGTCCGCCTGCTCCGCCATGGGAGAACAAGGTTCCCGTCGGCCCAGAGGCATTAACGTCGAGAATTGGGTCGGCTGAGGATAGGGTATGGGCCATGGTGTGGAGCCTCGACAATGTTGCGCGGATTTCGCAGTTGAGAGATTCACTTTTCAGAGTTAATTTTACGTTAACAAGATGCAGGATTACCCTTGACGCCGGCCTTTATTTTTGCTTGCGCATAGTGCAAAACTGAACTGGCGAAGCCCGGATAGTGTTGCTTCCGAAGCAGGCTTCAAGCCAGTGGCAGGACGAACGCTGCGCCAGACTGAAACCAGACTACCATATCGTGCCGTGGTGGAAACCGCGCTTAGACGAACTTCAGGCTGTGCAGGCGCCCATGCCGCTTGGCCGTATCGGTCCTGACATACTAACCCAGCAGAGGTCAGGGCCTCTGATGTAAGGCACCGGGTTGCCACGGTTGGTGCCAAGACAGCACCTATCGAGCCGGCATCCTGAGGGCGGACTTGTCCAATCTTTTCGCGGTCGCTTGCCTTCCGCAGCCATGACATGGAATGGCCCGGGGCGGGGGTTCACCACTTGCACTGTCCACAGCAGAACAATGTAGGTCAGCGCGTGATAGCACCCTGAGCCAGCAGTGCGTTCATCGCCGCCGTCATGAGAGCATCCGCCGCGCAGCGCGCGCGACCGGCTGCCGGCGATCGGACCAGTTGTGCAACACCCGACCTCCGCATCGGGCACTTCCGACAGGGCACCGGCCAAGGCATTCAGATCAGCGGCTTGACCAGAGCAGATGCTGCTGTGTCGACATAGCCCAAAGCCCCCATTTCTGCCCGATCAGACCTTTGCCCCAGCAACCGTGGGAGCGGGCCGGATTTGGAGGATGAACCTTGACGCGGTCAGTCTGGGCAGCGCACGGTCAGATCGTTGAAGAAAGCAGGTGCGGGACCAATGACGGACAGGGACATGGGCTGGGCGATACCGCTGATGCAGGCGGGCTATACGGGGCGCGGGCTTGTCTATCTTGCCGTGGCGGGAATCTCGCTCTACTCGATCTGGCAGGGGGGCCGTGCGCAGGACACGTCATCCGCCTTGGGCTGGTTGGAAGCCACCTGGGGCGGCGCGATCGTTCTGTTTCTTATTTTGCTGGGCATGCTGGCATATGCCCTTTGGCGGGCGCTTGACGCGGTTTTCGACCTGGAATGCTATGGCCGCGATGGAAAGGGGATCATTGCCCGGCTGGGAATGGTCGTGACGGGCGGCCTGCACCTGGGCATCGGCATTGTCGCGTTTTTCCTGCTTTTCGGCGGCGGCGGCGGCTCGGAAGAGGGTTCAAGCATCCCTCAATATGTGGGAACCGTCATGCAGTGGCCGGGCGGGCGCTGGATCATCGGCGCAGTAGCCCTGATCATCATGGCGACCGGCGCCTATTACCTACGCCAGGGATGGAAGGCCACGTATCGAGAGCATCTTCGGGCAAGCCGGTTCACGACGCGCTGGAACCCGGTTCTGAGGGCTGGCGTCATCGCCCATGGCGTCGTGATCGGGGTCATTGGCCTGCTGTTCCTGTTTGCGGCCCTGCGTGCCGATCCCCAAGCCGCCGGCGGTGTGGGAGAGGCGTTTTCATGGCTGTCGGGACAGATTTACGGCCGGCTGCTGGTGGTTGCTGTCTGCGTGGGGCTGGTGGGCTTTGCGATCTTCTGCTTTGTCAACGCCGTGTTCCGCATCGTTCCCCGTGCGTCAGGTCCCGACGTCCAAAGCCTCGCAGCCAAGTTGACGGGATAATCCCCGAGCCGGCACGGCCCCACATCTGTCGTCACGGCTTCGGCAGGTAAGGGATAGCACCTGCAATGTCGCTGTCGTCGATGACGCGGAAATGGCTGACCGAGCCCTCCTGCCTGGCCTTGCCGAAAGGGGCATAGTCCGGGTCATTGGCGAACGCATGGGCCGAAGCACGGTCGGGAAACTGGATCAGCGCGATCAGGGTTTCGTCGGTCTTCTGACCCTCCAGCGTCTCGATGTTGCCGGATCGCGACAGGTAGCGCCCGCCGTGCCTTGCCGCGATATCATGCACCTTGGCAGCGTAATCCGGCACCCACGCATCATCGGTGACCTTCACCTCTGCGATCAGAAATGCTGTCATTGTCGAACCTCCCGTGCGGAAACTTCGTGAAGTATAGCTGGCGCCGAGCATCCGGCAATCCTAATCCTGTCAGCTTGCCATGCTTGTTGTCGGGCGTTCGACCCCCATGCTCACGCGCGTTTCCAAAACTGCTGTCACCACCCTGGTGCTTGGCGGCAAAGGCAGAGGGCGCGGCTTTCTGGCGTTGCCCGACGTTTCGCTTCCGCGCGTTGCTCATAAAGGTCTGCGGCGTCGTCTGGACCCGGCTGGTACCGACGTTCCCCGATACATGAAGATTGGCAGATCGGGCGGCTGGCCTGCCATGGACACCTTAAAGCGGTTTGCGTTTGACGAGAGTCGCTAAAGCTTCCCACAGGGTCGTTCGTCTGATTCATTTCTGCGAGGAGGTGACTGATGGGCAAACCTTACTCGATGGATCTTCGCGGGCGAATTCTCGGTCACATTTGCGCCGGTCACTCGTGCCGCGCCGCCGCACGTATCTTCGGTGTCAGCGCCAGCACGGCCGTCAGGCTGGCCGCCGACCACCGCAATCGCGGGGCGATGACGCCGAAGCGGCAGGGGCGGAAGCCGGGCACCGCAGGCAAGCTTGTAGCACACATGGCATTCCTGACCGAGATCGTGCGCGCCGAGCCAGACATCACACTCAAAGAACTGGCCGGAGCCCTGGAGGAGACACATGGTGTGTCCGTCCAGCTTTCCTCGATCCACCGGGCGCTGGTCCGGGCCGGGTTCTCATATAAAAAAAGGCCTGATCGCACAGGAACGCGCCCGGGCGGATATCAAGCTTGCCCGGCATGATTGGATTTCCCGGCGCCAGCCCTTCATGCGGGAAAGGGCAGAGCGGCCGGTCTTCATCGATGAAACGTCGGTAAAGGCGAACATGACCCGCCTGCGGGGCCGAAGCGCTGTAGGCGAGCGATTGTTCGGCACAACTCCATTTGGCCGATGGAAGACGCAGACTTTCATTGCCGGGCTCACCAGCGCAGCGCTGATTGCGCCATGGGTGATCGAAGGTGCCATGGACCGGGCCGCTTTCGACATCTACATTGAAACGCAGCTGGCCCCGGCGCTTCTGCCGGGAACTGTCGTGATCCTCGACAATCTTTCTACCCACAAGAGCCCGAAGTCAGCTGAGATCCTCAAGGCGCATGGCTGCTGGTTTTTGTTCCTGCCTGCCTACTCTCACGATTTAAACCCCATCGAATTGGCCTTCTCGAAGCTGAAAGCCCACCTTCGCCGCATCGGCGCCCGGACCTACGAACAGCTCGTGAAGGCTCTCGGAGACGTCTGCAATCTCTTTGATCCCGAGGAGTGTTGGAGCTTCTTCAAGGCTGCAGGCTATCAATCAGATTAAACGCAAACCGCTTTAA